>JBKHKD010000045.1:0-17581 GCA_046537785.1 Actinomycetota bacterium
GGATCCCGCTCGGAGAGCAAACCTCGAAAATACTAGGTAGACCACCCTGCATTGAGCCGGAATCTAATCCCGGTTGATGAACACGGTGCCCGTGAACAAGGCGACCGTCCGGCCGTCGTCACGGGTCACATCAGCACGGTATGTGCCCAGGGTCCTCCCTCTCGACACCTCCCTCACCCGGGCCTCCAGCCGGTGCCCCGGGCGGCTGGCAGCGGTAAGTACGAGGTGAGTGTCGATGGCAACGGCCGGGTCTCCCGCCGAGTTCGAGGCCAGTGAGAAGGCACAATCGGCAAGTGAGAAGACCATGCCTCCGTGGCCACCCCCGAGAAAATTGGTGTGGGACTTTTCCACGTCCATGGCCACGACGATCTCGTCGTCAGTGACCTCGACCAACTCGATCCCCAGGCCCCCTGCGTATGCGTCGTCGGCGAGCAGTGCAGCGACGCGGTCTAGTTCGAATCCACTCACGATGGGGAGAGAGTAGACCCCTGTGATGAGGACGCTACGCTCCCGGAGCGTGCTGGCACTCCCCCATATCGCGTCGGGAAAGGTCAGGGAGATCTATGAGGTCGACCCCGAACATCTCCTTTTCGTGGCGACTGACCGCATCTCGGCCTACGACGTGATCCTCAACCAGGAGATCCCGGACAAGGGTCGGGTGTTGACCGGGCTGAGTCTCCATTTCTTCGATCTCCTCGACACACCCAACCATCTGGTCACCACCGACCTGTCAGATGTCGACGGCCTGACCGATGCCCAACGCGCCGAACTGGCCGGCCGGGCGATGGTGGTCCGCAGGGCAGACGTGGTTCCCGTCGAGTGTGTCGTCCGCGGCTACCTGTACGGATCGTCGTGGCGGGAGTACCGCGACGGCGGTGGTCCCACCACCGAGCATCTTCCCGACGGGCTCCAGATGGCCGACAAACTGGACGAGCCGATCTTCACCCCGGCCACCAAGGCCACCACCGGCCACGACGAGAACATCACCGAGGCGCGGACGAGGGAAATCCTCGGCGATGAGCTTTTTGAGCAGCTGAAGAACCGGTCGATCGACATCTACACCAGGGCCAATTCCTACGCAGCGGAGAAGGGCGTGATCCTGGCCGACACCAAGTTCGAGTTCGGACACGCCGACGGCGAGCTGCTCCTCATCGACGAGGTCCTCACCCCCGACTCATCCCGCTACTGGCCCGTCGACGAGTACGAGCCGGGTGGGGAGATTCCCTCCTTCGACAAGCAATACGTGAGAGAGTGGCTGGAGCGTCAACCCTGGGACAAGAATCCGCCACCGCCCGATCTCCCCGAGGAGATAGTCGAGGGAACCCGCGAGCGTTACATCGAGGCCTACGAACGGATCACCGGAGAGAGCTTTGACGACTACCTGGACGCTTGGCGATGAGGGTCACGGTCACCATCGACCGGAGGCCCGAGATCGCCGACCCGGAGGGAACCACCGTCCAGCGCGCACTCCACGACCTGGGATTCACCGAAGCGAGATCCGTGCGCATGGACCGGGTCATCCACATGGACGTGGATGGCGACGACCCGGCCGAAGTCAAGGAACGGGTGGAGGACATGTGTCGCCAGCTCCTCGCCAACCCGGTCCTGGAGGATTTCGAGGTGGCGGTGGACACATGAAGGTGGGAGTCGTCGTGTTCCCCGGAGTGAACTGCGAGCACGACGTCGTTCATGCCCTTTCCGCTCTCGGGGCTGAAGCCGAGCTGGTTTGGCACCGGGACAAGGACCTAACCGGCCTCGACGGGATCGTCCTCCCCGGGGGGTTCGCCCACGGTGACGCCCTCCGCACCGGAGCCATCGCCAGGTTCTCCCCAGCGATGCAGGAAGTCGCCCGCCTGGCGGCGAGGGGTGCCCCGGTGCTGGGTATATGCAACGGCTGGCAGGTGCTGTGCGAGTCGGGTCTGATCCCCGGAGCCCACATTGCCAACCGTGATCTCTCCTTTATCTGCAAGTTTGTCGATGTCGAAGTGGTCGACACCGGTTCGGTGCTCACCAGGGGCGCCGAGGTCGGCCAGCGTCTCCGCATACCGCTCAACTCCTATGAGGGCAACTGGGTCGACCCCTCGGGAGAGGGACGGGTGGTCCTCCGCTATGTGGACGACCCCAACGGCTCCCAGGACCGCGCCGCCGCGGTGTCAAACGCCTCCGGCAACGTGGTAGGCGTCATGCCCCATCCGGAGCGGGCCACCGAGGAAGTCCTCGGCTCGACCGACGGTCGGATTCTTCTCGAGAGTTTTCTCCACTCGCTCATACCGGCATGACCAACACAACCACCGAGGAGCCCGTTCACCGCCAACTGGGGATGACCGACGACGAGTACGGGTCGGTCGTTGATTTGCTGGGGCGTGACCCCAGACCAGCCGAGCTGGCGATGTACTCGGTGATGTGGTCCGAGCACTGCTCCTACAAGTCGTCACGCAAGCATCTCGGCCGCTTTCCCACCGAGGCGCCCTGGGTCGTCGTCGGACCCGGAGAAAACGCCGGCGTGGTCGACATCGGGGACGGCTGGCTGGCCGCGCTCCGCATCGAGAGCCACAACCACCCGTCTTTCGTCGAGCCCTACCAGGGAGCCGCCACCGGTGTGGGAGGGATCCTCAGGGACGTGTTCACCATGGGCGCCCGACCTATCGCCCTCTGGGATGAGATCCGGTTCGGACCCCTGGACGAACCTAAGAACCGGTATCTTTTCAAGGGCGTCGTCTCGGGAATCGCCGGCTACGGCAACGCCGTTGGAGTGCCGACGGTAGGCGGAGGCTTGGAGTTCGACGAGTGCTACACCTCGAATCCCCTGGTGAACGTCATGTGTCTGGGTCTCCTCCGCAAAGAACAGCTCGTGTTGGGCACCGCCGGAGACCCGGGAACGGTCGCCGTTCTCTTGGGTAAGGCCACCGGACGCGACGGGATAGGGGGCGCCAGCGTGCTCGCCTCGGCGTCGTTCGACGATGCGTCGGGAGAGAAACGCCCCTCGGTCCAGGTAGGTGACCCGTTCGAGGAGAAGAAGCTGATCGAGGCGTGTCTCGAGATGTACGAGAAAGACCTGGTAGTCGGCGTGCAGGATCTCGGTGCCGCCGGTCTGTCCTGTGCCACGTCGGAACCGGCAGGACGTGCGGGGGTCGGCATCGACGTGAAGCTGGATGCCGTGCACACCCGGGAGAACGGCATGTCAGCCCCGGAGCTGTTGATGTCGGAATCCCAGGAGCGGATGATGGCCTTCGTCGAGCCTGGTCTGGTGGACGACGTGCTTGCGGTGGCCAAAAAGTGGGAGATCGACTCCGCCGTCGTCGGCGAAGTCCGCCAGGGATCGACGCTCTCGATCCGACATGACGGCGGGCTGGTCGCCGAGGTCCCCGCCGCCTCCCTGGCCGATGACGCACCGCTCTACGACCGCCCCACCAAGCGTCCGGACTGGCTCGACGCAGTGCAGGGGCGCAGGACACACCAGCATGTCGACGACATCGCCGGAACCCTCGCCGCCCTCCTCGACGATCCGGCCATCGGATCTTCCGAATGGGTTCACAACCAGTACGACCACATGCTCTTTCTCAACACCGTCGTCGGCCCCGGATCGGACGCGACCCTGCTGCGAGTCAAGGGGACCGACAAGGGTCTTGCGGTGTCCACGGACGGCAACGGTCGGCTGTGCTATCTGGACCCCCGCGTCGGTGGAGCGCGTCTCGTCTACGAGGCCGCGCTCAACGTGGCGGTCACCGGAGCGAGACCTCTCGCCCTCGTCGACAACCTCAACTTCGGCAACCCTGAGAAGCCGGAAGTGATGTGGCAGTTCGTCGAGTCGGTGGAGGGCATCTCGGAGGCGTGCGAGGCGCTGGAGATCCCGGTAGTCGGAGGCAATGTCTCGTTCTACAACGAGACCGACGGCGGCGACATCCACCCGACGCCGGTAGTCGGTCTCCTCGGCCTCGCCGACCCGATGCCGTCTCCGGTGCCCCGGCTGACCAGGGCCCGGGCCGGGATGGAGATCTGGGAGATAGGTCCCGAGGCGACAGCGAACCTCGCGGGCTCGGCAGTGCAGCGACTCGTCGGCGAGCTCGGAGGAGAACCCACTCCCCCCGACCATGACGCCGCCCGCCGGGTCATATCGCTGGCCGCGGAGCTGGCTCACAGTGCTCCCGTCCTCCACGACATCTCCGACGGTGGGCTGGCAGTCGCCCTGGCCGAGATCTGCATTGTGTCCGGAGTAGGGGCGACTGTTGAGACCCCCCACCCGTTCTCGGAGGACCCGCATCGCTTCCTCGTCGTCGCGGAGCCGGGGACGGTCGACCCGCCCGAGGAGATCGCCCGTCGCATCGGAGAGGTCGGCGGAAGAACCGTCGTCGTCAACGGTCAGTCGGTCCACCTGGAGGACTGCGCCGACAGATGGCAACACGCCATCGCCCGGGCACTCGCAGGCTGACCCTGCTCACGACGATTCCGTATCGGTGAGACCCACCCCGGTGCACGCGAACAGGTGAGATCTCGTAGCCTCCGGTAAGTGATGAATCAACTGCTCGGAGCGATCCTCACCGGTGGCGGAAGCACCCGCATGGGACGGGACAAGGCCGATGTGCCTGTTGCCGGGAGGCCCATGCTGGACCGGGTCGCCACAGCCCTGGAGACGGTCGCCGATCGGGTCGTACTACTCGGGCCCGAACGGGAGGGATGGGAGTGCTGGCCCGACTCGGTCCACGCCCAGGGCCCGCTGGCAGGAATAGCCACTGCCCTCTCGCGCACCGAAGCCGATCGAGTGGCGGTGATAGCCGTTGACCATCCCTTCGTCACACCGTCGCTCCTCCGCCACCTGGTCGCGATCGAAGCCGACATACCCGTCGTCCCGGTCGACGAGGCCGGAACCAGACAGGTCACCTGCGCGATCTACCCGGCGGCAGTCGGCGATACGGCCGTCGACGAGGCCCGCTCCGGTGGCTCCATCCAGACCCTGCTCGACAGAATCTCGTTTCGCCCGGTGACCCCCGACGATTGGATGGGCTGGGGCGAGGACGGTCGTTCCTGGTTCAGCGTCGACGACGATGATTCGAGAGCCGAAGCCGAGGCTCGTTTCGCGTCGACACTGCCGGAGAAATAGGGTTGGAAGGGATGCCCGATCAAGTCAGCCGCCTCATCTATGTGGGCGATCCGATGTGCTCCTGGTGTTGGGGTTTCGCCCCGGAAATCGAGAGCCTCGCCGCAGAACTGCCGACAGAAGTAGTCGTCGGTGGTCTGAGACCGGGCCCGATGGCCAACCCACTCGACGACCGTATGGCGGGCACGCTCGAGCATCACTGGGACGAGATCGCAGAGCGAACCGGACAGCCATTCGACACGAGCTTCCTCGAGAGACGGGATGGGTGGGTCTACGACACCGAGCCTGCCGCTATCGCAGTGACCCAGATGAGAGAGATGAACGAACCACACACTCTCCACTATTTCACTGACGTCCAGATGGCCTTCTACGGCCGTGGCGAAGACGTCACCGAATTCGACGTTCTCGCCAAACTTGCCGGGGAATACGACGTCGATCAGGACGCCTTTGCCGCCGCCCTCGAGACCGAAGCGGCGAAGAAGCGAGCCTGGAGCGACTTCTCCCGGGCCCGCAACTGGGGCATCAGCGGCTTTCCGACCCTCGTCGGCGACCTCGGCGACGGTCGGCTTGCCCTGCTCGCCCGGGGATGGACCCGTGCCGACACCATCAGGGAACGCATCGAATCGCTCGCGGAGACGAACGCGCAGTGAGAAAACCTCACATCCCGGAACCGAAAATCCACCCCACCGCCCTCATCGCCCCGGGGGCGGTGATCCACGGCGACGTCACCATCGACTCCAACGTGTTCGTGCTGTTCGGCTCGGTGATACGCGCCGAGCTCGACCGCATCAGCATCGGCGCGGAGACGAACGTCCAGGACAACTCCGTATTTCACTGCGACGAAGGTGTTCCCTGTCTCGTGGGCGAGCGGGTCACCGTCGGGCACTCGGCGGTCGTCCACGGTGCAGTCGTCGAAGACCGGGCACTCGTCGGGGTGGGTGCCAAGGCCCTCAACAGGTCAAGGATCGGTGAAGGAGCTTGGCTGGCGGCCGGCTCCCTGCTTCCCGAGGACAAGACCATTCCACCATGGACTCTGGCCATGGGAGTCCCGGCCCAACCGATCAGAGACCTGACCGAAGAAGAGATCGTTCGCGCCGACCGCGGTGTCGAGCATTACCTGGAGCTCCTGGCCGCTTATCGGGAAATCCTCGAATGAATCGAGCCCATGGAACTGTGAACTGGCCACGCGACGACCTACCATCGCCCTGTGCCCGAAGAGGCGACCGTCCCGCTCCAAACTGGGCCCCGCGAGGCCTGTGGGGTTGTAGCCGCCTACTCGACCACGCAGCGGGTCTCCCATCTCCTCTACTTCGGGTTGTTCGCCCTCCAGCACCGTGGCCAGGAGTCGGCGGGCATAGCCACCTCCGACGGCGAGACAGTCACCGTATTCAAGGATCTGGGGTTGGTGAACCAGGTGTTCGACGAGTCGACCCTGGCGGGTCTCGACGGTCACCTCGGCATCGGTCATACGCGCTACTCCACCACCGGCTCGAATAACTGGGCCAATGCCCAACCAGCCCACCGCCAGGTTGGTAACACGTCGGTGGCCCTGGGACACAACGGCAACCTCACCAACACCGAGAAGCTGGCCCGGTCCCTCGGCATCCAGGGTGCCACGACCGACAGCGATCTGATGGCGGAGAGTCTGGCACGCGCCATAGACGACAACCGCTCCGATGGACGCGGGCTGGAACTGGCATTGATGGAGGTCGCGCCGAGCTGGGAAGGCGCGTTCTCGCTCGTGATCATGGACCAGGGCCGTATCGTGGGCATGCGTGACCCGCATGGTTTCCGTCCCCTGTGTCTGGGCGCCATCGAGGAGGGAGGATGGGTCATTGCGTCGGAGTCGTCAGCACTTGACCTGGTAGGCGCTACCTTCGTCCGCGAGGTATCCCCCGGAGAGATGATCGTGGTCGATGCCGGAGGCCCAAAGTCCTACTACCCGTTTAGGGAGACCGAGCCCGGGCTCTGTGTTTTCGAGTTCGTCTACTTTGCCCGGCCCGACACCCACATGTACGGAAGGTCCGTCCAGGGGGCTCGCTACGAAATGGGCCGGGTCCTCTCCGACGAGCATCCCGCAGAAGGCGACGTCGTGGTTCCCGTGCCCGAATCGGGCATACCCGCCGCGCAGGGATTCGCCGCCAGCAGTGGCATCCCCTACTCGGATGGCCTGGTCAAGAACCGCTATGTCGGACGCACCTTCATCGAGCCCACCCAACTGCTCCGCGATCAGGGCATCCGGCTCAAGCTGAACCCGATCCCCGAGAGTCTGGACGGGCGACGTGTGGTTCTCGTGGACGACTCGATCGTCAGAGGCTCCACCACCCGACAGCTCGTGGCGATGGTCAGGGAGGCGGGCGCCAGCGAGGTCCACCTCAGGGTGTCGTCGCCGCCCTACCGCTGGCCGTGCTACTACGGCATGGACACCTCCGACCGGTCCACCCTCATCGCCGCGAGGATGGACGTCGAGGAGATCCGGCGGCACCTGGGCGCCGACTCGCTGGGCTATCTGTCGATCGAAGGCCTGCTCGAGGCGACCGGAGTCGCCGATGCGGGCTTCTGCACCGCCTGTCTCAGCGGCGACTACCCGACCCCGGTGCCCATAACGTCGGACAAGTACCAACTGGAACGCTCCTGACCGTGACCTCCTATCGGGAAGCGGGGGTCGACCTCGAGGGTGCCGAGCGTCACACCAGGGCCATCGCCGACGCCGTAATAGCTACCTGGAGCCACGACGTCATCGGAGGGTTCGGTGGCTTCGCCGCCGGAATTCGTATTCCAGACGGGATGCAGGACCCGGTGCTCATGATGTCCACCGACGGAGTCGGCACCAAGCTGGAGATAGCCCGGCAGACAGGCCGTTGGCAAGGTGTCGGATTCGACCTGATGGCGATGTGTGTCGACGACCTGGCCGCCGCCGGGGCCCGCCCACTTGGATTCGTCGACTATCTGGCTGTCGGCTCGCTCCAGCCCGAACGAGATCGGGTGATCGTCGAGTCGATCGCAGTCGCTTGTGAACAGGCAGGTTGTGCGCTGCTCGGCGGGGAGACCGCAGTGCACCCTGGGGTCATGGACGCCGACGCCGTCGACATCGCCGGAGCGGCGATGGGAGCGGTGGAGGAAACCTCGGTGCTGGGCCCCGACCGGGTCGAAGAAGGCGATCTGGTGGTCGGTCTGCATTCGCCGAATCTCCGGTCGAACGGATTCTCCCTCGTGCGCGCCGCTCTCGGAGACGAGGTCAGCGCCCATGCCGGACGCTTGCTCGAGCCGTCGGTCATCTATTCGCCCTCCGTCCTGGCCGCGGCCGCCGAAGGAGGGGTGCATTCCGCTGCACACATAACCGGAGGCGGCCTCGCCGCCAACCTGGCCCGTGCCCTCCCCGAGCAACTCGGTGCTGAGGTCGACATGTCGACCTGGGAGCGACCGGAGGTCTTCGACTTCATCGCCTCACGTGGCATCCGGGAGGAGGAGATGAGGAGGACTTTCAATCTCGGCATCGGTTTCTGCCTGGTGACAGACCCCGAGTCCCTGGATGAGATTCTCGAAGCCACATCTGTTCATAGTCCTGAGGTCATAGGGCGTGTGACAGCGCAACCGGGAGTGACCCTGGAATGAGCTTCGCCGACGCCAGCGCGGTCCACGGCGGCGACGGCGGGTGGCAGGGGACCATTCCGGATGGATGGGACATACGAGGGATCACAAACGGTGGATTCATCATGGCCATGGCCACCCGTGCGATGGAAGCCGAGTGCGACGGCCGTGAGTTGATCTCGGCCACCGGGAACTTCGTCAATCCAGGGACGAGCGGTTCCGTCGAGATTGCCGTCGAACCGTTGAAGAGTGGCCGCAGCCTGAGCACCATGACCGCGACTGTCAGCAGCGAGGGGAGGAGCCTGGTCTGTGTAACCGGCGTCTATGCACACCCCGATCGACCCAAACCGGACGAGGATCTCGTTCTTGGGGGACCGCCCGAACTTCCCTCACCCGACGACTGCATTCGGGCGACACCGGCCGAAGACAGGGAGTTTCCTCCGCCGCTGACGGGGAACATCGACCTGAGAGTGCACCCCGACGATGCCAGCGTCCTGGAAGAGTTGCCGGGCGATCGTCCCCTGATCCGGGGCTGGTTCCGGTTGCTCGACGACGAGCCTATCGATGGGCACGGAGTGGTCCTGGCCACCGACTGCTTCCCACCTGCCATCTTCAACTCTCCCTACCCGACGGGGTGGACCCCGACCATCGAGCTCGCCATCCAGGTGCGCGAGCCACGCCCATCGGGATGGCTCGCCTGCCGGTTCGAGACCCGCTTCGTCACCGGGGGAATGCTCGAGGAGGACGGCCAACTCTGGGACGAAGAAGGTCGTCTGGTCGCCCTCTCCCGCCAGCTCGCCCTGGTCCCGCGGTAGGTGGAACTCGTTACCTCAGGTTCTACGGCTCACATGTGGAACCCACAGCCTCGAGAAAGAGGGTTTACGCCTCCAGATCGTCGAACTCGTCGAGAAGGGCCTTCTTCTCTTGGTCCGGGAGAAACGATGACTCGATGGAGTTCGCCGCCAGCATCGCCAGTCGCTGCTTCTCAAAACCCAGGTCGTCATGCAGCGCGAAGTAGTTCTCGGCGACATAACCGCCGAAGTAGGCGGGATCGTCGGAGTTGATGCTCACTAGGAGGTCCTCCTCCATCATCTTCGGCAACGGATGGTCTGCGACCCGGTCGACCACCCGCAGCGCGACGTTGGACAGGGGACAGACCGTCAGAGGCACCCGCTCCCGGCGGAGCCTCGCCACCAGGTTCGGGTCTTCAAGACTGCGGACACCATGGTCCACCCGCTCCACCCCCAGCACGTCGAGAGCTCCGCTCACATATTCCGGCGGTCCTTCCTCACCTCCGTGAGCCACGGCCCTCAGGCCTAGATTTCGGGCGTGGGAAAAGGCTGCCTCGTACAACTCCGGGGGATAGCCCACTTCGGAGGAGTCGAGCCCGACGGCGATGACACCGTCGAGGTGTGGCTCTGCCTCCTGGATGGTGGTCAGGGCGGCATCGCCTCCGAGGTGGCGGAGGAAACAGAGGATCAGGTCGGCGCTGATTCTGTGACGCGACCCAGCATCGGCAATGGCCGACCGGAACCCCTCCATGAAGACTTCGAACCCGACGCCCCGCTCGGTGTGCGCCTGGGGGTCGAAGAAGATCTCGGCACGACGTACCCCGTCGGCGGCGGCCCTGTCGAGGTAAGCGGTCATCAGGTCGTAGAAGTCATCCGGGGTCTGGAGCACTCCGGCACCCTGGTAGTAGATGTCCAGGAACGACTGGAGATTCCTGAACCGGTACGCGGCCTCTACCGACTCGACATCGGGGTAGGGAAGATCTACTCCGTTGCGCTCGGCGAGATCGAACATCATCTTCGGCTCGAGGGTGCCCTCGATGTGGCAGTGCAGCTCGGCCTTGGGCAGCTTCTTGATGAACTCTTCCATCCCCCGACGCTACCGCCAGAGAGGCAGAAGACGCAGGCTCAACGAGCCACTACGTCGGTCATTCCGGTGCGGACGAGGATCGACGCCACTACCACGACCAGCAGCCCACCGATAGCAAGTGCAGCGGCATCGGCATCGACCAGAAACGAGACAACGATGAGGACGACTCCAAGACCCAGCGTGGTGAGGAATGCCGGCCACTTTCGGCCGGTCGCAACAGTCCATGCAATGGCCGCTCCCGCCGCGACCGACCCGAGCCCGCCGGTAGAGATCACAAACGCCGGCCCGGCAGCACCCAAACCCCAGATACTCAACGCGAGGAAGAAGCCGGCGTAGAAGCCGACGAGGAATCCGACGGCACCGGCCAAAACCGAGCCTGCAATGCGGACGATTGTCGATGAGGTATCCACAGACAGCCCTTACCCGTCCAGCGGAGCCGGGAAAACGCGCTACAACGCGATGTCCTGGGGCCGCACCGGGGCGCGGTTGATGTCCTTGCCGGTGGCATCGCGGATTGCGGCCACCACGGCGGAGGTCGAGGAAATGGTTGGTGGCTCACCGACGCCCTTCGCCCCGTAGGGCCCCCAAGAGCCATCCTCCTCGATGAGCAGAGCCTCCACGTCGGGGGCATCCAGGACGGTGGGCAGGAGATAGTCGGTGAAGTTGGGATTCTGGATGATTCCCTTCTCCATGACGATTTCCTCCATGACGGCAAGACCGACCCCCTGGAGGATGCCACCCTCGATCTGGCCGCGAACGGCCTCGGGATGAAGCGCCTTGCCGACGTCCTGGGCGGTGTCGACACGCACCACGGTCACCAGACCAAGTTCCTCATCGACATCCACCACGGCTCGGTGTCCTGCGATGGCGAAGTCGGCGTGGACCACTCCCTGACCGTCCTCGTCGGATGGCTCGGTATCGGGATGGCGAAAGGTCACGGTCTCCTCCCATCCCTCGCCGGCCAGGATGGCCATCGGCACCACCAGCTCGTCGTCTCTGAAGACGCCCTCGTCGGTGAGGTCGTCACCGTCGTGATGCTCGAGGATCCGCTCTCGCAGCTTGGTGGCGGCCCCGTGGGTGGCACCGCCCGAGATCTGAGTCTGACGGGAGGCCGAGGTCGATCCCGCCGAGTCGATCTTGGAGGTGTCCACGTGTCGAACGATCGCCGAGCTGATGCCCAGACCCGACCTGGCCAGCTGGGCGAGAACGGTGACCAGCCCCTGGCCCACCTCGATGGCGGCCGTCTCCACAACGGCTCCTTCGTCGGTCAGACGAACCCGTGCCTGGGCGTAGTCGTCGAACCCTTCGGAGAAACCGAGGTTCTTGATCCCAATTGCGTACCCGACGCCGCGCTTGACATTCTCGGGGTCGGTAGTGAGACCGCTTCCTCCAGGAAGCGGCGCGTCGGTGGCGGCAATGGGGATCGCCGCCAGCGAGTCGATCACGTTCACGACCGGGAGTGGGGTGTCGATGACCTGGCCGGTCGTGGCGAGGACATCGCCCCTGGCAAGGGCATTGCGTCTCCTGATCTCCAACGGGTCGAGTCCGAGCTGCGCCGCCAGCTTGTCCATCTGCGCCTCATAGGCGACACACACCTGGACGGCGCCGAAGCCACGCATGGCCCCACAGGGCGGGTTGTTAGTGCGGGTACCCACCCCGTCGATGGCGACCGAGTCGCATCGATAGGGGCCTACGGCGAAATACGAGGCATTGGCGAGGACGGCGGCCGTGGTCGAGGCGTAGGCACCGCCGTCGATGATGATGCGCGCCTCCACCCTGACCAGACGACCCTCCTCGTCGGCCTCGTGCCGGTACCACATGAGGGCGGGATGACGGTGCACGTGGCCGGTGAACGACTCGGACCGGTCGTAGACCATCTTCACCGGTTGTCCGGTGTAGAGGGCGAGCATGCAGAGATGGATGTGGAGGTTGACGTCCTCCCGGGCACCGAAGGCGCCGCCGATCCCGGCCGGATGGGCACGCACCTGGTCGGGCCGTAAGCCGAGGCTGGCGACGACCTGTTCCTGGTCGACGTGGACAAACTGGCTGGTGGCGTAGAGGTCGACACCGCCGTGCCCGTCGGGTATCGCCAGCCCGGCTTCGGGACCCAGTGGGGCCTGGTCCTGCATCCCCACCTCGTAGAAGCCTTCGACGCTGACCTGGCCCTTGGCCTCCTCGTCCCCGCGACGGATCCGCATTCTGCGGAACACGGCATCGACCTCGTCAGCCTCTTCGGGGTCGACGAAGGGCTCCAACTCCTCGTATTCGACCTTGACCGCTGCCGCCGCTCGGCGGGCGGTGTCCTCGTCCTCGGCGGCGACGATCGCCACGGGTTCACCCCAGTACCGGACGAGCTGTGATGCCAGGACCGGCTGGTCGGGGTGCTCCAGGCCGAACACGGCGCGGCCGGGTACGTCGTCCGCGGTCAACACCGCATGCACTCCGCCAATGGCGAGCGCCGGGGCCACGTCGATGGACACGATGCGACCGTGGGCGTGCGGGCTCCGGGTGGTGGCCCCCCACAGCATCCCTTCGGCATGGAGATCGGAGGCGTACTCAAACTCACCTTTCAGCTTGGCGATGCCATCGGGTCGCAGGGGGGAGGTCCCCACCCCGTCGGCGACCTTGCCCGGACGTCTGGTGGTACGAGCCGTCATGGCGACTCCCCGGCGAGGTTCTCGAGAGCGCGGACGATGGCTCCATATCCGGTGCATCGGCAGATGTTGCCGGCGAGGGCCTCCTTGATCTCCGAGGTGCTCGGAGCGGGATTCGTCTCGAACAGCTCGCTGGCCGCGACGACAATGCCCGGGGTGCAGAAGCCGCACTGGACGGCACCGGCTTCGTGCATCGCCTTCTGGACACCGTTGAGGACGTCAGCGCCGGCGATGCCCTCGACGGTCGTCACCTCCGAGCCTTCCACGTCGGCTGCCATGACGAGACACGAGCAGACCAGCTCGCCATCGAGTATCACAGAGCACGATCCACATTCGCCCTGCTCACATGCGCTCTTAGACCCGGGCAACCCAAGGTCGTCGTGGAGGAGGTCGAGCAGGCTCACGGGATAGCTGACGCGGGCGTTGGCAGCCTCGCCGTTGAGCGTGAAGGTCACGATCATCTCAAGCACCTCTCGAGGAGTCGACGGGAGAGGACCCCGGCGGCGTGGCGGCGATACTCCTCGGTCGACCGGTGATCAGTGATGGGTTTGATCTCTTCGCTGACAAGCCGCTGGAACTCGGACAGATCCGAAGCGGTTGGCTTCGCGATCGAAGAGATCATCTGCTCGGCCTCGCTGGCTCGGATCGGCGTGGGGGCAACCGAGCCCAATCCGACGGTGGTGGTCCCATCACCACGACGGGTGACCACGGCACAGACGGTTGAGATCACCATGGCATTTCGCACCCCCACTTTTCCGAATTCTTGTCGCTCGGGGATGTCGTCGGGAAGCAATGTGGCGAGGATGAGCTCGTCATCTCCCAGCGCCGTCGTCTTCACCCCGGTGAAGAACTCCCCCCAGGGGATCGTTCTCCGTCCGTTGGGACTAGCCACCTCGATCGAGGCGTCCACAGCGGCGAGAAACGGGTGGCCGTCTCCCGCGGGACTCGCCGTCCCGAGATTCCCCCCGATGGTTCCTGCGTTCCTGATCTGTGGTGAACCCACGGTGCGCGCCGCCTGGGCGAGGGCATTGGGGCCCTGACGCTCCAGCCGTCTCCAGCTAACCCCGGCTCCGACCCGGTTGCCGTCCCACGCCTTCAGCTCTTCGACCCGGCGCAACCCCACGACATGCTCGGGTCGGATGTGGCGGAAGTTGACCTCGACCATCAGGTCTGTGCCCCCGGCGAGGGGCACTGCTCCGTCGGCCACGGCCGCAAGGGCGTCGTCGATTGTCTGCGGGTGGTGGACCTTCACGGGCGCAAAACTACTCGACCAGATCCCTTGCCAAAGAGTTGTGACGGTGCACGAGAGCGCTGGTATCCACACCTACAACCTCACCATCCCGCATCAGCGGCCGGCCAGCGACCCATGAGTGATCGATCGCGAACGGGGCACACATGACGGCAGCCGCCACCGGATCGTGGAGGGCGCCGGCGAACTCCACCCGGTCGAGATCAATGGCGATGAAGTCGGCGGCATAGCCGGGTGCGAGCACCCCGATGTCGTCACGGCCGAGAAGCGCCGCGCCACCGATGGTGCCCAACCCCAGTGCCTTGCGGGCGCTTAGTTGATCGCCCTCGCCCACACCCGGGGAGACGGCGAGACGGTTGAGGAGCATCGCCTGACGAACCTCGGCCAGCATGTTCGAGGAATCATTCGAGGCCGATCCGTCGACTCCGAGTCCCACGGGCACCTTCGCATCGAGATAGCGGCCCACCGGAGCCAGGCCCGAGGCGAGTCTCATGTTGGATGTGGGACAGTGCGCCACGCCGGTTCCGTCGTCCGCCATCCGCTTGATCTCATCGTCGGCCACGTGTACGGCGTGCGCATACCAGACGTCGGGGCCCGTCCAGTCGAGAGTCTCCATGTAGGCGACCGGACGATGCCCGAACTCGTCGAGACAGAACTCCTCCTCGTCGGTGGTCTCGGCGAGGTGGGTGTGGAGCCTCACGTCGGCAGCGCGAGCGAGGATGGCCGAGTCTCTCATCAGCTCCGGTGTCACCGAGAACGGGGAACAGGGAGCCACCACCACGCGTCGCATGGCTCCCCGCCCGTGGTCGTGAAGCTCGGAAACGGCCCGCCCGGTGTTCTCGAGGATGGTGTTCTCGTCTTCGACGACGTCATCGGGAGGCAGACCACCGTCCGACTCTCCGAGGCTCATCGACCCCCGGGAGGCGTGGAACCTGATGTTGAGACCGTCCGCGCCCTCGAACTGGTCGTCGATGCTCGACCCGTTGGGCCAGAGATACTGATGATCGAACACGGTGGTGGCGCCGGTGCGGGCCAGTTCGACCAGACCCAGGCGGGTGGCCGTCCGGACGTGGTCCGGCGTCATCCGGGCCCAGACGGGATAGAGGGTCTTCAGCCACTGGAACAGTCCACTGTCCTGGGCGCCGGGGTATGCCCTGGTCAAGGTCTGATAGAGGTGGTGATGGGTGTTGACCAGACCGGGGAGAACGAGCTGCCCGGACAGGTCGACGACCTCGTCGGCGCCGGCGGAGATGTCGTCGCTGGTGCCGACGCGCTCGATCCAGCCGTCCCGAATGTACATGGCGCCATCCTCGATCTCCCTGCCATCCATCGTGGCTAGGAGGTGGGCGTTCTTCACGAGGAGCGTGGTCATGGAGCATCAAGCTAACGCCGTTCATAGAGTTCGGGACATGACACTCAACGCAGACTCATATACCCGGTGGTCCTCACGTCTGGAGAAGGCGTCGGAGCGAATCGCCGCCGAGTTCCCCGGAGACGGCCCGGAGCGACAGCCGGTGCACACCGTCTACGGGGGAGCACAGCTCTTCTCCCACGACACCGCCGTCCGGCTGGGGTCGATGGCCCGAGACTTCGCCGCGAAGTGGGCTTCCGGCCCGGCAGAGTTCGAACAGATTTTGGGTCTTGAATCGGCTCTGGCCGAGCGGGTCCACGGTGCCGTTATGGCAAAGCTGGAGCGGGAGCCGGTCGAGGACTTCCGCATCGACTTCGAGGACGGCTACGGCCACCGTCCCGATGACGAGGAGGACGGGCACGCGGTGTCCACCGCCAAGGAGGTCGCCAAGGGGATGTCTCAAGGCACGGTGCCGCCCTTCATCGGAATCCGGACCAAATCGATGTCTGGTGAGCTGCATCGTCGGGCGCTGCGCACCATGGACCTGTTCATCACAACCCTCGTGGATGAGGCCGGACAGCTACCCGACGGATTCACCGTGACCCTCCCCAAGATCCAGGACCTGGCCCAGGTCGAGGTGACCGCCGAGGGGCTGGCCGAGCTGGAGTCCGCCCTGGGGATCGACCGGACCCCCCTCGAGTTGATGGTGGAGACCCCACAGACCGTCATCGACGCCGACGGGACTGCCGGGGTGCGCAAGTGGGTCGACGCCGCCGACGGGAGGGTCCGTGGCGCCCATTTCGGGACCTACGACTACACGGCCTCGTTGAACATCACGGCCACGTACCAGTCGATGGACCACTCGGCGTGTGACTTCGCCCGGCATGCCCTCCAGGTGAGCCTCGCCGGTAGCGGGGTGTGGCTGTCCGACGGGGCCACCAACGTGATGCCCGTCGGCGACGATCCCGAGGTCATCCACCACGCCATGCGGCTCCACTACGACCACGTCCGCCACTCGCTGTCCCACGCCTACTATCAGGGTTGGGACTTGCATCCCGCACAGCTGGTCACCAGGTACGCCGCCGTGTACGCCTTCTTCCTGGAGGGCCTCGACGCCGCCGGGGACCGGCTCTCCAACTTCGTGGACTCGGCAGCCAAGGCGACGCTGGTAGGCGACGTCTTCGACGATGCCGCCACCGGCCAGGGCCTCCTGAACTACTTCCTCCGCGCCATCAACTGCGGGGCTATCACCGAAGAGGAAGCTACCAGCCGAACCGGACTCACCGTCGACGAGTTGAGAACCCGCTCCTTTCTCCACATTCTGGAGGGCCGTCGGGCCGGCTAGACCGTTCTGTGTCGATTTACCGGTCTGGGAGACGGGCAAATTGACACAGAAGAGTTCAGGCTTCCAGGAATTGGCTGATCTGGTCCACGACACCTTGCGGATCCCGGCGAATCTGCCGCGCGCTGAAACGTCGGATATCAAGACCTAGGTTCATCAGATCGTTCTGGCGTGTGAGATCGTCGTCGAGTTTGTCAGCGGAGTCGTGGGCGTCGATTCCGTCCACCTCTATTCCTTTGTTTCGGTCGGGCCATGCCAGGTCGAGAATCCGGCGCCCGCTGTCGGTTTGGATTTCGAAACCCAACACGCGCATGGGGAGGCCCCGTCGTTTCATGTGATGGAGGAGCTCGAATTCCGCACCGCTGTCCGTCGCCGTGTCGTGAGTGCGGTCGTTGAGTACCTGCTTCAATCGCCTGGTACC
>JBKHKD010000018.1:0-55063 GCA_046537785.1 Actinomycetota bacterium
CAGCGTCGGGCGTGTAAGTGAATCCCCCATCCTTGTTGAGATCGAGAGTGCCGTTAGTCGGACCAGTTACCAGGCCCGCACACAGAGAATCCCCATCCGCATCACTGTCGTTGTCCAAGACCCCTTCCTCAGGGTTAACTACCAACGCTGTGTCCTCTTCAGTCTCATAGGAATCATCCTCGGCCACCGGAGGGTCATTGGTGATCTGAATGTCCAGGTCGTCTATAATTGCTTGTCGAGTACCGTCTCCATCTGAGCGCCAGTGGGTGAAGGAAAACGCCTCTCCGGTCAGGTAGGTATCGTCGGTTTCCTCGATGTTCCAGGAATCGGGTTCCTCCATGCCATCCACCCACCACCGCACCTGGATGAAGTCGCCCACGGCGCGAACCCGGAACCAGTTGGTGGCCTCGCGATCAATGCCCCCATTTACGTCCAGTTCCGTTTCGTCTCCATCGTCGAACCGATAGAGGACAACGCGGTTGGTCGCTTGCTGATGGTGTAATTGGTAACCAGTATCAGGGGCGTCTTTTGGATCCTGTGTTCGCCACGCAGAGGAGCGGCGGAACTCGAAGCCAAACCGCTTGTCTTCGTCAGTGCCCCCGGTGAAGCGCTGTTTGAACACAGCCTCAAAGTCGTCATGGGAAGCTCTATCGGCCAACTGACGGGCAAGCCCCGTATTGGAATCATTTCCAGTTACCTGTAGCTCACCCTCATTGCCCTGAATAGTGGATTGCCCGTTAGCGAGGTCATCGTCTGTCCAGATGCACCGGTTCCAAGGGTCACCGTCAGATCCTGTGAAATCATCAGTCAACTCTCCCGCACCAAGCGCAACGGTTGCTCCAAGCAAGCCCACTACGACGAATACCGACCCCACGACTACGACCCGCGACCATTTCATCCCTGATGCCCTCCTGCAAATGGTAGATAACCCGGCGCTAATCTACACCCGACCGGCCCTTGGACAAATGGTACCAAAGTCCTAGAGGGCGACGTCTGATGCGTGACAGCCACCTGTAGGCTGGACGATCGATCGCACGTTCGGGGGGATTCGAAGTTGATCGAGCGTGCCACCGTCAAGTCAGACCCAAGGAGCTCCATTGCACATCGGTCTCGCATATAGCCACTGGCACCTCGATTCTCCGCCGACGAATCGATCGGATGCGATGTCCATCCTCGGCTACGAGCATGCCCGGCGTCTGGCCAAAGAGGCCACCGTCACTCTCTACCGACCCGGACGGATCTCCGAACCTGCCAGAGCCATCCACGACGGAGTCACCTACCGGCGCGTCGGGAACACGATCGACCGGGGCCTCACCCTCGGATTGCGATTACGACAACGGCTGCTCAAGGCGACGGGCCGTTTCGATCCTGCCCGGCCCATGGTCGCGTCACGACTGTCTTTCGCCGGTTACGCAACGACGGTTGGTCTCGACTCCAGAGCCCGCAACTGCGACATACTCCACCTCTATATCTACCACCAACACGTTCCGCTGTTGAGGCGGCTCAACCCGGGGGTCAAGTTGATCCTCAACGTCCACGACCATGCCCAGTTGCAACACGACCGCACCAGAACGCGGCGCGATCTCGGTCAGGTCGACCTCATAGTCAGCGCGAGCCGGTTCATGAGCGACAGCGTCGCCGCCGCCTTCCCAGAAGTGGCGGACCGATGCGTCACCATCCACAACGCAGTCGACACCAGCCAATTCGAACCACGCGAGCCCGGCGAAAGAGACCAGCCCCTGATCCTGTTTGTGGGCCGCACCTCCCCAGAGAAGGGCGTGCATCGTCTGTTAGAGGCCTTCGAGTTGGTCGCCGAGAAAGCTCCTGAGGCGAGGTTGGTGCTCATCGGCCCGCAGAACCTCGCCGGCCAGGAGCTGGTCGACCGGGACGGAACCGACCCCCTCTTCAGTGACGTTCGGGAGTTCTGGGGAAATGCGGGTCGCTTCCGCAGCCACCTCGAGGGAAAGGCCGAGTCACAGACCCCAGGCAAGGTGACCTTTGTCGACAGGGTTGACCACTCCGAGCTCGCCGAGTGGTACAGACGGGCAGACATCTTCGTCTTCCCCTCGCTCTGGCAGGAACCTTTCGGAATGCCCCCGACTGAAGCGATGGCGGCCGGGCTGCCGGTGGTAGCTACCAGAAGTGGTGCTCTGCCCGAGATCGTCGTCGATGACGAGACCGGTCTCCTGGTGGATCGAGGAGACGTAGAGGGGTTGGCACAAGCGCTGCTGGAGCTACTTCAGGATCCCGGCAAGCGGTCCAGGATGGGCGCAGCCGGCCGGGCCCGGGTTCTGAAGGATTTCAGTTGGGAAAGACATACCGATGACTGGCTGGATATCTACCGCAACCTCGTGGACGACCGATGAACGAGACACTGCGAACGCTGCGTTGGTCGGAACTGTCCGTCCCGGCCATGACCAGCAAGACTCGCGGGATAGTCAAGGCCCGGCTACGAAGCCTGCTCGGGAACGAAACTGCAGGGACGAGGCTCGAGCCGGGTCTGCCGCCAGGATGCACCCTCGAGATGATCGAAGAGGCCTGCAAGGAGACCACGGGCCAGTCAGTGTCGGGCACACGGTTCAAGCATCTATCGTCGTGGAAGCCGCACGGAGCCTTCCTGGTGGAAGCAACGACGTCGGGGGGGAACACAATGACCCTCGTCTTCAAGAGGGCGGTTGCTACCCCCGAATTCAACCCAGTGCTCGAACGACTCCCGTTCACGCCCGGACCAGCGGAGTATGCGATCCTCCAAGCACCGGGCGACTCTCTCCGAGCATTCCTTCCCAGAGTGTTCTTTGCCGCTGAGCTGGAACCAGGGGTCGAGTACGTGATGTTGTCAGAAGACCTCGACGCTTCACATCGTCGCCTGCATCGCGACGATCGCATGCGTCTGATCGACCAGATCAGCGACTTGCATGCAGCCCTCGCTGAACAGGGCGCGGTACCTAGGACAGATCTGCTGATTGACTCTCTGGCAAACCGAGATGATCTGCCCGACTTCTTTGAATACCGGCTGAGACAGCACTACCAGGAGACGGGCGACAGGATCGTGGGCCGACTCATCCGGCAGTTCGACGCCGTGGCCAACGTGTACCGATCAGTCGACCTGCCAGAGAAGGCAATTGGAATCGTTCATGGCGACCCAAACCTGAGCAATATCCGCGTGCCGCGCCAGCCCGGTGGCCCTCCTAAGTTCATCGATTGGGAATGGGCCGGGGTCCACCTGCTTCACATCGATCTGGCCACCATTCTGAAGTTTGCCAATCCAGTATTGGAGAGCAAAGTCCTCCGTCGATATGCCGAGCGCAATGCTCACCTCTCTCACGACATGCACAGACGTCTCTACTACTGGTGCAAGCTCGAGAGAAGCCTGCTCGACGTGTGTCTCATGGCGACACTGGCCGAGAATCCAGCGCCACGACAGCTAAACGTAGACATCTTCCTGCAGCGTTCCAGCCGAGCAGCTTTGCATGCCTACACACACCTCGTAGGGAATGCGACTAACCAGTGACACAAGGTCTCACCGCTCGAACAGCGATCGTGCGCGTCCTCGAGTCGTCAAGTTAGAGCGCTCCACGGCAGCTCTCGTCCGAGGAGGCCTTCCAGCCGTTGCTGATCCGCGGCGTAGAGGTCGTGGAGGCGGTGGCGCAGCGTGTCTGGCATGTCTGGCTTGTCCGTCTCGGCCAGCACTTTTGACTTCAGCATCCTTCTCACCCCAGGGGGAAGGACGAGGTTCCCCAACTCCCGGGGAGCCGGATTCTGAAGCAGGTAACGGCCGAGTCTCCCCTTCGGTGCCGCGTACTCCTTATCCCGTTTCGAGGTATCGAGGTCGATGGCCTGGAGACCGAGGAAGTCCTGTACCCGCGTCATTGCGAGACCGGGATCGGCCGAGGTCTCCTCCAGGAACAACACCAGAACCGAATCGCCGAACACGTCGAGATACCGTTCCAGCTGTTCGGCGTAGAGTCCCATGCCGAAGAGGTCCTCCAAGGCGTTGGTCCGGCCTTGCTCCAGATTGCGGTCGAGCACCTCGTCAGCCGTCCACCCACTGGGGCTGTAGTTCTCTTTCATCAAATAGTGAGACCAGAACCGTTCTATCGGATCACGCAGTGAGACGATGATCCGTAATCCGGAGAACTGGGCGAGGCGAGCCGGGATGTCGGGGTAGTAGAGATAGCAAGGTGACGATTCGCCTACCGCCTTTCCCGGCGGAAAGAACGCTAGATACTCCTCGAGGCTGTCTGCGATATGGAGCTTCAGGCTGGGGCAGGTGCAGAAAAAGTGCATCTCCTTGCGTTTCGGAGTGGCGACGTCCGGATGCCCTCGAAGCCACAAGTCGAGACTCGACGTACCTCCCTTGGTGGTGCCGACAATGAAGAAGTTCGGAGTCATCGGACCGGATGGTACTTCTCAGGATGGTCGCAACTCCGTGGATGCCGGGGAGAGACAGTAACTTCCGGCTGAGTCCCGTCAACCACGTGACAGTGAAGCGAATCCCTTACCGGCTTGCTGACTGTGCCGGCGTTCGATCCGACTTTGGTCTGTGATCGCGACCAGCAGCGCGAATAGGACGAACTCGACACTGAGCCAACCACCGAAACCCTGACTCACCCCTGTGCGCAGCGCCAGGGGAACAATGAGGGCTGCGAAAGCCGTCTCCACCCGCAGGTTGCGAATGGACCAGACCACCACTTCAAAAAGGGCATAGAGAAGGCCGGCAAGTCCAAGAATGCCCACCCCGACCAACGCTTCCACATATCCCGAGTGAACATTCGAGGTGGTTCCCCGCCCGATCGAGGCCAGGGCAACAAACCGCCCTCCAGCCCCGTAGCCCCATCCAGTCCAGGGGTGGGCAGTCCAAGCGTCGAAAGCGGCCTCCCACCAATACAACCGCCCCGAGAAATTGGTGACAGATTGGGGCCGCTCCCTGGCGAAGATGTCGAAGAGTGAATCGCGATAGGCATACCCGGCGAACAAGGCGGCAGGCGCCAGCAGGCCCAGGAAAAGCACCCGCCGGCGCGACCAGAGGACGACTGCAATCCCCGCCAACGCCATCACCACCCCCTGGCGACCCGAGGCCAGGACGATGCTTATGAGACCGGCGGCCGCGACACCCATCCACCACCAACGCTGGTTTGGTTGTCTCCCTGTCATCAGCCGGGCGATGGCAAACACGCCGACCGTGGCACCAAGCGCAGAGAGCGTATTGCTATGGAAGAATGGTGCTACCAGCGTCTCCTCCATGAAGAACCCCGGTCGAGACTGCAGGATCTTGAAAGTGGAGGGAAGGGCCACGAACCCCACTACCGCGATAGCGAGCAGTGAGCCCACCAGGGCCATAACGAGAATGAGTGTGTTCCGCAGTCTCTCGCCCGGCCGCGGTCCCAGTGCAATCGCGATTACTGGGGCGAGTCCCGCCGTCAACTCACCAACCTTGGCGGCGGTGACCAGAGGCGCGGCCGAATACAGAGTCGACACGAGTGCCACCGTCAGGTAGGCCAGAAGGCCAGCCATCGCACGCCGTCCACGGGAGTAGGAATTGATCCGCTGCAAGAGAACGGGGGCTACGACCATCAAAGCGACAACCGCCAGCCCTCCTCGCACGACGCGCTCGATCACCAGAGGATCGCGCAGCACCTCCTCTGCCTCGCTTCGAGATGCGATCGAGAAGGTTCCCAGGAGAGCGATGGCCAATGCGAATTGCTCACGGCCGAACCAATCCTGTATCACCTGACTCCGTTTTCGGAACGTACTGAATATGACAAAGAAGCCCGCCCAAATGACTCCCGTCCAGATGAGACCTGTCACTTGAGCCTTGCCCGGGAAACCAAAGACCCTCGAGTCGGTCGATCTGCATCGACCGATCGTGGAAGGTGGGAGATGTGGGCGATACCTGCCATGAAATGAACGCTGGGAAGGTGGTTGGCCTGTGAACTGCCGCTGATCATAGGTAGCGACAGGTCATAGAGTTCTCCAGTCCAATCTGCCTCACGAGGTATATCTGTCTTGTGCCAATCGACCTTCGAGTGTGACCCCAACCCACGGTTCCGGCTAACAAGACCCTCAGGTCAAGTAACGTCCGCGTGATGGGAGGACGATGGAATTCAGTGCTCCTTGTGGGACTCTTCGTTGTCTCATCCTGCGTATTCACCGGGCGGGAAGACCCAGGAAGCACTCGAGCTACCACAGGCACAGAGCCAGACACGATAGAGCCTGGGTGGGAAAGGGCTGAGATCGAGGTCCCGACGTCGGCGGTACGGATTCCCGCCGGCTCGTCGATCCAAGAGGCCGTGGACGCCGCCGATGCCGGCAGCATCTTCCTCCTGGAATCTGGCGTGTATCGGCTCCAGCAGATCGAGCCCAGGGACGACGACACGTTTGTCGGAGAGGAGGGCGCCGTCCTATCTGGAGCCCGCGTTCTAGACGCGTTTCGCCAGGAAGGCACCTTGTGGGTACACGGCGGGGTGACCGCGGCTGGGGAGGAAAGGGGCCGATGCAAGACGGAGTACCCAGCGTGCAGTCTTCCCGAGGACCTATTCGTCGACGACGAGTTGATCAAGCGGGTTCTCTCACTGGATGAGGTCGATGAAGACACGTGGTATCTCGATCAAGACACCGATGAGTTGTGGCTTGGACGCGATCCCGAAGGACACACCGTGGAGATATCGGTTATGCCCTTCGCCTTTGACGGGACCGGGAATGGCATCACCCTCGAAGGCTTGGTCATCGAGAAGTACGCTTCGCCGGCCCAACGTGGGACTGTGGTCGCCGGAGGGGGTTGGACGATCGTCAACACCGAGATCCGCTTCAATCACGGTCAAGCGATACGGCTGGGCCCCGGACTCACGGTGAGGGACAGCTATCTACACCACAATGGCCAGTTCGGCATCGCCGGCGGAGGCGTCGGTGCCAAGATCGTGAACAACGAGATCTCCCACAATGGCATAGCCGGGTTTTCCTCTTTCTGGGCAGCGGGCGGGACCAAGTTCCTCCACGTCAACGATCTGGTACTCGAGGGCAACTTCGTCCATTCCAATTGGGGACCGGGGCTGTGGACGGATGGTGGGGGGGATGGCACTATTTACGAAAACAATCGCCTGGTCGGCAACGAGCACGCCGGCATCAAGCACGAGATAAGCGGAAGCGCCGAAATCGTGGGCAACCACGTCGAAGGCAACGGGTTCGAGAACGACGTCGACCTCAGAGGGCCCGGGATTCTGGTGCGGGAATCGGGTCCGGCGACGATCTCCAACAACAAGGTCTTCGGAAACAACGACGCGATCGTCCTCCTGCATGACGACGATCGAACGAACGACACCGGAAATCGGCTCGCCGGAATCACAGTCACCGACAACGACATCGCATTGGACGGCGGAAGAATCGCCTACATCGGTGACGTGTCCGAGAGTGCACTCGGCACCGACATCGTCTTCGAGGACAACCGCTACTACGGGGACGAAGACGCGACCGTCTTCGTCATTGAAGGAAGGACTCTCGACTTCGGCAGTTGGGAGGAAGTCGCCCACGACAGCGACTCGGCGATCCTGACCCGCGACTCCTTTCCATGATCCCGACACGCGTCGCCCAACTGATGCCCGACGTGCGCCCCTATCGGGTCGGGTTCTACGAACGCCTCGAACAACGTCCGGACGTGAGCATCACGATCTACGCCGGACATCCAAACCCCGGCCACGGCGGACCAACGAGTCGTCCCGCGACGTCGGTGCCCGTGGTCGACGTCAGAAACCACTTCTACTCCCGCCGATCGCTCAAGATCCTCTGGCAGACCGGAGCCCTGCGCATGCTCCGCAGCGATGCCGAGGTGATCGTCTGCCAGGAGGTCGTGAGCAATCTCTCGGTGTGGGCCATCAGGTTGCTGCACCGGTGGGCGGGAAAACGTCTCGTCCTCATGGGATTCTTCTACCGTCCCGACGGGAACGGGTTGACTGCTGCGCTGCGGGACCGAATGCGTAGTTTTCTCAGGGCTTCGGCTTCGGCGTTCGTGGCCTACACCGAACAGGGTCGTGACGAGCTTCTCTCCCATGGGATACCGGAGGACTCGGTCTTCGTGACGAAGAACACGCTGGACACCGAACATTTGATGCGGCTTGCTCAGGAGGTAGGGGAGCCTGCTTCTGAGGCAGTGCTCCGTCGCCTCGACATCCCCAAGGATGCGACAGTCCTGGCGTTCGTCGGCCGTCTCCGGCCCATCAAGAAGGTGGAGGTGGCGATCGAGGCCGTCCGGATCCTGAACCACCGCCAGGAAAACTCGGTCGCGCTGATCGTCATCGGAGATGGCGGGGAGCGAGCTTCCCTGGAGGCGGCGGCGAAGGGAGCCATGGTGCGCTTCGTGGGACAGACATACGACGACGCTGAGTTGGCCAAGTTGTTGTCGGTGGCCTCCCTGCTCGTCCTTCCAGGTTCGGTCGGGCTGACTTGTGTGCTCGCCTTCTCCAACGGCCTGCCGGTGATCACGACCGACGCAGCAGCCACAACGCAGACTCCTGAGTTCGCCTACGTGCGCGATGAGGAGAACGGGGTGGTTCTCGGGGCACCTGACGCGGAGCTGTACGCCGACGCGATCGAGGAGCTGCTCGCCGATCACGAGCGATTGAAACGACTGACCGCCGGGGCCCACGAAGCGGCCCAAGCGTTGCGGATGGAGCGTATGGTCGATGCTTTCGTAGCCGCGATTCGGCATTGATTTCGCCTTCCTATTCGCTCGGCCCTAAATCGCTCATGGAGTCGTGACAAACGATCGATGTTTAGGATTGATTCGAATCGAGCAAAAGGCCCTGATGTCCAGAACTGCTCCGCTGCGCACTCTCGGTGCCCTTGCAGCCCTCGTAACCCTGCTGGTCACCCTCGTCCCCCTGGAGGGAGCTGCCCAAGAGTCCTTCGAGGACACAAGCGACAGCCCGCACGCGTCGGCAATCGAGTATCTCAGAGCGAATGGGATAGCCAAAGGGTGCAACCCTCCCGCCAATGATCGTTTCTGCCCTGACGATTTCGTGACCCGGGGTCAGATGGCCGCTTTCTTCGTTCGTGCCCTGGACTTGACCGATCGTCTCGATGACCCATTCGTCGACGACGATGGGGACACGTTCGAGGCGGACATCGAACGGCTGGCCGCCGCGGATGTCACGAAGGGCTGCAACCCGCCGACCAACGACCGGTTCTGCCCCGACGGATTCGTGACCCGGGGTCAGATGGCAGCATTCATAGCCCGAGCCTTGGACCTGGCGCCCGGCAACGACCGATTCAACGACGTCGACGGGTCGGTGTTCAGGGCCGACATCAACGCCATAGCGGCGGCAGGCATCACCCGCGGGTGCAATCCACCGGCCAACACTCACTTCTGCCCCACCGACCTGATAACCCGCGCCCAAATGGCCACGTTCATCATGAGGGGCTTGGAGCCCGAATCGATCACCGCGCCCCAACAGTGTGACGTGGCGAGAAACGGCCCGGCCTCACCTACCGGGGACACTCGCGTCGAGCCCGGCGAGTCGATACAGAAGGCCATCGACAGCCAGGGCAATGGGGCCACCATCGTCATCGCCGCCGGGCTCCACAAAATGTCAGGCCCGATCTCCCCCGCCTACGGAAACCACATCGTCGGCGAGCGCGGTGCAGTGCTCGATGGTGGAGGGACGGCTGAGTTCGCCTTCGGAGGGCCGGGAGACGACGTGACCATCGAGGGTCTGGAGATCCGTAACTACGCCAGTCCCGTCACCGAGGGCACCGTCCGCACCCACAACAGCTCGAAACGGTGGGTGATCCGGGCCAACGAGATCCACAACAACGCAGGACAGGGGATCAAGTTTGGAGAAGACTGGAGGATCGTGGGCAACTACATCCACCACAACGAGCAGTACGGCATCGGTGGAGCCGGCAACAACGTGGTGGTGGAGAGCAACGAGATCGCGTTCAACAATCACGACTTGAGCGTGAGCCCGTACCACGGCGCCGGTGGGACGAAATTCGTTCGCACCGAGAACCTGTTGGTGAAGGGCAATTGCTCGCATAACAACGGAGGCCCCGGTCTATGGACCGACGGCCACAACATCGACACCCGCTACGAGGGAAACCTGGTATTCGACAACCACCACGCGGGAATCAAGCACGAGGTCTCGTGCGACGCCAGCATCGTGGGCAACACCGTTCGTGGAAACGGCTTCGGCAACCCCCACTGGGTTGCGGGGGCCGGCATTCTCGTGGCCAACTCCCCGAACGTGACGGTTCGAGGAAACCTGGTCGAGGACAACCACGATGGCATCGGCGGCATCCAGGGCGAAAGGGACACAACCCAAGGTTTGAACTGCGAGATCCTCCTCAAGAACCTGTTGGTGACGGACAACCAGGTTGTGATGTCCAGCGGCCACACAGGAATCGTCACCAATGACACCGGCATGGTCTGGGACTCCTCCTGGAACAACCGGTTCGTGGGCAACGAGTACAGTTTCGCCTCTGCCGGCCATGAGTACTTCCGGTGGGAAAGCAAGACTCTCACCTACGCTGAATGGAAGAAGACCGGCAACGACTGATCGCCATTCGGCAACGGGCCGGCCCCAACAGAGATATCGGAGACCGCTACGATCGTCCCCCTCATGCGTGAAGGGGGCTGATTGGAAAATCCCGAACCGGGACTGCTTGCCGTTGCTTGGCGTCATCGATGGCTGGTCGCCGGTGTCATAGCGGTAGCTGTGACCCTCTCACTGGCAGTAGGGTTGTTACGTCCCCGGACGCCGCAATATTCCGCACTCGCAACTGTCCTCATCCAGGAGCCGATCCGGGCCGAGGCCGCCGGCCAATCCGCAACCAGCGCGGCCTATATCAGCTCACAAATCGAGCTGCTGAACTCCCCGATCGTCGCCGAGGCCGCCCGTGAGATCGTCAGCGACGAAGACCCAGGCGCCCTGACAGATGACGAACTACTCGAAACGACGATAACCGGAGGGATCGAGGGGCCCCTCGTCGAGATCGAGGTCGTGGCTCCCGAGCCCGACCTGGCCGTCGAGTATGCGAACGGCATCGCGGAGGGGTACGGCGAAATCGGCCAACGCCAGGCGACCTCCACGTCGGAGGCACGGGTAGCTCTCATAGATGCCCAGGTCGAGAGTATCGACGAACGCCTGCTGGAGATCGACAGGACCGTCGCCGAGTTCGTGACCGGCGATGCCGGTCTTGCCGAACTGCGAAGTCAGTCTCAGGATGCAGTGACCGAGATGAGCCGTCTCCAGACGACGCTTGTCACCGATACCTCGCTCTCGGAGGAAGAAGCGGAGGCCATACGACAGCGGATTCAAGACTACGGCCAGGTGATGACGGTGTATCAAGAGGCCCTGGCAGCCACCTCGTCCAACCCCGAGCTCAGAGCCCTCGAGGAAGAGCAAGCTCGGCAGGTCGAGCGCCGCGCAACGCTGCTGACCCTACGGGACGAGATCACCGTCGATATGGGTCTAGCTTCTGACGGGACGGTTCTTGTCGAGCCAGCCAGCGACGCCGTCCAGTTACCGGGGGTCGACCCGGCACGGCTGCTCGCGATTGGTCTCCTCGTTGGTGCAGGGGCAGGACTGGGACTCGCCCACTTTCTGAGCTCAGCGCGTCGGACATTCTCCGGTCGCTTCGAGCCAGAGGAAATCTTGAACGCCCCGCTGCTCGCCGACATTCCCGACTTCGAGCATGAGGGTCTCACCTCACCCGTGCCAGTCCGAGACCACCCCAGGTCTGCAGCGGCCGAGACGTTCCGATTTGCGTCGTCCACGCTCGAAGTTGCAGCACGAGGACACTCGGCACGTTCCATCTTTGTGGCATCGTCAACTCTTGGACGGGGCAAGACGACCACTGCAGTCAACCTGGCTGTGGCTGCCGCGGTCAAGGGACGTTCAGTCCTGCTCATGGACTGTGACTTTGGAGCTCAGCAGGCGTCTCGACTGCTAGCTGGCGAGAACCATGGATCCCTCCTCGGAATGACAGATGTGATCGAAGGGGACGCTCTCAACAAGGAAGCTACGCACAAGATCGATCTCTCCAACGGTTCGTCGCTGACCCTGATGTCAAGGGGTACCCGGCCGAGTCCCGCCGCAACCACGCTGCAATCGAGAGCCGCTGGTCAATTGGTCAGGCTCATGTCAGTCAAGTTCGACTTGGTGGTGATCGACGGCCCTCCGTTGTTGCAGGTCGCATACGCAGCCACTCTGGCCGAGCTGGCCGACGCCGTCGTTGTGGTGACCGAGCATCAAAGCCGCTATTCAGAGCTCTCCGACTTGAAGAGCCGACTCGATCTGGTGGGTGCACGTGTTCTCGGCTACGTGTACAACCGGTCGCCCTTACGGCGGGAAATGACGATGAGCGAAGGTTCGATGATGGACATTCTGGGCAACGCCGGTCTCGCAGACTCAGCGCCGCTCGACCCTCACCGGGACACCGGTTGAGGATCCTTCAGGTCCACACCCACTATCGGCAAGCTGGCGGCGAGGACTCGGTCGTCCAAACCGAATGTGACCTGCTGAGAGCGGGAGGCCACGACGTGCTGACACACCGTCTCGCCAACCCGGTGGCTTCTGGCGAGGCCGCTAGAGACCTCATTCGGGCACCGTGGAACAGATCGGCGGCTCGAGGCGTAGCCGAGACAGCACTCGAGTTCGATGCGGACGTCGTACACGTTCACAACACCTGGTTTGCACTGTCACCTGCCGTTTTCGCCACCGTTCGAAACGAGGGATTTCCGGTCGTCGCCACCGTCCACAACTACCGGCTCTCTTGCGTGAACGCGCTCCACTACCGCGATGGCGCGGTCTGTGAGGACTGCGTAGGACACATGCCATGGCGAGGAGTGATTCACCGCTGCTACCGGGGATCAGCAGCCCAGTCGGCTGTTGTCGCGGTCACAATTGGCGCGCACCGGCTGGCTGGAACTTGGCGAAAGGACGTCGACGTAGTCATCGCGCTGACATCGTTCGCGGCGATGAAGCTGGCCACAGCAGGCGTCCCCTCAGAGAGGATTGCCGTCAAGCCGAACGTGGTCGAGGATCCCGGACCACGGGTCATTCCCGCGTCGATGAGCAGAAAGCTGTTGTTCGTCGGCCGCCTGACGGAGGACAAGGGCGTTACCGATCTCGTGGAGGCATGGTCTGAAATCGATCCTCTCGACCTAGAGCTACAGATTGTCGGAGACGGGCCACTGCTGTCCTCAATTCAATCCTCCATACGAGGCACGGTCTCGATGACAGGATCGATTCCGGCGGATGCCGTTCGAAGGCTGATGCTCAGCGCCAGGGCGCTGGTGCTGCCGAGTCGTTGGTTCGAGGGTCTCCCGATGGTTCTCGTCGAGGCTCTTTCTTGTGGCCTCCCTGTCGTGGTGCCAGACCATGGAGCGCTACCAGAGGTCGCTGGCGAAGCCGGGGTAACCTTCGCCGCCGGTGACAGAGCACGACTGGCAAGTGCGCTGAACAGCTTGGCAAGCGACTCTCTAGTTGCCGACAAATCGGCGGTTGCTATCGAGACGTATCGTGAGCGTTTCACCCCCTCGCAAGGACTGACGCGGTTAGAGGACATCTACGAAATGGCCAGAGCCACATATGCAGCTGGTGAAAGTTCGCAACCCAACTGAATCTAAGACGCGTCGGGAAGCCCCGCCATCCCGAGCGATGTGTCCTATTCAGCCGCTCGACCGAGTCGGGGCTCCGTCGACGAGATGACCATTCCCGTTCGGTCGGTCCCGCCGATGGAACCTGTTATGAAGGATCTGATGCCAACGTCCGCGCACCAGACGGACCAAATAGGGTCCTGTCGCGCTCGGGTGATTGAATTCCAAAAGGGCAGAAGGAGGAAAGAGCCGCCGCATCATCCAACCAGCCAACCACACCGAACGCCCTCGACAGAGCGCCGGCATCAGAAACTGTGTTCGGCGACCCATCCGGAATCTCCCAGCCGTTCCCCTGAGCCTCGTGGAACGCCTCCAAGCCAGATTCCACACCGTGTGGCGAAGACCAAGACCAGCGGAGTACCTCGAGAACCATCCATTGGCCAGGACCGCTTCAAGGCCGAGATCGTCTACCACGGCACGCAGTGAGCTATCGATGACCACCTCGAGACCATCGTCCCGGACCAGTTCTTCGAAAACATCCCAGTCAATGTCGGACCTGCTGAGAATCCGAGCCACATCGGCGAAACCAGAGAGATGTCGAAATCGGTTTCGATTTAGATGTAGCAAGGCCACTACGAGCGAGGCCGTCGGGTCCAACACCCTGATCGTCGTGCCGTCGATATTCATAGCCTCGAGACGGGATTCGACGGTACTGGAGAAGCGCGATCGGAATCCCAGTTTGAGAGGATCGATGTGGAGATCGATGACCGCACCCGAAGGCAGGGTCACGTCGATAGACTGTATCCAGCCTTCATCAGCGAGCTTTCCGGCGATTTCCGAGTCAGTTGAGGCCCCGTCGATCAGGTCGACAGCGTCCCCGATTCGGGCTGGCGGCAGTACGACGACATCGAGATCTGCGAAAGGACGCTCCCCGGTTCGGTCATAGAACCTCTCCTCCACGGCCGGACCTTTGATCACGTAGTGGCTCACACCACCCTCCGCCAGCTTCCTGCTTACCCGCGCGAGCTCCGCTGCCAGAAACCGGTGCCGAGCCCATGTCTGCGCTTCGATGGGAGCTAGACGTCTTCGCAGATCACTCGACACTTCATCCTCATGAAGGGCGAGTGCCGAAACAACTAATCCTTGCATTCGATGTTCGGATGCAAGGGGGACGATGCGGTCATCGTTCGGAACGCTGGTCGTGGGGTGGCCCGCAGCCAGACTGATGAGGAAACGAAAGGATTCGGATCGGTCGTCTTCTCGCTCCACCTTGGCAATGCTAACTCCGAGTGGCCGGCGTGAAGTCGCCGGCCGGCTGGACCGTGCACCGTTGGTGTCAGGAAACGCTCATCTGGGATGATGGGAGGATGAACGAAATGCTCGAGCCGCTGATTGTGCGTGTCGTAGAAGTGCTCGGGGCCGTCGGACAATGACGTATCTCGCTTTTCCGCCCCGTTCGGGACCACTCCTCGTTCCGACCAGTAGCCGGAGAGCGTTTCGTGCGGGGATCTCGTTGTGGTCCGCGAGCCGGAGAAGGGCCCGTCTAGCACAGCGCGCCTTTTGGTTCATAGGTGGAGTAGTCGGCCCGTGGCTCTTGCCTGGCCGACGTAGCGGGGCCAATGTGCTCCCTGAATCGATTCGTGCTGAGCACGAGACCGAGTGGCGGTCATGGTTCGGTGAATACGACGAGTGGGCGGTGTATCGCCCATCCCAGACCGAACGTCCCGGGGTTGCCCTGCTGCTCCTTCGAGCGGGGATTTCGCGAGGTTTCGTGAAGTTGCGGCCGGAGTGGGATGCCAGGGTGGAACAACTGGCCACCAGCCGACTCAATGAAGCCGAGACCTTCACGGCTCCGACCGTGGTTGGCCTGCACAGTTCCGGTGGGTGGACCAGCCTGGGATTGACCGCGCTGCCCGGGCGCATTCACTCTCCTAGAATTCCTGCTCCTATTCGTGCCATCGCCGAAGAGGCCTCTGAACTAATCCGCCTTGCGGCGCCTTGTCCCCCTGGTTGGCGGCCCATGCACGGTGACTTTGGACCCTGGAACCTCAGGCGGATGCGGGGAATCGGACCGGTCCTCTTTGATTGGGAACATGCGGCACCGGCTCCTCCGCTCGCCGATCTGGTCTTCTATGCTGCTGCCGCCAAAGCGGTGGGCTTGTCGGTGCAGATCGAGTCTGAATTCAGCGACGAGGCAGTGGCGTTCTGGAGGGAAGAGATCCCTCGTCGTTTTGGAAGAGACCGCCGCGACGATCGACTTGCGCGGAGCATGCTGGAAGTCCTCGGAACCAGCGAGCCGATCCCTAAGTGCTGACAAAGTTGCAGTGCTCGCTCAGGTCACACGATCCCATGCCCCAAGCCCGCTTTCATCGGGCCCGTTTGGAGAGGTCGGTGTAGATAGCGAGGAGTTCATTTCCGAATTCCTCTGCCGGGGCGAGGTCTGTCTCAGCCCTCAAGTCAGCGACCTCGTTCAGTGCCGAAGCCAGACGCCTCGCCGTTACGCCAGGGGTAGAAGGCGAAACCACCCGGCTCGGCACGTTTGGCCACCGACGGAGGAGAACGGGCGGCCCTCCCCGGTCCAAGCAGACCACGGGAGTCCCGGCGGTCAAGGCCTCGGCGACCGCCATCCCGGAGTCTTCATGAAGTGCTGGATGCAGGAAAACTCGAGCTCCTGCGATAGCCGTCAGAACCTCGTCCCTGGGTACCCTGCCTCGAAAGCGCACTCGTTCCTGGACACCCCGCCTCCGAGCCAAGCGCTCGAGTCGGCGTCGGTCCGGCCCCTCTCCGTATATATCGAGGACCTGGTCATCGTCCATGTGACGCATGGCTGAGATGGCCAGCGCCATTCCTTTCCATCCGATCAATCGCCCCGCGGCCACGATCGGATGCCTGTCATGGGGTTCGGCTTCGACGTGGAGACCGCCTACCACGCCGTTGGGCAGCAACCGGGTCTTGGAAGGCTGGCGAATGCGACGGGCAGTCTCATGGTTCTGGACGAGGATGATGTCCGCCTTCTCGGCAGTCAGCGGGGCCTTCGACATCCGGGCGAACAGCGGTCTGACGAGAACTCTCGTCAGATCACTTGCCGCGCCGAACAAACCCATGGCGGGCAGAAGGGAGACTGGTGGAGCGACCCCTCCTCCTAGGGGTCCCCAAACAAGCGGCTTCGCAACAGAAGCCACCCCGGCCCGGGACCAGTAGGCCGCGAAAGTGACATGGTGAATCAGGTCGAAGTTGTGTTCTCTGTCGAGACTCACGGCCAGCTCCCCCAATCGTCGCTGCCACAGATCGTGATAGAGATGAAGTGTGAGAAGTCCCCCAAGATTCTTGGCCCTCAGGGCCGGACCCTCCACGTCATGGGCGATCACGTGAATGTTTTTTTTCCTGGATAGGGCAGAGCGTAACGACGCCACGTTGTTGCCCCGCGTGATCACCCACACCTCGTGTTCACGTGCTGCCGCAAGGACCGTTTGGAAGCCCACCTCCGGTTCGGATCCCTCGCCTGGCTCACAGGCATAGGCGGATATGAGAATCCGCATTAGCCGAAGCGAGCGGCCATGACCGATGTCAGCTCGATGGCGGCCTCATCGGGGCGCTGGGCGTCCAACACCGTGTCGGGAGAGACCAAACCGGGAACGGATCCCCAGGTCGTCACCATCGCGGGTCGAAGGCGATACGGAAGCACCTCCCGAAGCCACCAGATGGGTTCCAGGGATGCAGGTGATGTCTCCGTACTGTTGGTCGAGACCAAGAATCGACCGAATCGAGACGAGAGGTCGATGGCGACCTCTCGAGAGAACGCATGCGCCCAGAACCCGGCGGGGCGTCGGATCCGGCCCACCAGACGGCCCAGCTCCCGGGCAGGATGAAAAGGTCGCCGCGGCGAGCCGGGCGATAGTTCGCCAAGAATCTCGCGTGCGGTGCGCGGGCTCCCGGTGAGGGCGTCGGAAAGGTCCAGGAACCCTTCTCGGTCATCCGTGACACTGCTCGCTCGAAGTTCTGGGAGTCTCTCCTCCTGCCCCTTGATGCTCCGCTTACGCCACAAGTAGATCAGGGATGCCTCTGTGGACACGTTCTTAAAGGGGTCATCGTGTGCTGCCGTCTCCAACAACTCATGCGACCTGAGCCCATACGCTCCCCGACCTTCCGGATCGAACATGAGATCGAGTTGGACGCCGTCCGATGCATCTCGGGTGGTCAGCCAGACCGCCGTTCCTCCCAGGTCATAACGGGATGAAACGACAGGACGCAAGCCCCTCCCCCGCCACTCCGCTCTGCTGGCGACTATCACCGAGTCCGGGTCGCGATCAGTCACCAGATCCACGTCTGAGAACCGCTCCTCGGAAAGCCGTTCGGCACCATGGAGAAGGGCGAAGGTGATTCCCGCCGATTTCATCGCGTCGAGGGCAGCGACTGCGAGCGAAGAATTTGTCGTAGCCATAGCTGGGTGAACCTTCAGCCGTCGTTAGAGCGCAGATCGGCCCGGCCGATCAACGACAAGACTTCGCGGACCGATTTCTCCAATCCATCAGACGTGTCGATTGTCGCCAGGCGGTCCGTCGGCAGATTCTGCCACTTCTCGAGTTCTTGTTCGATCTCTTCCTTGGAGAGTTCACTCTTGCGGGCGTAAATCACATCCACCGGTGCTGTCAGGTTTATGACCACATCCGGAGTCGGCAGCAGCGCAATGGCCAGCCTGGCCAGCCACTCAGGTCCTCCATAGCGCAATGGCCGTGGTTGGACCACGTAGCCATAGAGCCATCGATCAGCTACGACGAGCTCTCCTCGAGCAACCGTGGGTCGTATTGCGGTGAGGTAACCGATCCAGGCGATGACTGCGTTCCGTGCCAGGCGCAGCCACCCGAAAGGGAAAGCCGGTCCTGGATCCTTCGTCAAGGGTGGGGCCTGAGACGGGGGCCGCCGCGGCATCTCACGAGCCCGGTACGGAGGCCGGAAATGAAAGTAGCGACCCTCGCAAGCCTCGAGGATCCCTTGGGCTATCGACGTCTTACCTGATCCGTCTGGGCCAACCACGACGACAAAGGAACCCTTGGGCTTTGCCGAGAGTCCTTCCAATGATGCGGCGGCACCGTCGAGTCGTCCGACTGGCCTTGGCTCTATTTGGTCGCGATGATCCGGCATAGGTGTAATCACCCCCACTCCGATACGACGGCTCCAGCGTCGAGTCTTACTTGCGCGGGAAGCTCCAACCTCGAATCGCACTCACTCCGTCGTCACGACCACTAAGAGTACCACCTCGCCTCCACCGCGATTCTGAGGGTCGTTGCCGCGATTACGCTGACGTCCGATGGCTCATCCACCCACCTTTTATAGGAACCCGGACATCGTCTATCGCCAGATCGACGGTGGCGGAGTGCTGCTTAATATCAAGTCGGGGGCTTATCACGAGATCAACTCCACAGCCCGAGAGATTTGGGAGGCCCTGGAAACCCCCTCGACCGAGTCCGAGGTACTCGAGCGGTTAGTGGTGCGATTCGGCGATGTGGATGACCTCGGCTCCGATATCAGCGAGTTCATCCGTAGGCTCGAGGAACGGGACCTCATCTTTTCCGACACCGACTCCACCGATCACCTGTAACGGACCATCTCGTCGTGACCGTGGCGGCCCGGAGGCGGCCCGATGTCAACTCCGTCTAGCTCGATCCAGGCGTGGGCGCGGGGACTGCGGGCTTGATCGGGGAGACCAATCACAAGCTCGCCAGGGATGTGGTTGTCGTTGAGAAGGGTCATGTGAACAAGAGCGAGGGTGAGGCAACGCGGTTGCATGCTCCCGAGGCTGAGGGCTCTCGCCACTGACCGTCCGAGCTGACGAGGCTTCTGGTCGATCGGAGATGCTGGCGGCCGATTTCGCAGGGCGCTGATGGTGTCGGCCAAGGGAATTCCTCGTGCGAGATGGACCTTCACGATCACATACCGCCACCAGATCCTGGCAGCCAGCTGTGCGCGACGAGCCAATTGGCGAATCATCGACACACCGTAGTGATCACCGTCTCGGCTGTGTCATGAATTGCCTCGGGATCGTTGGGCTGGGTCAACTCCCACACGGGAACGGAGTCGACCAAGTCGACGAGCTGACTGAACTTGCGCGCACGGTCCTCTTCCGTGGGAAGATGGAAGCTGAGCAACCACAGATCAGGCAGGCTCTTCAGCGGCTCGACTTGCTGCAAAGAAAGGGTCTCCTCGAAACCCTTCAAGAGCACGACACCTGCAACGGGCACTGGATCACCGTCACCTGGATCGGTGGCAGCGAGCACGAGGCGATCATCCAGGCGTCCGATCTCGCGCATACCATCAACCGGCAGTAGATAAGGCGCCATGTCCTCCCGCACCCGCAAGGACGCCGGTCCTGGATAAAGTGTGATCTCGCCTCGCGCCCCTAGACAGCAAAGGTCTTCGGTCAGCAGCCGATGTCCGTCGCGGGCTAACGTCGCCACCAATGAGGTCTTGCCATGTCTTCCCGGTGCGGCGAGGACAATGGCCCCGGACGGCCCCATCACCGCTGCTCCGTGCAGAGAGGCCTCGCCACGGGCAAGGAAACAGAGCATGAGAGGAAGGCCTAGCAGCCGGGCCTCACGTAAGGGAATGTCTGGCATCACCGGTACCGTCACACGCTTTTCCTCCGGCTGAATGACATAGGTCCCGGCGTCGGCGATCTCCAGGACGTACCCACTACCCGGATACTCACTGAGCCTGGCGTCCAAGGGATTGCCCGGACCCGGACTCCAATTCAACAAGCGAGGACCCGTCTCCGGCTTGTTGCCGTTGGACGTCTCGACCAGCAGATGATCGGTTCCGTGGCCGTCCCGAGCCGTTCGCAAGGGAAACGGAGTGTTGACGTCGAAACCAAATACGGCCGAAGAATGGTTCACTAAAAACCCTCCAGGAAGGCGTGGACTGTTGCCAGGTCATAGGCCCAAACCAGCTCCACGGGCTCGAGAGCCCGAGCCCGCAAACGCTCTTCGAGCAGCTCGTAATCGATGCCCTCGATTCTCACTTCCGGCGAAGTCAGATAAGCCGTGAGAGTATCCCAGGGCACGGACGCCAGCACGTTCTCGTCGAAGACAGTCTTGTCGCGCCGATCGAGAATCTCATCAGGGAGCAGTCCCCGCAAGGTCTGCCGGACAAACGACTTGGGTGTGGTATCGGGATACAGGACGTCGACCGGAAGTGACAGGAAGAACTCCCAGAGATCTCTGTCGGCAAGGGGATGCCGGACGGTCACCCCAATCGAAGCTGCGCAAGCCTCGATGGCTTCCGACGTGGTCGTCGTGCCACGCGTGGCGCTGAGAGTCGGACGCGACCAACGTTCACGAATCGGGTCACGCAACGCTGTCGTGTACCGCGAGCCGCCGACCACCTCGGGATGTGTCCATGGAGGGAAGAAGGTCGATCGACGCCGGCGTGCCACGGAGTAAGCCCTGGCCACGGGAGCAGGGGTCAACTCTCGCATGAGTTGTCTGGCCAGACTACGCCGACTCCTCCCCGCCTTCCGCCTCACCGCGAGCAGGCGGCGAAGGGCACGCCACCTCCCGTGGCTGGCGAGATGACCAAGGAGGAAGCGGTTGATGGTGAACAAATACTCGGCGAGTGTCCCGGTAAGCACCTGGTTGGCACCGAGTTCTGCTGCAGCCGAGTAACCCTGGGCGGCAACCGACATCGGAGTGCTGTCCCATGGCCCGTCAGCAAGGTAGACCCACCGTTCGATGTCATCGAGAGGCGAAGCCGTTGGCACCACCTCTGCCAACTCGATGTCAAGAGCCTCAGCCACGAGTTTCGTGTACCTGCTCTCATCGACGGTCAAGTGATCGGGATAGACGAACGTATATGCCCCCAAAGACCGTTGAGACTTCGCGAGATGAGCGGGAGCGGCAAAAGCCGCCACCATGGGCGAGTCGATACCGCCACTTAGTGCCACGGCGTCTGACCCGTGCACCGTGCGACCAATAGCCACCGCCAGAAGCTCACGTAGCTCTTCACGAGCCTGATCCGGAGTGACATCGCGCGACTCCAGCATCGAACGATCGGGGTCCCAGTGCCGCGATTCACTGACACTGGTGTCGTCGAACGACAGAAGCCCGCCGTACATGAGCCGCTTGACCCCTTGCAATGCCGAGTCTGGCGAGGTGCCTCGGAAGTAGGTGCGCGTGACCGCAGCGATATCAGGACGACGGGCCAGGTTGGCTCCAGCGATCACCTGCTTCGCTTCAGTAGCTCCCCACCACGAGACTCCGTCATGGCGATAGAAGAAGGTCCGACCCCCTACGTGGTCACGAAACGCCCATCCGATGTCCCCGTCGGTGACTATGCCAGCGAACGCTCCGCGCAGACGTTGTGCCGCTTCGCCGCCCCAACGAGCGAAAGCGGCAGCCACGACATCGGCCGGCTCGTCTGACCCAATGGACAACTCCCTGGCCAAATCGGGGCCATTGTCGAGCGGGCCGAGAAACGCACACTTCCAGCGGCCATGACCCCCAAGTGACGACCAACGTCCTTCGACGATTCCGAGGGCCCCACCACCCACAGTGGTTGTGGCGACGCTGGACCCCCTATGTGGCACGATCTCAAGCATCCGTTGCAGCGCCGCCTGATCTGGCTCTCCCTCTCCCATCAGACCGGCTATCGCCCCTACTACCCTCAATTTCCCTCAGATCCCTAGACACACGCGTGATACAAGACTACTGTACGTGGCAGCCGCTAAGGGGCGGCAGCCTAGAGGGAGGCTACATGTACGAGAGGCCGTCAATTATCGACCATGGGTCGATTGTGGAACACACCTTCAGCCGGTGTAACCCCGAGGTATCCGGCGCTCCTCCAAAGGACACAGAAGATGTGCCACACCACATCGATATCCACCAGGAGTGCTCGGCTCTTTCTTAATCCCTTCGGGGGGCATCATCTGAAAACCGAACACTTGATTGATTCAAGAGCCTCGATCTGATGATCGAGGCTCTTGGCGTTTCTCGAATGTTCGACTCCAAGACCGTGGTCTCCAACCTCGACCTCGAGGTCCCCAACGGTACAGTCCACGCGCTCCTCGGACCCAACGGCGCGGGTAAGACAACGGTCCTGCGCATGCTTGCAGGTCTCACCTCACCAACCACGGGTACCGTCCGTGTCCTGGGTGGTAACCCGGCATCGAGATCGATACGAGCTCGGATCGGCTGGATTCCTTCCGGTGACCGCTCGTTCTACCTGCGGCTGTCGGCCCGTGAGAATCTGGTCTTCTTCGGACGCCTCTATGGAATGAGCTTGAAACAAGCGCGACAAAGAGCGGACGAGCTCCTCGAAGTCGTCGACCTAGAGGAGGCTGGGTGTCAACCTGTCCGGCTGTATTCACACGGCATGCAGAAACGCCTGGGGATTGCCAGAGGGCTGCTCCTCGACCCGCCTGTTCTGATCGTGGACGAAGCCACACACGACCTCGACCCGGGTGCCGCCGAGAATACGCGTTCTCTGGTGTCCAGAGCCGCCGCGTCCGGCGCAGCAGTGGTTTGGGCCACACAACGTCTTGACGAGATTCGCGGATTCGCCCACGATGTCACGGTCCTCGGCCGCGGCGACGTACGATTCTCAGGCGGAGTCGACCAGTTGGTGAAGCGCGCCCTCACCCGTACTTATGAGATACAGCTCACGAACGGATCTGCTTCGTTGCCGGAACTCAGTCAAGCCTTGGACGGTTTGGCAGAGCTGAGTTCACACCCCTTCTACGCCGACCGATTTCTCCTACACACGGCACAAGGTACACCCCTCTCCGATGTCTTTGATGAGATCGAACAAACCGGAGCCAAGGTCCAATCCTGCTCCGAAGCGCGATCCGACATAGAGGAGGCCTTCCTCCACCTCACGAAGAAAGCAGCCGATGACTGACGCCAGCCTCGCTCCCGCACGCGAGTGGACCAAGCTCTTTGCCTTCGTCCGACGTGACGTGCTGGTCTTGTTCAGCTATCGACTGGCCTTTCTCGCCGACATAGCCAATCTCGCATTCCAGGGTCTGAGCTTCTATTTCGTGAGTCTCATGATCGACCCGGTTGCTATGCCGGAATATGGCGAAGAAAGAGCGTCGTACATGGCATTCGTGGCTATCGGAATCGCATTTGGAGCTTTCATGCAAGTAGGCCTCGGTCGTGTCGTTACTGCCATAAGAAATGAACAGGTCCTGGGAACGCTGGAGTCGCTGTTCATGACTCCCACCAGACCCCTGACCCTTCAGATCGGCCTCGTCGTCTACGACCTTCTCTATGTCCCGGTGAGGACAGCGATTTTTCTCGGCATCATCATGGTGGGATTCGGGGTTCAGTTCGATCTCGCATCGCTGGGACCCGCTTTCGCAATCCTGCTGGTCTTCATCCTGATGGTTTGGGGCCTGGGCATGTTGGGCGCCGGAGCCGTCCTCACTTTTCGCCGGGGTGGCGGGATCGTCGGGTTCGTGGGAGCAGCGGTCAGTGTCTCGTCCGGTGCGTACTTCCCTCTCGAGCTGCTGCCAAGCCCGATCGCAACCATTCTCGAGACATCGCCTGTGGCAGTCGCCTTTGACGCTGCACGTCGCACTCTGATCGGTGGTGAAAAATGGGCGGACGTCGATGGTGCGCTGCTCTATATCGGCCTGTCGGCCCTGGTGGCCCTGGCTCTGGGCCTATGGGCTGTTCGTGCCGCAATCCGTCGCGAGCGGAGAATGGGAACTCTCAGTCACTACTGACGGTTCAGTCGTGCTCTCCCACAGCCACCGCCATTACCAAAGCCGAAGTATCGGTGTGGGTGATCGTCACCAGAACCTCGGTAATGCCCAGCATCGAGGCACGAACAGCCGCCGTGCCACCCATCTTCACCGTCGGCTTCCCCCCTCCCGTGATTTCGATGTCACGCCAGCGGATGCGCCGCCAACCCGTTCCCATCGACTTCATTACCGCCTCCTTGCCCGCGAAGCGCGCTGCCAGCCTCCGCTCAGGTGTGGCAAACCGAAAGGCATAATCCCGCTCGTGCTCGGTAAAGCAGCGCTCGGCGAATCGCGGGTACTTGGCGAGGACAGACCCAACCTGCTCGATGTCGGCCAAATCAACTCCGAGCCCGAGGATTTTCACAAGTATGCCCTCATATAACTGGAAAGCCACTTCGGTGCCGTACGCACGCCAGGTGCCCTTGCGTGCCAAGGACGGGGCTTGACTTCAACATGGCGAATTATACGTCTGTTGCCGCTTCGTGCTCAGTCAGGCAGACCACGAGTTCACCTGTGGCTCGACGGGGCCCCTCCTTTGAGACGGGGTGGTCTCATCGCGATCTGTACCAAGAAGGTTGGAATAGCGGTCAGATAACGACGCCAAAGCCGTCTTGGTTCAACACATAAGCGAAATAGCCATTCGAATCCAGACTTTTGAATCCATTCAGGAGCCTGGCGAACACGTCCCGCATGCATGTCAAACGCGGCGCCAACTCCGATCAGGACCGGCGCTTCGAGATGGCGTCGGAAGTTGGCCATCCAGCGTTCCTGTTTGGGCGTAGACAGGCCCACCCACACGATGTCCGGTCTTGCTGCATTGATCATCGCTGCGGTCTCACTCACTTCCTCCTCCGTCAGATCTCCGTAAGGAGGTGAATGGGCTCCAACTATCTGGATGTCGGGGAACCGATATCGAAGTTTCTCCGCCAGATCGTTGGCAACGCCAGGGCCGGCGCCGTAGAGGAAATGGCGGGTACTGTCTGCCGTAGATTCCTCGCATACCGACAGCATCAGATCCGGCCCATAGACGCGCTTCGTCCAGGAGGCTCCAGCCAGGCGCCCACACCAAACGAGCGGCATTCCATCTGGTGTCACCATGCCAGCTCGATTGTGGATGTCGATCAATTCCGGATCTCTCAGCGATGCCATCACTCCGTGCACATCCCTTACACACACATAATTAGGGGATCGAGCTGACACCCAACTCCGGATCTGTTTGACCGCGAACTCGAGATCGATGGCCGAAACCTCCACACCGAGCACGTCGATGCGCATGTTGAAAACGCGCTCCGCGTCGGTCGATGTCATTGCTCTCCCACATTGCAGCGTGCCACTGAAAGTGTCCCCCCCTCCGATACACTGTAAGTGACGAGCCTCGGCCCGTAACTTCAAGCCCCATATAGAAGCCGCGAAGCGACTTTAGCCTAGCGAACTCTGACTACAAACCGTGGTCGCCGGGTCGATTCGATAAATAATCGCCGAAAACTTGCTGGTCACGCTGCGTGATGTAAGGTAGCCCCTTCTCCTCTTCGGAGGAGTAGGGCACAGGGCTAATCAAATGGGAGCAAACGGGGGCTATGAGTTCGCCTGCACGCGGGGAGTGGCAATCCGATAGAGGCACAAGCCACGGACCGCATCTTGAGTTGGTGGTACGACCGGATCTCTATCAGCGTGCCATAAAACCCATCTTCGACCGAGTCATCGGGAGCATTCTGCTCATAGTGTCCTCACCCCTCCTGCTGGTATCGATCGGCCTGGCTCGCATCTTTATCGGAAAGCCTGTGATCTATCGCCAGCCCCGAGTCGGGCTCGGAGGGCGGACATTCGAGCTGTACAAAATCAGAACAATGATTCCGGACAGGCGGACCGACGATACCGATTACACGGGGCCGGAGCGCCGAAAGACGCACAAGTCTGAAGACGATCCGCGCGTTCTACCCCTTGGGAAGGCCTTCCGGGCTACCAGGCTGGACGAGTTGCCCCAACTTTGGAACGTCGTCCGCGGGGACATGAGTCTGGTTGGGCCTCGTCCGGAGCTTCCTGAAATCGTGGCCGGCTATGAGGACTGGCAGCATCGGCGACATGAAGTGACCCCGGGCTTGACCGGTCTATGGCAGGTTTCTGCGTTCAATGGCAAGCCGATGCATCAGTGCACGGATATCGACCTCAAGTACATCGAGGAGATGTCTTTCGCAACGGATCTGTCGATCCTGTTACGCACCCCGGCAGCGATGCTCCGTCGCAAGGGTTACTGAAACGCGGATCGATTCTCGAGGTACCAACGGTAGGTGCTTTCGATCCCGGTTTCGAGTTCGATTTGGTGCTTCCATCCCAACGAGTGAAGTCTCGAGACGTCCATGAGCTTCCGAGGTGCACCATCGGGCATTTTCGTGTTGAATCTCAGTTCGCCGTGCCATCCCACGATGTCGGCGATGAGACGAGCTAAGTCGGCAATCGCGATATCTTCACCGGTACCAACATTCAGGTGTGTTTCCTCGGAGTATTCCTTCAGGGCGAAGATCGCCGCGTCAGCGAGGTCGTCGACATGTAAGAACTCGCGACGCGGCGCACCCGTACCCCAAATCTCGACTTCGGCCTCATCTGCCACCTTCGCTTCGTGGATCTTCCTCAGCAGCGCCGGCAAGACGTGCGACGTCCGCAAGTCGAAGTTGTCGTTGACTCCGTAGAGATTCGTTGGCATCAAGGAAATCGCGTCGAGGCCGTACTGTCTGCGATACATCTTCGTCATCTCGAGGGCGGCGATCTTGGCAACTGCATATCCCTCGTTGGTGGGTTCGAGGGGCCCGGTCATCAAAGCCGACTCGGGCATAGGCTGGGGGGCCTCACGTGGGTAGATACAAGACGATCCAAGATTCAGTATCTTCGAGACGTTCGCGGCGCGTGCCGCCTCTATGCAATTCGCTGCGATCATCAAGTTCTCATAGAGAAAATCCGCCTGCGCCGACTGATTGGCATGAATCCCTCCGACCCTGGCTGCAGCAAGCACCAACACATCTGGCCGTTGAGTTCCCACGAATCGCTCGACCTGGTCTTGTCTTCGCAAATCGACTTCAGATGAGGGAGCTGTGACGAGATCACCGATCGGTTCGGTCTCCAGCCTCCGGACGATCGCCGATCCAACCATGCCGGTGTGCCCAGCAACCCAGATCGTCTTGGCCGTGAGGTCGAAGGTCACGCCTGTCACACGGCCTTGGCGATCTCTCGGGCCTTGTCGAGGCTCAGCCCGTAGTCTGCGAGATCTGATTCGACCATCTCAGTAATCAGCGCTTCGAAGCTGACCTCGGGCTTCCACCCCAACTCGGCTCGAGCCCGTGAGGGGTCTGCTCTGAGATTCTCTACCTCTACTGGTCGGTAGTAGCGGGGGTCGATACGCACGAAACGGTCAGGGGTCAATCCAACATGGCCGAAGGCAATATCGCACAGCTCCCGAACTGTGTGCGACTCTCCGGTACCGATGACATAGTCGCGGGGTTCCGGCTGCTGCATCATGAGCCACATGGCTTCGACGTATTCCTGAGCATGACCCCAGTCACGGACTGCATCGAGATTTCCCAAGTACACAGCCTGGTCGAGACCCGCGAGTATGCGCGCCACGGCCCGCGTCACCTTCCTCGTGACAAACGTCTCGCCGCGTCGTGGAGACTCATGATTGAAGAGTATGCCGGTCACCGCGTGAATTCCATAGGCCTCCCGGTAGTTTCTGACAACCCAGTAGGCGTAGAGCTTCGCCGCTGCATACGGGGATGACGGCTGAAAAGGAGTGTCTTCGTTCTGGGGTGGTGGAGAGGCTCCGAACATCTCCGATGTGCCAGCCTGGTATACCCTTGTGTCAACACCAGAGTCCCGTATTGCCTCGAGAAGGCGAATCACTCCCAACGCGTCGACATCGCCGGTGTACTCCGGTTGCGAGAACGAGACCGCCACATGAGACTGCGCGGCCAGGTTGTAGATCTCGTCCGGGCGCACCGACCTGATCAACCGTGCCAGTTGGGAACCATCCGTAAGGTCTCCGTAGTGGAGACGCATCTGCACGTCGTGCTCATGCGGATCCTGATAGAGGTGATCGAGACGATCCGTATGAAAGGTCGAAGTCCTGCGGATTAACCCGTGTACCTCGTAGTCCTTAGACAGTAGGAGTTCGGTTAGATACGAACCATCTTGTCCGGTTATCCCGGTTATCAACGCTGTCGGCATTCAGGCCCCCAAAGGTTGTGCCAGACTCCTACTGAGCTTTTCGCAAAGAAGAAAGTCTTGCAGGATGGATGAGCCTTGCAAGAGCGTGGCCGAATGAACCGTGCTTCACCCTCAATCCACCGTCACCCTCATGGAGAGCCTCTCAGGCTTGTCCACGTCCGGGCCGGGGATTCGCGATGTGACAAACCAACAACTGCAGGGCACCACCGCGGTGACAACACGAATAGGTGGGGGCTCGACGCCACCCTGGTTTACGCTGTCGGTCGCGTTGATCCACAGAACCCTGAGGTGAAGCGGCAGATGAGACTGTCCTCTCCGCAGGACGGCCCCGCGTGGCAAGATCTGACTAGCTCGCCTGCGAGTCGGGATCAGTGGCCCAGAAAAGCCGACGAGCCGCCCTGTGGTCGAGTGAGGGCTTAGCTGCCGACTTCTCCTTTGAGACGCCTACTTCTTGATCGGCGTTTGGCTCTAGCTCGCTAACACTTAACCTGAACGGAGGTGAGGGGACAGAGCTATTGTCACCCGAGGGAGGGCACAACAAAGACGGCATGAATTGGGGATCCCGAGATGAAATGACTACCTCCTCCCCCTCCACGACGAACCTGGCTCGGTTGTTTCCGATCTCCCGGACGTCTATCTCCGATAACGACCAGTCGCCTATGACCACGCCATGGGATGCAATTCTTATGCGTTCCGAGTCGAGGTGGATATCGACCCTCAGCTTCGAGTCCCGCTCCGGGACCAGCCAAAGCCGCCCCTTGTGCGTACTCATACTGCCTCCTCGCTCTCAAAACCTAGCCAATCCGATGGGTGGCGTGTCGAGCTAAGAGTCTGGTCCAGACACCTCGAGTGAGGACTTCAGCCCTACTCCACGGTCACCGTCTTGGCCAGGTTTCTCGGCTTATCCACGTCGAGACCGCGGGCTGTGGCCACGTGGTAGGCGAGGAGTTGTAGCGGCACCACGGCAGTCACGGTGCACAGGAGATCGGGGCCGGTCGGGACCCGGATAACGTGGTCGGCGATCCCCTCGACGTCGTCGCCTTCCTCGGCGACGAGGACGATGGTGCCTCCGCGGGCCTTCATCTCCTCCATGTTGGAGTGGGTCTTTGCGCGAACGTGACCGTCGGTGGCGACACCGACGATCAACACACCGTCCTCGATGAGGGCGATGGGGCCGTGCTTCATCTCGCCGGCGGCGTAACCCTCGGCCCGGACATAGGCGATCTCCTTGAGCTTCAGTGCACCCTCCATCGCCACCGGGAAGTCTCCGGAGCGGCCGAGGAAGAAGTAGTCGCGCACATCCGTCCACGACCTGGTGAGCTTCTCGATCTCATCCGACGTCTCTAGTACCTTCTCAACCTGCTCTGGAAGCCTTTGGAGGTCGTGGACCAACAATTCGATCTTCCCCGGATCTAGGGTGCCCCGGACCTGAGCGAGATAGAGGCCGAGGAGCTGCATGGCAACGAGTTGGGTGGTGAAGGTCTTGGTTGCCGCCACCCCGATCTCAAGACCGGCTCTGGTGTAGAGGACGGCGTCCGACTCCCGGGCCAGAGCCGAGTCGAGCACGTTACTGACCCCGATGAGGTTCGCCCCCTGCGCCTTGGCGTAACGCACCGCCGCCAGAGTGTCGATGGTCTCTCCCGACTGGCTGATCCCGATGACCAGCGAGCGTGCGTCAAGGACCGGGTCCCGGTATCGGAACTCGGAGGCGATATCGATTTCCACCGGGAGCCTCGTCCAACGCTCGATGGCGTACTTTGCCATCATCGCGGCGTGATATGAGGTTCCACAGGCGACAACGAACACCTTATCGACGGCGCGCAGCAGCCTGGCGTCCATCTCCAGCTCGTTGAGCACCACCCGCCCCGAAACGGAGATCCGGCCCGCCAACGTGTCGGCGATGGCCTTGGGCTGTTCATGGATCTCTTTGAGCATGAACGTGTCGAAGCCGGCCTTCTCGGCGGCCTCGAAGTCCCACTCGATCTTGCGGTGCTCAAGTTCGATGTCGTTGCCGTCGAGGTCGTACATCGCCACCGAGGTCGGACCCACCTCGACCACCCGGTTATCGTCGATGACCACCATCTCCCGGGTATGCTCGAGAAAAGCGGGGATGTCTGAGGCGAGGAAGTTCTCCCCGTCTCCCCGGCCCACGACGAGCGGCGAACCGCGGCGCGCCCCGACAATCAGGTCGGGCTCCGAATTTCGCATGACAGCTAAAGCAAGGGAACCCTCCACCTCATGCATGGCACGGCGGACTGCTTCGACCAATGGGACGTGTGAGAGTTCACCGATCATGTGGGCAACGACTTCCGAGTCGGTATCGCTCTCGAACACATGACCCCGATCGGCCAACTTCTTCCGCAGATCGATCCAGTTCTCGATGATTCCGTTATGGACGACAACCACGTCACCCGACTGGTCGGCATGAGGATGAGCGTTCACCGTAGTTGGCGCGCCATGCGTCGCCCATCGCGTGTGTCCGATGCCCGAGACAGCCTCCACAGACCCAGCCGAACCCAACAGAGCCCCGAGATCAGAAATCCTCCCCTGGGTCTTGACGATCTCTATCGGGTCGGCAGCCGGATTCAACGCCACGCCAGCCGAGTCGTATCCTCGATACTCCAGGTGCGCCAACCCCGATACCAGAACATCCACCACTGGACGAGGGCCTACATAACCAACAATTCCGCACATCTCCGTTCCCTTCCAGGCGATGAATCGAATGAGTGCGACAAATCACCGGCGCGTCTGACCGGTACCAGATCGAACGGGTCTCTGTGTCGGAGTCACCTCCGGATTTGCTCCCGCACGTCACGACTCTGGGGCCGGGAAGGCATCCGCCGAATAGTTCGATGACCTTCCTCCTCGTCACCTCGCTCAACGAACGAGGCCAGGCGCTATGAGTTCGATGTCACAATCTTCGGATCGTTGCCTTCTCTTTTCAGTCTCCGCTCTGACGGCCGTTGGACAGGCTAATCCACCCCTGTCCATACATGAGGTTCCGAGTCGCATGGTTGTACAGGGTCCATGTTGCTTGGCTAATCTGCACCGCAAACGGGAGAAGCACCACACGGCAGGAACCTGATGTCAGCCAAGAAATGGCGAACAGCTCAGCAGGCTGATGACACTCAGCAATCCGTTAGCAGAGGCTGGCACCTAGTTCAGAACTATCCGCGAGAAGATCCCGAGCGTCACCTCAACGAAATCGATCTGACTGAGGCCGAGAACGACTCGGCCAAGCCCTTCGAAGTGCCTTCTCTATTGCTCTCGGCGATGAGAACGTTTCAAGAAGAAGTAGTTGGATGGCTCGAATTCGCCATGTTGGCGTGGTTCAACTTCTACTTCGCTATCGGCGATGGTAGCCCCGACGATCGCCTCGAGGAAGCTGCGGAACGGCTCTTGAAGGCCTCAGAGAGACTTCGCCCGATTGCTCGTCGCATGGGAACCCTGCCCTGGCGGGAAACCCATTGGTACGACCTCGTCATGGTCTACTCCGAAGCTGTTGAATACTGGGCCGAGGCGGTCGGCCTCATTGGACGGGGAGCGAAGCTTGATCATCACTATCTTGCCGAGGCGGGGTTTGGCAATTTGAATCTAGGGTCCTCTTCGGCAGAACGAGTTGTGGCCATGCACTCCTCGCCCGAGCGCGGTGTCGATCTCGACGAAGCCATTCGAAAGCTCGAAAAGCTGGATCCACCGGCCAAGGTGTCGAAGAAGAAAGTGGAGGAATCAAAACAACCGTGGAGGCGCGCTCTCACTGCAGCTGCATCACCAATGGACTGGTCCAAATCCCCTTGGTGACGACTCCCCGTCAATCCAAGCGCCAGTCCGTGCTCCTGACTTATGACTTAGGCTACGCGTCCTGTGACAACGGGGGGTCACTAGCGACTGCCGCCTCAGCGACCGCCGCTAGACGATCAGCGTAACCGCTCGCCAGCTCTTTGGTAGGGGCTTCGACCATGATGCGGACCAGCGGCTCGGTCCCCGACGGCCGCACCAGAACCCGGCCCTCATCGCCCAGCTCCTCCTCGACGTCGTTGACTTCGTCCCACAACGGCTCGACGGAGGCGATGTCAACGGAGCGGTCGACCCGGACGTTGACCAGCACCTGGGGGAACTCGGTCATCGCCTCGGCGCGCAGCTCACGCAACTCCTTTCCGGTGCCGGCCACCACGTTGAGCAGCTGCACCGCGGTGAGGAGACCGTCGCCGGTTTCGGCGAAGTCGGTGAAGATGATGTGGCCCGATTGCTCCCCGCCAAGCAGCCCCTTGCGCTCCAGGAGCGCCTCGGTGACGTATCGGTCGCCGACTGGAGTCTCCACCATCTCGATCTCCGCTTCCTCCATCGACTTCCGAAAGCCCAGGTTGGACATGACCGTGGCCACCACCAGGTTCTTCTTCAGCTTCCCCTGCTCCTTGAGATGGCGGGCGATGATCGCCATGATCACGTCGCCGTTGGCGATCTCGCCATCCTCATCTGTGGCGATGAGACGGTCGGCGTCACCGTCGAAGGCCAGCCCGATACGGCCGTCGCCGTTCTCCGCGATGAAGCTGGGATGGGTGGCTCCACAGCTCTCGTTGATGTTGCGCCCGTTGGGCTCGGCATTGAACACCACCACGTCGGCATTGAGCCGTTCGAACAACTCGGGCGCGGCCTTGTAGGCGGCTCCGTTGGCGCAGTCCAGGGCCAGCCGGACCCCATTGAGGGAGTAGCGGGAGGCAGAGGCGAGATGGTCGATGTAGTCGTAGAGAGCGTCGGGGTTCCAGGTGCGATACCCGATCGTGGCTCCGGTGGCGGCCTGCCAGCCGGAAGATCGGAGCCGCTCCTCCAGCTCGCGCTCGATGTCAGAGGGGAGCTTCCCACCCCTGGAACTGAGCAGCTTGATGCCGTTGTCGTCGGCCGGGTTGTGGCTGGCAGAGACCACTGCACCCATCGTCGCCCCGCTGCCGGCGGTGAGATGGGAGATCCCTCCGCTGGGAAGCACCCCGACGTCGATGGTGTCGATGCCGGCGGAGTGAAAGCCCGCCTGGAGGGCGGACGAGAGCATGGACCCGGACCGGCGGGTGTCCTGGCCGACAACTACGGGGCCGCCACGGAGATATGACCCGGCGGCGCGGCCGATCTCGAGGGCGATATCTGCGGTCAGCTCGGAGCCAGCGGCACCACGGACACCGTCGGTCCCGAAGATGGGCTTGCCGCCGTCGAGCAGACGCCGGAGGTCCACCCGGAGCTTCCTAGCGCTTGGTGTACTGCGGAGCGCGGCGGGCCTTGCGGAGCCCGTACTTCTTGCTCTCCACGACACGGGAGTCCCTGGTGAGCATCCCTGCTTTCTTTAGAGTCGCTCGCAGGTCGGGGTCGAGCTCGACGAGAGCCCGGGCAATGCCCAGCCTGAGGGCATCGGCCTGTCCGGTCGTGCCACCACCATCGAGAGTGGCCTCGATGTCGTAGCGACCTTGAGTTTGGGTGAGGCTCAGGGGTTCCATTACCCGCATTCTCACTGCCATGGAGGGGAAGTACGCCTCGAGGGGCTTCTCGTTGAGCGTCACCTGACCGGAGCCTTCCCGGAAGCGGACCCTGGCGATCGACTGCTTGCGGCGACCCGTCGTCTGGATGAGTGGCTTCGACATCAGACTTCAACCTTTCGGATGTTCAGTTCCAAGGGCTCGGGGCCCTGAGCTGTGTGAGGATGGTCGGGACCGGCGTAGACCTTGAGCTTGCGGGCCATCTGCCGACCCAGCTTGTTCTTCGGGAGCATCCCCCGCACCGCACGCTCGATGACGGCTTCTGGTCGGCGTCCCAGCAACGAAGTGAAGTTCTCCGCCTTGATGCCACCGGGGAACCCGGAGTGCCGGTAGTAGATCTTCGACTGGGTCTTGTCGGAAGTGACAGCGACCTTGTCGGCGTTGACGATCACCACGAAGTCGCCGGTGTCGACATGAGGTGCATAGGTCGGCTTGTGCTTGCCCCGCAGCACCTGGGCAACCTCCGAAGCGAGTCTGCCGAGCGGCAGGTCGGTGGCGTCGACGAGATGCCAGGCGCGATTGATGTCGCCGGGCCTTGGTGAGAATGTCTTGTTGTTCATGGTCAGTATGTGTCCTCGCACGCTGAAAGCACGGAAGCGTTTGGGGAAACGGCCTTCGGGGGGAAGGCGTCGGTCAGTTTACGCGGGAGGGTGCAGATAGGCCAATTGGGGAGAAGGTATCAGGTATGAAGTATGAGGTATGAAGTACTTCTCATCGGCGATCGTGTGGAGTACCTATGAAGGATGCATCAGTTCCGTCGCCTGGACGTCTGGCGTGAAGCAGTCGACCTCGCAGCCAAGATCTACCGACTTACCGGATCTTATCCGACGGCCGAGCGATACGGACTCACCGCTCAGATGCGGCGAGCGGCAGTGTCGGTGAGCTCCAACATCGCCGAGGGAGCCGGCCGAGGATCATCGAAAGATATGGCGCGATTCCTACGGGTTGCAATCGGGTCGATCTGCGAGTTGGAGAGTCAACTGGAGGTCTCGCGCGAGCTCGGACTCGTGCGCGACGTGGAAGAGCTCATCTCAAAGGCGAGCCTCCTCAAGGCTCGCATCAAAACCCTCGAGGACCGACTGATCCTCGACACCTGATACTTCATACTTCATACCTCAGGGCACAAAGTGCCCGATACCTCATACCAAATCACCAGAACATAGACGCTAGCATTTACTGCTATCATTAGATGATATGACAACCCGCACCACCTTCACCTTGGACAAGTCTCTTGCCGAGCAAGCCCGCCGGTTGGGAATCAATATCTCCGCTGCCGCCCGCGACGGAGTCGCCTCGGCTGTCCGGGCCGCGCTGGCTGAGGCGGACCGCGCCGCCTACGAGCAGCACCCGGAACGACCCGACCCGTTCTGGAACGACACTGAGGCCTGGGGCGAGATGTGAAAAGAGGCGAGATCTGGCTCGCCCAGGTCGGCCGGAAACGTCGACCAGTCTTGGTCCTGACCCGGGACGAGGTCCTCGACGTTCGCTCTCTGGTCACCGTCGCCGAGATCACAACTTCGATTCGGGGCCTGGCTGCCGAGGTCCCGCTCGGCGACCATGTCGGGCTCGATCATGAGTCGGCAGTCAACTGCGACGGACTCCACACCATCCCCCAGACAATGCTCATCGAACTGGTCGGAGCGATAGCACCTGAGAAGCTGACCGAGGTCTGCTCAGCCATCGTCTACGCCGTTGCGTGCTTCGCTGGCAACACCAACCGCCCTGTACATGGCTAGCGGTCTTGGGGGTCATACCCAACCTGCCACAAGACCAGGCCGTGGGGCGGGGCGACGGTGGCCACTCTCGACCGGTCTCGGGCCGCGATGACGTCCTCGACCTGAGATCCATCCGAGAACCCCCGCCCCACGTCGTAGAGGTATCCGACGATCGAGCGGACCATCTGATGGCAGAAGGCGTTGGCCTTGATCCAGAAGTCGAGGAAGTCGCCCGACTCCACCAGTGACGTCTCGGACACTCGACGCACATTGCTCTTCCCCTCCACCTTCCGACAGAAGGAGCTGAAGTCGTGGTCCCCCACGAAGGCGGCGGCCGTCTCACGCATCACCTCTACGTCCAGGTCCGCGCCGACGTGCCAAGCCACGTGGCGGCTCAGCGGGTCGGACGTTGGGGCGGTGTCCATCCGGTAGCGGTAGCGACGCCAGGTCGCGGAAAATCTGGCGTTGAACCCGTCGGGTGCCGCCGACGCCGACCGGACCGACACCTCGGGGCCGATGATTCCGTTGATCGCACGGGGCAGACGATCCAGATCCACCTCCCCGTCGAACTCGAAGGACACCACTTGGCCGAGGGCGTGGACGCCTGCGTCGGTACGGCCTGCCACCGCCGTGGTGACGGGACCGCGCAGGTAGGTGCTCAACGCCGACTCCAGCTCTCCCTGCACCGTGCGCTGCCCCTGCTGGCGGGCCCACCCCCTAAACCCGGTGCCGTCGTATGCGATGTCGAGCCGGTAGACCGCCACGTGTCAGAAGAAGGCGCCACTCAACAGGGCGAAAGGTGCTCCGAGCAACAGGCGGACGATGAACGCCGCGGCAAAGCCGATGAGAACTGACACACCCGCTTCCTTGTATGGGAGGTCGCTGGCCTGCTTGGTGGCCACGACCAGGATCACCACGTACCAGATGAGACCGATCCATGAGATAGGGGAGCCAAAGATCTCCAGGAGCAAAGGAAGCACGGCGAGCCCCTGGAGGGCGAGAAGAGTCTGGGGTCGTCCCGTCGCCTTGAAGAGCCGGGTGGCGGCGAACCAGGTGGCGAACCCGAGGATTAGCCAGGCCACGACCGAGTAGAGGACTATCTCGATGAGACCCGTCAGGTCGAAACGCCCGAAGCCACCGCGCACCAGGAAGCCGATGTAGGTGGCGGCACCGACAAGCGCCACGATGATGGCGCTGTCGGCCATGGCGTCGTCGTCGAAGAACGCCTCGGTGTATACGTTGCGGTCGAAGATGGCGGCTCGACCTGCCCTGGTGAACATCTTCACGGGCGGAGAGGGTAACGGGCTGACAGGCGATATCTTTGTCTCCATGACCACTCCCGTCGGTCGACCCGAGACGCTCTTCGTCGAGAGCCCCAAGGGTGTCATCGGCTATCAGGTGTTCGGCCGGTCGTCACCCGACATCGTCTTCATCACCGCGTGGATGACCAACGTCGACTTGTATTGGGACGAGCCGTCGGCGATCCGCTACCTCGATCGACTGGGTGAGTTCGGGCGGGTCTTCCTGATCGACAAGCGGGGATCGGGCGTATCAGACAACCCGACCACGAGGGGATACATCGACCCGGTCGAAGACACCCTCGATGATGTAAGCGTCGTTCTCGACGCCGAGAACTCGCAGGAGGCGATCCTCATCGGTGACACCGAAGGGGGAATGCTGGCCTGCATCCTCGCTGCCACATACCCGAAACGATTTCCCACCCTGATCCTGGTCAACTCCTATGCCCGTTTCGCCCGCGCCCCGGACTATCCCATTGGGGCTCCTCCCCACGTCGTCGAGGCCTACTCGGAGGGGTGGAAGGCCAGCTTCGGGCGGGACGCGACCACGCTGGAGCTGACCGCCCCGACGGCCGCAAGAGACCCTCGATTTTGGGCCTGGTATCCGTGGTTCCAAAGACAGAGCATGGCCCCATCGGTGGCGAGGAAGGCGGTGGAATGGATCGCCGAAACCGACGTCAGGTCGGTCCTCCCGGCGATCCAGGCCCAGACCCTGGTGATCCAACGTCGCGAAGCACGCTTTCACCGAAGGGAGTTCGGCGAGTATCTCGCCGAACACATCCCGGGCGCCGAGCTGCAACTCATCGACGGTCCCGACACCCTTCCGTTCCACGCCGGCGACCCCACCGAGACGCTCGACGCCATCGAGGCTTTCGTAACCGGACGTCACACACCGGTGCAGACGAACCGCATGCTTGCCACCGTCCTCTTCAGCGACATCGTGGGCTCGACGTCGCTGGCATCCGAATCAGGCGACAACCGCTGGCTCGACGCCAGGGAGGAACACAACCGGATCGTCAGGCTCCAGCTCGAGCGGTTCCGGGGCAAGGAGGTCAACACCACCGGGGATGGCTTCGTGGCCATGTTCGACGGACCGCTGCGCGCCATCCAATGCGCCCAAGTGATGGTCAACGAACTGAGGAAGATCGGCCTGGAGATCAGGGTCGGGATCCACACCGGCGAGGTCGAGGTACGCGACGACGACATCGGCGGCGTGGCGGTGCACATCGGTGCGCGGGTCATGGCCGCCGCCTCCTCGGGCGGGATCATGGCCTCCGGGACAGTCAAGGACCTGGTCATCGGCTCCAACATGGAATTCGCCGACTGCGGCACGTTCGAACTCAAAGGAGTGCCAGGCTCCTGGAATCTCTACGAAGTGAGGACCGGGCCGGCCTAGCGCCGCAGACGGACCCGCTTCACCGAGTGATCGGGGGCCTTCTCCAGGACCAGCGATGCCCGGTCCCGGGTGGGGAGGATGTTTTCCGTGAGGTTGACCTCGTTGATGTTCTTCCAGATGTGCTCGGCCACCTCGACGGCCTCGTCGTCGCTCAGCTCGGCGTACCGACGGAAATAGGCGTCTGGCTGGGTGAAAGCCGTCTTCTTGAGGGTGAGGAATCGCTGGACGTACCAGTTCTCGATGTCGTCCGTGTCGGCGTCGACGAAAATGGAGAAGTCGAAGTAGTCGGAGACGAAAGCCCCCGTCTCCCCCGCCTGGAGGACGTTGATCCCCTCGATGATGAGGATGTCCGGCCGGTTGATGACCCTGGTCTCGTCTTCGACGATGTCGTAGCGAATATGTGAATAGACAGGGATCTCAAGATGCTCTTCGCCCGCCGCCGCCCTGGCGACGAAGTCGAGCAGTGCCGAGCGGCGGTAGCTCTCGGGAAAGCCCTTGCGCTCCATGAGGCCCCGCTCTTCGAGCACGGAGTTGGGGTGAAGAAAGCCGTCGGTGGTGACCAATTCGACTTCAGGGTGATGTGGCCACCGGGCTAGCAGGGCTTCGAGCACCCTGGCAATAGTGGATTTGCCGACGGCGACTGAGCCCGCGACCCCGATCACGAATGGCTTGGGATGAGGCTGGGTGCCGAGGAAGGTATCGGTGACCGAATGCAGTAGCTGGCTGCCCTGGACATAGAGGTTGAGGAGTCGTGACAACGGCAAGAACGTCTCCTCGACCATGTCGACATCGAGATTCACGCTGATCCCGCTCAGCTTCTCGACCTCTTCTTCGGTGAGCGTCAGCGGAGTACGGCCACGCAGGGCCGCCCAGTCGGTGCGGTCGAAGTCCAGGTAATAGGCGCGCGTCACGTTTTCAGGCTACCTCTGGTCAAAGCCTTGTCGGATATGCGATACTCCGACCCGTATGTCACAACCACAATTCCCGCAAGAGTCGGGCGCGTACCCCGAAGCCAGTCAAGCAACGACAATCCTGGTGCTCGGGATCATCGGCATCGTCCTCTGTCAGCTTCTCGGGCCGATCGCCTGGGTAATGGGCAACAACGAGCTGCAGGCGATAGACGCCGGGCGCCGCTCCCCGGAGAACAGGGGCACGGCCAACGCGGGCCGGATTCTCGGGATAATCTCGACGGTGCTGCTGGCACTTGGAATCCTGGTGATCATCTTCCTGTTCGTCGGAATGTTCTCGTTGCGCACCTTCGAAACGGGCGGCTGAGCCAATCCGAGAAAAAGGACAAAAGGTCCGCGCGATGCGTGCCGATATTCGCTGAGAATGGGGACATTCTCAGCTTCACTCCGCACAGTCGGCGACGTCAACTCGCTAGCCGCCACTATCGAGCTGTCCGAGGGGCGGCTTCGCATTGCCGCGGGCGACACCGAGATCGGTGACTGGCCGCTGACCGAGATACATCTCGAGGAGATCCCCACCGGCTATCGCATGGCCGTCGAGGGCGAACTGCTGCTACTCGAGTTCAATGACATGTCATCGTTCACTGCCGAGCTGGAGAAGGCCCACAAGAAGAAGCGGCGTGGGATCTCTCGCAAAAAGAAGACCCCCACCCAGGCTGAGGCAGCCGAAGGTCAGCAGATCGCCCCGACGGAAGAGCCGACCGTGGTTCCTCCCCCCGCTCCTGTGATTGAACATGAGCCGGTGCAGGTGCCAACAGAGGTCCAGGCTCCAAAGAAACCGCCCAAACCCGGGGTGGGAGCCAGAATCCTCGACGCCGTCGACAGTCTCCTTCTCAAGGGCAAGAAGAGATTCGGGGCCGTGCTGCCCGACTGGGTGTTCAGCCGGGGCATTTTCGTCATCGCGGTGGCCCTGTTGGCGGTTTTCGCCATCTTCCCCGGAGTCGCCTCCACGATCCTCCTCGTCGTGGGGGGTCTGGGAGTCCTGTTCGGAGCGGTGGTCTACAGCGACCCCGTTCTCGCCTCACGCTGGCTCCCCGGACGGGCCACTCCGCAGCAAGCCCTTCTCACCGGTCTGGCCATCTTCCTGGTAGGAATCCTGCTGGGCGTAATAGCCCGGTGACGTAGACGTCGAGGCCGGCTAGGTCATGTACTCGGTACGCGGTACTCGGACCCACTAATAGAAAAGGCCCGCCTCGGAGGCGGGCCACTTTGCCTCATGTCGCGTTGTATGCGCGACTCGATAGCCAGGCAACAACCACAAAAAACACAATATAGAGACCTATATTGTGTTTGTTGTGTTTACGTACTAGAGTCACACGCATGAGGAAGCACATCGCCGAAGCCCAAATCGAAGAGGCTAGGGACGACGAGTTCCTGACGACAGGCGAGGCGGCTCGAATTCTCAACTCATCGCGACAACACGTGGTTGACCTCTGCAATCGAGGAGATCTTCCCTTCATATCTGTCGGAACTCACCGCCGGATACGACGGAGCGATGTTGAGGTACTCGCGGACCGAACCCTCAGACTGACCCGAGACCAGCGTCGCAGCCTCTGGCTGGCGTATGCGATTGCAGGCCGGCTAGTCGCTTCTCCGGAAGCCATCGTCCAAACGGCAAAAGGCAACCTCGAGGAGATGCGGAGGTCTGCACGCGGGCGCGCCCAGTCCTGGCTCGACGAGTGGGAGCGTCTCCTCAATGGATCCGTCCCAGCTCTTCTCGGAGCGATGACGAGTCGATCGCAATATGGAAGAGACCTGAGGCAGAACTCTCCTTTTGCCGGAGTCCTGAGCGAGGCGGAGAGGGCCGAGGTACTGGCGGCATGGAAAAGGTACGAACAGGGCAGTGACGAGTGAGACGCTCTGATCTAGCGCACATACTCAGAGCGGCCACCGAGGTCAGCGACGATGGCGAGATTCTGGTGATCGGGAGCCAGGCAATCCTGGCCGCGTACTCGGAGACCGAGTTGCCACCTGAAGCCACTGTTTCCATCGAGGCGGATATCGCTTTTCTCGATGACAGCGACGACGAGAAGGCGGACCGGGTCGATGGAGCGATCGGGGAAGCCTCGATGTTCCACTCGCAGTTCGGCTACTACGGGCAGGGGGTTGGGCTAGCGACTGCAACCCTTCCGGGAGGTTGGGAAGACCGACTGGTGCCCTTCGAATGGGGAGACACTGGGAAAGCCAAAGCAGTCTGTCTGGAACCTCACGATCTCGTACTTGCGAAGTTGGTTGCCGGGCGGGAGAAAGACCGCGAGTTCGCTGACGCACTCATCGGTCGCGGGCTTGTCGATCCGGAGATTCTCCTCGAACGCGTGGAAACTTTGCCCGTTGTCGGTGCGATCAAGCGACGTGTCCGCACCTTTATCGAACGGCGAATGGACAACACGTAGCATCTCCGTCCACATCACAAATCCGGAACGACCAGCACTCAACCAAAGAAAAGGCCCGCCTCCGAGGCGGGCCTTCCGGCTACAAGATACCGAGTACCGAGTACGTCGACTAAAGGAGCTCGATTATCGCCTCTTCTGCGCCGTCTCCACGACGGGGGCCGAGTTTGGTGATGCGGATGTAGCCACCGTCACGACCCTCATACCGGGGAGCGACGTCTTCGAAGAGCTTGGCGACCGCACCCTTGTCGTGAATCGTCTTGAGCACGATGCGACGGGAGTGCAGGTCGCCCTTGCGGGCCTTGGTGATCAGCTTCTCGGCGAGGGGCCGCACCGCCTTGGCCTTGGCCTCGGTGGTGACGATCTTCTCCTGGACGAAGAGGTCGGTGGCCAGGTTGGCCATGATCAGCTTGTGGTGCGCCGCCGTCTTGCCGAACCGCTTCCCCTTGGGAGGCCTTGGCATCAGTCACCACTCCCTGTCGGGGCGTCGGCGAGGCTTAGACCCAGCTCATCCAGCTTGGCGATGACCTCGTCGAGGCTCTTCTGGCCGAAGTTGGTGATGTTCAACAGATCGTCGGAGGTGCGCTCGACGAGCTCTCCTACCGTCTTGATCTGTGCCCTACGCAGACAGTTGCGGGGACGCTCCGAAAGGTCGAGCGCCTCGATGGGAAGCTCCAGATCCGGCGAGGCCGATGTCTCCGGCACGACGTCCACGAGCTCGAGACCTTCCCCCTGGCCGACGTCAGCGAAGATGTCCATCAGCTCGCCGAGGGTCTTGCCGGCGGACGAGACGGCGTCCTTCGGCTCGATGGCACCGTTGGTCTCCACGTCGAGGACCAGCCTGTCGTAGTTGGTCATCTGACCGACCTGAGTGTTCTCGACCGAGTAGGCAACCTTGCGCACCGGGGAGAAGATCGAGTCGACGGGGATCACACCGATCACCGACGAGCCGCTCTTGTTGGCGTCGGCCGTGCGATAGCCGACTCCGGGGGCGACGGTCATCTCCATCTCCAGCCTTCCCGAAGAGCTCAGGGTGGCGATGTGGGCGTCGGGGTTGACCACCTCGACACCGGCCGGAAGCTTGAGATCGCCGGCGGTCACGTCACCCGAGCCCTTGGCGGAGAGATAGAGAGTCTGTTCGTCCATCCCCTCCATGTGGATGACGATCCTCTTGATATTGAGGATGATGTCGACCACGTCTTCCACGACGCCGTCGATGGTCGAGAACTCGTGCTCGACTCCTTCGATCTGGATCGAGGTGATGGCGGCACCCGGGATGCGGGACAGGAGTGTCCGGCGCATGGTGTTGCCGAGCGTGTAGCCGAAACCCGGCTCCAGGGGCTCGATAACAAAACGCGACCGGTTGTCGCCGACTTCCTCGATTTCGATTTGGGGGCGCTGAACAATCAACAAGTGGATTACCTCACTTCGAGTAGAGCTCGACGATCAACTGCTCGTTGATGTCTGTGTCGATCTGATCCCTGCGGGGATGATCGTTGATGGAGATCTGGCGATCGTCCACATTCACGGCGATCCAATCCGGCACCAGCCGGTCCTGGGTGTCGACGGAATGCTGGATCACGATCATGTCCTTGGAACGTTCCTTCATGGTGATCACGTCACCGGGCTTGACCTGATAGGACGGGATGTCCACCTTGCGCCCGTTGACCTGAAAATGACCGTGGTTTACGAGCTGGCGCGCCTGAGGGCGGGTGGCGGCTAGCCCTGCACGCCAAACAACGTTGTCGAGACGCTGCTCCAACATCTGGAGGATGTGCTCGCCGGTGATCCCGGGCCGTCGGGCGGCCTCCTTGTAGTAGCGGCGGAACTGTCGCTCGAGGACGCCATACATGGTGCGAAGCTTCTGTTTCTCGCGCAGCTGGACCTGGTAGTCGCTCTCGCGCACCCTGCCGCGCCCGTGCTCACCGGGTGGATAGGGGCGTCGCTCGCTGGCGCAGCGCTTCGACTGGCAGAGCTGGGTGCGCGCCCGGCGACAGGCCTTGCACTTGGGTCCGGTGTAACGCGCCATCAGTGCCTGCCCTCGTGACGCTGTCGAGCCTCAGAGCGAGGCAGGGGCGTCGTCCAGCAAGGACGCACGACGAAGGCGCACCGGCGAGGTGCGTCGAGGAGGAGGACGCCGCTGGTGACGTCCCTGGCCGCTGTGAGGCCGGCGGGTGTTGCGAGGGTAGGCACTAGCCTCTCCGACGCTTCTTGGGACGGCAGCCGTTGTGCGGCAGCGGAGTCACGTCCTTGACCCAGGTGACTTCGAGGCCCATGTTCTGGAGTGTGCGCACCGCGGTGTCACGACCCGAGCCGGTGCCGCTCACGATGACGTCGATCTTGCGGATGCCGTGCTCACCGGCTCGGCGGGCGGCCTCCTCGGCCGCGACCTGAGCCGCGTAGGGAGTCGACTTCCGCGATCCCTTGAAACCGACCGATCCGCCCGAGGTCCATGCCACGGAGGCGCCGGACTGGTCGGTGATGTTGATGATGGTGTTGTTGAAGCTGGCCTTGATGTGGGCCTGGCCGTGCGGGATGTTCTTGCGCTCGCGGCGGCGGACCCGCTTCGAGCCTTGCTGTCGGGAAGTCACTTACTTGGTCACTTTCTTCTTGCCGGCGATGGCGACCCGGCGACCCTTGCGGCTGCGGGCATTGGTGTGGGTGCGCTGGCCGCGAACAGGCAAACCGCGACGATGGCGGATGCCCTGATAGCTGCCGATCTCGATCTTGCGCTTGATGTTCTGCTGGACCTCGCGTCGGAGGTCCCCCTCGACCTTGTAGTTGGTCTCGATGAACTGACGGATCCGGGCCACCTCGTCGTCGGTCAGCGACCGGACACGGGTGGAGGAATCGATGCCGGTCTCGGCACAGATCTTCTTCGCGGTCGTGTTACCGATCCCGAAGATGTAGGTCAAAGAGATCTCGAGACGCTTGTCTCTGGGGACGTCTACTCCTGCAATACGTGCCATTAGTGGCCTACCTCATGTGTTACGTGGGCGGTCAGTTGCATCAACCCTGTCGCTGCTTGTGTCGTGGATTCGAGCAGATCACCCAGACGCGTCCACGACGCCGGATGATCCGACACTTCTCACACATCTTCTTTGTGGAAGGTCTTACCTTCATCGTGTTTCTCCAATTCTCATCGGGCACGCGGACGCGTGCGATGCCAGGCCACTATCGAGGGCAACCGGAGCGTAAGAGTGGTTGCGGGCGATAGTGCCCTGGCGCAAACCGTCCTTTCGGCCACAGAAAGGAGCGGTAAAGACCTTCAAATGATAACCACGGCTCGGTGCTTGCTCAAGTCCGGGCACTTTCAGGATCGGTACCCGGCCGATACGTCCGCAGTCTCCTCGACGGGCACCGGCTCGACGTCCGCGGTGAAGATCATCGGACCGTCGGGGGTGAGGGCAACAGTGTGCTCCCAATGCGCCGACAACGAGCCGTCCTTGGTGCGGACCGTCCATCCGTCGGGATCGACCTTTGTCTCCCGGCTGCCGATGTTGAACATCGGCTCGATGCAGAGGGCCATGCCCGTCTTCAGCTTCATCCCCGATCCTGGAGACCCGTAATTGGGAACCTGGGGCTCCTCGTGCATCTCGCGTCCGATGCCGTGGCCGACATACTCCTCTACCACCCCGTAGCCATGGGCCTCCCCCACGGCGTGGATCGCGGCTCCAATGTCACCGAGACGGTTGCCCTTGCGGACCTGGTGAATCCCCACCCACATTCCTTCCTCGGTGGTGTCGATCAGGTGTCTCGCCTCGGGCGAAATTTCCCCGATGCCCATCGTGAAGGCAGCGTCACCATGGAAACCCTCGAAGATCGCTCCGGCATCGACCGAGAGGATGTCTCCCTCCCTGAGTCGGTATTCGTTGGGGATGCCGTGGACGATGACGTCGTTCGGAGACAGGCACAGCGTCGCCGGATAGGTGCCGTGATAGTTGAGGAAAGACGACTTGCAGCCATGGTCGGCAATGACCTTCGCCCCGATCTCCTCCAGGTCGAGCAGCTTGACTCCCGGCCGGGCTGCGGCACGCACCTCGCGATGGACCGCGGCTACCGCGGCCCCGGCCTTCTGCATCTTGGCGAACTCGCGACGGCTCTTGATGGTGATCATGACTTCGTGCCAGAGTCTTCCAGCTTGTCCAGAATACGCTCGGTGACCTCTTCGACCTCTCCTATCCCGTCGACCATGACCGTGAGGCTGCGACTCTCGTACTCGTCGATCAACGGCTGGGTCTGGTCGACATAGATCTTGAACCGGTTGCGGATGGTCTCCTCGGTGTCGTCGGCGCGGCCGCGGGCGAGTAGCCGCTCGGTCAGTTCGTCCTCGTCGACGTCGAAAACCACCACCCTGTCCAGCCCGTCCTCGCCGAGCAGGCCGTCCAGCGACTCCACCTGAGCTTCGGTGCGAGGGAAACCATCGAGGATGAAACCGTCCCGGGCATCGTCCTGGGCGATCCTCTCTTCCAGCATCGCCACGGTCATCTCGTCGGGCACGTAGTCGCCGGCCTTCATGATGGCGTCGACTTTCTGCCCGAGCTCGGTGCCGCGGGCCACGTGGTCACGGAACATGTCTCCGGTGGACACGTGAGGTATCCCGAGTCGCTCCGACACCCGGTCCGCCTGGGTCCCTTTCCCGGCCCCGGGAGGACCAATGAAAAGCAGCCTCACTTCGTTCGGCTCCTGTATGAAGTATGAGGTATGAAGTATGAAGACCTGTCGGAAACGCCTTCGGCGTTGCTCATTTTCCGAGATCGGAGTCCCAATACTTCAGGGCACGAAGTGCCCGATACTTCATACCTGATACACGAGGGAATCCTCATGTGAGGATTCCCTCGTAGTTGCGCATCGTCAGCTGGCTCTCTATCTGCTGCATCGTCTGCAGACCGACGCCGACGACGATCAGGATCGACACACCGGAGAAGGCGATCTGGATGTTCCATATCGCGCCGGCGATGGCAGGCATGACCGAGATGGTCGCCAGGAAGATCGAGCCAGGAAGCGTGATCCGGTTGAGAATGTGGGCCAGGTGCCGGGAAGTCTGCCGTCCGGGACGGACACCGGGGATGAACCCGCCCTGACGCTGGATCATCTCCGACTGCTGCTCCGGGTCGAACTGGATCGCGGTGTAGAAGTAGGTGAAGAAGACGATCAGCGCGAAGAGAATGACGATGTACCACCAGCTCACGTTGGTGACACCTCCACCGCCGAGGTTGTCGTCGATCCAGCGGCGGGCCACCTGCACCCACGTGGCGTTCGATGGGATGGCGGTGACCAGCAACGGGGGCATCAGCAGCACCGAGGTGGCGAAGATGACCGGGATCACACCGGCCGTGTTCACCTTGAGCGGAATGTAGGTGGACTGGCCGCCCATGACACGCCGGCCCCGTACCCGCTTGGCGAACTGGATGGGGATGCGGCGCTGACCCTGATCGACGTAGATGATGGCGGCGAACATCGCCAGGAAGATCGCCACGATCACGACGAAACGGTGACCCATGCCGACGGCCCAGGTCTGGCCCCAGATGCTCACGAACACCGAGGGGAACTGGCTCAAGATCGCCACGAAGATGATCAGCGACATGCCGTTGCCGACGCCACGCTGGGTGATCAGCTCGCCCAGCCACATGACCATGGCCGTGCCTGCCGTCATCGTCACGACGATGAGGATCACCCGGCCTGGGGTGTAGTTGGGGATCAGGTCGATGCCACCGGTGAACTGGCCCGAGTGGAAGAGGAATGTGAAGCCGGTCGACTGGATCAACGCCAGGATGACCGTCAGATAGCGGGTCCACTGGGTGATCACCTTTCGGCCCGACTCACCCTCCTCCTGGAGCTGCTGCAGCTTGGGTATGACCACCTGGAGCAGCTGCATGATGATCGCCGCGGTGATGTAGGGGATGATCCCCAAAGCGAAGACGGAGAACTGTTCGAGAGCCCCGCCGGAGAAGAGGTTGATCAGCCCATAGATGCCCCCGGCCTGCTGCTGGCTCTGGAACAACTGGACGGCGTCCAGGTCGATACCCGGGACCGGGATGGCGGCGCCGAGACGGTAGACCGCGAACATCGCCAGGGTGAAGAGGATCTTCGCCCGGAGGTCCGGGATCTTGAACATGTTGCGGTAGATGGAAAGCATGAGGTATCAGGTATCAGGTATGAAGTATCAGGTATGAAGTATCAGGTATGAGGAAGGCGGAACGACCATTATCGGGCGTCCTCGTACCTAATACCTCAGGGCACGAAGTGCCCGATACTTGATACCTCATTCGATGATCTCGACTGTCCCGCCCGCTGCCTCGATCTTCTCTCTTGCTGACGCGCTGAAGGCGTGGGCCTTGACCGTGAGCTTCTTGTCGAAGTCGCCCTCGCCGAGCACCTTGAGCTGACCCTTGTGCCTGATCAGCCCGTGTTCCCGCAAAAGCTCAGGGGTCACCTCGGTCCCGGCCTCGAACTGGTCCAGCGTCGCCAGGTTGACGATGGCGAACCTCTCCTTGCCGGGGTTGGTAAAGCCCTTCAGCTTGGGCAGACGCATGGCGAGGGGGGTCTGGCCGCCCTCGAACCCCGGACGCAGCTTGCTCCGTGCCTTGAGCCCCTTGGTGCCACGTCCGGCCGTCTTGCCGCGACGTCCGCTCTCCCCCCGTCCGACGCGGATCTTCTTCTTCTTCGATCCCGGCGCCGGCGCCAGATGGTGCAGCTTCAATTGTTCCTTCTGCTCTTCACTCATGTTCCAATCCTTCCGGGTACCGAATACCGAATACCGGGTACGTGGAAGAAGCCATCAGGCTTCTTCCACCTCCACCAGATGATTCACCTTCTCCAGCATGCCGCGGACGCTCGGTGAGTCCACCTGCTCCACAGTCTGATGGATCCGCTTCAACCCGAGCGCATCGACGGTCGCCCTGACCTTGGGCTTCTCTCCGATGATGCTCCGGACGAGCGTGATCTTGAGGGACTTTTGTTTCGTCTTGGCCATGATCGACTACTTCGAGTCCGACGGGTTGGCGCGCAACGATTCGGTGGTGTTGTAGGCGTGGAGAAGACCGGGTGGGGTGATGTCTTCGGCCTTCTTCCCCCGCAGCCGGGCGACCTCGTCGGGACGACGCTGCCCCATGAGGCCGTTCATCGTCGCCTTGGCCACGTTGAGATGGGTCGGTGAGCCGAGCGACTTGGCGAGAGCGTCCTTGATTCCGGCGGCCTCCAGGATCTGACGGACGGCCCCACCGGCGATGACACCGGTACCGGGGGCGGCCGGCTTGATCAGGACGCTGGCGGCGTCGTGTATGCCGGTGATCTGGTGGATGATGGTCTGGCCTGCCATTGGCACGACCTCCATCGACCGACGAGCCTGTTCCATCCCCTTCTGGATGGCCGCAGGTACCTCTTTGGCCTTGCCGTAACCGACACCGACCCTCCCGTTGCCATCACCGACCACGACCAGTGCCGTGAAACTGAAGCGACGCCCACCCTGGACGACCTTGGAGACCCGGTTGATCTGGATGACGCGCTCGTCGTATTGACTCTGTTCGCCTGAGCGGTTTTGTCTGGCCATTAGTGCTCCGTCTCGTTGCGTGAGCGATCCGTTGTCATCAAAACTCCAATCCTGCTTCGCGGGCGGCGTCGGCGAGCGCCTTCAGTCTTCCGTGGTACTTGTAGCTGCCCCGATCAAAGACGACCGTGCTCACGCCTGCGTCCTTGGCTCGGTCGGCCACGATGGCGCCGACCTTGGCGGCGGTCTCCACATTGAGACGATCGGCTCTCAGATCGGGTTCCTGGGAGGAGGCGGCCGCGAGGGTGACACCCTCGGTGTCGTCGATCACCTGGGCGTATATGTATTTGTTGCTCCGATATACCGTGAGCCGGGGACGCTCGGAAGTGCCACGCAGTTTCCTGCGCACCCGGTCGCGGCGGCGTTTGCGGGTGTCCTTGCCTCGCCGCATCACTTACCTGCCTTTCCGGCCTTGCGTCTCACGTACTCGCCGACATAGCGGATCCCCTTGCCCTTGTAGGGCTCGGGGGGGCGCACCTTGCGCACGTCAGCAGCCACCTGGCCCACCAACTCCTTGTCGATGCCGGAGACGATGACCCGGGTCTGCTCGGGAACCTCGAAGGTGATTCCTTCCGGGGCCTCGACCGTGACCGGGTGGCTGTAGCCGACCAACAACTCGAGATCGCGGCCCTTCAGGGTGGCGCGGTAACCCACGCCCTGAATCTCCAGTTCCTTGGAGAAACCGTCGGACACGCCGTGCACCATGTTGGCCAGCAGCTTCCTGCTGAGACCGTGAAGCGCGCGCGACTCACGGGTGTCGTCGGGACGGGTCACCGTGATGACGCCATCGTTGATGTCGAACCCGATGCGCTCGTGAAACGTCCGGTTCAACTCACCCTTGGAGCCCTTGACCTTCACCGCGCTGCCCTTGACCTCGATGTCGACGCCGTCGGGCAGGTCCAGTGGCTTGTTTCCAATACGGCTCATCACCACACCTCGCAGACGATCTCTCCACCCAGACGACGCTTGCGCGCCTCGCGATCGGGCATCAGGCCCTGACTGGTGGACACGACGACGACGCCGAGACCTCCCTGGACACGGGGAAGATCCCTGGCCCCGGAGTAGACGCGGTGACCGGGCCTCGAGACCCGCTTGAGGCCTTCGATGACCGGGCGACGGCGTTCGGCGTAGCGCAGCACCAGTTCCAGCTCGCTGCGATGACCGTTCTCTTTGACCTCGTAGCGGTCGATGAAGCCCTCGTCGGCGAGGATCCGGGCGATGTTGACTTTTTGCTTCGACGCCGGCATGGCCACCCGCTCATGGCCCACGCTCACCGCGTTGCGAATGCGGGTCAGCATGTCGGCGATTGGGTCTGTAACGACTGCCACCATCAAGCCTTTCTCACGCCGGGCAGCTCGCCGCGACTGGCGAGTTCCCGGAAACAGATACGGCACAAGCCGAAGTCACGCAGGTAGGCGCGCGACCGGCCACACCGCTTGCAACGGTTGCTGGCCCGTGACTTGAACTTCGGCTCCCTCTTGGACTTTGCGATTTGTGATTTCTTAGCCATGAATCTTCTGTACCTTCCTCACGCTTCGGCCCCGACTTGGCGGAAGGGGAACCCGAAGGCATCGAGCAGCGCCCGTGCATGCTCGTCGTTGTCTGCCGTGGTGACGATCGTGATGTTCATGCCCCGGGTGGTGCTCACCTGGTCGAAGTCGATCTCAGGGAAGATCAACTGCTCGGAGGCACCGACGCTGTAGTTGCCCCGCCCATCGAAAGCACGCGGGTTGAGGCCCCGGAAGTCACGAACCCTCGGAATCGCAACCGACAGCAGCCTGTCGAAGAACTCCCACATCCGGTAGCCACGCAGCGTCACCGCCACGCCGATCGGCGATCCCGCGCGCAGCTTGAAGTTTGCTATCGACTTGCGTGCTCGGGTCACTCTGGGCTTCTGCCCGGCGATGAGACCCAGCTCGTCGAGCGCCTCGTCGATTGCCTTCTTGTCCTGGAGTGCCTCTCCGAGCCCCATGTTGATGACGATCTTGTGGAGCGTCGGCACCTCCATCGGATTCTCCAGGCCGAGCTGTTCCATGAGCTGGCCGTGGACTTCCTCGTCGAACCTCGCCTTGAGCCGCGGCTTGGTGCTGGTAGTTGTCACAGGTCACCTCCGCACTTGACGCATACACGGTGTTTGGCCCCGTCGTCATCGATGCGATGCCCGATCCGGGTGGGACCGCACTTCTCGCAAACGATCATCACGTTGGATGCGTCGATGGGCATGTCCTTGTCGATGATTCCGCCCTGCATCGTCTGGCCGGACGGCCTGGTGTGACGCTTGGCGGTGTTGACCCCCTCGACCTGGACCTTGCCCTTGTCGGGCAGGACCTTCGAGATGACGGATTCCCTGCCGACATCCTTGCCGGCAATGACCATCACGGTGTCACCTTTCTTGAGTTTCATGAGTGGGCTCGCTTCGCTCGCAGTATGAGGTATGAGGTATGAGGTATGAGGACTGTCATTACAAAACCTCTGGGGCCAATGACACGATTCGCATGAAGCGCTCGTCGCGCAGCTCGCGGGCCACCGGGCCGAAGATGCGGGTGCCCCGGGGCTGACGGTTGGTATCGATGATGACGCAGGCGTTCTCGTCGAAACGGATGTAGGTCCCGTCCGGCCGGCGCGCCTCCTTCTTGGTGCGCACGACCACGGCCCTGACCACCTCGCCCTTTTTGACCGAGCCGCCGGGTGTGGCCTCCTTGACGGTGCCGACAAAGACATCGCCGATTCCCGCGTAGCGGCGCGCCGAGCCACCGAGGACGCGGATGCACTGCACCTCGCGGGCCCCGGTGTTGTCGGCCACCTTGAGACGGGACTCCTGTTGGATCACTTGGCACGCTCCACGATCTCTACGACGCGCCACCGCTTCTGCTTGGAGATGGGGCGGGTCTCCATGATCCGCACCCTGTCGCCCATCCGGGCATCGTTGGCCTCGTCGTGGGCATGGAACTTCGATGAGGTCCGCACGATCTTGTCGTAACGCGGATGACGCGTCGATCTGGGAACCTCGACGGTCACGGTCTTGTCGCGGGCGTCGGAGACGACCACACCGACCCTGACCTTGCGATTGTTCCTCGTTGTGGTGTCCTCGGTCATCAGGAATTCTCCTTGGCGGCTTCGGCCATCTCTCGCTCGCGCAGCACGGTGCGGATGCGAGCGATGTCCTTTTTCACGGTCTTGAGCCGGGCGGTGTTGTCGATCTGATTGGTCGCCACCTGGAAGCGCAGGTTGAAACGCTCTTCCTTCGCCTCGACGAGCGCATCCATCAGCTCATCGAGGGTCATCTCACGAAGCTCTTCGACCTTCATGCGTCCTCCCGTGTGACGAGACGGGTCTTGATCGGGAGCTTGTGCGCAGCCCGACGCATGGCCTCGCGGGCCATCTCCTCGTCGACACCGGCGAGCTCGAACATGACACGCCCGGGCTTCACGACGGCGACCCAGAACTCTGGAGTTCCCTTGCCCGAGCCCATGCGGGTCTCGGCAGGCTTCTGAGTGACGGGCTTGTCGGGGAAGATGGTGATCCACACCTTCCCGCCTCTCTTGACCGCCCTCGTGATGGCGACACGGGCCGACTCGATCTGGCGGGCAGTGATCCAGCCAGGCTCGAGGGCCTGCAACCCGTACTCGCCGAAGTTGACGTGGGTACCACGCTTGGCGACGCCGGTCATGCGCCCGCGATGAACCTTGCGATGCTTGGTTCGCTTGGGCATCAACATCTTTGGCCTCGCTTCGCTCGGCCGTATGAAGTATGAAGTATTGAGTATGAAGTATCGAGAAAAGCGGCATCGCCGAAGGCGATTCGTGCAGGTCCTGATACCTGATACTTCAGGACGGCGCAGCCGTCCGATACCTGGTACTTAATCACTCTTCTTCATCCTTGGTTTCGTCGGAGTCGGAAGTTTCCTCGGCTTCAGGCGTCGCGTCAGCCTCGGTGGCCTCTGACTCGGAGACTTCGGGCTCGCTTGCCTCAGGCTCAGGTGCCTCGGACTCGGTGGTTTCAGGCGCTGTCGCCTCGGTCTCGGTGGAAGACTCTTCGGCTGTCGCTTCAGGTGTTTCCTCGGAGGTCGCCTCGGGCGCTTTCTCCTCGGTTGCTTCAGAGGACTCTTCTGCGGCTGCCTTGGCGGCTTCCTCTTCGGAGACTTCCTGTTCTTCCTGGGCGCTTTCGTATTGCACCTTGGCCTCGGCGGCGGTGGGACGACGCCCTCCGCCGGCTTCGATCAGACGGCTGCCGGGGCTTTCCTCCTCGCCGGGCTCGACGACAGGGCGCTTGCCCCCGCCGGCCTCGATGAGCCGGGGCTTGGTGGATTCGACGCCCGCAGCTTCCTCGGCGCGGGACTTGATGCTCTTCTGGGTGCGGCGGGCCGGGCCGCCAGTGGCCAGATCGGCCTCGGCGGCGATTCGCTCGCCGGAGACGGGGCCACTCTCGACCACTTCTCCGCGATATACCCACACCTTGACGCCGATGGCGCCAACCGATGTCCTCGCCGTCGCGGTGCCGAAGTCGATGTCGGCTCGCAGGGTGTGGAGAGGCACCCGCCCCTCCCGGTACCACTCGCGGCGGCCCATGTCGGCGCCGCCGAGACGTCCCTTGCACTCGACGCGAACTCCTTCGGCACCTGCCTTGAGGGCGGAGGCGACCGCACGCTTCATGGCACGGCGGAAGGCGATACGGTTTTCGAGCTGATCGGCGATCCCCCTGGCAAGCAGGGTGGCGTCGAGATCGGGGTCCTTGACCTCGTTGATGTTGAGCTTGACCCGTCCGCCGATCATGTCCTCGAGGTGACCGCGGAGACGCTCGGCCTCCGAGCCCTTGCGGCCGATGACCACACCGGGCCGGGCGGTGTGGATGTCCACGATGAGACGGTCGCGAGTGCGCTCGATGTCGATGCGCGACACCGCACCCCGGACCAGCTCATCACGGAGCCACTCCCGGATCTTCCAATCCTCGTTGACAAAATCGACGTAGTCCTTTGTAGAGAACCACTTGGACTTCCAGTCAGTCGCAACCCCCAGACGGAATGAATAAGGGTGTGTCTTCTGACCCATCAGTTCACCTCCTCATTCATTTCCGCACCATCGATCGCCGCAAGCACGATCGTGATGTGGCTGGTGCGCTTGTTGATTCGCGTGGCGCGACCTCTCGCCCGGGGACGGAAGCGGCGGAGGGTCGGACCCTCGTCCGCGAAGGCCTCTGCGATGACCAGGTCCTCGGCGTCGAGGGCATGGTTGTGCTCGGCGTTCGCCATTGCCGAAGCCAATGCCTTCTCGATCGGCTTGGCCGCCGCCCGGTTGGTCAAACGCAGCACGTGCTCGGCCTCCTCGACAGGGAGTCCCCGGACGAGGTCGAGCACCTTGCGCACCTTGTAGGGCGACTGGCGCACGAAACGATTGTGTGCCTTGACTTTCATCGCTTCACCGCCGCTTTCTCGGCATGGCCGCGGAAGGTGCGAGTGGGCGCGAACTCGCCGAGCTTGTGCCCGACCATCGACTCGGTGATGTAGACGGGCACGTGTTTGCGGCCGTCGTGGACCGCGATGGTGTGCCCGATCATCTCCGGGATGATCGTCGAGCGCCGCGACCAGGTCCTGATCACACGCTTCTGGTTGCTCCGGTTGAGCTCGTCGACCTTGGCGGCGAGATGGTCGTCGACGAAGGGCCCCTTCTTCAGTGAGCGTGCCATCA
>JBKHKD010000046.1:0-16937 GCA_046537785.1 Actinomycetota bacterium
CCATCAGCCCGGCATCATCACCAGAAAGCGGCTCCCCACCTCACCGCGCAGTCTCTAAAGATCATGAGCCCCTGAGCCTTCAACACCAGCCCTGTTTCGTCCACGCTTGTTGATGGAAGGTCCTATAGCTTTCTCCCCACTGCAGGACTCCACCGTTATTCGGATGAAGCGTGCGGGCGGGGTCGCCGGTCATTCGCTGGAGGTCGTGGGTGTAACTGCGCCGGAGTGAACCATCTCGGGCATTGTGAAGGTCGCTCAACCTGTTCCCATAGACGAGACTGGTACAGACCACGTCGAAGACATCGGCTCCTAAGGGCAATGCAAGAGCATCGGCCTGGATTGTGCGCGGATGGGCCTTTGCCCATTCACCTTCAATTCAGTTCCGATCGTCCTGTACAACCCCGACGCCAGAGCGTGGATGCCTCCTACTCCTGCGAAAGGATCGAGGATCAGGCCTCCGCCCGGCACGTACCTAGCCAGAAGTTGCTTCACCGCATCGAGCACAGCCGGCGAGAACTTTGGTGGATGGATAACCGAATTGCCCCCGTTCATTGGCCGCTGCCGCTGCGAGCGAGTGCGTTGTCGAGCGATTCTGCGGCTTTACGGTCAGACTCCTCAGATCCGTGCAGATAGATCCGAGCTGTGACGTGAGTATTGGCGTGGCCAAGGCGTTGCGACACCGTTGCTATGTCTGTCCCGTTTTGAAGAGCTATCGAGGCCATCGTGTGACGCAGGCCGTGTAGTCGTATCCACTCCAGTCCGCACTCATTGACAAGATTCTTCAGTCTTTTCGTCACGGTGTCGGGTCTCAATGGGTTGCCGCCGTCGTCGGAGAAGACAAGGTCAAGCTCATCGTCCCATGACTCGGCAACAAGACGTTGCTCGTTCTGGCGGCGTCGATGGGCAGACAACGCAGAGATTGTGACCGGACCCACCGCGATCGTCCGTCGGCTAGACGACGTCTTCGGTTCCTGAAACCGCAAGCTCCGCTCCACAATCGACAGAGATCGGCGGACACTGATTGTGCGCTCTGAAAGGTCTACCGCGCCCCAAGAAAGTGCAAGCGCCTCCCCACGACGCAGGCCAGTGGTCAGTAGCAGGACCCAAAGTGCCTCCAGGTCGTCTCCAGATATGAACTCCGCGAACGTCTGAACGTCGTTCTCACTCCAAGCCTTCGGTCGGCTTGTCTTTACCTTGACTGCTTTCGGCGCGTTACGCCCAACCATGAAGTCGGAAGGATCAGACGCGAGAAGATCAAGCTCCACGGCCAACCCAAGAATGGACCGGGTTGTGGCTCGGATCTGACGAATCTTCGCTGGTGAATCGCCTGCATCAACTCGCCTTGACAGCATGCCTCGGAGCGTGTCCTTGGACACATCAGATACCTTGACGAGACCAATCTCACGCTGCACATGACGTGCGCCGTACCGATACCAGATGGCTGTGGACTCCCTGAGGTTCCCCAATGCCACCTCCTCACTGAGCCATTTATCCCAGTGCCGTCCTATAAAGTCTTTGAGCTTCAGTCGAGGTTGAGCGCTGGTGATCTGCTGACCGCGAGCTCTCGCTCCCAACTGGCGATCACGCCACTCTCGGGCATCAGAAACCTTGCGGAACGTCCTGTAGGGGGGACCTCCAGCATTGACTCCCTTGACCTTGACGAAGCGATCGCTGTCGGGAAGCCGGACTACGTCTCCCTGCTCAACCACTCGTTGCTCCTTCAACTCGTCCAGCGATAGGACGCGCACATGCACATCAGTTTCTCGATTGCCTCATGCAGTTCGAGGTCGCCTGCCAATCCCTGCTTGTGGCTCGAGAACCTGACAATAGGTGGCGTTTGTGACTGCTACCGGTGACGCAGTTGTCCACGCCGAGGAGTGGTTGTTCAAAATCGACTCGGTGCTCGGCGTCGGCATGCGAGTCACTTACCGGTCCACCAAGAAACTGCCAATAAAATCGAACTCCCACGACTCGCCATAAACTGTCAAACCCCCTCCGACGAGGGGGTTTGAGAGTGGAGCTGAGGGGATTTGAACCCCTGACCCCTTGACTGCCAGTCAAATCAGACCGGTCCACCCTCGCGCGGTGTCATCCACTCTCATACCAAAAATGTGCCCGTCGCCATTGACGAAACCAGCGATTCTGGCCTCTGACCAGGGACGGACCGCGCGGGCGTCTCATGCAAAAACGGCGACCGAAATTATGCCGAAACTATGCCGGACCGCGCGGACCCTTGAGCGCCCGGGCGACCATCCCGACCGCTTCTCCGGCGGTCTCCTCGAACACATGCGAGTAGACGTCACCGGTGACCCGAGTCGACGAGTGGCCGAGGAGACGCGAGACGACGGTGAGCGGCACGCCCTGCTCCCCGAGCTCGGTGGCGACCGAGTGCCGGAGACCGTGAGGGCCGATCGCCGGGAGGCCCAACGCCCGCGCGGTCCGCTGGAAGTAATGAGTCACCCAAGACGGCGAATACGGCCGCAGGTCGGGCCTAGCGAACACTGGCCACGAATCGGACCAGTCGGTCCCGAAGGCGTCGTGCTGTCGCCGGCGGATCGCGCGCAACATGTCCGCCGTCTCATCGTCGACCGGGATCCGGCGGCCCGACCGCTCGGTCTTCGGCTTGGACCACCGCGGCCCGCCTTTCCCGTCGACCCACGTGTCTCGAACCTCGAGAGACGCGGCGCCGATGTCGGGCAGCGTGACGGCAGACCATCTGAGACCGAGCGCCTCGGCGCGGCGTAGGCCCGTCACGGCCATGAGCCAGTACAGGTCGTGGAGTGGGCTGCCGGAGACCTTCTCGAGGAAACGCTGGACCTGGTCGACGGTCCAGACCCGCTCGATCGCTCGCTCGTGGTCCATCCTGGGTGACTCCAGCTTGTCTGCCGGGCTTCGTTTCAGCCACCCCTCGTCGACCGCGTACGCCATCGACGCCTTCAGCGTCACCGTGAGCCGCCGGATCGACGACTTCCCGAGTCCCTCCCCCTGTTTGCGGACGAGGAGGCCCTCGAGGTTCGCCGACGTGACCTCTGACACCGCCAAGTCGCCCAGTGCCGGCCGGAGATGCTTCTCTACGGCCCCGGCGTACCAGTCGAGAGTGTTTCGGCTCAGTGACTCGGAGACCTCGTGACGGTGCCGTTGATGGGCCAGCCACAAGTCGAAGACCTCACCAACGGTGGCAGCCGTAGAGACACCCCGCCCGCGATCCTGGGCTTGGGACCGGAGCCATCTCTCGGCTTCACGCCGAGCGGTGAACCTCTTCGACTTGAAACGCCGCCGCCCGGTGATCGGGTCGACGCCGAGATAGAGCTGAGCCCGCCACTTCCCGCCTTCGACCTGCCGAAGAGTCCCGGCGCCGTGACCTCGTCTGGCTACCACGACCGGGACCTCTGCCCGAGAGGAGAAACCAGCGGCCGATGTTCAGGGAGCCGGAGGAGTCCTCGGTCCGCATCGACCCGCAATGCAGCCTCGGCAGCATCCACGACCGCCTCCTCGAGATAGACGACACGCGACCCGTCGAACACCTTCTCGGAGAAGCGGTGGCCGTGTTCACAGTGCACCCGGCGGAAGGTCGGAAGATCCTCAAAGTCGATCCAGCGGGTCCGCTGCTGGCCCGATCTCGCCCGACGTCGAAACTGGACGTCGCCGCTGGCCATGGCAACGCGGAAGATGGGCCGAGCCACGTCAACACCGTACCGAGCAGCACATCTAGCGCACACAACAGGAAACCATGACGTCATAAGAGCCTTGACCATGATGCACGACCCTGCTTAGAATTTCAAGCGTGTAATCACACCGCTGTGAGTTTCGTCTCGCACGCTCGGCCCTGACCCCCTTTGACGGGGGCAGCAAAGAGGAGCCGCCCGGTACAGACCGGGGCACGTCCCAAGTTGGAGGTGCCCGAAATGGCTCCCATATCCAGGTCTTCGATCGACGAGCTGCCAGTTTCGTTGCGCGTCGAAGAGGCCGCCGAGTTCGCCGATGTGAACCCGGTGACGATCCGAAAGCTGATCCGCGACGGGGAGCTGGAGACGGTTCGGCTCGGCCGCCTGATCCGGATCCCCCGCTCATCCCTACTCGCCTTCCTCCGTGCCGAGAGCGAAGCCGACGTCCACTCGACGCTCAGATGATGGCGCAAGAAAAAAGAGCCGGCCCCCGGGGCGGACCGGCTCTTTCGGAGTACACAGGCGGCCTGCGGAGCGCACCCGATAGCCGTAAGCATACACAAACTTCTAGCGAGGTTGAAGTATGTCGACCTCTTGCCCTCCAGTTCCGGTGTCGCGCAGCAGAGGCACTTGACGCCGGTGACACGGCCCGGGCGGCTCGCTGCGAGGATCTGGCCGACTGGCTCTACGGGAGAGCGGAGAGGGTCGGTGATGTCGGCCCGGAGGTGGCGCGCCTCGACTTCGATTCTGTTTTGCAGGGCCAGATGTGCGAAGTGTGCGGAACCGAGTTCCTCCCGGAGAGATCGAGTGCCCGCTACTGCTCGAGGAGCTGTGAGGGGAGGGCATACCGGGCCCGGCGTATCGATGACGGACCCAACCGTGTGGCTAAGGGGGGTAAACCCCCAGGTCAGCGGGCCGAGAAACGGGGGGTCAAGGGATCTGGTCGTGATAGCCAGTTAGCCACACACGATGGCCAATCAGGCGCTTCTGGGAGTCGACCGTGATGGGCATCCTCTTGCGCAACGCGGCCGACGTGGCCATCGCCGAGCGTACCTGGCACCGGAAGGTGAAGAATCGTGACGGGGAGCTCGTCCTCCGGGAGACGCCCATGCCGGCAGCTGCGCGATTCCTCCTCGACCGTCTCGCCGATCGCATCGACGATGCCCATGGCACCGTGTGGGCGGGCGACGAGACCATTGCCGGCTGGGTCCATTTCACCGAGGCCTGGGTGCGCAAATGGCGGCAGCCTCTTCTCGATATGAATCTCCTCGAGCTCACGGATCCGCCTCGACGCGGCAAACGGGCCCGCTGGCGTCTGTTTCCTGAACTTGACTGGGAGTCGGTCACCGCCCAGATCCACGCCTATCGGAACAATGGCCGCACGCCCCGTAAGGACATGTTGGCGAAGCTGATGGCCGCACGCCCCGTAACAAATGACCGTACGGGGCATCGCGACGGAACAGAAAGAGAACTGGACTCAACAGATCCACCGAAGAAAAGACCTAAAGACGCGAGGCGCGTAACACGCGGGGGTGGGCAATGAGTGGTGAGACCGCCTCCCAGCCTTTGCCTGCCGGCGAGCTGATCGCTGACTGGCTGATCGAGTTTCGGTCGGAAAGAACGCGCCGGTCGTATCGGCGGGCCGTGGCGGACTTCGCTGACTGGTTCGGCGAGGATGTCCTCGAGGCCTCCCGTGGTGACATCCGGCGATGGGTGGCGGCGTTGAGCGAGGACCTGGCAGACTCCTCGGTGCGGGCGAAGGCGTCCGCTGTGTCGTCGTTCTACCGGCACCTGTTCGCCGAGGGCGTGATCGAGGTCAACCCGGCGGTCGACATTCGCCGGCCTCAGGGTGAGTCCGAACCTCGTCTCGGTTTGACGGTCGACCAGGCCCATCGGCTGATCGCCGAAGCCGAATCCCACTCCCGGCATGCGTCCGCTCTCGTCTGGCTGATGGCGGGTGCGGGCCTTCGAGTCCAGGAAGCGTGCTCGGCGAGGATCGAGGACCTGTCAGACGACCTGCTGACGGTCCGGGTGAAGGGCGGCCACCGCCAGACCAGGGCCCTGTCCCCCGCGGTCCTCGACGCAGTCCTCGCTGTGGTGGGAGACCGGGAGGAGGGCCCGATAGTCGTCGACCCGGAAGGCCTCAGTGTCGGCGTCCGACGGGCCCAGCGTCTGATCGCCGAGCTGGGCGTCCTCGCCGGGATCTCCGACCATGTCCACCCGCACATCCTCCGCCACACGGCCGCCACGCTCGCCCTCGAGGCCGGCGCGTCAGTCGAGGACGTCTCCGCGCTCCTGGGCCACCGGTCGATCGAAACGACCCTCCGCTACGTCCGTAACCGGGACGTCATCGCGGGCACCCGGGACGCCGCCCACCGCCTTGGAGACGTCCTGTCGTCTAACACGAATTATCAGCGCGAGGGGCGGCAATGAGCGCGAGCCGGCAACCCCTCGAACCCATACGCCTCAAAGACGGCACGATCGGAGCCGGCGTCCCCCCGGACATCTGCGGACTGCTCGCGCGCCTCATCGTCGACTACGGCCGCCTGTACCGCAAAGACCAGGGGATCCCGCTCACCGCCCCCACTCTCTACCGGATCCGAGACGAGCTCGACCGCATCTCTCGCCTCGACTCGGTTATTTCGTCTAGCGGAAATGAGAAGGGCGACCGACAGGCCCCTGCGGCAGAGTTGCTATCGACAACGGAGGCAGCCCAGCGCCTCAAGCGATCTAAACGACGCATCCAACAGCTCGCTGGAGACGGCGACCTGCCGGGAGCTCGCAAGATCGGGCGAGACTGGGCGATTCCCTCGGAATCGATCGATTGGTGGTTGGCCGAAACGTTGTCACTGAAGGCCCCGGAGGCCGGGTGACCCGCCTTTTCTGGTAGGGCGGATCACCCGGGCCGGGGGGCCGACAACGAAAGGACGCTGATGACGACCAAAACCCACAACGGCCGGCCCGAAGCCAGAATCGCCGAGGTCACCGACCGGCTCCAATCCATCGGACAGTCGATCGCCGCCGAACGATCCCGCTTCGAAGAGCTGCGCCGCAAACGACTGAGCGCCTCCCTCGGCACCCCCGACCAAAAGCAACTCGAGAGACTCGACACCGCCATCACCCGCACCGAACGGAACATCGCCGACCTCGAGGACATGCGGAGCGGAGTCGAGCCGATAGTCGAAAGGCTCCACGCCGCCCGCGGCCGAGTCATCAAACTCGAACGGGACCTGACCAAGGCAAGAGCCAAGGCCGCCGCAGTCAAAGCCTTCGCCTCAGTCCAGGAGCATCTCGCCAACGAGACACTCCCCGTTGTCGAGAAAGCCCTCGACGCCTACCGGTCCGGAGGACTCCACCGCCCACCCTCCCTCGAAGACTTGAGCCGAAGCATCACCGACACATGGGTCAACGGCCCGCTCGGCATGCATCTCGAGATCGCCCGCCGCGACGGCTTCGACTCCCGCATCCCCAAGATCGAACAGCAACTGCAGGAAGCCCGCCAACGACTCGTTGCCCTCGTCCAGGAGATCGACTCAAAATGACCACAGCCGCCGACGCCAAGCTCACCGGTTCGAAGTACGGCCGGCTCAACCTCAGCTTCGCCGACATCGAACTCGCCCACGACATCCTCTCCGCCGCCCACGACGCCGGCATCGCATCGGGCCCGAGCGAGGAGCTCTCAAACGCAGTAAACGCCGTCGGACGCCGCCGCGCCATGACCTCCAGCTGGGCCCGGATCGAAGACGAAGCCCGCCTCGCCGACATGAGAGCCTCGGGAGTGCTGAACGAGGACGAATACCTACAAAGCCTCTCCGCCATCGACCACGTCTACGGAGCCATGGACACCGCCGAGTCCGGATTCGGCCTCGAGCTCGTCGGCACGGACTACGTCGATGACCTCTGGACCGCGGCACAGGCCCGCTCCCGGGTGTTCTCCCTGATCAACCAATTCCCAATGGATGACCCGACCGCGGTCCTGCCCGTCGAAGGCGCCGCCGCCGAACTCCTCTTCGTGGGGGAACTAACGGGCGCGGGCGCATCCAACTACGACACCGTGAAGACCCCGTCGCAGAGGGTCCAGGTGGACGCCAAGAAGTTCGTCATCCACCAGATGTTCTCCGGCGAGATGGAAGAAGACTCGGTCCTGGCATACATCCCCTTCCTCCGCCGGCAAGCCGCCCGATCGGTCGCCATCTACTCCGACTCGCTCGTTCTCAACGGCGACACCACCAACGCCGCCACCGGCAACATCAACCTCGACGACGCCGACCCCGCCGACACCAAGCACTACCTGGCGTTCGACGGGATCCGCCACGCCGCCCTGGTTGATAACACCGACAACGGCGAAGACATCGACGGCGCCATCGCCTACTCCGACCTCATCGACGGACGAGGCCTTCTGTTGGACAAGTCCCGCGACCACCACTGGGGCCATCCAGACGACCCCGAAGACCTCGTCTACGTCGCCGACCCCGACTCGGCAGACGCCATCACCCAACTCGAAGAGGTCACCCGAGTCGGCGACCGAGCCACAGTCCTCCGAGGCCAACAGGCCTGGATCGGGCTGCACCCTCTGATCTCCGCGGTCCGCATGTCCAAGACCGAAGCCGACGGGAAAGTCTCCGACACGGCCGCCAACAACACCCAAGGGCAGGTAGCCCTCTTCAACCGCAACGGCTTCGTCGCAGGAATCCGCCGGCGCCTCCGCCTCGAGGTGGAACGTCTCCCCGGGCCGGACCAGCACCGGATCTACTTCTCACTTCGGATGGGATTCGGCCGTTACACGCCCACCGGCTCCGCTTCTGCCATCGAAGCCGCCGCGGTCCTCTACAACATCACTCTGTGAACCAATGGGACAAAACCCCACCCCCAAAAACCCCACCCTGCAAAACCCAGCTGATCGTCGGGTTCGACAACATCTGGCCTCCATCAACTCACAGAACGGGGACGCCTCCAAAGTCACCCTCGAGGACATCGACGCCAAGCTGGACGACATCACAGGCCGGCTCAACCAGATGGCAGGCCAGCTCGACCGCCTCTCCGACCGCCTTGGATTCCTCACGGCTAAGGGCCTGCGGAGGAGATGAAGCCTTTGACGAGTTTGACGATGCTTTCGCCGCGAGATGCAGCTCGGTCTCCGGCCAGACCCGACCTACCGCAGGGCACCCCGCCGAGTCCTACTGCCGGCTTCTCCTTTGCTCGGCGGCGAGGCCGCAAGCGTGCGGAGCCCGCGCTCCCCGGGCCGGGCTCCGCACCACGCGGCACAACAGCACTCGGGAGGGATAGGGGGTCAAAAATCACGATCGAGCGCCAGGAGCGGAAAGATCTGTCATCCGTCTCTCTCCCCCCAGGGCCTCCGGGGGGAGGTCGCGCGCCCGCGCACGCGCGAGAAGGGCTGACCAGGTGAGAGGCGTCGTCTACGAGCCCGCCCCCGAAGTGGCCGAAGTGGCCACCAGCCTCATCGCCGAGTTCCACTCGGATCTAGCTCAGGCGCCGGTCGTCTACGTCTTCCGCACGCCCGCCATGCGGTCGCAGGACAAGACCATCTTGGGCCGGGCCCTCCGGGTGACCGGCATCGACGCCTTCCTCTGTGTCCTCGCCGCCGGCGATGCCGCCGACACTCTCGAGGAGGCGACCTCCAGAGACTATGCGTTCGGTGTCGTCGAGATCGCCCGCCTCCAATGGGAAGCCGCAACCCCCGACGAGAAGCGGGCACTCGTCGACCACGAGCTCACCCACTTCCGAATCGACGACGACACCGGCGAATTGAAGATCCGCGGTCACGACGTCGAAGAGTTCATCTCCATCGCCGACCGCCACGGCGCATGGACACCCACCCTGACTGACTTCCTGGAAGCATGCGGCACACGACCGGGAGCCAACGGGCTACCAAACAGCCCTGCCGAATCCTGTACCAGTCGAGCCATAGGCGGGCTGGTCTGACGATGGCTCCCAAAGCGCCGGCTCCGGGGATCCGTGGTCAATGGGCATTAGAACAGGCTGAACGGCATCTCGGCACCACCATCGAAGCCTTCGGCGAGACCGCTGGCCAGCTGGCCAACCCGACCGACCCCGAGCTCTGGATCTTCGCCGGCGTGAACGACGACCGTCGCGGCGCAACGGTCACTTATGCCGTCGAGGTCGACGCCGCGTTTCTGGGCTACTCGCCCGGACCCGGCCTCAGCGTCTTCGAGAAGTGGGTCGCCGGCGAAAAGGTCGACGAACGCCATCACGGGCCCGACGTCCACGAGGGCCCTGCCCATGGAGTCATCGCCAACGCCGCGGAACTCATGAGATGGTTCGGAAAGGGGTCTACCGATGGCTGAACGCCGCCAGGTTCTAATTGACCTCGTAACCAACACGGCGCCCGCCAGCCGAGGAATCAGCCAGACCTCCACCCAGCTCACCGGCCTCTCCCGGTCCGCCGGCGGAGCCAAAGCCGGCCTCATGGGCGTCTCGTCAGGTGCCGCCGTCGCCACTGCAGGAGTGGCGGCGGTCGGCTTAGCCGCGTCTAAGGGCATCCAGGCGTACGGAGCGTTCGACGACAAGCTCAACCAGTCAGTCGCCATTATGGGCGACGTTTCCGACGCCATGCGCGGCGACATGTCGGACGCTGCCCGTCAGGTGGCGAAAGAGACCCGGATCTCGGCCGAGGACGCCGCCGAATCATATTTCTTCCTCGCCTCAGCGGGCCTCGACGCCGAACAGTCGATAGCGGCCCTGCCTCAGGTCGCCGCGTTCGCCCAGGCCGGCATGTTCGACATGGCCCGGGCCACCGACCTGGCCACAGACGCACAGTCGGCTCTCGGGCTGACCGTCCCCGACGCCACCCGGAACCTCGAGAACATGACTCGGGTCACCGACGTGCTGGTGAAAGCCAACACGCTCGCCAACGCCTCGGTCGAGCAGTTCTCCACCTCCCTCACCCAGAAGGCCGGCACCGCCCTCCGCAACGTCAACAAAGACATCGAAGAGGGCGTCGCCGTCCTGGCTGTCTACGCCGACCAGGGCATCAAGTCCGAACGGGCCGGCACCATCCTGCGGGCCACCCTCGACGGCCTGTCGAAGAACGCCCGGGACAACAACGAAGAGTTCCAGGCGCTCGGCATCTCAGTCTTCGACTCCCAGGGCGAAATGCGGAACATGGCCGACATCGCCGCCGACCTCGAAGCCGCCCTCGGGCCCATGTCCGCCCAACAGCGCGACGCCGCCCTCGCCCAGCTGGGATTCAACCGCCGCACCCGTGAAGGCATCCTCGCCCTCATCGGCAACTCCGACGCCATCCGCGAGTACGAGGGGGAGTTGCGGCAGGCCGGCGGCACCACCCAGGACGTCGCCGACAACCAGCTGGACTCCTTCCAGGCAAAGATGGATCTCGCCAAGAGTCGCGTCACCGATGCAGCGATCGGGTTTGGCGAGACACTTGCCCCGGCGGTCGCCGAGGGTGCTACGCAACTCGCGAATTTCGTCGAGGCCGCCAGCATGTTGACTCCGGTCGCCGGCGTCCTCGGACAAGTCGCTGAAGCTGGGCTCAAACTCAACTTTTGGGGTGAGCCGCTGCAGCTGATCCGTGGTCTCTTCGACGAGAACGTCCGCGCCGCCAACGGATTCGACGACGTCGTCGAACAACTCAACTCCCGGATCGAGGACGGAGCCGCCGTCAGCGACGAATATAACAACGGTCTCCGCACCCTCGCCGACGCCGGCTACCTGACACGAGACTCGGTCTCCGACCTCGGCGACGCCCTCGACCTCAACTCAGATCAGACCCTCGAAGGCATCCAGACTGCCCTCGAATGGGCGAGAGCCAATGGCGTCGCCGCCGACCAGATAGCGCTACTCAAGGATGGGCTCCGGGAGTCGATCGACGCATCCGACCTCGACGAAGACGCCAAACGAGCGCTGAAAGAAGAACACGGCCTCCTCGCCTCGGAGATGACCGGCGCCGAACGGGCAGCCCGCGGACTCGCCGGTGCCACCGAGGAGACGGGCGACGCCGCTTCAGACGCCGCCAGAGGCATCGAAGACGAGGCCGACGCCGCCACGGGGCTGGAAGGGGCCCTCGACGACGCCCGGGACGCACAGGAGTCCCTGGCCAACACCATGCGCGAGTTCGCCGACCCCACCTTCGCCGCGTTCCGGTCCCTCGAACAGCTCCAGGAAGCCGAGGCCAAAGTCGCCGAGTTGGCCGCTGAAGGCAAACGGGGCACCGACGAGTTCGCCGCCGCCGAGCTCGAGCTCGCCCAGGCTGTCCTCGAGGCCCAAGGGTCCCTCGACGAGTTCAGTGCCCAGGGCGTCGAAGACCAGGTGTCGGTGATCGCCCAGGCCCTCGGGAAGAGCGAAGACGAAGCCCGCGAGCTCCTCGAAGCGCTCGGCCTCCTCGACGGCAAGAAAGTCTCCACCGTTCTCGAGACACGGTTCACGACAGTCGGCCGCGCACCCGCATCGTCGATCGCAGGGACAGACATCGGCGCCGCCTTCCGCCAGCACGGCGGCCCGCTGGGCGCTGGCCAGCCAGCGATCGTCGGTGAGGGCGGCCGGGAGCTGTTCATCCCCGAAACCGCCGGCACTGTCGTGCCCCACGGCGACACCGAACGCATCATCGCCGCCATGTCGGGAGGGCTCGCCAAGACAAGCCGCACCTATTCGCCGACCATCAACCTCACCTCACCGGAACGCGACGCCTTCGAAAAGACCCGCCAGGCTCTCGCCTTCGACTCGCTGGGCAACTTCTGAAATGCCCTCCTTGGCCCCTCTCAATCCGTCTCCCTCCACCCGGCACCCGGTGGGGGTCGCGCGCGCGAGGCCGTGTAGAACTATCTGATGAGCGAAGACCATCTGACGTTCGCAGCGACACAGATCGGGAAAGGGAACTGGGAGCCGTCGATCCCCGTCGAGTTCCGCCTGCCGGACGGGACGGAGGGGATGGTGAGTCGCACCATGAACTCACTCATCGATACGGGCGCTGCGTTCACCAAGATCCCGTGTGCGCTGCTCCCGGGCGGGATGCCGCAATGGGAGACCCTCGAGACACCGCCCTACGACCCCGACGACTGGGGCGACTTCGAACCCTACCGGGTTTTGCATCCGGTTCAGGTGCACTTCGCGGGTGTGCTGTTCGCCAAAGCGGTCTTAGTTAGGCCGCCGAGCGACCCCCGCCAGTCTTATGCGGTGCTCGGTCGAATGGACTTTCTCAGATCCTTCAGCATGACGGTCGAGTTCCACAAAGAGCCGCCGCAGTTCACACTCACCCCCCAACTGCGGGAGCCGCGGATCCCGAACTTGAGTCAGCGGCCAAGGCGATGAGGCAATGAGCGACTGGGACTCCGTTTTCCTTATCGAAGACGCTGAGGACGGGTACAAGAAGAAATCCATGAAGCTGGCGACGCTGCGCGACGCCATCGAAGCCAACGGCGGCGGTGGTAACGCTTCGTATGCGGAGACGATCGGCGACAATTCGAGCACCGAGTTTCAGGTCACCCACGACCTCGGCACCCAGGATCTGATCGTCCAACTGTGGGATCTGACCGGAACTGACCCTGTCGAAGCGACCGGCGATGCCTCTTCGATTGAAGTCGACGACGATGACAACATCACTATTACCTTTGGCTCGGCACCTGACACCGACTCCTACCGGGTGGTGGTCGTCTCCGACGGTGGAAGTGGCGGATCGGGCGACGTGATCGACTGGACGGTCGAGGCTGTCGACACTGGCCCCGATCAGGATATGAGCACCAGCGGCACTTACCACCATATCGCCGCCATGTTTCAGATGATCCGAGCCCTCTATGTCGACGAGGCCACCGTCTACACCAACGCTTCGGGAGACTATGCGCTTCTCATCGACGGAGCAGAGGTTTGGTCCGGGACTCTCGCCAACACTGGGAGTACGGGCACCACCGTCACGTTTACAGATGCTGTCGTCCTGCCGCCTGGCGGCCATTGGGTCGAGTGGCGTAAAACCGACGGAGACGACAGTCTTTACGGTCGGGATGCCGATTACGACGATGACTACATGATCGTCTACGCCGATCAATCGTTCGTCACATCTGGAGGCTCCGCAAGTTCAGGATCGTTCTGTCCTGGTCTCGTCTTTCATGCCACCCACCACGGCAACTGGGACTCTGACACTCTCGCCCCATAAGAAACTCAACCCCCGGACCGCGGATCGGCCCGGGGGTGAGTGCCAGCCGGTCGGGAAACGGCGCTTACAGCGCCAGTCTCACTGCCAGCCGGGTTTCCGGGCCACGTACGGCGTCAGCTGGTCGATGACCTGATCGAGCGCCTGGCCGAGAATCCCGTCGGGGACGTCGTCGTCGTGTGCGAAGTACTCGAGCTCGAAAGCCACCACGCCTTTGAACCGCAACGCCGGCACCCGCCCGCCGTCTTCTCCGATCCCGCCGTCAACGAGCTCTACGACATAGTTTCGTAGGACAGCGAGCTTCGCCGCCTCGCTGATCGGCTCCTCGAATTCGTCCACCTGGTCGAGTCGGTCCAGGTACGTCGAAACCTCCAAGTCGAGGGCCTTCCGCTCGATCACCGACAACCCGACGCCCACCTCAGCCAGGGCTGTTTCGATTGCCTCCTCCCGTCCCCGGGCCCGCTCCTGTAGAACCCCGAAGTACTCGCCCTCGACATCCCCGCTGCCGAGACCCTCGGTCCTCAGCCGCTCGGTCGCCTCGGCGAAACGCTGGTCGATCGACTTCTCTGACATTGGTGCAACCCTCCTTTTAGGCGCTCTCTGGGTCTCTGACGGCGCCGATGATGCTGGACGGGTGAAACTCCAAGGCTGGGCCGGCCGCCGGTGCGACAATCGACAGATCGTCGGCGTCGCCCTCCCAGTTGAGCGACTCCATGGCCGTGACGAGCCGTTTGGCCCTCATGGGCACATAGGTCTGAGTCGTTTTCACGTTTGCGTGGCCGAGCCACGCCTTGGCGGCGTAGATGTCGTCGGTCTCCTCGTACACCTTTCCACCGGAGATGTGACGCAGCTGGTGCGGTGTCATGTGGCCGAGCCCGGCTTTTTCGGCGATCTCCGCAACCCAGTTGCTGATCGTCGTCGTCGACACGTGGCTGTTGCTGTTGAGGCGGCCGGAGAACACCCACTCGCCGGGCCACCGGTTCGGTTTCAGCATCCCCCGAACCTTCGGATGGACGGGGAGGCGGCGCACCCGGTCGCCTTTCCCCTGGATCCGCACCCACCGGAGGTCGGAGTCGAAGTCAGACCAGCGCAGCGAGGCGATCTCCTCCCGCCGCATCCCCAAGTACACGCCGAGATAAATCACCGCGCCCCGAGGCCAGTCTCCTCGAGCCGCCGCCAGAAGACGCTTCGTGTCCTCGTCCTCGATGCCCCGCCACGCCCCAGGTGGCTGAGGCGGCACCGGGATCGACCCGACAACACCGGGCACGTCGCACATGTCCCAGAAGTGGATCAGCGCGCACCGCAGCTGGCCTCTCGTCGAATACGTGTTCGGCCACTCGCCGGCAAGGGTTCCCATCTGAGACGGCCGGAGATCCTGAAGGTCCAAGTCGTGGCGGTCACACCAATCCAAGGCGGCGGCCACCTTCATCGCATAGTTCCGCACCGTCTTCGGTTTCAGACCCTGCCCGAAGAGGTACTCCCGATACTCCTCGACAGTCTCGGTGAGAGGTAGATGACCCATCGTCGCCCTTTCTGGTTGCTTGGCACCCAACAACCTACACCAGGACCGCGCACCGCGTCTACCCTCTCCAATCGCCCCGGGTTGGTCGTCCTGGTTGCTTGGCGCTTCCCGGACCCTCCCGGGGCATTCCCCTTAAGCTCGAAACTCACAATGAGTCAATGGCCGTCATTGCGCTGGCCCAAACTGAGAAGAGTCCTAACGCGAAAGCCGCTCCAATATCGGATTGTCAGGCAATCGGGCTCACATAAGACGCTGGACTCGGAGGCCGGTTATCCCCGCCTGCACCTAGCATTCCACGACAACGCAGAAATTCCGGGCGGGATGGTGAAGAAAATCCTCGTGAACGACGTTGGATTGACCGAGGAAGAGGCCAGATCACTAGTTTGAATCGAGCCGGAGTGGAAGGAAGGGTCGCGCAAATGGAACTGCAAGTAACCATCAGATCAGCTATCACAGATTCGGGATCTTTTGTGTGGTGGGCTGATAGCCCCGACATTCCCGGCTTCTCAGCTACCGATGAGAGCCTCCAATCGCTCATGTTGGTGACGGAAATGGCGATTGCGGATGTTGCAGAGGAAAACGGCTGGTCCAATTACACGATCCGGTACGAACTCGAAGAACTCACAAGCCAGGGCGACGATCTTGAGAGTCACGTCGATTGGGAGGAGCGCGTCGCCTAGATGAGGCTCAATACCGCCCTCCTCGCAGACGCGGCGCACACACGAGACCGCCTCCTCTACATCATCGGTGGAGGCATCACCCGGATCTGGAGACCTGAATATCCCTCACCTTTGAATCTCGATGTGGGGCTGATGCTTGAGATCCACCCGACCGAATTCGACCGGCCTCACGAAATCACCATTCGCGGCATGGATGAGGATGGCGAGCATATTGTCGAGGTTCGTGGGGCTGTCCAGGCAACCGCCGGTGAGGACCATGACGTAGGTGAATCGGCCCTAGTGCCGGCGGTTCTGGGACTTCGCAATGTGGGTCTCCCTCATCCAGGGGTTTACACGCTTGAGATCGTTATCGACGGTCAACACCAGACATCCATACGATTTCGAGCTGATCAGCGCTAGATCTCTCGTGTTACCAGGCCGGGGCCCTGGGAACCCGCAGCACAGGGTCTTTCCGGCGTAAACCACTGAACCCGGTCATGCAGGATCGGCGACGGGAATTATGCCGAAACTATGCCACCAGCCGTCCAGGGCTCGCACTCGATGATGAAGGAAACCCCCCTACCGAGGGGGTTCATGAAGTGGAGCTGAGGGGATTTGAACCCCTGACCCCTTGACTGCCAGTCAAGTGCTCTGCCGAACTGAGCTACAGCCCCTTGGGAGTCCCTGAGTCTACGCCACGCCCAAAACTCGACAAACTCTCCTCGCAGCCGGATTGAGTCGATGCGATCGCTAATGAGAGAGCCCATGCCCCGATGACTCGATCGAGCGAATCGCCCACACGGTGGCCTTGGCGATGCCCGCAGGTAAGAGGTAACGCTAGATTCACCGTGGCCACCAAATAGAGGAGGAGCTCTCATGTGTGCCCCAACCGTGCCCTGGGAGGATGGCTCGGGTGCCCCCTGCCGCGTGCTCGCCACCTGGTGAAACCA
>JBKHKD010000019.1:0-52881 GCA_046537785.1 Actinomycetota bacterium
CTGATCTCGACCCCGATGGGGGGTGGTGTAACTGGTAGCACGGCAGGTTTTGGTCCTGTTAGTGCGGGTTCGAGTCCTGCCCCCCCAGCGAAACCCCAGACACCACAAAGGATCGAGTGCCCACCCATGTGATCATCCTCGCCGCCGGCGAGGGGAAACGGATGAAGTCGGACCTTCCCAAGGTCGCTCACGCCGCCGCGGGCCGCCCCCTGGTCAATCATGTCATTGCGGCAACCCGCGCCGTCGAGCCGGCCACAACGGTCGTGGTTGTCGGTCATGGCGCCGACCGGGTGCGCTCGATACTCCCCGAAGGCGTTGTCGACGCGCTTCAGGCCGAGCAACTGGGAACGGGTCACGCCACCGAAATCGGGCTGGCCGCTCTCCGAGCGGTCGACCCCGACGATGTGGTCATGGTCCTGTACGGCGACACCCCCCTTCTCACATCCGACCTTCTGGTTGAGCTCGCCGATCTCGACGAAGGCGAGAGTGCCCGCTTGATCTCAGCTCACCTTGACGACCCCAGCGGATACGGGCGCGTCACACGGGACGCCGACGGAGCGGTTTCCGGGGTAGTGGAGCACAGGGACTGCACTCCAGAGCAGCTCGAGATCGACGAGATCAACGCAGGCATCTACGCCATCCGCGTCGGACGTCTCGTCGACACATTGAAGAAAGTGACCAACGACAATGCTCAGGGCGAGTACTACCTGACCGATGTAGTAGGCATCCTCGTGTCCGAGGGTGACAGACTGACGGCAGTGAAAGCTTCGCCCCAGGAGGTGATGGGCATCAACTCTCAGGACCAGCTCGCCGAAGCCCGCAAAGAGCTACAGCGACGAACCAACCAAGGGTTCATGGAAGCCGGTGTCGAGATCATCGACCCGGACCGCACCTATATCGACGAGACGGTCAAGGTCGAACCGGGAGCGAGGATCTACCCGGGCACTCACCTGGAGGGAGCGACCACGGTGGGATCCGGCAGCCGGGTCGGCCCGGAGGTGTTCGCGGTCGACTCCACCATCGGTGACGACACCGTCGTTTGGTACGCCGTTCTCCGGGAGGCGGAGATCGGGCATGGTTGCGAGGTCGGCCCCTATGCCTCGCTTCGCCCTGGGACCGTGCTCGAGGACGGAGCAAAGATCGGCACCTTCGTCGAGACCAAGAACGCCGTCATGGGAGAGGAAGCCAAGGCCAACCACCTCGCCTACCTGGGCGACGTGGCGGTTGGGGCGCGTTCCAACATTGGTGCTGGTGTCGTCACGGTCAACTACGACGGCGTGAAGAAGTCGCGTACCGAGATCGGCGAGGATGCCTTCATCGGCTCCGACACGATGCTCATCGCGCCAGTGACTATCGGTGACCGGGCCAGCACCGGCGCCGGGTCGGTCATCACCAAGGACGTGAGCGACGACGCCCTTGCCGTGGAGAGATCTGACCAGAAGGAGATCCCCGACTACTCTCAACGCCGAGAGGCGCGTAGAGCGGCCCGGAAGGCAGAGGACTGACGTGGACATCGTCTCCCGCAACCGGATGATGGTCTTCACCGGGGGCGCCAATGAGCCCCTGGCGGAGGACGTGGTCGACGTTCTCGGGATCCAGTTGGGAAAGATCGAACGCTCCAAGTTCGCCAACGGGGAGATCTACGTTCGCCCGGGGGAGAGTGTGCGGGGAGCAGACTGCTTCGTTATCCAGAGCCACTGTGCTCCGATTAACGACAACATCATGGAGCAGTTGGTGACTATTGATGCCCTGAGAAGGGCATCGGCTCTACGCATCACCGCCGTGGTTCCCTTCTTTGGTTACTCCCGCCAAGACAAGAAGGTGATGCCGAGAGAGCCCATCACCGCCCGCCTGATGGCCGATCTCTACATGAAGGCCGGGGCGGACCGTCTCGTATCGGTCGACCTGCACACCGGCCAGCTCCAGGGTTTTATCTCCAAGCCCTGGGACTCTTTGACCGCCCTGCCCATCATCATCGACTATCTGAGCGGCAGGCTGAATGGCAAGACCACCGTGCTCTCACCCGACGCGGGTGGTGTGAAGCGAGCCGAGAGGTATGCGCGTCATCTCGGTGCCTCCGTCGCCTTCGTCTACAAGCGACGGGATGCCGCGGAGCACAATCAGTCGGAGGCGCTGTCCATGGCGGGAAAGGTGACCGACCGCCACGTGGTCATCGTCGACGACATGATCGACACCGCAGGAACCGTCTGCAACGCCGCCGAGCTGGTCAAGGAATTCGGCGCCAAGAGTGTCAGGATCGCGGCGACCCACGGTGTCTTCTCCGACCCGGCGCTGGACCGGATCAAGAACGCTCCCATCGAGGAGGTTATCGTCACCAACACGCTCCCTGTGAGTGATGACATCGCCTCCCTCGACAACGTCCAGGTGCTGTCGATCGCCCCGATCCTGGCCGAGACACTGCAGGCGATCTTCATGGACTCGTCGGTGTCGGAGATCTTCTTAGGGGAGAATGCCTGAGCCGACTCCGGTTTCGGATCTGCCGGTCATACAATCGACGACTCTGTGACCGCCCGACACCGCGAACCCGACTCATCCGAGCAAGCTCGATACCGGGTTCTGCTGATCTCTCTGATCGTGGTCTTCGTTATAGCATTCCTGTTCCTCCGCGTGCTGGGTTCAGGCGGAGAGGAGGAAGGCCCGATTGCTTCGGATTCCACCACCACCACCGAGCCAGGAACACCAGACACGGATCAAGACGGTGTCACCTCCACGACTATCCCGGGAGACAACAGCGGGTCCACGACGACCGCCGGGGGCACAACGCCCGATCTCGGCCCGCTGGAGGAAGTCACTCTCGACCAGATCTCGGACGGGTTCCAACAGCCCTCCGCCCTGGCCGCACCTGACGGGGATGATCGTCTCTTCGTCGTCGAGCGGGTCGGAGTGATCCGGGTCCTCGACGAGACGAGAGCCATGCTTGACTCAGCATTCCTGGACCTCACCGATCAGGTGCTGGCCGGCGGCATCGAACAGGGTCTGCTCGGTCTCGACTTCCACCCCGACTATGCCGACAACGGACGCTTCTTCGTCTACTACGTCGACAAGAGCGGCAACCGCCAGCTGTCTGAGTTCACCGTCTCCGACGATCCCAACGTCGCCGACCCTGACAGTGAGAAGGTCATCTTCGAGTATGAGCATCCGCCCGACGCCAGCGACATCCGTCACTACGGCGGCAACGTCGCCTTCGGCCCCGACGGCTACCTGTGGGTCTCCATGGGCGACGGCGCCGACAGCCGGGCCCAGGGCCAGGACCCGAACACCCCCTACGGGACCATCGTCCGCATCGACGTCGACAGCGACGACCCCTATGGCATCCCGCCTGACAACCCGTTCGTCGACGGTGGTGGCATGCCCGACGTCTGGGCTTATGGGTTGCGCAATCCCTGGAGGTTCGCCATCGATCCCGTCGACAGGTTGATCTACATCGCCGACGTGGGCCATGCCGAACAGGAGGAGGTCAACGTCGTGTCCATCGATGAAGGTGGTTACAACTTCGGATGGTCCGACATGGAAGGGGAGCGCTGCTTCCATGTCAGTGACTGCGATCCCGACGACTACACCTCGCCCGATCTCATCTATACGCATGAAGAAGGCCTGTCGATCACCGGTGGTTACGTCTACAGGGGTGAGGAGATCCCCGAGATCCAGGGGACCTACTTCTACTCCGACTGGGCAGACCAGTGGATCAAGAGCTTTGAATACGTCGATGGCGAAGTGACCGAGGAACGGGACTGGACCGAGGACCTAGGGGGCCCGGTCGGATCGGTGACGAGCTTCGGTCTCGACGGTCACGGCGAGCTGTACATAACCACCTACGAGGGCGGGGTCTTCAAGTTCACGGCTGTCAGGGAATAGCCGGCGGCAGCTCCACGATTTCGCCGGGGTAGATCAGATCAGGGTCGCCCGACCTGAGCCTGGGGGTGTTCACCTCGACAACTCGACGCCAGTACGGGGCGATCTCGCCTGCTCCTCCATCGACCTGGCGAGCGGAGATCTTCCAGAGATGGTCGCCCTTCTTCACGACGACCGTGTCCGGATCGTCCTGGGTCTGTTGCGCGGAATCGACAGTCACCGGCATCCGGACATCACGTGCCCGATTGGCGAAGGCAACTTCGCCGAACATCAGGAGCCCCGAGAGGGCGATGATGGCTAGCACTCGGGTCATAGGTCGAACGTATGCCCGGCGCCGAGCGATTGGAAGGGGGTTACGATCGCCGGCATGAAGGTTCGCATTGGAATAAGCACGACCGACAAGCTTCTCGAGCTCGAGGTAGACGATCCGGACAGGTTCCGGGAAGAAATGGAGCGCGCCGTTTCGGAAGGAGGGCTTGGCTGGTTCACCGATTCCAAGGGCCGTACCGTCGGCATACCGGCACGCAGCGTCGCCTTCATCGAGATGGAGGACTCCGGCGACCAGCGGATGGTGGGATTCACCCCTGCGGGCTGATTTCGGGGAAGGGAGAGAGTCCGATCACGGGATGTGGGGATGCCCCTCCGTCGCCTTCGGCGACACCTCTCCCGCAACGTCGCTTCGCTCCTGGGGGAGGAAACAAGAAAGACGCCCCTTGAAGGGGCGTCTTCCAAGAATCGAGTTGCTCTTTGGTTCGTTCAGACGGAGCGACGACGTCTCTCGGCGAGCCAGCGCTTGCGAAGACGACGGCGGTCGTCCTCGGCGTAGCCGCCCCAGACGCCGGATTCCTGATTGGTCTCCAGCGCGTATTGAAGGCATTCTTCACGAACCATGCATGTGTTGCAGATGGCTATTGCGGCCTCTATCTGCTCGACTGCGGGACCGGTCGTACCCACCGGGAAGAAGAGCGAAGGCTCGGAGTCCCGGCACGAAGCGAGGTCGCGCCAGTCAGTAGTGATGGTTGTGAGCGTCATGTGTTCCTTACTTTGTGATCTTTTTCACAAGAACACCCGCAGGTCTTCGTCCCGAGGGTGCTTGGGGGAATTACCAGACAACAACGGTACTGGCCATTCCCCAGCTTGTAAACGGATTTCTTCGGATTGTTCGTTGTGAGCGCGCCGATCGCGGTCGTTGGCCACCGGGGGTGGCCGACCCGTTTTCCCGACAACACTCTGGCCGGAGCCATCGCCGCTGCCGGAGTGGCCGACATGGTCGAATTGGACATCCGGCGATCGGGCGACGGCAAACTCGTGCTGGCCCACGATCCTGATCTGGCAGGTTTCCCCGTGTCCGGGACTCCCTGGTCGCAGCTCGGCGAACTCGACCTTGGAGACGGGCATCATCCCGCCTTGTTGGACGAGGTGCTCGCCGCGCTGCCGGACACTGCGGTCCAGATGGAGATCAAGAACCTGGGGATGGACCCGGGGTTCGAACCGGACCACCGTATTGCCCTGGAGGCGGCGGGCCGGGCTCGTCGAGGCGACATGGTTACAGGATTCAATCCAGAGTCACTGGCCGCGGTGCGCCGCGTCTTCCCGGAGGTAGACACCGGGCTAGCTGTGCCGGCGTGGTTCGATCTCGATGAGGCTGTCAAAATGTGCGAGGACGGCGGCCACACCGTCCTCGTTCCCGAACATACCCTTGTCACCCGGGAGATAAACGCCGGGTTGGAGGTCTATCCGTGGACGGTCAACGACCCCAGCAGGGCACTGGAGTTGGTCGAGTTCGGGGTGACGGGCATCATTACCGATGATCCGGGTTTGATGGTCGAGACCCTTCGGAGTGTGTAGCAATGAGCATCCAGGAACAATTGACAGAAGATCTCCGCTCCGCGATGAAGGAGAAAGACGCGCGCCGTCGTGACGTGATACGCCAGGTCCAGACTGAGATCGCCACCGCCAAAAGCGAGTCCGGCTTCTCGGGGGAACTCGACGACGCCTTCTATCAGAAGGTGATCGCCTCCTATGTGAAGAAGATGGACAAGTCGCGGGAGGAGTATGAAGCAATGGGTGAGCGCGGCGAGGAGATGGCCGACAAGCTCGCCTACGAGGTCGAGTATCTGTCGCGTTTCCTGCCGCAGAAGCTCTCCGAGGAGGAGACTCGCAAGCTGGTCATCGATGCCATCGAGGAGCTGGGGGTGGCCGGAGACGAGAAGGCGGCCGGAAGGGTCACCGGGCATCTCATGAAATCACGTGGGGAAGATCTCGACGGCGGGCTCGTCAACCGCCTGGTCAAGGAGGAGCTGGCGTCCTGAGGTGAGGCTCCCCGACTACGAGCCAATGCTCGCCACCGGGCGCGACGAACCTTTCGACGACGAGAGGTGGTGGTTCGAGGTCAAGTGGGACGGATACCGCGCGGTCGTCGGGGCGGCGAATGGAGAAGTAAGGGCGAGATCACGCAAGGGTCTCGACCTGATTGATCGCTTTCCTGAGCTGGCATCAGTTGAGATACCCGACGGGGTGGTGGTCGATGGCGAGGTGGTGGCCCTCGACGACGCCGGACGGCCCTCCTTCTCCCTACTTCAGCAACGGACCGGGTTCGGACGAGGGCCTTCAATGCAGCCGGTGGGCGTGAACCTGGTCGTCTTCGATGTCCTTTTTCACGGTGCCGACGTGACCAACCGGCCCTACGAGGAGCGGCGAGCCTTACTCGAACGTCTCGAGCTCCCGCCGCCGATCGTCGTCCCCGAGCCGACCCCGACTCACGGTGTGCTGCTGTTCGAGGCGATCGAGCAGCAAGGCATGGAGGGGATAGTCGGAAAACGTCTCGGGTCCCGCTATCAGCCGGGGCGGCGGTCCGAGGACTGGCAGAAGGTCTCGGTGCGTCACACGCTGCGCGCGGTAGTCGGCGGCTACCTGCCAGGGGAGGGAGGCCGCGCCTCGACATTCGGCTCGGTACTGGTGGGCCTCTACGAACCGAAAGGGCTGCGCTGGATCGCCGCGGTCGGATCCGGTTTCACCGGCTCTTCGTTGCGCGCTTTCCACGACGCTCTCACCCAGATCGAGCGAGACACCAGTCCGTTCATCAACGAGGTGGTCGTGCCCGGCGGCGTTCGTCCCCGATGGGTGGAGCCCGCCATCGTCGTGAAGGTGGAGTACAAGGAGTGGACCCACGACGATCATCTCCGTGCCCCCGTCTACAAGGGAGTGGAGCAGGTCGATCCGGAGACGGTCACCTGGGCAGAGGAGGACCCCGTCGCGTGAGGGTCAGGTCTCGGTGCGCCCAATCCGGTCCCGGTACCAGTAGTAGCTGTCCTTTGGGATACGTTCCCTGGTTTCCTGGTCGACCCAGATGAGTCCGAATCTCTGTGAGAATCCCGCGACCCATTCCAGATTGTCCATGAGACTCCACACGAAGTAGCCGTCGGCGGGCGCACCGGCTTCGCGGGCAACCAGGGTCGCGTCGATGTGCTGGTCTAGGTAGTCGATCCGTCGGGTGTCGGCCACTTTCCCCGAGTCGTCCGGGCCGTCGGAGTAGGAGGCGCCGTTCTCGGTCACGATGATCGACTCCGGTTCGTAATCGGTGTCGACCCTGATGAGGAAGTCGGTTAGGCCCTGTGGGTCGATTCGCCAGCCCATCTCGGTATAACCCTCCGGGGCACCAGGCCCGACCGGTCCCTCGGATTCATCGGTCTCCGGCGTCTCATCCGAGATCGTCACGGTGGTGTAGTAGTTGACTCCCAGGAAGTCGATCGGGACCGAGATGTCATCGAGGTCTCCGTCCTCTATGAGGCCGTCGAGACCGGAGGGGAGATAGCCCTTCTCGGTATAGGCTGCCACGACGTCTTCGGGGTATCCCTTGCCAAAAACCGGGTCGAAGAACCAACGGTTGCGGGCGCCGTCGTAGTGACGGTTGGCATCCTCAGAGCTCGGGTCGGCGGCGACTGAGGGTCGGCAGTCGAGAGCAATCCCCACGCTGGCGTCGGAGACAGAGCCGCGGATCGCTCTGGTGGCGCGGCCGTGCGAGACAAGGAGGTTGTGCGCCACGATCAGGGATGTTTCCCAGTCGGTTAGACCGGGGGCGAAGACACCGTCTCTGTGTCCCAGGAAGGCCGCCACCCACGGTTCGTTGTGGGTGATCCAGCGACCGACCTGGTCACCGAGCGCGTCGGCCACCACTTCCGCGTAGCGGGTGAAGGTGTCGATGGTGCCGCGTGACGCCCATCCGCCTTTGTTCTGCAGGGCCTGGGGGAGGTCCCAGTGGTACAGCGTCAGGCAAGGCTCCACATCTCGCTCGCGCAGGCCTGTGGTCAGTCTCCGGTAGAAGTCGAGGCCGGCCTGGTTGACCTGGCCGTCCCCGTCGGGGATGACCCTCGGCCACGAGACCGAGAACCGGTACGTGTCGACGCCGAGTCCGGCTATGAGGTCGAGGTCCTCCTCCAACCGGTTGTAGTGGTCACACGCGACGTCCCCGGAATCCCGCATCTTGCCCAGGTCGCTGAATCGATCCCAGATCGATTCTCCTTTCCCATCTGCGTGACGGGCACCTTCTATTTGATAGGCGGAGGTGGCTACCCCCCAGCTGAAGGGTGCGGTCAAACGGCTGCGGCTGCGGCAGGCTGCTCCGCGCCGATGCGCTCACCTGAGTCCTGATCGAAGAAGTGGAGCTTGGCCGTGTCCACTACGAGATCTACCTTGTCACCCCGGTCGATGTTGATGTCCGGGCTCACTCTGGCGACGAAGCTCGTCGAGTCGCCGAGGGTCTCGGTGTCACGTCCGGTGTCCGCGAGCAGCTCCTCGATATCAGGGGTGATGACGGGCGGCGCATGGACGGTGAAGTGGATGTAGGTGTCGGCGCCCAACATTTCGGTGACTTCCACCTCAGCCTGCATTAACCGGTCGGGGTCGGACCCGGCCACCGCGGCGCCCTCCAGCGCGCTCGGCCTCACACCAATGACGATCTGCTTCCCCACATAGTCCTCGAGACCCGGATGATTCTCTATTGCCCGCTTGTCGACCTTGAGGCGCGTGTTGGGCAGGACGGCGTACACGTCGTCGCCGGAGCCCTCGATGTTGCCATAGACCAGATTCATTGCCGGGCTGCCGATGAAACCCGCCACGAAGAGGTTGTTGGGATGGTTGAAGAGCTCTGTTGGCGGCCCGACCTGTTGGAGGTTGTAGGGCTTCGACGGGGATACTGCGCGTAGCACTGCCACCCGGTCTCCGAGGGTCATCGCCTCGACCTGATCGTGAGTGACATAAACGGTGGTCGTGCCGATTCTGTCGTGAAGCCGCTCCAGCTCGGCCCGCATCTGGACGCGAAGCTTGGCGTCGAGGTTGGAGAGGGGCTCGTCCATCAGGAAGGCGGCCGGTTCGCGGACGATGGCGCGGCCCATGGCGACTCTCTGCCGCTGACCGCCGGAGAGTGCCTTCGGCTTGCGGTCCAGGTAGTCGGTGATCTCGAGGGTTTGAGCTGCTTCGGAGACACGGCGCTCGATCTCTTCCTTGGGGAATTTCCGCAGCTTGAGCCCGAAGGCCATGTTGTCGAAGACGGTCATGTGTGGGTAGAGGGCGTAGTTCTGGAAGACCATGGCGATATCGCGGTCCTTGGCAGGCACGTCGTTGACCACACGATCTCCGATCCACATGGTGCCCTCGGTGATGTCTTCCAGCCCAGCGATCATGCGGAGGACGGTGGACTTGCCGCATCCCGACGGTCCGACCAACACGAGGAACTCCCCATCATTGATCGTCAGGTCTACCTCGCCGACGGCGCGCGTTCCGTCCGGGTAGATCTTGCCCAGACCTTCCATCTTGATCTCAGCCACGGGTCCCTTCCATCTCTCGACGGCTCCTACACGCCGGTAAACATAGTGGAAACTGCTGTCCGGGTGTCGAGGTAACACGTTCGATCGTGGGGTGGGCGGAGTCATCGGGACCTTTGACCCTCTCCGCAAGACGATCTCATGTGTATTGTTCCCCAGCGGGCTAACAGCCCGAAATGACAGATACGCGAAAAAAGGGATGAAAGAGCATGAAGAGAACGCGATGGCTCATCGCCCTCTTCGCCGTTTTCGCCATGGTGCTTGCTGCCTGTGGCGACGGGGGAGAAGGAGCGGACGACGGCGATGGGGATAATGGAACTGACACCACCGAAACCACCGAAGCCCCTGGTGAGGAGTGTGAGTCGGCGGGAGCCGACTTCAACCTCTTCGGCGCGCCGACCGGTGTGGAAGGCGACGCCCTGGAGGGTTTCGTCGATGTCTATAACGAGGAATGTGACACGGACATCAGCTACCGCGGCTCCGACGGCTTCGAGGAGGAGCTCAGGATCGCGGTTGATGGTGGCGATCCGCCCGCAGTGGCCTTCACCCCACAGCCTGCTTCGATCTGCGACTTTGCAGACGACGGCGATCTGGTATCGCTGGAGGACATGGGCTTCGACATCGCCGAGATGGAGGAGAACCACTCCGCCTACTGGATGGGCCTTGGTGAGTGTGCCGATGGCAACCACTACGGCGTGCCCTGGTTCCCCAACTTCAAGTCGGTCGTCTTCTATCACATACCCACCTTCGAGGACAACGGGTATGAGGTGCCGGAGACGTACGACGACATGGTGGCCCTTTCGGAGCAGATAGCCGCCGACGGCGCGGTAAACGCCCCTTGGTGCTTCGGCTTGGAGAGCGGCGGTGCTACGGGTTGGCCCGGCACAGACTGGGTCGAAGACATCTTCGTCCGCCAGCATGGGACCGATGCCTACGAGGACTGGTACACACACGAGATCCCGTTCAATGATCCGATGGTGGTGGAGTCGTTCGAGACGTTCGGCGAGATCCTCTTCGGTGAGGGATTCGTCCTCGGCGGTGCCGAGAACGTGGCTGGAGTCAACTTCAACGACTCCCCGGGCCCGTTGTTCGAAGACCCGCCCGGGTGTGCCATGCTGAAGCAGGGCTCGTTCATCGCCAACGTCTTCGAAGATCAGCCCGGCTATGACGAAGACGAGGACGAGGAGATCGGTGTCTTCTCCTTCCCCACGATCGACGGCAACACCGGCGCGATGGGCGGCGGCGACACGATGATCGTGTTCGACGATTCCCCCGAGGTCGCGGCGACGGTCGCCGACTGGATCACCCCCGACTGGCAGTGCACGCTGGCATCGGCCTCCGGTGGCGGCATAGCCCCATACGGCGGTCATGGTGTCGAAGGAGTCGAGAGACTCCCGGGACACAAGGACGTGGACCCGGAGTGCTATGAGACCGAAGCGTCTCAGACATTCGCACAGACGATCACCGAATCCCTGGAAGAGAACACATTCGTGTTCGACGCATCCGACCTGATGCCACCCGAGGTGGGTCAGCGGACCTTCTGGGACGGCATCGTCGAGTGGACCCGTGGGGCCGACACCCAGGAAGTGGTGGACGAGATCGAGGAGAGCTGGCCCGAGTAGGTCGCTCCAACCGATGATCAAGAAGGGGTGGTCGGAGACCCGACCACCCCTTCTTCTGTGTTCGCGCCACATGACTCGGCTCTTTGGCGTAGAGTCGTGTCCTGGTCCGTGAGCCAGGAGGAGGTTTGATGTCAACACCGATCATCACACCGGAGGATCAGAAGCCGAACCGGCCGATCTCCGAGGAGGGTGCCGGCGAGAACACGGTGTCGGTCTGGGTGCTCCGGATCGTGAGCGCCCTGATCATCCCGGTCATCCTCTTCTCTTTCTTCGCCACCTTTGAGTTTCTGAAGGATCCTGAGACCAACAAGATCCTCCAGGTAGCTGTGGCGGTTGTCGTTGGCGTGGGGGGCGTGTGGCTGCTCTTCTGGGGCATGGACCGGACGGTCAGTCTCCTGCCCGGACGGGCCGAGGCTGCCGTGAGACCGGCCGTATTTGCTGGGCCAGCGGTCATGCTTCTCGGCTTTTTCCTCGTGTATCCCGCTGTGGACACGTTCATTACCAGTTTCAGGGACGCCGACGGTGAGGGCTTCGTCGGTCTTGCCAACTATCAGGAGGTCTTCACCCGCAGCACCTACCTGATCTCGATTCGCAACAGCGTCTTGTGGGCGTTATTCGTTCCCATCGCATGCACGGTCATTGGTCTCGCCTTCGCCACACTGGCCGACAGACTGCCGCGCCGCACCGAGGCCGTCGCCAAGTCACTCATCTTCTTGCCCATGGCGGTCTCGTTCGTCGGTGCGTCGGTGGTCTGGACCTTCATCTATAACTTCCGTTCGGAGGGTTTTGGTGAGCAGATCGGATTGCTCAACGGCATCTGGGTGGCGCTCGGCAACTCTCCGGTCCAGTGGCTGGCGAACCCTCCCTGGAACACGATTTTCCTCTTGGTGATCCTGATCTGGTTGCAGACCGGATTCGCCATGGTGGTGTTGTCTTCGGCGATCAAGTCGGTTCCTGACGACCTGCTCGAAGCGGCTCGAATCGACGGTGCCACCGAGTGGAACGTCTTCAGGAGGATCGTCGTTCCCTCGATCGCCTCGACGCTGGTTGTCGTCTGGACGACGGTGCTGATCATGACATGGAAGGTCTTCGACATTGTCTTTGTGATGACGGGAGGTCGGGACGGAACCCAGATCCTCGCTCAGCAGATGGTCCAGGAGTTCTTCACATTCCGGGACTTTGGCATCGGGGCGACCCTGGCGGTCTTGCTCTTCGTTGCCGTGATCCCGATTCTGGTGATCAATATCAAGCGGTTCAGGGAGCAGGAGGCGACGCGATGACGGCGGCAACCGACACGCAAGACAGAGCACCGGCACCCGCCCCCGAGTCGGGTAAGCATCGAGAGCCTTCGCGGATACCGATCTACCTTGTCGTCTCCTTTTTCGTCGTCATTTGGTCGATCCCCTCGGTGGGACTTCTCATCAACTCGTTCCGGGAGGCGAGGAGCATCAGGTCCACCGGGTGGTGGACGGTCTTCGGGGACCTGTTCAACTCGGCTGCCTGGACCCTGGAGAACTACGCGACGGTCCTCGACGAGGGTTTCGGCAACGCCTTCGCCAACTCCTTGGCGGTGACGATTCCTTCAGTGGTGATTCCGATCACGGTGGCCGCATTCGCGGCCTACGCCTTCGCCTGGATGCAGTTCCCCGGACGCAACATCCTTTTTGTCACCATCGTCGGCCTGATGGTGGTCCCGCTCCAGATGGCGTTGATCCCCATCTTCCGCATCTACACCAGCCTCGAGGTCAACGGGTCGTTCCCGGCGGTTTGGTTGGCCCACGCGGGGTTCGGCCTGCCTTTGGCGGTGTACCTGTTGCGTAACTACATGGGCGGGTTGCCGTCGTCGATCATCGAATCGGCGAAGATCGACGGTGCCTCCCATTGGGGCATATTCACCCGGCTCATCGTTCCCCTGTCGACACCCGTGCTGGCGGCCTTCGCCATCTTCCAGTTCCTCTGGGTCTGGAACGACTATCTGGTTGCACTGGTCTTCCTCGGCGTCGCCAACCCCGACAACGCGGTGTTGACCGTGGAGCTGGCCAATCTGGCCGGCCGTGGTGAGGGTGCGCTGCAACTGCTGCCTGCGGCCGCGTTCGTGACGATGGTTCTGCCGCTCGTGGTGTTCTTCGCCTTGCAGCGCTACTTCGTTCGGGGCATGACCGCGGGCTCGGTGAAGGGCTAGCCGCCTCTGACATCTCCCGACACGTCGGGGCCCACGCGGCGCCGCAACTGGCTCGCGCTGGCCATTGGAGTCATCGTGCTCCAGTTCAGCTACTTCCCGTACGCCGCCGCCTTCATTCCAACGGAGGGAGAGACGGGGCCCGTGATCGACGCCGGGCTGGTGGCGATCGCGCTGGCGCTGGCGCCGCTGGTGTTCGTGGCGGTCGGATTCATCTCCAGGAACCCGCAAACCCCGAAGCAGGTTCTGAAGTCGATGGGGTGGTTACTGGGGCTCGGCTTGGCCATCGGGCTCGTCTCCCCGGTCCTGGGGGCGGCCTCGGGGTTTGGCGTCGGTATTGCTGTGACCCTCAACATGCCCGATATCGACAACCAACTCCGGCGGCGTCTCGTCGGGGTCGGACTTGCCATCCTCTACATGCTGGCCATGCTGCTGGTCCTGACCCCGGCGGGTGTCTTCGCCGGTGCGATCCTGCCGGGTCTCATGGTCGGCTTCGCCGACGAGTACGGGGCCTGGCGCGAGTCGAGAACGCCCGCGTCTTAGCCCTGGTCCATGTCAGGGTCGAAGCCGGGAAAACCGCTTTCCACCCACGCCTCGAACGCCTCCCATGAGTCGACATCAGCTTGGCGTCGGCTGGCCATCGCCATCCTGAAGTTGAGGTAGTCGCAATATCCCTGGACCGGGTCGTCGCCGAACCACTCTTCCCTGATCCGGGTGACCATCGGTTCGAACTGGCCGCTGAGCCACTTGTAGGTGCCCACACTCTTGCCGGTCGACGTCACGTCCGCCTGCTTGGACAGGAAGTAGTTGAGGTCGCTGAGGATCAGCTCGGCCTGGTTCTCGGAGGCCTCGATGCCCGTCCTCTGCCGCAGATGATCTGAGTTGTAGGTGCGGCCTCCTACGTGGGTGATCATCTTCACCTTGCTGCCCCCGTCGACCGGTGTCATCTCGATATCGTCGACTGCAAACCCGAGCTCGTTGATCCGGGCGATCCGCTGCCTGATCCGATAGTGGTCGTCCCGGGTGATGATCAGTTCCTCGTTGAGCTCCGCCCACAGCGCGTCGTAACGATCGGCGATGTCAAGCCCGAGCCCTATGTCGGCTGCATCGAAGTCCTCTCCAGTCTCAGCAGCGATGTCGCCCATCTCCCCTGCGACGTTCTCCTGCATGATCTCGATGTCGGCCCGACGCTGGCCGTCGCTGAGGGAGCCGTGGAGCTCCGAGGTCTCGGCGTCGACCATGATCGCCTCGATCTGGCCTGCGTCGAAGCGATAAAGGACGTTGGAGAGCGAGCAGTCGCCCCAATAGCAGCCGGCCATGTGGAGCTCGACGAGAAGGCCTGCCAGGGCATCGAGCATCTGCCTTCGTCGTGCCCCGAATCCCGCCCCGGACACCAGACGCCGGTAGGGAAAAGAGTGGTCGACATATCTGGTGATGACGACACCGGCTCCCTCGGTGTGAGGATCGAGCCAGTCGCGCTCGGCGAGCCCGACGGGCTCGGCCGACCGTTGGGTGAAGTCTCTCAGCGTCCGGAGAATCCGGAACTCGCGTCTGGCCAGACGGAGACTCATCTCCTTGATCGCGTAGATGCCCTCGTCGTAAGCGACGAAGACGACGGGATGGCGGTGCACCCCTGCCGGCATATCCACCAGCCGATCGCTGGCCCAGTCGTAGATCGGCCGCTCCCAGGACAGATCGAGAAAGTCCGGGTTGTTCGGTCTGATCTGGAGCTTCGGGGTACCCATCAGCCGCCATCCGCTGATGCGGCGAGAATGAGAGCTCCGGCGAGACCGGAGCGGTCGCCAAGGCCGGGAGGCGCGATCAGCAGGTCCATGTCGGGAGTCTTCGGGTAGCCGGCGATCAGGGTTTTGGCGCGGGTGCGGAGTCGCTCGTGGAAGCCGGGGAGCTTCGAGACCCCTCCGCCCACAACGATCCGCTCCGGTGTCACGGTGTAGTGGAGGTTCACCATTCCCTGTGCGAGGTAGTGGACGGCGAACTCGGTCACCTTCTCGTTGCCCTCCCATGTCTCCGGTCGACCGAAGCGTGCCTCGAGTGACGGGCCTGCCGCCATGCCCTCGAGACAGTCGCCGTGATAGGGGCAGGATCCCTCATGGGTCTCGTCCGGATGACGGCTGACGACGATGTGGCCCACCTCAGGGTGGCCGGTGCCACCTGAGATTGTTTCGCCGGCAATGACGACGCCGGCACCGACTCCCGTGCCGACGGTGACGTAGACGTAGTAGGACATCCCCTGCGCCGCACCCCATCGCCCCTCACCGAGCGCGGAACCGTTGACGTCGGTGTCGAGGAAGATGGGGGCGCCGATGCCGTCGGCGAGTTGCTGGTATACCTGAGCTCCGGTCCAGCCCGGCTTGGGGGTGGTGAGCATCTGCCCATAGCGAGAGCTTCGTCGGTCGAGCTCCAACGGTCCGAAGCTGGCCACGCCCACCGCGCTGACGTCATGGTCTTCGAAATACCGGCAGATCCGCTGCAACGTCCCGTCGGGGTCGGTGGTGGGAATCCGCGTCGGTTCGGCCATGTCGTCGAGGGATGTGCCCACGGTGACGTCGGTCTTGGTCCCACCCATCTCGACGGCGCCGTACAAGGTCACGCCGAAACTCTAAAGGCGGTACCCGAAACCTCAGGTACTGAGACCCATATGTGGAACGAATCGCCTCGAGAAACGTGGCACCCCACGACCACGAGTCTTTCTCGAGGCCATGGGTTCCATATCCGGTCCGTACTACCTGAGGTTTCGGGTTCCACCCCCGGGGGGTTCTCAGCCCGCCTTGGCCTGCTTCTCCTTGGTGGCCTCGACGGAGGCCTTGAGCGCGTCGAGCAGGTCGACGACCTTGGTGGGCTCGGGGGAGGCAGGAGCGACGATCTCCTCGCCTGCCACCTTCTTGGCGGCGAGTTCTTCCACCGTCTGCCGGGTGGTGTCAACGAACTCGGAGCCATCGAAAGGCTTGGTGAGATTGTCGATGATCGATGCGGCCATCTCGACCTCCTCCGGCCTGACCTCCACGTCGGTCCCCAGCTCCTCGAAGTCCGCCTCCCGGATCTCGTCGGGCCAGAACATGGTCTCCATCACGATGACGTCGTCCTTCACCCGAATGGTCGCCAGTTGGGTCTTCTCCCTGATCGACACCTTGGCGATGCCCACGCGTCCCTTCTCCTGGAGGGCCTCCCTCAGAATGCGGTAGGCCTTCACTCCGGTCTTTTCCGGGGCCAGGTAATAGGACTTCTGATACATCATCGGGTCGATCTCGTCTTCGTCGACGAACTGAATCACGTCGACCAGCTTGTTCCCGTCGGGATTGGCCGCGGTGAGTTCCTCGTCGGTGAAGACCACGTAGCGATCCTTCTCGAACTCGTAACCCTTGACGATGTCGTCCCACGGCACTTCTTCGCCGTCGGCTTCAGCCACTCGCTTGTAACGGATGGGGGAGTGATCGTTCTCACGCAGCTGCTTGAACTTGGGCGTCTTATTGTCCGTGGCCGTGTACATCCCCACGGGGATCGTCACCAGCCCGAAGTTGATGGCGCCTTTCCAAATGGCTCTGGGCATGTGGATAACTCTACGCGCAGGTCGGGACAGATCGACATGGGAACCATCCATCAATGGGTCGTTCAGGCAAATGCGTCCCCGGGGCGTTGCTCGCCAAGCACCCGGGTGATTGTCGACAATCCTGCTTACATTTGGTCACGACGTGACCAAACCAACAGACCAGCAGCAAAAGGCGGCCGAGATGCTGCGGTCCGACATACTCGAAGGGGTCTTCACTCCCGGTGAGCGTCTTACGGAGATCGCCCTCGCCGACCGCTACTCGGTGGGCAGGAGCGCCATTCGCTCGGCACTGGTCGAACTGCGTGCCGAGGGCCTCGTCGACATGGAGGCCAATCGGGGTGCTGTCGTTCGCCGGATAACCCTCGAGGAGGCGATCGAGATAGCCGAGGCCCGCAAGGTGTTGGAAGGGCTGATCGCGGGCCGGGCCGCCCTCAGCGACGATGCCGACGCCAAACAGTCACTCCGCGAGATGCTCGAAGAGATGCGGGACGCGGTCGTGACGGGCGACAACTCCCGCTATTCAAAGCTGAATCGGTCCTTGCACAGCCGGATTTGGGAAACCGGTGGCCACTCCGTGGCCCACGACCTCGTGTCGAACCTGCGCGACCGGTCGGCACATCATCAGTTTCGTCTCGCGGTTATGCCCGGGAGATCAGAGGAGTCGCTCAAACAGCACACCGCCATCGTCGACGCCATCCTCGCCGGCGACCCCGACACCGCCGCCAGGGCAATGGAGCAACACCTCGACTCGGTGATCGAAGTGCTCAGCCAATGGTCGGATCTAGGCACCCCGTAGGCAATTGCTGACCAGGGCGCCCTGCCCCATGATCTCTTGGCCGGCGCCGTCACGTTCGCCCGTCATCATGCGACGCGACCTGAACTGAACGGGGGACGGGCCTCCCGTACGTCAGCCCCTGGAGCGCCGGTCCCCCTCCTCCTTGACCCGGCGCAACATCTCAACAGTTGATCCGGTCATTGTCGGATCGACGTTCAGTGACTCGAGAAAGGCAAGGGCAGATTCCATCTCCACGATGCGCCGGTCTATGTGCCTTGGGGTGCTTTCGATCAGCCGCCGCACCATCCCTTCGTCTGCCGCGGTGATGAACTCGACCAGATGTGTCCACAGCCATTCGGCGTCGCCGCGAGCTTCGGCAGCCTCCAGGCTCTCCATCAGGACCGCGGTCAACCCCTTCGTCGTCACGCTGCGCAGCAGCTTGCGGGCGGCGGCGTCGCCGGGCCGGTCGCTGATCACCTCGACCTCGCCGCCCAACGGTCCTATGACCTTGCCATAGCCTTCGGCGCCCGGGCCCGAGGCGAGCGCCGGTGTGGTGAGGCCCTTGCCGGGAACCGGTGCCATCAGGGCCACATCGGCGAAAAGGAGACCGCGCAGTGCCGCGGTGTCGGCCAGATCCTCTTTCAAGTCGGGGCGGGCGGTGGACAGGTCGGCATACACGGTGCCCGGTCTCATCTCGTCCGACGCCTGGGTGAGGGCTCTTAGCGCGTCGGAAGCGGCAGTCACCGCAAGAATCAGAGTCGACCCCTTCATCGCGGGACTGGGCTCCGCATGACGGGAGACGCCGTCCGGCGTGACCACATCGGCGGGGTCGTATCCGTGGACTTCTGCTCCGGCGTTGGCCAGGTCACTGGCGATCAGTGAGCCTGCCTCTCCGAGCCCGAAGACGGTGACTCTCACTATTGGCTCTCGGGCGAGTCCACCCAGCGGGTACCCAGATCCTCTAGCTTGTCCCGCAGACCATAGAAGTCCACTCCCAATTCACCGGCCTCCAGCCGTTTCCTGGTCTGCTCCTCCTTGACCAGGCGGGCGTTGGCGGCGTCCAGAACTTCGGGCGCCCGGCTTCTCGGTACGACCATCACTCCGTCGTCATCGGCGACTATCACGTCGCCCGGCTCGATGTGCGCACCACGACATACAACGGGGACGTTCACCGACCCGGCGGTGGCCTTCGCCGTGCCCTGGGCGTGGATGGCTGCGGACCACACGGGAAAACCCATCTCCCGCAGCTCGGCAACATCTCTCACCCCGGCATCGATGACGAGACCGGCGCAGCCCCGCTGGGCGAGCGAGGTGGCGAGGAGCTCGCCGAACATCCCATCTGTGGAGGGAGATTTCGTGGTGACCACGAGTACGTCCCCCTCTTGGACCACTTCGACCGCGGCATGGATCATCATGTTGTCGCCCGGGTGCGAGAGAACGGTGACCGCACTCCCCGCGATCCGGGTTCCCTTCTGGATGGGGCGGATGCTGGTGCCCACCAGGCCGATCCGGCCTGCTGCCTCGTGTACGGTGGCGACGCCCGCCCCGGCCAGCCCCGCAATGACATCGGCCGCCGCCCGTTCGATGTTGCGGACGATGACGGAATCTGTCATGACAGCTCTGATGCCACCTGCGGGTAGACCCTCTGGTAGGCCTCTCCCATGGTGTCGGTCTTCAGACCGAGGTTGGGCCCGGAGTTCCGTTTCGCCTGGATGCCACGACGCTTGGCGACATCGGTGTAGTAGTCCCAGAGGTGTGTCTGGCCCTCCATGCACTGCATTGCCTCAAGCTTTTTGTCCCAGACCTCGGTGATGTCGAGGAGGACGTCGGGCATGAACTCCGAGTACTCGGTCTGGTGCGGCTCGAACAGGAAAACGGGCGGCGCTCCCAGCGGCTCGCTCTCCGGCTGGTACCCGGGAGCCTGGGCGATGATGCGCGCTCTCATCGCCATGGCGTGGGCGGTTTCGTGATCCTTGTTCCAGGGGTCTCTTTCGGTGTGAGTGAGAACCACGGTGGGTTGTGTCTCCTGGTAGATGCCGGCGAGACGGTCGAGGAGCTCCGGTGTCTCGATAAGGGGATAGTCGTCGGCATCGAGAAAGCGGATGTCCGCGCCGAGGACGGCGGCCGCCTTCTCGGCTTCCTCATGGCGCGTCTTCTTCACCTGATCGAGATCCATGCCCATGCGCCAGTATCGGGCAGACTCGCCACGTTCGCCATAGGCGAGACAAACGATATTGACGTCGTGGCCGCGACTGGAATAGAGGGCGATTGCTCCCCCGGCGCGCCAGGCAAAGTCGCCAACATGGGCGCTGACGACGAGGAGCGACTCTTTCGTCATATTCTCACCCTATAGGCAGATATCCTGGATTGTCTACAATATTGTTGACATTCGGCGATTCAGCTGTCGAGATCGAGGAGCCGACATGAACGGAGCACAACGGGACTTCGACGACTTTCGCGGCGCCTTCCTGTAGACATGGACGAAGGTGTCCGTTGCATGATCATGCGAGGGGGGACCTCCAAGGGCGCCTTCTTCATCGAGAGCGAGCTGCCGGCAGACGAGGTTGAGCGAGACGACTTTCTCATGAGGATCATGGGCACGCCGGACCCGCGTCAGGTCGATGGTATCGGTGGCGCCCATCCCCTCACCAGCAAGGTGGCGGTCGTCTCCTCGACCGACGATCCCGACGCCGACGTCTCCTACCTCTTCCTGCAGCTGGGGGTGGACGAGGCCTTCGTCACCGATCGTCAGAACTGCGGGAATCTCCTCGCCGCCGTGGGGCCATTCGCCCTCGAGCGGGGCCTGATCCACGTTCCCGACGGCGAGGCGGTGGTGCGGATCAAGATGCGGAACACGGATGGTGTCGCGGTGTCACGGTTCCAGGTCAGGGAGGCAGCACCGGTCTATTCGGGCGATACCGCCATTTCCGGGGTTCCGGGTACCGCCGGAAGGATTGCCATCGACTTCCTCGGCATAGCCGGGGGAACAGCCGGGGCTTTGCTTCCCACCGGCAACCCGGTGGACGTGATCAACGGGGTCGAGGCGACGCTCGTCGACAATGGGATGCCGGTAGTGGTGATGCGGGCGGACGCGCTCGGGGTGAGCGGCTACGAGGACTGTTCCGAGCTGGAGGCGAACGAGTCGCTGCGGGGCCGTCTCGAAGAGATCCGGCTAACCGCGGGAGAGTTGATGAATCTCGGTGATGTTTCCGACACCACGATTCCCAAGCTGACCATGGTGGCGCCTCCGAGGAAAGGTGGTGCCGTGGCGACCCGCACCTTCATTCCCCACCGATGCCATGACGCCATCGGTGTGCTGGGAGCGGTATCGGTGGCCACGACCTGTCTCCTCCCGGGAACTCCGGCGCACGGCATCTGCGAAGTCTCATCGTCCACAGTCACCCTCGAGCATCCCACCGGTAGCTTCGACGCTGTCGTCGAGGTGAATGGGTTCGACATTGTGAGGGCCGGGATCATCCGAACCGCCCGCAAGCTCATGGACGGCACGGTCTTTCCCCGCGCGTATTGACCGTCCCTCTCCCCGGTCCTCCAGAACCGCAGCGCTGGCTCTCGTTCGCGCTGTATTGCGTGGCGGTTTGCGCGACGTCGTGCAGCGCGGACTAGTTCAGGTTGCTAAGGGCAGGACGGGTCAGTCGTCGCTGGATTGCATCACCAGCAGGATGATGACACCCAAGACAGTGAGACCGACGGCGAGCAATATCAGATTGCGCCGTCGACGGGCACCGGTCACCTCGTCTGCCCAGTGGCGGGTCTTGTCCGCCATCTTCCGGGCGCCCTCGGCGAATGCCTCCGAACCCTCTGCGAACTTCTCGGAGCCTTTTGCGGCTCCCTTCACTACAGGTTCGGCCACGTCGCTCTTGACCTTGTCCCTGATTTCCTCGATGCGGTGCTTTGAATTTCCTCTGGCCATTGAGTCTTCCTTGGCGTGACTGGTCACTTGCTCCGTCCTGTGAATAGCTGGACTATTTCTTACCCTATCCGTCTCGCTTCCAAACCAGCATTGCCCGCCACAGCACTCGATGGCTGGATCAAGGGGGGGGGAGTGCCTGCTAGCAGGTGCTCGCTCGGTCGGGTCGTAATCGAGGAGTCGGTGGAACGTCTCAGGCCGAACTCTGAGTCGAGACCGCTGATCTGACTCCTACAACAATCGATCGATGAAGGCGAAGATCCGTCTCAGGACCGGCATGCCACGTAGACGCCGCACGAACGTCACCGGATTCGACTCGTGGGCCACGGTCCGCGCAGCTCGCCTGAACTTGCTCATCGCACAGAACCCTAACTACCCCAGCTCGGACATCCACCCCAGGTCCGACGTGATGGCGCCCCCGGCAGGATTCGAACCTGCGCACCCGGCTCCGGAGGCCGGTGCTCTAATCCCCTGAGCTACGGGGGCAGCATCCCCGATGGTACGCGCCGCGGACGGCAACCGCCCAACCGCTTGATACGCTCCACAGGGTGACACCCTGGCCACTCCCGAAATGAAGTACCGATCGACAAGGGGCAATGCGCCCGAGGTCGACTTCACGGGCGCCATGCTCGCCGGTCTGGCGTCTGACGGCGGGCTCTACGTCCCCGATGCCATCCCGACGCTTCCTGACGGCTGGATGGAATGGCCTTACGACACGGCTGTAGCCCGCACGCTTGAGATGTATGGGGCCACAGACGTCCAAGCCCTCGTCAAGGACGCCGCAGCTCAGTTCCATCATCCCGAGATAGCCCCCATCGTCGAGGTGGGCGACCGATTGCTCCTGGAGCTCTTCTGGGGCCCGACCCTCTCCTTCAAGGACCATGCGATGCAGGTGATCGGCCGTCTCCTGGCGAGGGAGGTTGAGAGCGGCGTGGTTCTCGGGGCGACCAGCGGCGACACCGGCTCGGCCGCAATCGAAGCGTGCCGCGGTTCGGAGAGTCTGCGCGTGGTCATCCTCTTCCCCGACGGCGGCGTGTCCGAGTTCCAGAGACGGCAGATGACGACGGTCGATGCCCGCAACGTCCGGGCGGTCGCTGTCCGGGGGACGTTCGACGATTGCCAGCGACTGGTGAAGGAAGCCTTTGCGTCCTACCCCGACCTTCTCGCCGTCAACTCGATCAACTGGGCACGCATCGCCGCCCAGGTCGGTTTTCACATCCATGCCAGCGCCCGTGTCGGCGAGCCACACGATGTTGTGGTGCCCACCGGGAACTTCGGAAACGTCTACTCATGCTGGCTGGCCAAGCAAATGGGCGCTCCCATCGAGACCATCACCATCGCCAACAACGCCAACCACGGTCTCAGTGATCTGGTCAACACCGGAAGCATTCCGGAGGCCGGGGTTGTGCCCACCAGCGCACCGGCCATGGACATCCAGGTGCCGTCGAATCTGGAGCGTTTCAGTGCGGACCCGACGGCAGAGTTCAAGGCGAGTTGGTCCGACGACACCCAGATCGCCCAGACCATTGCCGACGTCCTGAGGGAGCACGGCTACCGGCTCGATCCCCACACGGCCACTGCCTGGAGAGCGGGGGCGGAGACGAGGGCGGACCGTCCTCAACTCGTCGTCGCCACCGCCCATCCGGCCAAGTTCGACGACGATGTCGCCCCTCCGGACTGGTATCCCTCGCTGGACGGGCTGGAGGAGCGTCAGGTGACGATCGACGCTAACTTCGGAGAGCTTGAACACCTGATCAGATAGCGGCTTTTCGTCGGTTGCTTTGCGCAACGAGGGGGAGCGGCTACGATGTCGGTAACTGGCGCAAGACGTGTCAGCCCTCCTGCCACACCACCCAGGACTCTCCTGTGTGAATTGTCTTGTGGCCTGGACGGGAGCTTCCGATCCGTCAGCACCTTCACGGGATTAGTCACGAAGGATCCAATGACCACACGAGCTCAACTCCAGAGCAAATCAATCGACGAGCTGAGAGAGGTCGCCAAGGCGGCCGGTATCGACACCGACGGGCTCCAGAAGTCCAAGTTGATCGCCGCTCTTATGGATGCAGGAGAGGTGAAAGAGGGCGAGCCGACTGAAGAGGTCGATCTCCCCAAGGCCACCCCGCGCTCGGACAAGTCCGACAAGTCGGACGACTCCGACAAGTCCGACAAGTCCGACAAGTCGGACGACTCCGACAAGTCCGACGGCGGCAAGAACGCCAGCAACCAGGACGGCGACAACAAGGGCGGCGGTGACAACAAGGGTGGGGGCGACAACAAAGGTGGGGGCGACAACAAAGGTGGCGGTGGCAAGGGACGTCAACGCAACCGTCGTCGTCGCGACGATGACCGTGTTCCCGAGGAGGAGCTGGAAATCAGAGAGGGCATCCTCGACATCCTCCCCGAGGGCTACGGCTTCCTCCGTGTCACCGGATACAAGTCGGGTGACAAGGACGTCTACGTCTCCGCTAACCAGGTTCGCAAGTTCCGCCTCCGCAAGGGCGACATCATCTCCGGGCCGATCCGACCTCCGCGCTCGAAGGAGAAGTTCCCTGCGGTAGTCCGCATCGCATCGGTCAACGGGGTCGACCCCGACGAAGCGATGAAGCGGAAGAAGTTCGAGGATCTCACTCCGCTCTTCCCCGACGAGCGTCTCCGTCTCGAGGTCGAGGGAAAGTCCAACAACATTCTCACCCGGATCGTCGACCTCATCGCCCCGATCGGAAAGGGCCAGCGAGGTCTGATCGTTTCCCCGCCCAAGGCAGGCAAGACCACCGTTCTCCAGGAGATCGCCCAGTCGATCACGACCAACAACCCGGAGTGCTACCTCATGGTCGTCCTCGTCGACGAGCGCCCCGAAGAGGTCACCGACATGCAGCGCTCCGTAAAGGGTGAGGTCATCTACTCGACCTTCGACCGTCCGGCGGAAGAGCACACCCAGGTGTCCGAGCTCGCCATCGCCCGGGCCAAGCGCCTGGTGGAGATGGGCACCGATGTGGTCATCGTGCTCGACTCGATCACCCGACTGGCCCGTGCGCACAACCTCGCCACTCCGGCATCGGGAAGGATCCTGTCCGGTGGCGTCGACTCCCAGGCCCTCTACCCGCCAAAGCGCTTCTTCGGCGCGGCCCGAAACATCGAGGAGGGTGGCTCGCTGACCATCATGGCTACCGCCCTCGTGGAGACCGGCTCCAAGATGGACGAGGTCATCTTCGAGGAGTTCAAGGGCACCGGAAACATGGAGCTTCGTCTCGACCGCAAGCTCGCCGACAAGCGCATCTACCCTGCTGTCGACCTTGAGGCTTCGGGAACACGTAAGGAGGAGCTGTTGTTCGATAGAACGGAGCTCACCCAGGTCTGGAAGCTCCGTAGAGTGCTTCTCGCCCTCGAGTCAGGAGCCGCCATCGAGCTGCTGATCGACAGGCTGAAGACGACCAAGAGCAACGCTGAGTTCCTCGCCGAAGTGGCGAAGAGCAGCAGCTAGCGAATCAGTAGAGCAACGAGTCCACAGGAGAACGATTTGAAGGCCGACATCCATCCCACTTATGACGTGACGAAGGTCACCTGCTCCTGCGGGAACACCTTTGAGACAAGGAGCACCAAGCCGGGCGACATGCACATCGAGTTGTGCAACGTCTGCCATCCCTTCTTCACCGGGAAGCAGCGGGTCGTCGACTCCGGTGGCCGGGTCGAGCGATTCCAGCGTCGTTACGGCAAGAGCACTTTCACCAAGGCCGGCGAGGAGTCCGAGTCCGAATCCGAATCCGACACCGAGGCCGGGGATTCTGACTCAGAGTGAGCCTTCCGCTCCCCAGGAGAGCGGCCAGATCGACCCGGCGTCGACCGTCGGAGGACAGGCGGTAATCGAAGGTGTCATGATGCGCGCCCCGGCCGCGTGGTCGGTGGCCGTGCGTCAGCCCAACGGTGGCATCGTGGCGCGGCGCAATGAGCTCACGAGGCTCTCGGAGAGGAATCGCTGGGCGCGTGTTCCCTTCATCAGGGGCATATTCGTGCTCGGGGAGTCGCTGACACTCGGCTTCAAGGCTCTGTCCTGGTCCGCCCAGGTGGCGACCGAGGAAGAGGAAAAGCCCCTCACCGGGGCTCAAATCGGGTTGACCATGCTCCTCGCGTTTCTCTTTTTCGCCGGAGTGTTCATCCTGCTCCCGGCGTTCGCAGCAGGCGCGGCGTCGTTCGACTCCGACCTGCTGTTCAGCACGATCGAGGGCGTGATCCGTCTCGCGCTCTTCGTCGGCTACATCTGGGCCATCGGTCGGTCCGAGGAGATCGCCCGGGTGTTCGAGTACCACGGAGCAGAGCACATGTCCATCCATGCCTATGAGGCGGGAGAGCCTCTCAGCGTGGAGTCGGTGGATCGCTACCCGCCGGAACATCCCCGATGTGGCACCAGTTTTCTCCTCATCGTGGTCCTCGGGTCGATAGTGCTCTTTACCTTCCTCGGTCAACCCGGGATCGTCTTCCTCGTCGTCTCCCGGCTCCTCGGCATCCCGATCATCGCCGGTCTCGCCTACGAGTTGCTCCGCTGGTCGGGGACCAGACCCGGCGGGAAGCTCGCCGCCATTCTGGCCAGGCCGGGTATCTGGCTTCAGAAGCTGACGACATCAGACCCTGCTCCCGACCAGATCGAAGTGGCAATATCGAGTCTCGTGGTGGCACTCAACGACGAGCAGTTCGCCGACGTGTCTTCGCGTGGCGGGCTGCCTCCCAGCGCGATCGAGGTCAGGGAGACCGCCCGCGTCGGAGGGCTGTGATGGAGCAAGAACTCAGTGACCGGTTCGCCGAGATCGAGGCGGTCTTCGAAGAGGTCCACACCTCCCTGTCTGACCCCGACATCGGGAACGATCCATCACGGCTCGCCGAGCTGGGCCGAAAGCATGCCGAGCTCAAGGACACCGTTGCCGACATTCGCCGGTGGCGCCAGGCGCAGGTCGATCTGGGCGAGGCCCGGGAGATGTCGGACGACCCCGACATGGCTCAGATGGCACGGGAGCTGGAAAAGGAGGTCGAAAGACTCGAGAAGCGCATCAGGCGCGCTCTTGTCCCCAAAGACCCCAACGACCAAAAGGACGTGATCCTCGAGATCAGAGCCGGGGTCGGCGGCGACGAGGCATCGCTGTGGGCGGGTGACCTGTTGCGGATGTATCAGAAGTACACCGAGCGTCTCGGGTTCCGCATGGAGGAGATGGAGGCCTCCGAGTCCGAGACGGGCGGGTACGACAAGGTCACCGTGTCCGTCAAGGGCAATGGCGCCTACTCCCGTCTCAAATATGAGGGCGGGGTCCATCGCGTGCAGCGGGTGCCGAAGACGGAGTCACAGGGGCGGGTCCATACATCGACCGCCACGGTGGCGGTGCTTCCCGAAGCCGAGGAAGTCGACATCGAGGTCGACCCGAACGACGTGCGCGTCGACGTCTATCGCTCCACAGGCCCCGGAGGACAGTCGGTAAATACGACCGACTCCGCGGTGAGACTCACCCACGAGCCGACGGGGATCGTGGTGTCGATGCAGGACGAGAAGAGCCAGCTTCAGAACAAGGAGAAAGCCTGGCGCGTTCTCCGGGCCCGTCTCCTCCAGATGGAACAGGAGAAGGCCGCTGAGGAGTTGGCCGGTGCCCGCAAGAGTCAGGTGGGTACGGGCGGGCGCTCGGAGAAGATCCGCACTTACAACTACAAGGACAACCGGGTCACCGACCACCGAATCGGTCTGACAATCAAACGTCTCGACACGGTCCTGGAGGGCGACCTCGACGACATCGTCGACGCCCTTGCCGCTGCCGAACAGGCCGAAAAGCTGGCCGCGGCCGATGGATCCTGAAACCTCAGGTAGTGGGGCTCACATGTGGAACGGATCGCCTCGAGAAGAGGCGGGGAGGACCGTCGACCCACCCGGAAAGGGAGCTATCTGGCAGACTTTTCCCCGGTCCATGGAGCAAATCCCCCAACACGAGTTGAACCGGCTGGAGGCAATCGCCGGGCCCAGCAAGCCGCTGGAGGAACTGGTGGCCCGTCGCCTGGATGGTGAGCCGCTCCAGTACATAGAGGGCTCCGCTCCGTTCGGTCCCCTTGACTTGTTGGTCGACGAGCGAGTGCTCGTGCCGCGGCCGGAGACCGAGGGTCTTTACGAGATCGCCACTCGTATGGCGCGTAACCCTGAGGTCATCGTTGACCTCTGCACCGGATCCGGCGCTCTCGCTCTCGCTCTCAAGAAGGCGTTCCCATCGGCGGCCGTGTTCGCTACGGACATCTCCGAGGATGCCATCGAGGTGGCGGCCGAGAACCGGCATCGCAACCGCCTCGATATCTACCTCGCAGTCGGAGACCTCTTCGATCCGCTGCCAGCGGGACTGCTCGGCGAGGTCGACCTGTTGGTGGCGAACCCCCCCTATGTTTCGGAATCCGAGTACGAGAAACTCCCCGAGGACGTGAGGCGAGAGCCCAAGGTCGCACTGGTAGCAGGACACACCGGTCTCGAAGTCATCCAGCGGATTGGGGCAGCGGCAGCCAGGTGGCTCCGTCCCGGCGGTGTTGTCGTTTGTGAGATCGGGGAGACCCAGGGAGTCTCGGCGGGAACCTGTTTCCTCGAGCTGCCGACGGTTGTCCGCAAAGACATGGCCGGCCGCGATCGCTATGTCATCGCCGTGAAGCCATGATCGCAGAGGCGCTCGCCGCCATTTTGGACGGTCAGGTCGTCGGCATGCCGACCGACACCGTGTACGGCGTCGCGGTCGACCCGTTCAACCTGGACGCAGTGGAGAGGCTTTTCGAGTTGAAGGGGCGTCCCGCACACAAGCCGGTGGGCGTCCTGGTGGCCACCATCGATCAAGCACGGGAGATAGCAGAGATCACCGATCAGGCCGCCGAACTCGCCGAGCGGCATTGGCCTGGTGCCCTCACGCTGATTGTCACCCCGAAGGTCGTGTTGTCCGACTGGGTAGGTGACAAGCAGAGACGCACGGTGGGCATCCGTGTCCCCGATCACCCGGTTGCGCGAGAACTGCTGGAGCTCTCCGGACCTCTCGCCGTGACCTCCGCCAACCGTTCCGGCGGTGAGGAGACGATGAGCGACCGGGAGGCCAGGGACATATTCGGTGACGAGGTGGCGGTATATCTGGAGGGACGTGCCCCCGGTGGGCAGGCTTCCACCGTCGTCGATGCCACCGGAACCGATCTCATGGTCCTCCGGGAGGGGCCGGTCAGGATCTGACGGTTACGCTCGCGCCATGATCTCCATGGACTCCATCGAACAGGTCGATCCGGCGATCGCCGGGTTAATACGAAAAGACCTAGAACGACAGAACTCCCACATCCACCTCATCGCCTCGGAGAACTTTGCCTCCCCGGCGGTGATGGCGGCCTCGGGATCGGTGTTCACCAACAAGTACGCCGAGGGCTATCCGGGCCGCCGCTACTACGAGGGGTGTCAGGTGGTGGATGAAATGGAGCAGCTTGCCATTGACCGCGCCAAGGACCTGTTCGGGGCTGAGTTCGCCAACGTCCAGGCCCACTCGGGAGCACAGGCGAACATGGGCGCGTACTTCTCACTGATCGAGCCCGGTGACACGGTCCTCGGAATGCGGCTCGACCACGGAGGTCATCTCACTCACGGTTCACCGGTCAACTTCAGCGGGTTGTACTACGACTTCGTGGCCTACGGTGTCGACGCCGAGACCGAGCTCATCGACATGGACGAAGTGCGACGTCTCGCCAGGGAGCACAAGCCCAGGATCCTCCTCGCCGGGTTCTCGGCCTACTCGCGCACCCTCGACACGGCCGCGTTCCGGGAGATCGCCGACGAAGTGGGAGCCATCTTCATGGTGGACGCCGCCCACTACATCGGACTGGTGGCCGGCGGGTCCCATCCGTCGCCGGTGTCCGACGCCGACATCGTCACCGGGACCACCCACAAGGCCCTGCGGGGTCCGCGTGGTGGTCTGATATTGGCCAAAGAGGAGTTCGGCAAGCAGATCGACAAGGGCGTGTTCCCCAACGTCCAGGGCGGCCCGATCGAGTCGCAGGTGGCGGCCAAGGCGGTTTGTTTCCATGAGGCCATGCAGCCGGAGTTCAGCGAGTACACCGACCAGATCGTGGCCAATGCCTCGGCGATGGCCAACCAGACCCAGGAGGAAGGAGTGAGGGTCGTCTCCGGCGGAACCGACAACCACCTCTACCTGATCGATCTCCGTTCGGTCGACGAGGAACTCACTGGCAAGGACGCGGCCCGGATGCTCGACGGGATCGGGATAACGCTGAACTTCAACACCATCCCCAACGACCCCCGTCCGCCCTACCGGGCGTCCGGACTTCGAATCGGCACTCCTGCGATGACCACCCAGGGTATGGAGGAGGAGCAGGCGTCGGAGGTGGCCTCGTTGATCTGTCGCGCCCTCAGGGGGAGGGACGACGAGTCGGAGCTAGCTGCGGTGGCCGGACGCGTGTCTGAGCTGGCTGGGGAGTTTTCTCCCTACCCGCACGACTTCGCCGGTCACGTGTAGTTCGTTACAGGTCGAAGGCGCGGGCGATGAAGGCGGCCATCTGCCCTCGGGTGACGTAATCGTCTGGGCAGAAGCGGGTGTTGGATGGGGGTTGCAGCCTTGGGTGATGCCGGCGGCGGCTATGCGCTCGGAACTGCCATCAGAGCGATTCGACCGCTTTCGCCACGTCTTCCAGGGAGCGGACGCAGGTCACCCCGTAGTCGCCGTTGACGTCGAAGGGGTCCATCAGAATGGGTCTGATTCCGGCGCGTTGCGCCCCGACGACGTCGAAGGCCGGGGTGTCGCCGACGTACCAGACTTCTTCGGGTGGCAGGTCGAGGGACTCGAGGGCGATGTCGAAGATCCTCGGGTCGGGCTTTTCCACTCCTACCTGGCCCGAGTCGATGAGACAGTGGACGTCGGCTCCGGGGCCGGGGCCGACCTGGCAGATCTCCATGTCATAGAGCCGTGCGCCGATGGTGCCGTCGGAGTTGGAGACGATCCCGACGGTCACGCCGGTCTTCTGGAGTTGGCGAAGTCCCTCCCGCGCACCTTCGATCTCGTGGCTCCACAGCCCTCCGGTGACATACTCGTTGCGGAGGTGCTCCACCGCTTCGGGGACCAGCGCGTCGTCGACGGCCAGTGTCCGGGCATACCGATCGAGGTAGTCCCGCCAGTACGGGGCCATGAACTCCTCTCCCTCGAGGTCCATGGGGAACACCCGGGTGGAGACGTAGTGGGCGCGGTCGATGGCCTCGTCGTTGTCGACGGTGTGGCCGACCTGGGCGAGCGCCGATCGGATGTGCTCCCGGGACGGGAGGAGAAACACCCCGCCCACGTCGAGCAGGACCGCTCCTGGTTGCGATGGCATCGCGAGGAGCCTAAGTGCTCCCTTCCGCAAATACGCGGGTGCACGAACCTGCGAAGGAGGGCACCAAGCAGGAGTGTGGGAGAATCACGAGATGAGAGTTGGCATATTGCATCCTGGTTCGATGGGTGCGGCCCTGGGGGAGAATGCCAGCGGCGAGGTGTACTGGGCGAGCGAGGGTCGGTCGGATACCACCGCGGGACGCGCTGGCCAGGCCGCAATGATCGAACTGCGCTCCCTGGAGGAACTGGTGGAGACCGTCGACGTGGTCATCTCGGTATGCCCGCCCCACGCAGCATTGGACGTCGCGTCAGATATCCAACACTTGGGTTTCTCCGGTCTCTATGTCGACGCCAATGCGGTGGCACCACACACGTCCCTCGAGATCGCGGAGATGTTCGATCGTTTCGTCGACGGAGGCATCGTCGGGAGTCCACCACACCCTCCGGGCGTCGAAGAATCCACCAAGACCCGTCTGTATCTGTCCGGACCGGAGGCCGGGACTGTCGCGGGTATCTTCGCCGACTCGAATCTCGACGTCAGGGAATTGGGAGACGATCACGGCCTTGCATCCGCGCTGAAGATGGCGTTCGCCTCATGGACGAAGGGAAGCGCCGCCCTCCTGCTGACGATCGCAGCATATGCCCGATCCAGGGGCGTGCTCGATGACCTAATTCACGAATGGGAGGGATCGATAGCCGATCTCCCGGGGCGTGTCGAGGTCCTGGCGTCGGGCGTAGGACGGAAGGCATGGAGATTCGAGGGCGAGATGATGGAGGCTGCCGCGTCGTTGGCCGAGTCGGGGCTGCCCGACGGCTTTCATCAAGCCGCCACCGACATCTATTCCCGGCTGGCGACGCTCAAAGATCAACCCGGCCCGGAGTCGGTGGCTGAGGTTCTCACTCTCATCGAGCGTCGCCATCGTTGATCCGGCCAGGGGCGCTAGGGTTCGATTTGCCCTACCCCATTTCCACAAATACGCTTTGTGAAACTGTTCACAAGCACCCTTCCCCGTGAAGCAAGACAGCACCAGCAAACAAGTTCACTCGGCGGTCAACGATGGCTGGATGCATGGTGGCTCCTTTTTCAGCTCGATCCTCGCCGGGACGCTTCTCGGCTACTTTCTCGATATGTGGCTCGGTACGGAGCCTTGGCTGGTGGTCGTCGGCGTCGTGGTTGGCTCCTATGCGGGATTCATGAGGATGTGGGACTACCTGAAGAAACTCGATGACCAACCCAGTGACCGCTGAAGCCGGTTCGATATCCGTCGAGAGCACTCTGGCCCGCCACACCGTGGCGCGCGCCGTCTACGTCGCCCCCGTCCTCATAGCCATCTTTGCCTTGGCCGGGGGATCTGAAGGAGCATGGAGCTCTGCGGTGGGAGTTGGCCTCGTTTTGGCCAACTTCCTCCTCGCCGGTGCCATCCTCTCGATTTCGGCCAAGATCAGCCTTGCTGTTTATCATGCCGCCGCCCTGTTCGGCTTTTTCCTGCGGCTGGGGTTGATGGTGCTCACGGTGCTGCTGATAGCGCAGTTCTTGCCAATCGACCGGATCGCTTTCGGGATTTCGGCGGTGGTGGCCTATCTGGTCTTGCTGTCGTGGGAAGCCGTCGCTGTTTCTAAGGGACGAGAAAGGAACCTGGATTGGACCCCGTGATTGTCGCGGTCGAAGAATGCGATCTGACCCAGCCGGTATGCGCACCGGAGAACGTCGCCGAGCTCTTCGTGTTCGAGACCACTCTCTGGAACACCCCCATCACCCGGACCATCTTCCTGATGTTCCTGGCAGCGCTGATCGTGATCGGCGTCCTCTACTTTGCCTATCGCAAGCCGACGCTCATCCGCTCCAAGTTCCAGACCGCCGTGGACGCTATCACTGGCTTCGTCAAGGACGAGGTCGCGGTCGGGATCATTGGACCGGAGGGAATCAAGTACTACCCATACCTGCTGTCGATCTTCATGTTCATCCTCGTCGGCAACCTCTTCGAGGTGACACCCCTCATCAACTTCCCGATCACCTCGCGGATGGCGATCCCGGCGTTTCTGGCCATCGTCACCTGGGTCATCTTCGTCCTCGTCGGGTTCGCCAAGAACGGGTTCCCCTACCTGCTCGACATCGTCTGGCCCAAGAGCGTCCCCATCGCTATGCGTCCACTGGTCGGCGTCATTGAGTTCTTCTCGATCTTCTTCATCCGCCCGTTCTCGCTCGCGGTGCGACTCTTTGCCAATCTGGTGGCCGGACACACCATGCTCTCGCTGCTGTTGGTGACGGGATTCGTGTTCACGACATCCATCGGCGAGGTGTCGCTGCTCAAGAACGGAGCCGGCATCCTCTGGTTTGCCCTGGGCATCGGCATCTACCTGTTCGAGATAATGGTCGCCGTCCTACAGGCATACATCTTCACTCTTCTCAGCGCCGTGTACATCCAGAGCTCGGTCCATCCCGAGCACTGACAACCAAATGAAAAACGTCTCGTAACAAACCCACGAGAGGGAAAGGAAAGGAAGCAATGGACGCAGTTCTCGCAGTAGTGAATGCCGCGACCGTCCTCGCACAGGAGGCCGGCGGCATCACGGGGAGCTTGAACGTCGTCGGATACGGTCTCGCTGCCATCGGCCCGGGGATCGGCGTCGGTATCGTCGCCGGTAACGCGGTGCAGGCGATGGCACGCCAGCCAGAAGTGGCCGGCATGCTCCGTACGACGATGTTCCTGGGCATCGCATTTACTGAGGCGCTGGCTCTCATCGGGTTCGTGTTGTTCTTCCTCGGCTGATGATTCTTGCTCAAACCCTGCTGATCGCCGCCGAGGAGAACGGGGAGTCGTCGGGCGGATTGGAGATTCTCCTTCCGCCGGTCAACGAGCTGATCGGCGGCATCATCGCCTTCGCGATCGTCTTCTTCTTCGTCTGGCGTTATGCGGCACCGGCCATCAACCGGATGCTCGAGCAGCGCCAGGAGGCCATCTCGGGTCAGCTCAAGGAGGCCGAGAAGGCGAAGGCTGAAGCCGAGAGCCTGCTGGCCGACTACAAGGGCCAGCTCGCCGAGGCGCGTGCCGAAGGAAACAAGATCATCGAAGAGGCCCGGGAGTCGGCGGAGCAGATGAAGGCTGACATCATCTCCAAGGCTGAGACCGAGGCCGAGCAGATCCGTGCTCGAGCCCGCGAAGAGGCCGAAGGCGAGAGGGCACGCGCTCTGGCTGAGGCCAGAAGCCAGGTGGGAGACATCTCCATAGACCTGGCCGGCAAGATCGTCGGCGAGGCCCTGGACCAACAGGCCCACCAGGCGTTGATCGATCGCTATCTGGCCGATCTCGAGAAACTGTAGCTATGCCCCCCTACGTCGACACGCTGGCGTTTCAACGGACAGGAACACCGCTCGCGGCGTCCTCGTTCTTGACGCACCGCTGCGGGTGGCCAACGTCGGCGCGTCCTGGCGACCGGCGCCCCTGCCTCGCCGAAACTCGCGAGCATGCCAACGCAGGAGGACATTGATGGACGACCGGATCAACGGCTACGCCCGGGGGATCTTTGAGATGGCCCGCGCCGAAGGCCAGTCGGAGAAGGTGGAGGATGAGCTCCTCGCCGTCTCCAGGGCCTTCGAGGACTCGCCTGACCTCAGGTCGAACCTCACCGATCCCCAACTGCCTCTAGAGAAGAAACACGGCATCATCGACGAGCTCATCGGCGGTCGGGCATCATCCCTCACCGTGGGCCTGGTGCAACTCCTCGTTGCCCAGGATCACGCTTCCGACCTGCCCGCCATCGCCACAGCCGTCGCCGAGGCCGCCGCTTCTTCCCGGGACAAGGAGCTCGCCGAGGTCCGGTCCGCGGTGCCGCTTGATGACGAGACCGTGCAGCGTCTAACTGCCGCTCTCGGTCGAGCCACCGGCAAAGACGTGGAAGTCAAGGTCACCGTCGACCCGTCGGTCATCGGGGGCATCATTGCCACCGTGGGAGACACGGTGATCGACGGCTCGATCGCCAAGCGCGTCGAATCCGTACGCCAGGTTGTGAGGAGCAAGTAATCAATGTCTGATTTGACCATCACCGCTGACCAGATCACCGAGACGCTCCGGTCTCAGCTCTCCGGCTGGGAGCCGGACACGACCAAAGAAACGGTCGGATACGTGACCGCCATCGCCGACGGTGTCGCCCGCGTCGAGGGCCTGCCCGACGTGATGGCCTCCGAGCTGTTGGAGTTTCCCGAAGGCCTCATAGGCGTCGCCCTCAACATCGACGAGAAGGATCTCGGGGTGGTGCTGCTCGGTGAGTACAACCACATCGAGGAAGGTGACCCTGTCAAACAGACCGGGACCGTTCTCTCCGTTCCGGTCGGCGACGGCCTACTAGGGCGAGTGGTCAATCCGCTCGGCGAGCCCGTCGACGGCAAGGGGCCGATCAATGCAACAGACCGCCGTCTCCTCGAGACCCAGGCACCGTCGGTCGTCCAGCGCCAGCCGGTGCATGAGCCGCTCCAGACCGGGATCAAGACCATCGACTCGATGACCCCGATCGGGCGCGGCCAGCGTCAGCTGATTATCGGCGACCGCCAGACGGGGAAGACCGCTCTGCTAGTCGACACCATCATCAACCAGAAGCAGTTCTGGGGCACCGACAAGGCCGTCAAGTGCATCTACGTTGCCATCGGCCAGAAAGCATCGACGGTCGCCGAGGTCGTGGCGACGCTGGAGGAGGCCGGGGCCATGGAGTACACGGTCGTGGTCAACGCCGCTGCCTCCGACGCTGCTGCCCTTCAGATGTACGCACCCTATGCCGGGTCGGCGATCGGCCAGCACTGGATGTACAACGGGGAGCATGCCCTGGTCATGTTCGATGACCTCTCCAAGCAGGCGGTCGCATACAGGGAGATCTCACTCCTGCTCCGCCGTCCTCCGGGGCGTGAGGCCTACCCCGGTGACGTCTTCTACCTGCACAGCCGTCTCCTGGAGCGTTGCGCCAAGCTCTCCGACGAGCTCGGCGCCGGGTCGCTGACCGGCTTGCCGGTCATCGAGACCAAGGCAGACGACATCTCGGCCTACATCCCGACCAACGTCATCTCCATCACCGACGGCCAGGTATTCCTCAAGACCGACCTGTTCTTCCAGGGCGTGCGTCCCGCAGTGGACGCCGGCCAGTCGGTCTCACGTGTTGGCGGTAATGCCCAGATCAACGCCATGCGGAAGATCGCCGGGCCCCTCCGTCTCAATCTCGCTCAGTTCCGGGAGCTGGCCGCATTCGCCGAGTTCGGCTCCGAGCTCGACGCTTCCTCGCTGGCCCAGTTGGAGCGTGGACGCCGGGTCGTCGAGGTGCTGAAGCAGCCCCAGTTCCGGCCGATTCCGGTCGAGGAGCAGGTCCTCGTCCTGTTCGCGGTCACAGAAGGCCACATGGACAACATCCCCACCGAGGACGTCAAGCGTTTCGAGAGCGAGCTGCGCGACTACTTCCGCACCCGCCACGGCGATCTTCTGGAGACGATCCGGGAGACCGGCAAGATGCCCGAGGGCGACGATTTCGTCGAGGCAATCGAGACCTTCAAGCAGGGCTTCGAGGCGACCGAGACCGTCGAATAGGCGGACTGATGGCCAGCGCAGCACTCCGTGACACCCGACGCCGAATCAACAGCGTGGAGGCGACGAAGAAGATAACCCGCGCCATGGAGTTGATCGCGGCCAGCCGCATACCCAAGGCCACCGCCCGGGTCGAAGCCTCCAAGCCATACACCCAAAAGCTCGTCGAGGTCATCGAGAATGTCGGCGGAGCCCAGACCAGCGCGAGCCACATGCTGTTGGAACGTCGGGAGGTATCCACTGTGGGTCTGTTGGTCATCGCCTCCGATCGGGGTATGGCCGGAGCCTACGCAGCGACCGTCATTCGTCTCGCGGAGCAGCGCATCTTCGAGCTGGAGAAGACTGGCACCGACGTGCTCATATACGCGGTGGGGAAGAAGGCCCAGTCCTACTTCCGCTACCGCGGCTATCGGATCGAGCAGGCGTATCTCGGCATCACCGACACGCCGGGATACTCGAATGCAAGGGCGATAGCCAACACCGTCATGGAGGCTTACGCCTCCCGTCGCGTCGACTCGCTGGAGGCGTTTTACACCAGGTTCGAGTCGGCTGTGACTCAAACGCCGCTCGGCAAGGAAGTGCTTCCCATCACCCCACCGACACGGGAGGGCGAAGAAGGACCCAGTGTGTCCTATGAGTTCGAGCCGTCTCCGGGAGAGATCCTCGACCGGTTGCTTCCGAGATATGTCGAGGCATTCATATTCAACATCTTGCTCGAGGCGTCGGCGTCCGAGCACAGCGCCCGCCGGAGGGCGATGAAGGCGGCAACCGACAACGCCGAAGAGCTGATCAAGACCCTGACTGTCAAGGCCAACCGGGCCCGTCAGGCAGAGATCACCACCGCCATCACCGAGATCGTCGGCGGTGCCCAGGCCTTACAGGACACCCAATGACTTACAAGACACCCAAACATGGAGCAATGAGATGACCGAGAACACAGGAGCCGAAGGCCGGATCGCGAAGGTGGCCGGACCCGTCGTGGACGTGGAGTTTCCCCACGGCGAACTGCCCGAGATCCTCAATGCCGTGGAGATCTACTTCTCCCTGATGGATGAGGATCACAAGGTGATCGCCGAGGTCGCCCAGCACCTGGGTGGCTCCAAGGTGCGCGCCATCGCCCTGGCCCCGACCGACGGCGTGACCCGGGGATCGAAGGTCATCGACACCGGATCTCCGATCACAGTCCCCGTGGGCGACCAGACCCTGGGTCACATCTTCAACGTGTGGGGCGCATCACTTGATGCCCCGGACCAGGACTTCTCGGATCCCCGGTGGCCAATACATCGCACCCCTCCACAGTTCGAGGAGGTGGAACCACAGAAGACTGTGTTCGAGACCGGGATCAAGGTCCTCGACCTGATCTGCCCCTATCTGGAAGGGGGCAAGATCGGACTCTTCGGCGGCGCCGGTGTCGGCAAGACGGTGCTCATCCAGGAGATGATCAACCGTGTGGCCACCCAACACGGTGGTGTCTCCGTCTTCGCCGGTGTCGGCGAGCGAACCCGTGAGGGAAATGACCTCTTCCTCGAGATGAAGGACTCCGGCGTCCTCGACAAAGCGGCCCTGGTGTTCGGGCAGATGGACGAGCCTCCCGGTGTTCGCCTCCGGGTCGCCCTCTCCGCACTGACCATGGCCGAGTACTTCAGGGATGAGCAACAACAGGACGTGCTGTTGTTCATCGACAACATCTTCCGCTTCACCCAGGCCGGACAGGAGGTCTCGACCCTTCTCGGTCGTATGCCGTCGGAGGTCGGTTATCAGCCCAACCTTGCCGACGAGATGGGGTTTCTCCAGGAGCGGATTACGTCGCTGAAGGGCCGGTCGATCACCTCTCTCCAGGCCATCTACGTGCCTGCCGATGACATCACCGATCCGGCGCCACATACGGCTTTCGCCCACCTCGACGCGACCACAGTGTTGTCGCGTCCGTTGACCGCGCTCGGGATCTACCCGGCCGTGGACCCGCTGGACTCGACGTCACGGGCCCTCGACCCTCAGATCGTGGGTGAGGAGCACCATTTCGTCGCCACCGAGGTGCAGCGGATCCTGCAAAGGTACAAAGACCTCCAGGACATCATCGCCATCCTCGGCATCGACGAGCTGTCGGAGGAGGACAAGCTGCTGGTCGCCCGGGCACGCAAGATCCAGCGGTTCCTGGCCCAGCCGATGTTCGTCGCCGAGCAGTTCACCGGCCAGGAGGGCATCTACACCCCGCTGGAGGAGACGATCGCCTCCTTCGAGGCGGTCATCAACGGTGAAATGGACCAGTACCCCGAACAGGCCTTCTACATGGTCGGTGGCGCCGAGGATGTGGAGAAGAAGGCTGCCGAGTCGGAGACCCAGGCCGCATGATGGCGGCCGCGTCCCTTAGGAGTCACTTCGTTGCCTAAGCCCTTCCACGTCGACGTGGTGTCCCCGGAGGCGACCGTATGGAGCGGTGAAGCGACGGTCGTCATAGCCCGTACCCCGGAGGGGGAGCTGGGCATCATGGCCGACCACGAGCCGCTGATGGGCGCTCTCAGCACGGGACCGGTAGAGATCGAGGCCGAGACGGGGGAGAGGACCACGATTGGCGTCCATGGCGGCTTCATCCAGGTTCTCGAGAACAGAGTCACCCTGATCACCGATCGCGCCCAGATCACGACCGACACCACCGAGGCCAGGGAGGTTGCCGAGGAGCTGGCATCGGCCCAGGCAGAGGCTGAGGCCGAAGGGGAAGACGAGACCGCCGATTAGGTTGGAGGGCCAATGCCCGCCGCCGACCTCCCTCTTCTCATTCTGCTGATCTTTCTCCTTCTGGGAGCGGTGTTCCTGGCCGCGGCCGAAGCGTCGCTGCTGCGTGTCAACGAAGCCAGGGCACGGACGGAAGCTGAGACTGGCGGCAAGACGGCGGTACGACTCCTGCATCTCGTCGAGCGACTTCCTGAGGTGCTCAACCTCATACTCCTGCTGGCCCTTCTCGCTCAGATCGGCTCGGCGACCGTGACCGGCATCCTGGCTCAGCGGTGGTTCGGCAACGTGTGGGTGACGATCGCCTCGATAGTTCTCACCATCTTTCTGTACATCTACGGCGAGGCGATACCCAAGACCTATGCCGTCCGCCACTCGATGCGCACCGCCAAGTTCGTGGCGGCCCCGATCGCCTTTTTGGAGCGGTTGTTTCGCCCGGTAGTCGGCCTCCTGGTCTGGATTGCAGACATACAGATGCCCGGCAAGGGCATCACCACCTCATCGGCTGTGACCGAAGACGAACTGCGTCTCCTCGCAGTGGAGGCCGCCGACGAAGGTGAGATAACGGAAGGCGACCGGGTACTCATCGACAGAGTCTTTCGGTTCGGCGACCGGAGGGTGGATGACATCATGGTGCCCCGTCCCGATATCGTCGCCGTGGAGGCGCGGACCCCGGTCGATGAGGCGCTCGAGGTAGCCCTGGACGCCGGGCATCGGCGGCTTCCCATCTATGTGGACGACCTGGAGAACATCACCGGAGTCGTGCGACTACGAGATCTCATCGCGGCACGGGAGGAGGGGCCCACCGATCTCAACGCCATCGCTTTCGAACCGTTGGTAGTGCCCGAGTCGAAGCGGGTCAGCGATCTTCTCACCGACATGCAGGATCAGTCCAACACGATGGCGGTGGTGGTCGACGAGTACGGGGTGACCGTCGGGATCGTGACCGTGGAGGACGTGGCTGAGGAGCTTCTGGGGAGTATCAGCGAAGATGAGTCGCTTCCCGATGTCCAGAGTCTCGGGAACGGCCGTTGGCTGGTGGCAGGTTCGACCCCGGTTGAGGACCTGCGCTACGAACTGGGGATGGAGCTACCCAAAGGAGAGTGGAACACCGTGGCCGGGATGATGCTCGGTCTGGCGGGTGAGATTCTCAAGCCGGGCTCAGTCGTCGAAGTCGACGGGCGCCCCTTCAAGGTGGAGTCGGTCCGTGGTCGCCGCATCACCCGGGTGACCATCGATTACGCCGAGGACGAAGCGTCCGACAAGGACCGCTCAATCGAAGGTGAGTGACGGAAGGACGGCTAGCTCCCCAGGTCGGCGGCGAACTCGTCCACGGCCTTGGGGAGACCGTTGCCGATCGCCCCGGCGATGATCGGGAAGAACATGGAGGAGAGCAGCCCTGCGCTCTGTACTTCGAGCCTGACCGCGATTCGGGTTCCTGAGCCACCGGGCTGGAGTTCCACCGAGGTGACGCCGTGTACCTCTGAGTTCTGCACGTGCCAGGCCATCTTCCGGCCCTCAATCCGCTCATGTGGGGTGGCAGTGCCCTGGTATGCCCTACCCCCCGCCCTGGTCTCGAAGGAGAACCCATGGAGTCGCCCATCGGCGTCGACCACCGGGTCGTACACCCTGTCGACCCCACCAAACGCCTCCCACGTCTGGGGTCGGTCGAGGGCTTCCCACACCTCGTCCATGGGGGCGCTGGTGGTCGCTTCGTGGGTGAAAGTCTGTGAGGGCACGAGGGCAAGATAACGAACTCGGGGCGACGTTGCCGTCGCCCCGAGTGCCCCTGGGAGGAGGGTTCTGTTGTTGTTGCAAGATCCGGAAGGAACTTGACGGAGCACTTTCTAACGATTGAGTGTGACCGGACGGTTAACAACGGCTAGCGGTCGGCGGAACTATTGGTGCTTTCGCTACCGTCCCGCCATGGCGGAACTGACCAAGCGCATCGAGGGCATATTCTCGAGGGCGCCTTTCATGGACCTGCTGGGTGTCCGTCTGGCGGACGTTGGCGAAGGCTGGGTCGAGACCGAGCTCGACATCACGGCCCGATTGAAACAACAGCATGGCTTTGTCCACGCTGGCGTGGTCTCCACCCTGGCGGATCACACGGCAGGAGCGGCGGCCACCACCGCAGTGGGAGAAGGCCAATCGGTGCTCACGGCCGACTACACCATCCACCTGCTCCGTCCCGGTGCCGGAGAGGTTCTTAGATCCCGTGGGGAGATCGTCCGGGCCGGTCGGACTCTGGTTGTCGCCGGAGCGGACGTCTGGGCCGACGGCAAACATTGTGCCCGCTACATCGGGACCATGGCCGTCGTGGAGCGATCACTCGTCGAATGACTCCTTGAGCCGCTCGAGACGAGCGTCCCATTGGTCACCGACGCTCTCGAGCCAGGAGGTCACCTCGCGAAGAGGAGCTACCCGAGCCGAGTAGACCACCTCGCGGCCCTGCTCGCTTCTGTCCACCAGACCAACCAAGTCGAGCATGCTGAGATGTTTGGTGATCGCCTGCCGGGTGACCGGCAGTTCCGATGCCAGTGTCGAAGCCGACGCCGGCCCCTTGGAGTTGAGTCTCTCGAATACGGCGCGTCGGGTGGGATCCGCTAGTGCGGCAAGAAGCGGCTGCGGGTCGTTCATGCCGCCTTGCTGAAAAACACCGGGGGGAGGTTCGTGATCCGGTACTCGAGCAGACGCTCCACGATGGTCACCTGGCTGCCGTCGTCGGTGGGAGACACCTCGATCGCAACCTGTGAGGGCTCACCGTCTATCTCCCGCCACGACCAGGTGATCGACTCACCGGGCACGACCTCCTCGACAGTGCCGATGACCTCCCGGTCGGAGACGTCGACGCGGCCACCAGGACGCGGTTCGAGGCGAACCCCCATCCACTCCTCGGCCAGGTCTCCGTCGACTATCCGCTGCCAGACCTCATCGGGCTCGGCCGGGACTTCCACACTTCTCTCGATCTGGGGCAACTCATCCATATGTGCAACCTAGCAGTTGCATAGTCCTGATATGCTACTGCAACCATGCGGTTGCGAAAGGATCTTCCATGCTGATACCCACCGTCATCGAACAGACATCCAGGGGGGAGCGATCCTTCGACATCTACTCCCGGCTTCTCGGCCACCGGGTCGTCTTTCTCGGCCGTCCCGTCGACGACGAAGTGGCCAATGTCATCGTTGCCCAACTCCTCCATCTCGAGTCCGAGGATCCGGACAAGCCGATTGCGCTGTACATCAACTCGCCAGGCGGTTCGGGCGACTCGATGTTCGCCATCTATGACTCCATGCAATACGTCAGGCCCGAGGTCCACACGACATGCATCGGTATGGCTGCGTCAGCGGCAGCGGTCATCCTGGCCGGAGGGGAGCCGGGGTCGCGCTCGATCCTTCCCAATGGCCGGGTGATGATCCACCAGCCCCACATCGGCGGTCTGGAGGGTCAGGCCTCTGACATCGAGATCCATGCCGCGGAAATCACCCGTCAGAAGGAGCAGGTGAACCAGATACTGGCCGGGCACACCGGCCAGGACGTCGAGAAGATCCGCCAGGACACCGACCGGGACCGTTGGCTCACCGCCGACCAGGCGCTCGAGTACGGGCTCGTCGACACCATTCTTGCCCCGTCCGCGGTGCCGGCGGGGCTGGACCGTTAATCATCTCGCCCAGCGTGGCGCGGCCCCATAGACTGAGATCGTTCCCTTACCGCTCCCATGCTGATTGCGCGCGACCTCCGTATCGATGCCGGCATCCGGACCTTGATCCGGGATGTCTCTTTCAGCGTGCAGTCGGGAGATCGGATCGGTCTGGTGGGCCGCAACGGTGCCGGCAAGACCACCCTCATGCGCACTCTGAAGGGGGGTCTGGAGCCCGCAGAGGGCACGATCTTGCGCTCGGGCAACATCGGCTACTTCTCCCAGGAGGCGGCTCTCCCGGACCTGGAGCACCCCGATGCCACCGCCCTGGAGAGAATTCTCATGGCGCGGGAGATCGGAGCCATGCAGCGAAGGATCGAACATTCCCGGGCCCGCCTCGAGGGTCTCGACGGCGAGGAGCGTGATCGGGGAATCGTTCGATTCTCCCGTCTCCACGACGAGTTCGAGGCAAAGGGAGGGTTCGTGGCCGAGGCTGAGGCGAAGCGGATCGCCGCCAACGTCGGGATAGGCAACGACGAGCTGGGACAGGAGGTGCGGACCATGTCCGGTGGCCAGCGTCGCCGTGTCGAGCTGGCCCGGATCCTGTTCGCCGAGACGGACGTGCTTCTCCTCGACGAGCCCACCAACCATCTCGATCTCGACGCCAAGAGCTGGCTGATCGACTATCTGAGCACCTACAAGGGCGGGATGCTGGTGGTCTCTCACGACCTCCCCCTCCTCGACGAGGCCATCACCTCCGTGCTCGCGGTGGAGAACGGCGAGATCGAGGCGTACCGGGGCAACTACTCCAACTACCTGGTGGAGCGGGAGCTGCGCCGGGAGCGCAAGGCGCGGGAACGCAAGCACCAGGACGAGGCGATCGCCCGCCTCGAGGAGAACATTCGCCGCTTCAAAGGCACCACCGAGAAGATGGCCAAGACCGCCCGCGCTTGGGAGACCAGGGTGGAGCGGATGAAGAAGGACCTGGTCGAGGTGCAGAAGTCGGGTAAGAAGGTGAGCCTTGTTTTCCCCCAGCCCCAGCGCTCGGGTCGGGTGCCACTGGCCGCGTCCGGTTTGGCCAAGTCGTTTGGAGACAACATCGTTTTCGTCGACATCGAGTTCGCCGTGGAGCGGGGGGAGCGCATGCTGCTCATCGGCCTGAATGGCGCGGGCAAGACGACTCTTCTCCGGATTCTGGCCGGTGTGGAGACCGCGGACCTCGGAGAGGTCTCGCTCGGACATCAGGCAACGCTCGGGTACTACGCCCAGGAGCACGAGCAGATCTTTGACGGGGTGAGCGTGTTCGACCACATGCGCAAGGCAGCCCGACTCCCCGACTCCACGCTGCGCGGGCTCCTCGGTCACTTCCTTCTCGCCGACAAGGTCGACCAGGACGCGGGGACGTTGTCGGGTGGCGAGAAGACCAAGCTGGCGCTGGCCATGCTCGTGGCCTCCCGCCCCAACGTGCTCCTGCTGGACGAGCCGACGAACAACCTCGACCCCCAGGCCAAAGAGGCGCTGCTCCAGGCGTTGACCGCCTACGAGGGGACCATCGTCATGGTCTCCCACGACACCGACTTTGTCGCCGAGCTAATGCCCGACCGGGCGATGATGATGCCCGACGGTGAGATGAAGTTCTTCGACGAGGAACTGCTCGCCCTCGTCGCCCTGGCTTAGACGCCGCGGACCGGAAGCAACGGCCCCCGGTACAATGTGAGAACCCATGCCGGGTTCCCCCTCTATCCGCAACGTGGCGTTGATCGCGCACGTCGACCATGGCAAGACGACTCTCGTCGATGCCATGCTCAACGCCGCCGGTGTGTTCGAGGCTCACGAGAAGCCAGTGGAGCGCATCATGGACTCGGACGACCAGGAGCGGGAGCGAGGGATCACCATCCTGGCCAAGGCGGCGGCGATCGAGTGGCAGGGGACGCGGGTCAACCTGGTCGACACTCCCGGCCACTCCGACTTCGGGGGTGAAGTGGAGCGAGCCCTGGCCATGGTCGACGGTGTCCTTCTCCTCGTCGACGCAGCCGAAGGCCCCATGCCCCAGACCCGCTACGTCCTCTCCAAGGCGCTCGGCCGCGGTCTGCCCGCCGTAGTGGTCATCAACAAGGTGGACCGGGCCGATGTTCGCATCGATGCCGTGGCCGACGAGATCTACCAGCTGTTCTTCGACCTCGACGCGGCCGATCATCACATCGAGTTCCCCATCATCTCTTCGATCGCCCGGCTGGGACGGGCGGTGAAGGGGACCGGGATCCCACCGGAGGACAGCGATCTGTCGGCGATCCTGGACGCCATCGTGGAGACCATCCCGGCGCCTACCGGGGATCCCGAGGCACCGCTCCAGGCCCTGGTCACCAATCTCGACGCGTCTGACTATCTGGGCCGCCTCGCCATCGGCCGGATGGCCCAGGGGACTCTGAAAGCCGGCGACCAGGTGGGTTTGGTCCGGGCCGACGGCTCGGTGCTGCGCCAGAAGCTCACCTCGCTGCTCGGCTTTTGGGGTCTGGGCAGGGTCGAAGTCGACCGGCGGGAAGCCGGTGACCTGTTTGTCATCGCCGGGTTTCCCGACGTCGAGATCGGCGACACCATCACCGACGCCGACGACCCGAGACCCCTCCCCCGTCTCGAGATCGATGAGCCGGTCCTGCGAATGACCTTCGGTGTTAACACCTCGCCCATGGCGGGCAAGTCAGGCACCTACCTCACCTCCAGACAGATCCGGGCCCGTCTGGATCGAGAGGTCCTGGGCAATGTGTCCATCAAGCTCGCCGAGACGTCGAGCGCCGACACCATCGAGGTTGCCGGTCGCGGTGAACTGCAACTTGCGGTGCTTATCGAGTCGATGCGCCGGGAGGGTTACGAGCTCCAGGTGAGCCGGCCCGAGGTGATCGTCCGCGATATCGACGGGACCAAGCACGAACCGAGGGAGCGAGTGTTCGTAGACGTTCCCGACTCTCACGTGGGGGCGGTGACCCAGTCGGTGGCTGCCCGCCGCGGCCAGATCGACGACATGAAACCTGGCGAGAAGGGGAGGACCATCGTCGTCGGCACGGGCCCGGCGCGCGGGCTCATCGGTTTCAGGTCGGAGATGATGACCGCCACGAGAGGGACGGCGCTGGTCAACCAGCAGCACGACGGGTGGATGCCCTGGGCGGGCGAGATCGCCGGACGCAACGGTGGGGCGATGATCTCAGACCGCGCCGGTCAGGCCACGGCGTTCGCCCTCGACAATCTCCAGAACCGGGGCGAGCTGTTCATCGAGCCCGGTGACCCCGTGTACGAGGGGATGATCATCGGAGAGAACTCACGTCCCGAGACTCTCATCGCCAACCCGGCCAAGGCCAAACAGCTGACCAATATCCGGGCCGCCGGTTCCGACGACGCCATCAAGCTTAAGCCGGCTCGACGGCTTACCCTGGAGACGGGCATCGAGTGGATCGAAGACGACGAGCTGGTCGAGGTCACCCCGGACGCGATCCGGGTCCGCAAGCGCTATTTAGGTGAGTCCGAGCGCCGCCGTCACTCCAAGGGCTGATCACCGACCCGCACCTCGAAGCCTTCGTCGACGAGTGCCTTGGCCAGGGCGTCCTTACCGTCGCCCTTCACCGAGATGGTGAGGACGCCTCCTCCACCGTGCTCACCGTGACGCAGTTGAAAGTCGCGTACATCGACCCTGCTGGTCTCGAGGGCGTGGCCGACGCGGGCGATCTCCCCGGGTCGGTCGAGGAGCACCACCCGCACCTGGGTGTGGTGTTCCCCGAGACCGGTCCGGGCCGCCCGAGCCGCCTCCAGCTCGGCGTCGAGCTCGGACTCCGAGTTGTCGCCGATGATCCGTCGCCAGTCGTCGAGCGCCTTCTGGAGTTCTTCGATCGAGGCATCCACCTGGCTGGCGTTGGCCGTCAGGACCTCCGCCCACCAGGTGCTGTCCCCGGCGGCGATCCGGGTGAGATCCCGGAAACCTCCACCGGCGAGTCCCAGCGTGGGCCGGTCGGCGTCGGCGAGACGCATCAAGGCGGCGGCGAGGACGTGGGGGAGATGACTGACCCGTGCCACGGCCCTGTCGTGCTCCTGGGCGGTCATCACCACGGGGTTGGCTCCGAGCGATCGGGTGATCTCCTCCATCCTCTCGAGGTCGTCCGGATCGGCTCCGTCTGATGTAAGTACCCAGGTGGCGCCGTGGAACATGGTGCGAGTGGCCAGGCTGGCTCCGCTGGTCTCACCCCCGGCCATGGGATGGCCGCCGACGAAGTGGGGGAGATGCGATGCCGCCGCGACGATGGGCGTTTTCACCCCGGCGATGTCGGTTACCAGGGCGTCAGTGTCGATCGTCTCCAGCGACCGGATGATGGCATCGGGCGGGGCCGCCAGGACAACCAGGTCGGCGTCGGTGTCAGGGCCGTCGAGCTCCGACCCGATCGCCCCTCTTCGGGATGCTTCAGTCAGGGCCTCGAGATCCGGGTCCCAACCCGCCACCTCCCAGCCCTGGGAGCGCAGACCGAGGCCGACCGAAGCTCCGAGGAGACCGGTCCCGTGAACGATGGCGTGCTGTTTCATTGGAGGTGGGAGGTTAGGGGGTCTTGACGAACGCGACATTCCCGGGCACAATCCACGCCCTATGAGTCGCTACGCCGCATCCGTCCCGGGCACCCTGCCCACGCGCGCGTACTTCTTTGGCGGCTATTTCGGCGCCTAGCGCCGACCTACCCCCACCCCCGCTGATCCCTGTCCTGTCCCGAACCGCTCTACCGCGTCATTTGCAATGGAGATACCAATGTCCGCCAATCTCGATTCCCTCAACAACCCTGAACCAAACGAAGACCAGCTCGACGGCCTCCGTGGCGAGGTCGATCGCATCGACGACGGCATTCTCGGCCTGCTCGCCGAGCGGAGAGAGATAGCCCGAAGGATCGCCGCCGAGAAGCAGCGGGCGCAGAAGCCCTTCCGGGACGACCTCCGTGAGGAGGCTTTGCTCGTGGAGCGTCTTGCCACCGCCGGCAAGTACGAGCTCGACGCCGATCTCGTTGCCCGTCTGTGGGAGCCGATCATGGCCGACGCGTTGAGAGTCCAGTTCGACTATGTCCAGAACAGTGTCAACGGGCGCGCCGACGCGGTGATCATCGCCATCCAGGGTGTGGAGGGCTCGAACAGCCATCAGGCAGCGCTTGCCCTCACTCCGAACATGAACGAGCGCGATTTCGTGGCGTGCAACAGGTTCGTCGACGCCGTGAACGTCGTGAAGGACGGGCGAGCCAACATCGCGGTTCTGCCCATCGAGAACACGACCTCAGGGGCGATAGCCGAGGTCTACGACCTGTTGTTGGAGTCGAAAGTCTCCATCGTTGGGGAGGTCAAGCTCCAGGTGAAGCACTCGCTGGTCGGGGTGAAGGGTGCTCAGCTTGCCGATCTGAAGACCATCCACGGACATCCCCAAGCGGTCGCGCAGTGCTCCAACTTCCTCGCCGGTCTGCCCGACGTTGAAGTCGTTTACGCCAGCGACACCGCGCTCTCCGCCCGCCGCATCGCCGAGATCGACAATCCGACCGTCGGAGCCCTTGCCAACGAGGACGCCGCCAAGCTCTACGGGCTGGAGGTCATCGAATCCGGGATCAACAACCGCAAGTCGAACTACACCCGCTTCGTTGCCGTTGCGGCGGAGCCGGCGACGCTGGACCCCCAGGTACCCGCCAAGACATCACTCGTGTTGTCCGTGAGCAACGAGCCCGGTTCCCTGGCCGCGGTCCTGCATGCCTTCCAGTCCGAGGACGTTCCTCTGGTGAAGCTCGAATCGAGGCCCACCATCAACAACCCCTGGCAGGAGATGTTCTATATGGACTTCGAAGGCAATGTCGAAGACCAGAGGATTCAGCGGGTGCTCGAAGAGGTTCGCCGTCACACCATGCACCTGCGGGTGCTCGGCACCTACCCGTCGCGGGATCTCCGCCCCCACCGTCGTCCCACGCCGGAGCCGGAGCGGGTGATTCATGTCTCGACGCCGGGCCAGAAGGGCACTGAGGAGTCCCCGTCGGATAGCCCTTACCGGTTGGCGGGACGCAAGGACGGAGAGACCGAGACGGTCGTGGACGTGAACGGCGTGGTCATCGGCGGGCCGGAGCTGGTGATGATCGCCGGACCTTGCGCCGTGGAGTCGATCGACCAGGTGATGCAGACGGCGAAGGCGGTGAAGGAGTCGGGCGCCAAGTTGCTCCGGGGAGGCTGCTTCAAGCCCAGGACCTCGCCGTACAGCTTCCAGGGGCTCGGATGGGAGGGTCTCGACATGCTCGCCGAAGCGGGTCGGGTGCACGGGCTACCCATCGTCACCGAGGTGCCGGCGCCGGAGTATGTGGAGAAGATGATGGAGCAGACCGATGTGCTCCAGATCGGCGCCCGCAACATGCAGAACTTCGCCTTGCTCAACGAGGTGGGTCGCGCCAACAAGCCGGTTCTCCTCAAGAGGGGGATGAGTGCATCGATTGACGAGTTCCTCCAGGCCGCCGAATACATCCTGGCCGGGGGCAACCAGAGGGTCATCCTGTGCGAGAGGGGGATACGGACGTTCGAGACGTCGTCGAGAAACACTCTCGACGTGACGGCGGTCCCGGTGCTGCGCCGCCGCTCCCATCTGCCGGTGATGGTCGACCCCTCCCATGCAGCGGGGGATCGTGGGCTGGTGACTCCGCTCGCAGTCGCCGGTGCGGCCATCGGTGCCCATGGGCTGATGGTCGAGGTGCACCCGGATCCGGCGTCCGCATTGAGCGACGGGCCTCAGGCTCTCACCTTTCAGGACTTCGACCAGCTGATGAAGGAGTTGTCCACCGAGGTGAGGTGACCATGTCTGGCGCCGTCCTTTCCTCCGACGGGCGGCGCCGGCAATGGTTTGTTACCCCTTTACCACCCCGAGCGGGCGGAGCCGGGCCACCTTCGTCGCCAGCCCCGCCCGGTGACAGACCTCGACGACCTCGTCGACGTCCTTGTAGGCGTACGGAGCCTCCTCGGAGAGGAGACTCACCGACCCCGGCCGGACCTTGACGCCAACCTGGCGCAGCGAGTTCCGCACCTCCTTGCCGGAGCTTCGGGACTTCGCCTGCTTGCGGCTCATCAGACGGCCCGCACCGTGTGCTGCCGAGCCGAAGGCAGGGTTGGAGTCGGTCCCGCGCAAGACCCACGACGCCGTCCCCATGCTTCCGGGGATGAGGACGGGCTGTCCGATCGTTCGGAGGTCTTCGGGCAGCGCGGGATGGCCCGATCCGAAGGCGCGGGTAGCCCCCTTGCGATGCACGCACAGGGTCTTCTGCTCACTCCCCACCGGATGCTGTTCGATCTTGGCTAGGTTGTGAGCCACGTCGAACACCAGGTCCATGCCCGTGTTCACAGGGTCGGTGTCGAAAGCGGCGGCGAAGGCGGTGCGCGCTTCATGGGCGAGGATGTGCCGGTTGGCCCAGGCGAAGTTGGATGCCGCCGCCATAGCTCCCATGTATCTGCGCCCCTCGGGAGACTCCACGGGGACACACGCCAATTGACGATCGGGGACGCTGATGTTGTGTTTGGCCATCGCCCCGCCCATGTCACGGAGGTGGTCGGTGCACACCTGGTGTCCGAAACCTCTCGAACCACAGTGGATCATGACGACGATCATCCCCTCGGCGAGCCCGAAAGCAGCCGCAGCCTCGACGTCGGTGACTTCATCGACCACCTGAATCTCGAGGAAGTGATTGCCGGATCCCAGAGAACCGATCTGATCTTTCCCCCTGGTCACAGCCTTATCGCTCACGGCGGTGAGATCGGCACCTTCGGAGAGTCCTCGCTCCTCGCAGCGCTCCAGATCCTTCTCAGTGCCATAGCCGTCCTGCACCGCGGCCACCGCGCCCTTCTCGAGGATGGACATGATCAGCGACCCGGGAGCCAGGGCTCCTTTCCCGGCCCCTCTGGGTATGCGCCGGTCGAGTTCCCCCATCACCGCGTCGCCTCTCGCCTCGAAGTCGGCCAGTTCGTACCCGGACCCGATCAGACGTACGCCACAGCAGATGTCGAAGCCCACTCCGCCGGGCGACACGACACCGCCTTCGCTGACATCTGTCGCCGCGACTCCGCCGATGGGGAATCCGTAGCCCCAGTGGATGTCGGGCATGGCGAATGAGGCCCCCACAATCCCGGGGAGGTGGGCCACATTGGCCACCTGATCGAGAGAGCGATCGGCCAGCACCTTCTCGATGAGAGCGTCGGAGGCGAAAAGCCGTCCGGGTACCCGCATGCCCCCTTCCTGGGGGATCTCCCATAGGTGATCGGAGATGCGTCGGGGCTCCATACTTCTTATTTACACGGTAGATGGTGGGATCAAACGTCGAAGTAGACCCGGCCGTACCAGCCGTCCTCGCGCTCGGAGATCTCCATGTCGTGATAGGTGACCGCCTTGATGGGTGGCCCGGTCAGCTCCACTCCCGACGTAGGCACGCCAGCCATGCGCATCTGCACCGTCGATTCCCCGCTCTCCTCGACCTCGACGCGGCAGAAGTGCACGTCCTCGGTTTCGGAGAGGAAGAGCAGTTCGGAGAGACAATCCACGACAAGATCCTCGTTGGTGCTGGCGGTGACGATGGTGCCCAATGCGATCTCGTCCGGACATGGCTCGATCACGACCATCAGCTCGAACATCCCCAGGGCCAGCTCTCGGATCAGTCCGGTGAGGCTCGAGGCCGTCGCCTCGATACCGGTGTCGGCGGTGTGAGAGAGGGGAGTGCGCGACATGTCAAGCCCCTGCGACCGACTCGATGGCCTCGTTCAGGACACTTGCGGAGCGCACTAAACCATCTCTTTCCGCTTGGTCGAGTTGCGGCTCCAGAACCATCGAAGCCCCGCCGGACCCGACGACTGCTGGGAGGGAGAGAGCCACGTCCTCCAGTCCGAACGCTCCGTCCTGAACCCGCGACACGGTGAGCGCCCTCCTCTCGTTGCGGAGCATCCCCTGGAGAAGGTTGGCGGTGACGAGACCGATGGCGTGGTTTGTGGCACCCTTGCGCGCGATGATCCGGTAGGCCGACTCGCGTACCTCGGTCTCGAGGGCCTTCTCGCGGTCCGGGGCCCAGTCTGGACGCTCCCTGATCCGGGTGCCGCCCACCATCGCCTGGGACCAAATACAGACTTCGGAGTCACCGTGTTCTCCGATGACTTGTGCGTGAATCGATCGAGGGTCGATAGTCAGCTCACGTCCTAGAACCTGGCGGAGCCGGGTCGTGTCGAGCATCGTTCCCGTGCCGATGACTCGCTCGGGTGGCAATCCTGACTCTTTTTGAAACACGTACGTGAGAACATCGACCGGGTTCGTGACGACCACCACCGTGCCTTCGTAGGCGCGAAAACTCTGTGCCAGTTCCCCGATTATCGCGGCGTTGTCCCGCAGCAGCTCCAGTCGGGTCTCATCGGCGTCTCCTCCTCGTCCGGCGGCGATGACGACTGCCTTCGTAGCGAGCATCTCTTCGATGTCGACGGCGCGTACCCTGGCGCTCGGGTAGAAGGATGACCCATGTGACAGGTCCATTGCCTCGCCCTCTGCCAATGTCCCGGCCCTGTCGTGGAGCAAGACCTCTTGTGCCACCCCGTTGTGCAAGCTGGAGATCGCCACGCTCGACCCCACCCAACCGGTACCCACGATCCCTATCGATGTCTGCTCTGCCATGTGAGTTCCCATTCAAGCGGGCGCGGCAGCGGTGAGCTCAACTGCGCTGCAACACGTTGCGGATTTCGCAACGCTATGCAGCGCAAATGAGTAGTCGGCGTTCTCATCTCGTCCGGGCTGCAACGCGTGACGGAAAACGCAACGT
>JBKHKD010000002.1:0-188338 GCA_046537785.1 Actinomycetota bacterium
AGGGGACGCTCGATGCGAATCAGAACCGTCATGCTGCTGTTTGTGCTAGCCCTGGCTGCGTGTGCAGGGGACAGCTCCGGTGCCACAACGACGACGAAGACGGAAACCACGACAACCACCAAGGTGGCAACAACCACCCTCGCTTCAGTGTGGCCAGCAGGTCCGTCGTGTTTCGGGCGTTTAGGTGTTGTGCGAGGATGTGGGTGTTATGGAAGCTGGGAAGTAGTTGGCTAAAGTGGTTGCCGGTCGTTTGAGTTGGATGTCGGCTGCCTTTTCCGGGTTGGGTGTTGTGGGGTGATGGCCGGCGGTTCCCGTCCTCAGACGAGTGAGGCAGTTCGCCGCTTCGATTCCATAGAGGGGATGTCGGCTTTCGCTGACGTGGTTGGCGATGGGCTCCTGGTTGTGGATAGTCGCCAGAAGATCGTGGTGTTCAATGAGGGCGCCGAGCGTGTGTTCGGCTATTCCCGTGGCGAGGTTTTGGGGGAGTCGTTGGGTTTGCTTCTGCCTGACCGGTTCCGTACGGCCCACGCCGGGGAGGTGTCCCAGTTTCGGTCTCGTGGGATGGGGCATCGGGTTTCTGCTTCGGGTCGATCGCGGGTGGTGGGCCGCCGCAAGGACGGCGAGGAGTTCCCGGCCGAGATCACTCTCACCGCGTTAGAGGTCGCGGGTGAGGTTATGGGGTCGGCGGTGGTACGGGATGTGAGTTCTCGGGTGGAGACCGAGCGGGCTCTGGCGGAGAGCGAAGAGCGGTTTCGGGTCGTGTTCGAGTCGTCGCCAGTGGCGATGGCGTTGGGCGACACCGAAGGGGTGTGTATAGCGGCCAATCTGGCTCTGGCCGACCGGACCGGTTATCGGGTGGAGGACCTGGTGGGCATGCCGATGGCGGATCTTGTTGTTCCCGAAGACCTGTCGATCATGGTGGAGGGTATCAATCGGTTGTTGTCTGGTGACGACCCCGCCGTTCGGATGGAGTTGCGTCAGCGGGACGCATCTGGTGACACGGGTGTGGTCGACTTGAGCCTGGCGCTGGTGGTTGATGGTGAGGGTCAACCTCAATACGTGATTGGCCAGTCGCTGGACATCTCCGACAGGGTGGAGGCGCAGTCTGCGTTGGAGGAGATGCTGCGTTCCAAGGATGAGCTGATCGCTTCGGTCTCTCACGAGTTGAGGACACCGCTGACTGCCTTAGTTGGCTTCGCTCGTCTGCTCCGTGACGATGAGTCGGCTACGACGCCTTTGGAGCGTCGTGAGATGATCGAAGCTATCGCTGCTCAGTCGGCTGACCTGACCAACATCGTTGAGGACCTTCTGGTGGCGGCTAAGGCAGAAACCGAAGCACTGACAGTCGTGCATGTTCCCGTCGACCTCAAGGCTCAGGCTGCTCAGGTGTTGGAGACCTGGAACCAATCCGAGGTGGACCACATCTCTGTCGTGGGTCCGGCGTTGGTCGGGGTGGGGGATCCGGCTCGGGTGCGTCAAATCCTCCGTAATCTGGTCGCTAACGCTCTGCGCTATGGAGGAGAACAGGTCGTGGTCCGTACCAGCGGCGACGAGACCACCGTCCGGATCGCAGTAGGAGACAACGGCCCTCCGATCGAAGAGTCGGATCTGGAGCGGATCTTTCTCCCCTACCAGAGAGCCCACGAGACCGTGGGCGTGACCGCGTCGATCGGTTTTGGTCTTTACGTCTCCCGACAACTCGCTCAGCTGATGAACGGTGACCTCACCTACCGACGTCAAGAAGACGAGAACCGGTTTGAACTCACACTGCCTCGATCCACCGACCTCGGTTAGCCGCCGATGGCGGCTCGGACGCCGTCAGTCGTGGCGTGAGCTAAAGCATCGTGTCTATTTCGCCGATTCAGATGGGCTCGTCGGCTTTAGGGAATAATGGAAAAGACTCTTGCAAGACTGGAACTTCGCCACGGCCCTGGTTTCGGTGACCACGGATCCCGAGTTGCCATCCTCTCCGAGGCCATGGCAAGGCACCTCGGTTTCAGCGAGCGAGAGACAGCACGGCTCCGGCTCGCCGCACTAGTCCACGACATCGGCAAGACAAACGTCGACCCCGACGTGTTGGAGAAGACGACGCCACTTACCGAAACCGAACTAGCGGCGGTCCGTCAGCATCCAACCAGCGGCCACGACCAGCTAGTCGACGTGGTCCATCGCTCGGTCGTCGAGGCAGTGCTATGTCATCACGAACGTTGGGATGGCGCCGGATACCCTAACGGACTCAAAGGCACCGACATACCCCTCTACGCCAGGGTCATCTTTGTCGCCGATGTCTACGACGTCATGACCACCGGACGCAGCTACCGATCAGCCATGAGCATCGAGCAAGCGGGAGACCAACTCGACCAGATGGCGGGCAGCCAATTCGACTCCGACATAGTCGACGCCTTCGCGTCCATCGACCGCAGCCTCCTCAAACCGGCGCCTAGAAACGGGTCCGCAATCCCATAGCGAGATAGCGGCTTCACGACCGTCCCCCGTCGCACCCGGCCACCAGGTACGGAGCAGCCCGGCTAGCATCTTAGTTGTACACCTGCTGGCAGCCGCCGCGACGGAGACACTCGCCCCCAACGTCCCCATAGTGTCTTCGTCGCTGCTTTCTCTCCGAGATTCATAGCGTCCAACTCTGTTGCCGCGATCCCGAGTTGCCGGTCGGGATTGAATACGTCGGGGAACGCCTGGGAGAACCGGGACTTCTCCTTTCCCTCAATGGAATGGCGAAGACAGCTGTCCAGGTGACACGGGTGGCGGTGATGGGTCCCAAGAGAGATTTGTCGGAGACGACTTCCGACCCTTCAGCATGTGATGCTCAGCCGGCTCCGGCCGAAAACTCGGTCATGTCTGGCAAGTCAGCTACTCGAAGATAGGTTTCGAGTCGGCCACAGAAACGGTCGAGGTGCATGCACCCGTCGATGGCGAGGACGTTTCCTTCTTCGTCAGCTGCGACAGCTAAGACGTATTCAGACGACCTGTCTACCAACCTGGTAAGTGGTCTCTGGGTGGGTTTCCTTTACTCGAAGCAGGTTTTGTCCGATACAGAGATCGCACTGGCTTTGGGTTCGCAGCGGCCGAGACAGTCGTGAAGATGGGTGGTTGGCGGCGGTCCAGGGTTGTTTTCTCTTTCCGGTGTGGAAGACAAGGTGATCTGATGAGTTCGTTGATAAGCGACCGGCTCTATTCGCTGGATCGTGTTCGCCGTGATCGTCTGCGGAGACTCGTCCGTATTGATCCGGTGGGGCCGATGGTGGCGGCCCATGCCGTGCTCCTGGCGCTTCTCGGCTCGGTGCAGGATCCCACAGGTGTGCTCATTCTCGCCGGTGCGGTTCTTGTCTGGCGGACGGTCTTCACGGTCGTGGCGAATAGAGGAATCCTTTTGCGCCGCCGGGATGCTTTTGTTGCCTGTGCGGTCGGGTCGCTGGCGATCGTCGGGGGGATGATGGCGCTCGACGGGGGCACGGAGAGCCCGTTGTTCTTTTCGATGCTGATCGTGGTGGTGTGGGCGGCTGCGATGAACACGCTGAAACGGTTCCTTGCCATCGGGGCTGCAGCCCTCGTGGTGTATCTGGGAGTGATCCTCGTAGTCCCGGACATCACGGTGAACAGCGTCGCCAGGTTCGGGGTCTACGTGTTTTTTGTCGGCATGTTGGCGTGGGCTCGTGCGGTGTCCGACTATTGGCTGCAGGAGTCCCAGGCGACCAAGACGCTGGCAGCGGAGATCCTCGAAGCAGTCCCCACCGGGTTCCTTTTCTTTGAGTCGAACACCCTTTCCTGTCTGTTCGCCAACCCCGGAGCCAGAGACCTGGGCCTCGACCGGCCGGGCGAGCGAAAACTGACCCGATACGGTCACCCGAACGGGTCGATAACCCTCTCCGAGCTGTTGGCGAGCGTCGCCACGTCGGGCGAGTCGCTGGCACCGACCCTGTATGTGATGTCGATGGGTGAGCCTCAGCAGCGATTCCTGCGGATTGCAGTCACTCACCGGCCTATGAGCGACGAAGAGGCTCTGGTGATGGTGTCGGTCGAAGACGTCAGCGGACAGGTAGCCGCCGGTGAACAGCAGCGACGGTTCTTCGAGTCTGCCAACCACCAGTTCCGCACCCCACTGTCGCCGATCATGGCCTACGCAAACCTGATCGCAGAAGGCAACCTGACACCAGAAGAGTTGCGGGAGGCCGGCGAAGCGATAGGGGAGGGGGCACAACGTATCGAGACGCTGCTTGAGCGGATCAACGCACTGTTACGGCTGCAACGGCGACCCAACCGGGCTTTCCAGGAACTCACCGTTGAAGAAATCGTAGAAGGCCATCTCCTAAGTGCTGCTCCTCACCTCCGGGAGGTGCTCCGCCTGACTGGAACAACCGACCTCACTGTGAGGTGTGAACCAAGTCCGTTGACAGAAGCCATGTTCGAACTGGCCGTCAACAGCAAACAACACGGCGAGCCGCCTATAACGATCTCCGTCGAGAGTCAGGACGATGCCATCTCGATCAGGATCTTCGACGACGGCCCCGGACCTGACATCGACCCGGACGCTCCACTGGATCACACGTGGGGTCTGCTCGCTCATCCCGAAGTCATGCCCACCCAGATGGGCGACCGGCTCGGGATCAGCTACGCATTCACCCTGACCCAGACAGCAGGAGGAACCCTCGACTTCCGACGAGACGAGACCACCTGGGCGTTTGAGTTGCAGTTCCCCGCTGCATCCCAGAAGACTTCCCTTTCCGCCTCCACGGTGATGCAAAGCAGTTCCTGACAGCCAGGAACCAAATGACGAGCGTTAGGTTCCCTGAGAGTCGGTTCCTTCGGTAAGGATGCGCTCGATCTCCGAGGCGCGGATGAGGGTTCTGCGCCCTATCTTCACCCGGTCGAGATGGCCACGTTCAATGAGCCGGTAGATGTGGCCACGGGAGCAACGTAAGACCTCAGCCGCTTCGTTGACCGTGTAAGCGAGCCTCGGCAAGTTCGAGTCTGACATTCTGTCGATCAGGGGCAACGGATTGCCGGGGTCCCGGGAGTCACCTTCGCCACTCGCCGCTGCGAAGAACCGCAAGAATCTGTTCACCAAACGACGTCAGCCCGGCGACGCCGTGGTGCACTCCCGTGAAGGTCATCCCGGGTGCCTTGACTAGAGCAAGCCGGAGGAGGTCTTGAGTGAGAGCGTCGGATATGCCCTCCGACGTTTCGATGAGGTCGGCAACTTTGAATCGGCTCTTGGGCGTGGTTTCGACTTGATCCAGGGCAGCAAGGATTCGTACATGAATAACGTCGAGTTCAGAGAGAACTCCAACGATGTAACGGGATTCGTCCAACAGCGCGGAGTCATTGAGTCCCGAGGATGCAACCACTGATAGAGCTTCGAGCTTGGCTTCATTATCTGCCCAGGCTGCAGCGTGCAGAGTGTCTGCTACAAGACGAAAGACTGCCGGGTCTGTCCGCAGACGATTCAGAAATTCGTCTTCAGTGGTGGTGAGTCGTTCAAGGATCCGTCGCGTGATCCGGTCTGCTTGGTGTCGTTGAACTGCTGGGATCGTGTCGATCATGCGGTCGACAAGGGACACCCCAGCCGAGACGAATAGGTTTCCGACGACCGGAGGTATGTAGGCGACGTCCCGTGCAATCTCTGGGTCCATGACCCCAGATCGTATCGGGCTCTCTGGCGATCGAGCCCCACCGAAGTTGACCAAACAGCGCCCGTCATTCGGTTGGTGATCTGATGCGCAACTCCCGGTCTGGTGCTCTCGAGCACAGGGAGAGGAGGGTTGTGGCACCGAGCATTTCAAGCGAATGCGAGAAGATCGACTAAAGCGAAGGCAGCTACACACGCGGAACTCGACTTGATGGCCGTCCAAGCTCCGAACTACTGGGTATCACGAGTCTCCGCGATAGACATGACAAAGAGTGGTGATGGGGGAGGGAAGATACGTGAGAGCCCCCGAGTTGGTCGTATCTGACATCCACCTGGGAAGTTCTGTCGGCAGACAGAGACCTTGACGCTTTCTAGCGGGGATGCATTCTGTTGAGGAAGCCAGCGAGAACAAAGGTTGCCATGCAGATTGCACGAGCCGCTATCAAGGGGTACCGGTCGTTGCATGATGTGGAGGTACCAATTTCTCGGCTGACCTCGTGTATCGGGCCGAATGGCAGCGGCAAGTCGTCACTGTTGGGCGCACTGAAGCTCTTCTTCGATCCATCAACTCAAGTCAGCGACCATGACTTCTGGTCCGGAGGTGGAGAAACGGCAGATGAGATCTCGATAACCATCACGTTCACTGACCTGGATGACGAGGAGCGGTCATCGTTTCAAGCTTTCATCGATGGTGATAACAACCTTGTAGTCGAGCGTCGCTTTGAGCGCGGAGGTTCTGATGTGTATCTGGGTAACCGTCTAGCTGTCCGCCAATTTCAGACCATTCGGCGGCTCGAGCGTGCTCATCGCCAGGAATTTGATGACCTCGTCGCGTCGGGCGATTTCGAAGGATTGGAGAAGGCATCGAACAAGGATGAAGTCTTTGCCCACATGGCGGCATGGGAGCAGGCAAATCAGGAGAAGTGCGAAGTCCTTGAAGTGGAGTTCGATCGAATTGATGAGGTTCTTGAGGCAGTCAGCTTTCTTTCAGTGGATGCTTTCGAGGATCCCGCTGATCACGTACAGGCTCAAGGTAAAGGTGCCGTTTCTCAGCTCTTGGCCAAGGTCATAGATCACCGAAGAGTCCAATCCGGACTCGATGAGATCGCAGACAAAGCAATGCATCAAAGTGAGGAGTTCTTGCGCGGTGCGTCTTCCCAGTTCGACAACTTTGCCAACTCCATACGCGATCAGCTGGAGCGTTTCGTTCCCGGAGTAAGCCTCAAGGTCGATTGGGCTGCCGCCTCGATTCAAGGAGCCAGGCCCAAGCTGGAACTCAGCATCGAGACTGAGGACGGCCTCAATAGGCCTCTCGAGTACCAAGGTCACGGTGTCCAAAGGGCTCTAATGTATGCGGCGCTAACGGCACAGGTTGAGTCCGGAACCGAAACCACCAACGATCAGATTCTTCTCGTGATCGAAGAGCCGGAGGCGTTCCAGCATCCATTGTCATGCAGGGTCCTAAGCGGAACGCTTCGCGAGCTCAGCCAGAGAAACTACCAAGTCATCTACTCGACACATTCTCCATTCTTCATCCACCCCAATCTGATAGACGGATTGCGCATCTTCCGTCGAACAGACCCCACTGGAGCCGGAGCGGCGACATTCGTTGAATCCCTTGACGAACAACGTCTGCTAGCAGAGTGGCAGCGAGTCTTTGAAGTAGAGGAAGCGACCCCGACGTCGGTGCTTTCACACCTTCAAAGGCACCTCCCAGCCCATGTACTCGAAGGGCTGTTCGCGAAGCAATGCGTCCTTGTAGAAGGTGCGGAGGATGAAGCAGTCGTCCGAGCCGCGGCGGATCGCCATGACTTGGACCTGGATGCACAGGGTATCGCTGTGATCCAGACCAATGGAAAACAAGGCATGCCAAACGTCGCTACCTTCTTGCTGCTGGCTGGGATAGACGTCTACCCGCTGTTCGACCTGGACAGGCAGAAGGAAAACGAGGCAGAGCAGCATCATGCTGCTGAACAACAGATCATGAGCGCCCTGAAAATCGAGGGTGAACCCGAACCAGGCATCCACGCTCAGTATGCGGCCTGGGAGATCGACATGACCCAACTCTTGCGCGATGAACTAGAGGACATCTACGAGGATCTGTTCGCCGCAGCCGCCCGGGAGAGCGGGTACACAGTTAACCGTGGAAGAAAGGTTCCGGATGTAGTCGCGGACTTCCTAAAGCGGGCCGAAAATGCGGGATCAGAGAGTGAAACAGTCCGTGAATTAGGCCTACAGCTGGAGAGACTGCTCACATAGGTTTGGTGGACACCGCCCAAGGACACCGGTCGAAATTCCTTTGAGACTCTTGGCATCCGAACTCATGGGGGACCTACTCGGGATCAGTTACGCCTTCACCCTGAACCCAAACAGCCGGCCGAAGATCCAGGTCAGAGTCGACCGGCCTGAAGAAGCCACGATGATCCCTGGGATGGACGGATTCTGGCTGGGGCCCAACGGTCCCAGAAATCAGAGTGTCTCGGCCGTGGTTGCCGCCCAGAACCTCTATGCATGGAGCGTTGCCTCCAAAGCCCCTGGCCTGTTCCGAAACCCGTGGGCTGAGCACGACCTCGGTAGCGACGTTCCGTTTATGGCCAACCATCATCCTCAACGATCAAGGCGAAACGGAGGAATCAGAATCCAAGCTTTCCCTCAATGAACTGTTTGGGCTCGATTCTGATTGGCCTGGGGACGCATCGGAGCGTTTCAAAGCCTGACGTTGCAGAGCTTCCACGAGATAGAGAACCGAACACGAACTCACTGGGAGCCGCCACCAGGTGTCTGTGATGTCGAGTTGCCTTCGGGCTCCATGGTTCTGGCTGAAGGGGACAGTTCGAACTTGCCTGTGGACAACATCAACTGATTTCTGGCTTCGTCTGCAGTTAGTGAGCCTGATTGGTGCCGATCGAGGAGGCGGAACAGGTCGCAGGTGTCGATGACAAGACCCTTCCAGTGGTTGGCGAAGGACGCCACTTCATCGTCGTTCGCTTCGAGTGCCTTTGGCCTCTGGTCGGGTGGGGCTTCCAAGAAGTGATTGACGACATACCAGAGGGCTGAGGGCGGCTGTGTCTCGTCTTCGGTATACATACCGCTGAACTTCATCAACCGCATGAGGTCGTTGGCCTGCGCCCCACCCTTGTAGCCGCGTACCTCGACGAGCGCCACGAAGTCGGGATCGTCGGGATTCCGCACCTGAAGGTCTTCTCGACGAGATCCCTCGGGGTAAACGCCGTCCATGTTAATGACTTCGAAGCTGAGCTTCTCGAAAGTTTCGGCGACGACGGCTACCAAATCGTCTCCTTGGCCCCGCAGAAGGACACGTTCTCTCGTGTCGGCACGATCTTGGAGTTCGATCAGCTCCGTCTCGGCCACCTGCACCTCGTTCACCAGTCGGTTGATTTCGGCTTCAGCAGCTTGCCGCTTCTCTTGGAGGCGACACTCTGCATCCCGTTCAGCCTTCGTCTGCCATTCAGGACTGTGCCACCACTCCGGGGTCGGGGGGAACCGCTCAGGGTCCTGTTCCGACCAGATGTTAAGTGCAAGACGGATCCAGGCGATCTCATCCGCCCACTTCGGGAGCACCCAGAGATCAGGGCCGGATGGGATGACGAAGACGCCCGCGAGTAGGAACTCGTTCCGAACGCCAGCGGTTAGGAAAGGCTGTTTGGCAGCCGTTGCCGGGAAAAGGTGTGGCTTTCTCTCAAGCTTTTGAAAATCGGGTCGGAGGTCTGATTGGACGAGTCGCCGGATGCGTGGATCCAACTCTTCCGGGATCTCAAGCTCATCGGCTGTGGTTGCCGCACTCCGACGACCCGTGAGAGCGAGGCTGTCGCTTGAGGCTACTGGCCCAAAACGAGTGGCACCGAAGGAGATCACCCGGAGGTGGTTGCTGTCCTCGAAGTACCGATCAGCCATGCTCACGACACAGTCCCACTCTGGCAAGTAGGTGTCGTCTTCGATCAGTCCGACGGTTTGCAGGCCAAGCTCTACCCGTAGCCGCTCCGCAAGCTCTTCACCTAGTTCCGAGTCGTCTGCAGCGACGAGGACCCGGGGTCGGGGTTTCTGTCCGTACCGCTGTGCCATGGCTTTCAGCTGGAAGGGTATGGGGGAGCGGGGACAGAAACCAGGACCTCTAGTGAATGTCCTCCCACCCGACTATGTTCTGAAACCCACCCGAAATGGAGGCCCACCTTGGCTCAGACACCCAAGCGTGGGTCTCAGCCCACTGGCGGGGGAGAGAGTCCTCTCTCCGACACCAACGCCACACACACACACACACGTATCTGCTGGTCCGGCTCGATGCCGGCGGCCTTAGTGGTCTTCAGTTAGCCGTCGGTCGTGGTGGCGGGGGGAGTCCGTCTTGCCTTAACAGCCCGCGTGTGAACAGTCTTCTCATGGCTGCTAGGTACTCCTCGTAATCCCCACCGACTCGAGGGCCCATGCACTTGAGGCGAGATCATCGTCCAGTAGATGAGGGGGCGTCGGTGATTGACCGGCCTGGGAGAGTCCTCTATCCGACCTCTCCTCACACATTGGCTACATACCGGGTATAGTAAATTTATGCATACCAAGTATGTAGTCGAGACGAAGGCTGAGGCATGGGGCTCAAGGAAGGCCTGTTGTGCTTGTTGACGGCGGGAGAAAACTATGGGTACGAGTTGAAGAGTCAGCTCGAGTCGGCGACCGCCGACACGTGGCAGGTGAACATCGGCCAGGTGTACACGACCCTGCAGCGGTTGGAGCGGGATGGGCTGGTGGTGCATCGAGACGCCGAGGAAGGTCGGGTCCTCTATTCGCTGACCGACGAAGGCCGTGACGCGGCCAGGGAGTGGATGCACAGGCCGGTTGATCTGGCCGTCGCCGGCCGGGATGAGATCTCGCTGAAGATCCTCATGGCTGTCAGGTCGGGTATCGAACACCCTCGTCGTGTCGTGGAGCGTCAGCGGGGTTCGACGATGTCGCTGATCCAGGACTACACGGCTTTGCGGGCTGAAGACTCCCGGGAGGAGTTCGGCTGGCTGCTGTATCTTGATCGTCTCATTTTCAGCGCCGAGGCCGAGTTGAGGTGGCTGGACAAGGTTGAGAGCCGGCTGGATACGATGTCTCTCGAGTCGCTTTCCGCTCCTGTCGAGTCCTCCGAGTCGGAGACTGAGGAGGTGGGCTCATGACGACTCCGATTGTGTCGCTGCGGCGGGTGGGAAAGACCCACGGTCGGGGCGCGCAAAGGGTCGACGCCCTGGTGGATGTGGACCTCGACCTGCTTCCCGGCGAGCTGGTGGCGGTGACCGGACGGTCCGGATCGGGTAAGACCACTTTGCTCAACCTGGCCGGCGCTCACGACGAGCCGACGACGGGTGAGGTGGTCGTCGATGGCCAGAACCTGGCCACGCTCTCCGAAAACGAGTTGGCTCGGGTGCGTCGGGTTTCGGTGGGATATGTGTTCCAGCAGTTCAACCTGCTGCCCTCGCTGACCGCCGCCGAGAACGTATCGCTCCCTTTGGAGCTGGAGGGTATGAAACCGGATGAGGCGCGTCGGCATGCGGAGGTCTCCCTCGAGGAGATGGGGCTTGGCGGCATGGAGGACCGATACCCCGACCAACTCTCTGGAGGCGAACAGCAACGGGTAGCTATCGCACGGGGGCTGGTGGGGCCCCGGTCGGTGTTGTTGGCCGACGAACCCACCGGCGCAGTCGACGAGGCGACGAGCGAGTCGATCCTGCGGACGCTGCGCGCCCGCTGCGACGACGGCGCAGCCGCGTTGTTGGTCACCCACGAGCCCGCCTACGCAGCCTGGGCCGACCGGGTGGTGAGGCTGGTTGACGGCCGTGTCGAGGGAGTGTCGGAGCGGTCGAAGACACCACAGACGACCGCGGATCTGCAGTGACCGGCCGGAGAGCGGCATTCAAAGTCGCCTGGAAAACCGCCATCCGCAACCGCAAACGCACCATCTTCCTCGTCCTGTTAGTGGCCGTTCCCGTCGCACTTGGGGTGGTGGTTGCAGGGATCACCCGGGCCAGCAACTTCACACCCACCGAGAGGACCCAACTGGAGATGGGCACCGCCGACATCCAAATGCAGCCGCAGGGAGGCGAAGAGGTGGTGTCCTGGATCTATGAGAACACCGCCGAGTTTGACCCGGAGGCCCGGCTGACCGACTTTCGCCGAACCGGAGTGGTCCTGGAGGACTTCGAGTCGGGTATCGCCACAGACCTCGACTTCGAAGATTCCCTGACCGAAGGGATGCTCATCCTTCTAGAAGGCCAGGCACCCCGGTCGTCAGGCGAGGCAGCCGTCTCGCCGAGGGTGGCGGACAACATGGACCTCGAGATCGGTGACCGGGTCGAGTTCGACCGCCTCGACGTGGGCGAGTTGGAGATCGTGGGCATGGTCAGCGAACCGATCGCAGACTCCGACAGGACGGTCTTGCTCTGGCCGGGGGCCCTCGAGGGGACAGCCGAGTTCAGCACGGTGTTGATCGGTACTGAAGACGCCGACGCCGTCTGGTCACAGCTGATGGAGCGATGGGATACCACGGGGCAGCAGGAGTTCTGGCCGGAGCCGGCGGTCGAGCCCAAACCCGAAGAGCTGGAGTTCTTAGACGACCAGGTCTACGTGTTCCTCACCGAAACCGAAGTCGAGGAGCTCGTCGAGCTGGCCCGCTCAGACCCAGGAAACGTTAGGGCGGTTCATGATCGGGCATTCGAGATGTACCGCAACCGTGGCCCGGCGGCTTCTGCAGAGCTCCATGGGGACACTCGTGAGCGGTTCATGAGCCAGGGAGGGGTCGAGGGCAACCCGGCGATCGTCTCCACGGCCGCCTCCACCATCTTCCTCATCGTGGTGGCGTTCATCACCGGCGCGGCGTTCGCTGCCGGAACCAGGAGACGCCTCCGGGAGATCGGATTGCTAAGCGCCGGCGGGGCCTCACGGAAACACGTGCGGACCACGGTCGTCGGGGAGGGCCTGACCATCGGGTTGGCCGGGTCCGCGTTGGGGGTGCTGTTAGGCATCGCCGTCCTCTTCTTCGGCCGGCCCATCCTCCACGACTTCGTCACCAAAGCAATCACCGGAATCGGAGTCAGCCTTTCGGACATCGCCGGCCCGGTCCTCGTAGCTTTGTTGGCCGTCCTTCTCGCGGTCTCGATTCCGGCGAGAACCGCCTCCAAGGTCCCAACCACCACGGCGCTGCAGGGACGCATGCCCGCATCGCCTCCCCGACGCTGGATAGTCCCCGCAGGGCTCGCCGCCTCCGCCGTCGGGCTCGTGTTGATCGCCGTGTCGATCGCCTCCACTTCCAACTTCTCCGGAGCCGTGGTGGCAGCAGGAGGCGCGATGGTGGTCGGCGGTGTGGCCATGCTGGCCAGCCCCATCCTGGCCGGAGCGAGCAAGCTCGCCGACCATGTGTCTGCCACCGGCCGTCTGGTGCTCCGTGACTCGGGCCGGCATAGGACCAGGTCGGCGGTGGCCGTGGCCGCAATCATGGTGGTCCTGTTGGCCCCCGCCATCCTGGTGACCATGGCGGAGACGTCCCGCCACCAGGAGCTCCTCGACGGCCTACCCGAACCCTCGAATCAGCTGCTCGTCTACGGGTCGTTCCAACCAGGTGGATTCCAGGCTCCGCTCGAAGACCAGCAGATCGACACCGTCGCCGGGATCGTCCCCAGCCGAGACCAGGCGACTTTCGAGACTCTGAGTGTCCACACCAGGACCCGAGAACAGATGGAAATCGACGCCGTCAGAGATGAGATGAGAAGCACCGTCACAGTGGGGTCGCAGGAGAACGCTGTCGCCGTCGCCAACGGCGACCTCACAGAGGCTCTCGGCGACAGTCGAGTCGCCGAAGCCATCGACGACGGCCAGATCGTCGTCCTCGGCATCGAAGAAAAGGACACCACGGTTTCGATCGACCACGAAGAACTACCCGCCGTCGAGCTACCCGTGGCAACGGTGAGACACGCCATGCCACGCGTGCTGATCCCACCGGAGATGGCCGGCCAATACGAAGACGCCGAGACGGGACAGCTTGCCCTGTTTATCCTGGACCGGCCACTCACCGACGAAGATCGAGCCGAGCTGCACGCCACACTCGACGTTCAGACAAGCGGCGGGCGCGAACACATGGATGCCGCCACCGTCTACACCATTGGAGCCGGAGTGACCCTCCTCGCAGTTCTCATCGTGATCTCGCTGGTGACCGCCGTCTCCGCAGCCGAAGTCGACCAGGACATGCGCACCATCGTCGCAGTTGGCGCACCCGGCTCATTCCGGAAACGGTTCCTCGGCCTACTCACCGGATACCAGACACTCATCGGCGCTCTCCTCGCGGTGCCGCTCGGACTGGCGCTAATCAAAGCGTTCACATCCGCGGTCAACGCCTTCCACCTCGGCACCTTTGGCTACCTGAACAGCTCAACCATGTTCATCCCCTGGAGCCATCTCGCCGCCCTGATCACGGTCACACCCCTCGTCGTCGCTGCCCTGACCTGGATCTCGGTGCGCTCCGCCCCGGTCAAACCGCCACGACGAGTGACCTGAGAACCTTCGGGGTCGGGGACGACCCTGCTCGTCGGCACGTCTTAGTTGAGACGAGGAGTCGACAGTGGCAATGTCGAGGTCATTCGGAAAGGGCGTGAGAAGAAAGAAAGGTGGGATTGGTGACCTCCGTGGGCGCGAACCGGTGAAATGTCCAACGGATGGATTACAGTCCCCAGGGACAAGGCAGAGGAAGGCACTAGCCGACGTCTGACTGCCCGGTTGGAACACGGTTTCTAACGTGCAGAAGACCCCTTCCGGGGCCTTCTGCACGCTTCGAGCCCGTCTGTAAGCCGGATTCTGTCGAGGACGGTCATCCATCTAGGCGGTCCGTTGCCGAACCGCTCCAGCGGCCTACCCGGGACCATTCGGCGGGCGACCGGGGTCCCTGCTTGGCCTTGCTCCGGGTGGGGTTTGCATAGCCGCCGCCGTCGCCGGCGACGCTGGTGGTCTCTTACACCACCGTTTCACCCTTGCCTGTGCCCCTGGGGGCCATCGGCGGTCTGCTCTCTGCTGCACTGTCCGTCGGGTATCCCCGCCTGGAAGTTATCCAGCACCCTGCCCTGTGGAGTCCGGACTTTCCTCAGCCTCTCGGCTGCGACCGTCCGACGGGCTCACCTTCATTCTAGCCGCTGGTGGTCTTGCGTCGCCCGGCCAGCCAGCCGGCCAGACCGGATATGATGACGGCCACTACTGCCTGCCAGACAACGACCCATGTCGGGGCGAGACTTCCCCTGTATCGGGCCACCATGACGATCAAAAAGGCCAGGAGCAGGCCGGTGATCATGCCGTGGAAGCGGTGCGAGTGACGGGCGCGCCAGCCCGCGATCCAGCCGCCGGTACCAAATCCAGTTAGCACCCCGATAACGAGGCCTATTCCCGGGCCTTCATCGAGGCCTAAGAGGCTGAGACCTGAACTCAAGCCCAATGCGACGATCGAAGCCGTCAACCCTCCGGCACCCACGCCAAGGATCACAGCACCGAGATTCAGGGCGGCCAGCATCGGAAGGATAGTGGCAGCCGAGTCCCTCAACCGTTACTTGAGGACCGGCGTCTAGGAGAAGAGGGAGTCCTCCGAGAGGTCTTCGAGACCCATCACCCAACCGGCGGGGAGGCTCCAGTGTCGTGCACCATTGATCATCGCTTTGAGGTACTCCGGATCCGGGCGGTGATCCCCGTTGACCTCGCCGTCGGCGACAAAGGTGAGACACTCGTGCTTGTTCCCCTCCCGATCGACCGCCTTGAGGTCGAACCCCGGCTGACGCCCTTCGGCCGCCTCCGCCTCGGAGAGCGACTCGACCTCATCCGCTGGAATCTCGAACACACCGCCCCAGACTGTGTGACCGCTCTCTTTGATGAGAGTCGGGATGCTGGCGTTGCCTTTGGTGATCGCGAAATCGAGTTTCGTCTCCGGATAGTGGGCGATGAACAAGAATCGTGAGCCCGGGGCCACCTGCTTGATCCTGTCCGGGTCGAGCAACGATCCGTAGGCAAAGTACAACGTCTTGTCAGGCACGGAAAGACGATTGTACAAACAAACTCGGCCATCCCGTGACAACACTCGATTTACCCTTGTTAAACGGATCCACTCCTACCGTTTCCCTCGTGCCACGTTTCGTCATCTCCATGATCATTCTCTCCCTTGCTATCGGTGCCTGCGCTTCGTCGGCAGAGAGCGGGACGACGAGTACGGCGGATCCGATGACGCCCAGCACAACGGAGTCGTCTCCCGATCCCACCGAACCCCCGGACGAGGTGACGACGACATCGCAGCCGGAGGCGACCGGCACCACCTCGAATCGTCCCCTGGCGCCTGACTTCACCCTCGAGCTTGGCGATGGCGGCACCTATACCCTGTCAGAGGGGGCGAGCCCGGTCTATCTGGTCTTCTGGGCCGAGTGGTGACCGACGTGTCGGCGGGAGTTGCCCGTCGTTGACGGCCTGGCGGCCGAGTACGGGGGTCGGGTCGACTTCGTCGCCCCGGCCTGGAAGTCGAGCTTCGAGGCAACCGAGGCTCGTGCCAACGAGCTGTTTCAATCCGGACAGATCATGTGGGGCCTCGACGAGGACGAGGAGATCTTCAACCTCTACGACATTCCGTATCAGCCCGTCACCGTCCTCATCGCAGCCGACCAGACCGTTGTCGAGGCGTGGGACGGGCTGCGTCCCGAAGAGGAGATACGAGCGGCGATCGAGGATCTCATGGCCCTGTCCGGCTGATGTGTCCTATCCTCACAGGGCCAATGACCGGGATCCCTCGCCATCAAACCCGTCAGCACCCATGGTTCCAGGAGCTGCACGCGAGAGAGATGGAGATGCTGGACCCGGCGGTGCGGTCCGACCCGGTGCGGGTACGTGAGTTGCTCCATGATGACTTCATCGAGTTCGGGAGCACCGGTCGCATATACGACAAGAAGATCCTCGTCGAGATGCTCCGAACCGAGCGACCTTCAACGGTCAGCATCAAGGACTTCACGGTGCGTCAACTCGCCTCGGATACCGCCCTGGTCACATACAGGACAACCGGCCAGTCGGGCCAGGAGGCGAGGCGAAGCTCCGTGTGGCAACGTCAGGACGGAGTCTGGCGAATGGTGTTTCACCAGGGAACCCGCATCACGCTCTGACTCGAGTTGATCTCACAGAGGTCCACTCCGCTGTACGGGCCATGGCCAGTATCCGGGCATGTACTTGTGTTGGAGAACCCTTAGTGTCACCAGCCCTTGAGACGCTTTGAACTCGTCCTCGTCTTCGTCGCTGCGTTCGCCGTGTACTGGCCGGTGGTCTTTGGTGTCCGGCCACGACGGGGAATCGTGGCGCTGGTGGTGTCGGCAGCGCTGATCATCCAGCTTCAGTTCGAGGGCTTCCGGTGGCAGATGATCCCTGTATACCTCGCAGCGGTCGGGCTGGCTGGTGGTGACGTCTTCTATCTCGACCGGCAATTCGACTGGACAGGCCGTATCGCCAGAGGGCTTCTCGGGGCGGTCGGTCTCGTATTGGTTCTGGCCCTTCCCCTCGCTCTCCCGGTGCCCGAGCTACCCATTCCCGGTGGGCCCGAGTCGATCGGGACGTTCACCGTCCAGTTGACGGACAGCGAGCGTGACGAGACTTACGACAACAACCGCATTGGGTCACGCGAGTTCATGGTCCAGGTCTGGTACCCGGCTCAATCGACCGACCCAGGGGCTCCGGTGCCCTGGCACGAGAACTGGGAAGTGGTGGCGCCTGCGGTCTCGATGGAAATGGGACTTCCTTCGTGGTTCCTTGACCACACCAGATTCACAAGGTCGCACGCCACGGAGGCGCCGCCCATCGCCTCGGGAACCTTCCCGGTGATCATCTACAGCCATGGCTGGAGCGGAGTGAGAACCGACACGCTGAACCAGATCGAGCACCTGGCTTCTCACGGCTACATCGTGATTGCGCCCGACCATTCCTACATAGCAGCTGCCACGGTCCTCGAGGACGGCGAGGTGGTGCCCCAAAACCCCGACGTTCTACCCGACCCCGAAGAGGACGAGGCGGACGAGGAGGACGAGGAGGTTGACGAGGAGGCTTACCAGGAAGCCGCCACCCAACTGGTGGCGACTCAGGCTGCCGACCTCGTGACGATCCTCGACGGCCTGGAGGCAGGTGAAACCGGCCCGTTTGCGGAGGTGGTGCAGAACGCCGATCTCAACCGCATCGGCATCTACGGGCATTCGACCGGCGGGGGAGCGGCGATCAAGGTCTGTCTTGAGGACGACCGATGCGGAGCAGTCCTGGCGATGGATCCGTCAGTCACCCCGCTCACCCATGAGGACCTCCAGCTCACGATGACCAAGCCGGCCCTCTACCTGAGATCCGAGGAGTGGCGGGGGAGCCCTGACGATGCCCTGGTGAGCGGGATCGCGGCCCGGGGACAGGAGGTCACCTACAGCGTGGGCGTCGAGGGGGCGACGACCAACGACTTCGTCATGATTCCATTTCTCACTCCACTGGGCGACCAGTTCGGATGGAAGGGTCCGATCTCTGCGGGCCGGGTGACAACGATCGTCGACAATTATCTCCTCGGCTTTTTCGATGTCTTCTTGCTCGGTACGGGACCGGCCCAGCTCGACTCGGTCGATTTCGAAGAGGTAGAGGTTTCGGTTTTCGACCCGCGGCAGTAGGCAGAAAGCCTTCCAAAAAAAACTTCCGAATCGGCTGACGAAAGGGTTGAAATCTGTCATACCTCGAACGTATGTTCGAGGTATGGATTTGGAGAGAGTATCCACCGACGCTCTCGAGCAGCAGTTGATGGCAGATGAGCGGTCGATCGCCCGGCTGCGGGCGAGACAGATCGCCCTGCTCGAAGAGTTAGATGTCCGCCAGGTTGCCACCGCCGATGGCTCCCGGTCGTTGTCCGAATGGGTGGCGTCCCGACTGGATGTTGCGCCGGACACGGCGAAATCACTTGTACGGGCGATGCGTCGTCTTAACGATCGTCCCGATCTCCAGGAGGCCTTGGCCACCGGCGAGGCATCCTTCGACAGGATGGAGGCGCTTTCCAGGATTCGCGAGGATGTTGGTCTCATGGAGTGGGCCGACGTCTCAAGTGTGCGCCGCGAAGCCGCCAAGCGGGCCAGGATCACCACAGAGCACGAGACCCTAAGTGCCGACGAGCGATATCTGGCCATGCAGCCGAGTCTTGACGAGTCTCGTTGGCGACTATGGGGTGAACTCGACGGTTACTCCGGAGCAGTCGTTGACAAAGCCCTCACCAAGGCAGCCGATGAGCTACCCGATCTTCCCGACGGTTCCCGTGGCACGCAGGGTTGGCGTCGGGCCACAGCCCTAGTGGGGTGTCTCACCGCAGATCACGCTCCACCGGGCGAGGTTGCGGTCATCGTCGAGGCCCGCGATGCCGCGCCCACCAACGGGGAGGCTGGAGTCACGCTGGAGGCCGGCCCCCGTGTCGGGAGACAGGCTCTGGAGCGAATCCTCTGCGATGCCAACACCGAAGTGATCGCCCGCACCCGGGACGGCCGGTTCATGGAATACGGCCGACGACGGAGGACCGCGCCACCGTCGATGAGGCGAGCCCTGTTGGCGAAATATCAGTACCGCTGCGGCGCCGACGGATGTGACTCGAGACATCGTCTCCAGGTGCACCACCTGACTCCCTGGTCAGAAGGGGGCAAGACCAACCAGGACGAGGTGGTCTTGCTCTGCTGGTTTCATCATCAAGTCGTGGTTCACGAACGCGGCTACGAGATCTACTTCCATCCCGATCACGGACGGATCCGGTTTCGCAGGCCCGCGGAGATTCCGGGTCGCCGGCGACCTATCTAGGGGTGCGCTCAGCTTGAGCGCACCTCGGACCCGAAACTCGAAACTTTGTTCTGAAAACGACAAGACGACCAAAAAACCAGGAGATCAGGCGCATCAGCGCCCTCGATGCGCGTGTTGTCCTCGAACTCTCTACCGTGTAACCACGGATGACCGGCCCGCTGTTGGAACCCGAGAAGTCGACCCAGCCGCCCCGTCTTGGAGTTGTTTCTGGCGCCGTGCTGGGTACGGCTTCCATCTTCTTGCTTTCGTGGCTGACTCTCGTCGGAACCAGGGCATTCAATAATGCCACCAGCTCTCCCGACAATGTCTCGCTCGCCTTCGCGGGCCTGCTCTTACTCGTCGGCGGTCTCGTCCTGGGGTTGGTCGGGTTTGCCGGCCGGTTTCACCCATTGATTCCGGGACTCCCAGCAATCTGGTTCGGCATCGTCTTCGGGCCAAGTTTGGCAGGTCTTGGCGGACCCCCTTCATGGTTCCCCGAGTTCATCACAAGCTTTTTCCTGCGCACAGGAAGCTCGGCGGTCTTCATGATCTTCGGCTATCTGATCCTGGCTACAGCGGTGTCATTGCTCAGACGTCGTCGCAACTGGATCTTTCGATGAGTACCACCGTGTTCAGCTCAGCACCTCGACGATCACATGTCCGGTCAGTGACTCATCGTCGACGATCACCTCGTCCTCGATCCGATACGTCCCCTGTTCCACTTGGGGTATGACGATGGGGAAGCCCCGGTCCAGTTCGAGTCCGATGGAGGGGACCCTGATCTGGAACGCCGAGTTGATGGGGATGGTCTGACCGGGGTTGTCGCCGAATCCCCGATAGACGGCGTGGGTCGTGACCCATTGCGAGCCGTCCCAACACTGCCAGCGGGCGTCTACGCCTGCCAGTGCGTCATCGGGCAAGCCCTCGGATGAGACGGTCAGCGAGATCGTCTCGCGTGACGGGGCAGGGTTCGGTTCCACCGATATCTCGATCGCCGACGGATTCTCCAGCTCGTCAGCCGGCGGTTTCTCGCAGGCGATGTCCGTTGGTGGCGTCGTCGTGGTCGTCGCGGCTCCCGACGAGCAAGCCGTCGCCACGACGACGATCGGCAGGATCATCCGCTGCACTATTCGTCCGGTCTCTGCTGGGTGTCGCCGGTCACGGTCTGGCCGGGGGTCTCCCCGCGCTTGATGGCGTCGATGGTGGCACCCAGGGTGAAGGCGTCCGACTCGCCGATGATCTTTCCGACGACGATCCCCTCTTCGTCGATGAAGAACGTCTCGGGTATACCGAACACGCCGTAGGCGATAGCGGTGCGGCTGCCGGGGTCGGCCAGGTAATGGGCGGCGTCAGAGCGTCCCGCACTCTCCAGGTACTCCAGGGACGCAGGAGGACTCTCCTGATAGGAGATCTGGACAAGGGTCACACCTTGGTCGGCGAAGGCGTCGGCAGTCGAGGTCAGGGCGTCATGCTCGTTGCGACATTCGAGACACCAGGAGGCGAAGAAGTTGACCACCACGATGTCGCCTCTCAGATCCTCGAGCGATACCGATTCGCCCCCTTCCAGGGGGGCGAGGCTGAACCCGGGGGCGGGTTCGTCCAGAAGGGGTGAGTCCACGAGTCCAGGGTCTGTGCCGAACCGGGAGGCGAGGACCACCGCGAACGCCACCGCGGCGAGGGCGATGCCGTATCCAACCCAGCGGATTCCTCTATTCATCCGGTGACACTCATCTGCAGCCGGCTCCCGATCGGATGGCGTCCAGGTCGGACTGGATGACCTCTCTGGATTCGTCTGCCAGGCCCGGGTCTGACAGGACATCTTCCAACAGCCCGGCCGCCTGTTCCAACTCGTCGGCGCCGCACCACAACACCTGTGCCTTCAGATAGCGGGCGGTGTCAGAGTCCGCATCGATGGCGAGGGCTTCGTCGAAGAGGTCGATGGCGGCGGTCACCTCGCCATTGCCCTGCCAGGCGATCCATCCGAGCCGGATCAGGGCGGTCACCGCCTGAGAGTCTGTGGAGTTGGCCGACTCGGCCACCTCCAGGTAGTGAGGGAAGGCGCCCTGGAAGTTGCCCTCCTCGTAGTAACGCTCGGCCAATGCGAGCCGCATCCCGTCGACTTGAGGGTGGTCGGCGTTGGCCGCGACCACGGCTTCCATGGTGGCGTTGGAGACGTCTTCGAGGTCCTGGCCGGCGAGACCGGCCACTCCGGACGCCGGCCCCGCGCGTTCCTGGATAAAGAACCCCGCCACCACCACGATGATGGCGAAGGCACCTGCGAGCACCAGCAGCGGAGCGAGACGACGGACCCGGGAACTTGGTGGAGGCTCGTCTTGTGAATCCCCACGGGATGGATGGCGCCGCCACCAGACGATGACACCGGCTCCGACGATGATTGCGATCGCAGGAGACAGCCAGAGGACGAGTGTCGATCCGCTTGCCGGAGGGTCGAGGAGCACGGCGCCGCTGTAGGAGAAGAGAAGCTCGTCGACGATCGCCTCGTTGCTGGCGCCGTCCGTCACCCGTTCTTCGACGAGCGCCATCATGTCACGGGCCATCGGCGACGGGGAGTCGGCGATCGACTCTCCCTGACAGACCGGGCACTTGATCCGGCTCGCAATCGCCTCGACTCGATCTGCCTCCGAGGGGCTGTTCGCGACGAGGACCACCAGAGTCACGGCCATGACCACCATGAGGCCGACGGTGACGATGTTGCGGATGCGCTCAGGCATCGACGGTGCGGTGGCTATCGGTCGCCCGGCGCTCACGGCGTCTGGCGCTCATAGCGAGAAAGCCCCCCGCCACGGTCACGAGACCCCCCAGCCAGAGGATCCAGATCATCGGCGAGGTGTCGAACGCGATGATGACGTCGCGGTCGGCGTCGGGGAGGTCGCGGAGGGTCAGGTAGAGGTCACCTCCCGGGTGGTGGAGCACGTCCGGTGTCCCGACTCCCGACTCTCCCGCGCCGAAGAAGTTGAAGGACGGCTCCAGCGTGCCCACGAACGTGGTGCCAGACGTCACCGTCACCCGGGCGCCGATCTCTGTTTTCGCCGGCGAAGATCTGCGGAAGGGGGACTCGTAGGTGATGGTGTACCCATCGAAGGTGGTGACGTCGCCCGGGGACATCTGCGTCTCGGCATGAGTTCCCAGGTTGGCCGCGAAGGCGATCCCGATCGCCACCAACACCACCCCGATATGGCTCAATTGGCCCGCCCAGAAGGCACCGTCGCCCCCGACGACCTTCTTGATCGAGGCCGGGAGTGTCTCGGTAGTCTTGCTCGCCCGTTTGGTGGCTTGCTCCAGAGCGAGACCGACGATGCTCCCGATCACGAACACGCCCAGGGTGATGGCCAGGACTACCCAGCCGTTCCTGGTCACCAGAAGCGCGGTGAGGAGGCCCGCGGCCAGGGCCACGACGGCAGGGTTCCGGGTGCGTCGCCAGATAACGTCTCCCTCAGTCGTGCGCCAGGGCGTGATTGGGCCAAAACCCATCACCAGGAGAAGGAGGAACGACAGCGGGACCGCCAGCCGGTTGAAGAACGGCTCACCAACCCCGACCTGGGTTCCGGTGAACGCTTCGAGTATCAGTGGATATGTGGTCCCCACCAGGACCACGAACGCGTAGACGCTCAACAACAGGTTGTTGGCGAGAAAGGTGCCCTCACGGGAGGCGAACGAGTCGAGGCGTGGCGAGGTCGCCACCATGTCGGCCCTCGTGGAGAACAGGACGAACGAGCCCACCAGCACCAGCACCAGGAAGCCGAGCAGGGCGGGGCCGATGGCCGACTGTGTGAACGAGTGCACCGAGTTGATGGTCCCCGAGCGGGTGAGAAACGTGCCCAGGATGGTGAGTGCGAAGGTGCTGATCACCAGGATGAAGTTCCACGCCTGGAGCATCCCTCTCCGTTGTTGGACGATCCCGGAATGGAGGAACGCCGTCGCCACCAGCCACGGCATGAGAGATGCGTTCTCGACCGGGTCCCACGCCCAATACCCGCCCCAGGAGAGCACTTCGTAGGCCCACCACCCGCCGAGCAATATCCCGAGGGTGAGGAACGACCAGGCGACGAGGGTGGAGCGGTGGCTTCGGCGCAGCCACTCCGGTCCGCCGACGCCGAGAGCCAGGGCTCCGATGGCGTAGGCGAAGGGCACCGTCATGCCTACGTAGCCGAGGTAGAGCATGGGCGGGTGGATCGCCATCATGAAGTGGTTCTGGAGCAGCGGATTCGGTCCCGGACCGTTAGCAGGAGCGTCGACGGCGGCGAACGGCCACGGACTCGACTGGAGACAGCTGGCTTCTCCCGCCTGGACACAGACCTCGAACGGGTTGGCCACGGTGATCATCAGTCCGAAGAAGAAGATGGCCACGCCACCCATCACTGCCAGGGAGGCGGCGCCCAGCCGGTCGGGCGCCCGCCGGTAGCGGCGGTAGACGAACCACGTGTAGCCGGCCAGGACGAGACCCCACAACACGATGGAACCCTCCAGGGCCGCCCATGCCGTGGCGACGTCGAAGGGAAATGGGGTGAACGACGAATGGTGGTTGGCGGTGTAGACCAGAGAGAAGTCGTCGGCCAACAGGGCAAGCACCAGCGCCACCATCGCGGCCACCGCACCGGCTACCAGCAGCTGGGCGGCTCCCTTGAGATTGGTTCGCCTTTCGGTCCTGGCGGTGACCACCCCCCTGCCTACCAGGAGACCGGCTCCTATCAGGGCCACCAGCATGCCGGCGGTGCCCAGGAAAGCGAGCATCAGTCTTCGTAGTTCCCCTCTGAGGGGGCCTCGTAGTTCTCGTCGTGGCGGATGACCGCGTGGTCGGATCTGAAGACGTCCCCGCTCCACGACCCCTCCAGCAAGACGGGTACCTCTTCGTTGAACAGTGGTGGTGGGGTATTGACCAGAATCACCGGGACCGTCGCCGAGCCGTCGGTGACCTCGAAGACCAGATCGTCCCCTTGCTCGGTCAAGGAGCCAGCGGCCACTTCGCCGGCCAGCCTGAAACGCTGACCGTCGGGGAAGTCGGCTCGCTGCGCTACGGCTTCATTGGGGTAGAGGTAGTAGGTGAGGTTGTCGCTGATCCCGGTCGCGGTGATGGCGGCCACCAGAGCCACCACTCCGGCGATCCCGAACAAAACGAACTGACGCTGTCCCATGCGTTCAGCGGTCGACGCGGCGTCGACGTAGGTGGAGGTACATCGCATAGCCGACGATCAGCCCGTAGGAGATGATGTAGGTGCCGGCGACCACCAGATTTTCAGACATCCTCGACCTCTTCGAGACGGGGTGGGCGTACGGCTTCACCAGCGACCACGCCATCGGGTGACGCGGCGGTCTCCGCCTTGGTGACATCGAGCCGGGCGGCCATGAGGGCCACATAGAGAACCATGAACACAGCCATGTTCACCAACATGGCGGTGAGCATCTCGTCGGGCATGGTCGAGCCGACGGGTCGGATCGACTGGGTCTGATGCAGAGTGCGGAAGAGGTTGACCGAGAAGTAGACGAGGGGGACCTGGACTACGGCTATGGCCCCGAGGACCGCGGACCGGCGCGCCCTGGTGGTGGGGTCGTCGATGGCGTTGCGCAGGGCGATGTAGCCGAGATAGACGAAGAACATGACGGCGGTGCTCATGAGCCGCGGGTCCTGCCAGTCCCAGGCCACGCCCCAGACGGCCTGACCCCAGACCATCCCGGTGAAGAGGCCGATCGCGGTGAAGATGACACCGACTTCCACCGAAGCCGAGGCGAGCCGGTCCCAGCGCGGATGCTTCCGCACCAGCCACATGATCGAACCGAAGGCGGTCACGCCGAACGCGATGAACGCCACCCACATGGCCGGCGGGTGGATGCCCAACAGCCGGCTGTATGCCCCCTGAAGGGCGTCGGGTGGTGCGGTCAGCGCGAACCAGAGCCCGATCGCAACTGCGACCGCAGCCAGGCTCAGCAGGAATCTCACTCGTGTCATCGTGTTGCTTCCTCGAGGGGTTGGGCCAATGCCACCCCGGCCACCGCCAGGGCCAGGTCACTGGCTATCAAGAGAAGTGTCCAAGGAAGGATACTGGCGTCACGCTCTAGTGCCCCAACCGCCTGGGAGGCCCCGATGATCAGCGGAAGAGCGAGCGGGGCGACGATCAGAGAAGCCAGGATCGTCCTGTTCGAGAGGTCTGTGGTCACCTCTCCGGCGAGGGTCCCGAGCTCGGTGAGACCGATGCCCACGAGAAGGGTCGAGAGGATGAGAACGGGCCAGGCGCCGTCGGGGACCACAGGATCGAACAGCACGACCATTCCGGCGAGCAGTGTCAGGAGAAACCCGATCATCAGCACTCCTCCCGAGATCAACCGGCCGGTGAATCTCGCGGCCGGGTCGACGCCGAGCAGGGCTTGCAGGTCTCTTCTCTCCCGGGTATCGGTTGCCGACTGGCGGAGAGCCACCTGCATTCCGAAGAGGATCCCGAGCGCCCAGAACACGCCGAGTCCGATGTCGGAGACCACATTCAGCCTGAGTCCCAGAGCCAGGGGGAAGACCATCAGCGCCACGATGGCGAAGGGGAGGGTGATCCGGATCGTGTTGCCGATCCTCCCCTCCACGGTCAGGTCGACCCGGGCGATTTCGAAGGCCTGTCGCCAGAACGTCACGAAACCGCCTCCAGACGCCCCGCCACCAGGTTCATCACCCTCGAGGTGAGGGTCTCCAACTGGCTGCGATCGTGAGAGACGACGAGACATCCTCCGCCTCGTTCGCACACCGAGCGCACCAGTGCATCGACCAGGTCCCGGGCCGAGTCGTCCAGACCCGATGCGGCCTCGTCGAGGAGCAGCAGCATCGGCTGGGTTAGCAGGAGATGTGCGATCTCGACCCGACGACGCATGCCGAACGAGCTGGCGTCGGCCCGCCGGTCGGCGGCGTCGGCGAGACCCACCACGTCGAGGGCCTTCCCGACGCGTCCGGTGTCGACACCGGCGAGACGGGCTATGTGCACCAGGTTCTCCTCCAGGGTCAACTCGGGGATGACCGCGGGTTGATGGCCGATCAGCCCGATGGCCCTCTTGGTGGCAAGGTCGGGTTGACGGCTGTCCGCTCCCAGCACTGTGACCGTTCCGCTGTCGACCGCCAGGAGGGTGGCCGCCGCCCTGACCAGGGTGGTCTTGCCCGACCCGTTGGGCCCGGCGATTCCCACGGACTCTCCTGGGCTGACCACGAGGTCGAGGTCGCGCAGCACGGGGCTGCCTCCAAGAGACACTCCGGCGTTTTCGAACTGGACTACTGGTTCCACACCGGGAGTCTCACCCGGCCGGGTGACTGTCTCAAGTCGGAGCGGCGGGTCTGAGCTCCGATCGGATTCGCCCTACGGCGATGAGGATGCCTCCGGCTATGACGCCGGCGACGTACCAGGCGACCGGCCCGCCGGTGATGCTCGGCCTGAGCGGCTCGGTGAGGAGTCTCATCCCCGCGGCCACAGCCAGCGCCGCTCCAGACCGGAGCCAGGGGCTCCAACCGAGACGGGATACCAGCCAGGCGCCGAGAGCGAGTCCGAGTGCGGTATAGATCTCGACCGGGTGCCGGGTGACGACGCCTGCATCGAGTGCCCACGCCCAGGGGAGGTCCGAGGGAGCCCCCAAGCAGGCGCCTCGCCAGAGACAGCCGGCGTGCCAGCCGGCCAGGGCGAGCAGGGTCGCCGGGGCGAGGGCGTCGAGCCCGCTGCGTTCGCCGCGCGTGGACCATGCCAGCATGCCGAGGAAGGCAAGGGTCGCTGCCCCGGTGTGGATCCCACCCCGGATGATGATGAAATCTCCCGGGTTCGCCAGCGGATTGACGCCCTGGGCCACCATGGCGGTGAGTCGCCCGACGATGAGGCCGGTGGCACCGGCTCCCAGGAGACGGTCGAAGCCATGCTCCGGCAGCCAGCCGGACCACATGCGCAGACCCAGCCACCCGAGGGCCACCGCGGTAAGGACGGCCCAGAGGAGCGTGAATTCCATCAGCCTTCGAGCCGGGTCAGCTCGTCGATGTTCACCGCGAGGGTCTGTTCGTCGATCACACCGTTGTGGATGGTCAGTAGCTCGCCATGGGGGGCGAAGAACATCGTTATCGGTGTGCCCAGTCCGCCGTAGTGGCTGGGGATGGCACGGTTGGCGTCGAAGAAGTGGTCGAATTCGAGACCGTACTCTTCGAGAAACTTCTTGGCGTCGGGCTGGCTGTCCTGGACGTCGACACCGATGAACTCGATCTGGTCGCCGAAGTTCTTGTGTGCCTGGTCGAGGAGCGGGGCCTCCGAACGACAGGGGAGGCACCACGACGCCCAAACGTTGACCACCGCCGGCCGGTCGAGGTCGGCCATGTGGGCGGTGAACTCGGCGGCGTTTGTGTCCGGAAGGTCGGGCAGCGAAGACACTTCGTCCCCGCCGGCGCCACCGCAGGCGGCGACGACCAGGGCGAGCACTGCGGCCATGAGTGTCAGGCGGCGGCGCGTCGTGCCACGGCCAGACGTTCGACCCGCTGTGAAGGATGGGAGAGTGTTCCGGAGCATTCCACCAGTTTGACCTGACTCGCCTGCAACCAACGCCAGATGATCGATGCTTCTTCCCCGGCACCCACGGTGGGGGCCACTTCGGGTGTGTCGACCGGCTCGGGAAACCCGTTGTGCAGCCGGGGCGGCTCGCCCGCGGCCCTCGTCTCCACCAGTGTCCCATGGTCGATCACGGCGACGGTGCCGTCGGTGTGTTCCAGCTCGATCCAGCCCGCCCCAGCGAGGGCCCGCCACTCCCACTTCTTCTGCATTGCGCGCACCAGGGCATTGTGGCGATCTCGGATCTGAGCCGCCTCCTCGTATCGACGCGCGTCGGAGAGACGACGCATCTTCCCGGCGAGCAGATCGAGCAGCCCGTGTGGTGAGCTCGACATGGCGGCGGCCAACCCGTCGACTATCTCCCGGTAGACGGCGACATCGAGGTTGCCGTCGCAGGGACAGATCGCCCGTCCCATCTGCGCCGCAGCGCATTTCCCGCTCCGGGATCCCGGGCGGGAGCGACATCTCCGGATCGGGACCGCATCCCAAATGGCGTGGACCACCTCGTCAGCGGATTTCTTTGACCGGAAAGGGCCCAGATAGGCGATGGCGTCGTCTTTGAGGGTGCGGACCACCGACAGCCGCGGGTATCGCTCATCGGTCAGCTTCACGAAGTGCGACGTCTTGGGGGGCCGGGAGCGCCGGTTGTGACGGGGACGATGGGCGTGGATCAGACGCACCTCGGTTATCTCCGCCTCGAGAGTGGTGGCACACACCCGATATTCGATCGAGTCGAGTTCTTTCATCATGTTGGAGATCGACTTGCGGGTGTCCCCGTAGAAGTACTGGCGAACCCGGGTCCGCAGGTTGGAGGCCTTCCCGATGTAGATGGGTCTTCCGTCCCTGTCTTTGAAGATGTAGACCCCGGGGCGGCGGGGCAAGTCGTCGGTCATCCCGATCTTCGAATAGTGGGGGCTTCCCTTGGCCGTAGGGAGCTGGAGGAGGTCATCGAGGTTGGTCACCCCCAGGGAGCCGGCCCGCTCCAACAGGGCGTGGAACACATGTGCCGTCGCCCGGGCGTCTTCCAGGGCCCGGTGGTTCGGCGTCGTCGGGCTGCGGAAATGGGCAGCGAGAGTCTGGAGCCGGAGGTTTCGCACCTCCGGGCGGACCAGGCGACGGGCGAGCGAGGCCGTGTCGGTCGATTTGTTCTCCAGTCGCCCGTAGCCGAGACGGGTCGACGCGGCATTGAGAAAGGAGAGGTCGAAGCGGACGTTGTGTCCGACGATGACGGCATCTCCGATGAACTCCAGCAGCGATGGAAGTGCCGTCTCGATCGAGGGGGCGTCCACGACCATGGCCTGGGTTATGCCGGTGAGGATGGTTATCGATGGGGGAATGGGGAGACCGGGGTCTACCAGCGTCTGAAACGTCCCGATCAATTCTCCACCCCGGTACTTCACCGCTCCGATCTCGGTGATCTCACAGCTGGCAGCCGATCCGCCCGTCGTCTCCAGGTCGAGCACACAGAACGTCACGTCGAACAGGGGCATGGAGAGGTCGTCGAAACTCGGTTGGAAGGCGACGACGTCTGATCCCGGCACGGCCCGGACACCCTATATCGAACAAACGTTCGAGTCAATGGGGACCGGCGGGGCTCCTACGTTGGCGGCGGGCCTCGAACAGGAGGACGCCTGCCGCCACGGACACGTTGAGGGAGTCGACCGTTCCGCTGGCCTGGGGGATGTGCACCGCCCGGTCGGCGACGGCGGCCGCACGCTCGGACACGCCTGCGTCCTCGGCACCCACCACCATGGCGACTGCGTCGGTGAGGTCGACGTCCCAGACCGGCTCAGCCGTCGTCGGAGTGGAGCACAGCACCTCCATGTCTCTCTCCTTCAGCCACGGTTCCAGCTCGTCCCAGGCGGAGATCGCCAGGGTCGTTGTGAACAGGGCGCCGGTGGAGGCTCTGACCGTGTTGGGATTGTGCGGGTCGGGGCCACCGCCAACGGCTATGAGGGCGTCGGCGCCCGCCGCCGCGGCAGTGCGGAGCATGGCACCGAGGTTGCCCGGCTTCTCTACGTCCTCTGATATGAGAACGAGGGGGTTTCCGGGCAGTTTCACGTTCTCCAGTCGGGTGTCGAGTTGGGGGAAGACCGCGATCACGTCGTCTGCACGTTTCCGGTACGAAGCCTTGTCCAGGGCGGTCGGGGCCACCGTCAAGGTCTCGCCCACGGTGTCGACCCCGGCATCGACGGAGACGAAGCTTACCCGCGGGCGCAGACCGGCCCGGAGGGCGCGGCGGTAGAGACGTTCGCCCTCCACGAGAAAGACCCCCTCGTCGTCCCGGTAACGCCGCTCCCGCAGCCGCACCAGCCACTTGATCCGCTCATTGGTCGGGGAGATGATTTCGGGGGACACGCCGGGGAGTATCGCACCGTCGTCCGTATCCTCCGAGCATGGATCTGGTCCAGGTCGGCAAATACACCTCGATGACGGAGGCCAACCTGGTCAAGGCGCGTCTCGAGAGCGAAGGCATCGAGTCGATGGTGCAGGCAGACGACCTCGGGTCGACCACTCCCATGCTCGGGACGATCAGAGGGATTCTCGTCCTGGTCCGGGAGGAAGACCGCCCCCGGGCCATGGAGACCCTGGAGCGGATGCTCACCGACGGCGACTGACGGCGCTATTCACCCCAGTGGTCGTGGAAGACGACGTCCGCGGAGGTCTTCTTCGGTCGATCGAGACTGCCCGAACGTCGGTCCCGGGCGGGATGACCGATGGTGACGACGCCGATCGGGGTGAAGTCGTCCGGTATCCCGAGCAGGGCGGACAGGTCCGGCAGCGAATGGACACCGAGGAACCCGGCGGCGAGACCCTCGTCGACGGTCGCCAGGAGCACGGCCATGAGGGCCGCACCGGCGTCGACCCACCAGTAGGGCACCGGCCACTCCATCTGGCTGCCGTCCTCGCCGAGCTTGTCTGGCTCCGAGTAGCGGTCCCGGTACACCTTCTCGCTCACCGAGATGACCAGATGCGCCGGTGCCCTCGATATCCAGGGATCGAAGCCAGCTTTGACATAGGAGGGCTCATCAGCGATAGATGCGATCTCGACCCGGATCTCCGGGTCGGTGACGACTACCGCAGCAACGGCCTGGCTATTTCCCGCCGAGGGGGCGCGCAGCGCGGCGGCGGCGATCCTGTCGAGTGCTTCCCGGTCCACGGGATCTTCGGTGTAGTTGCGCACCATGCGGCGTCGGGCGAGGACCTCTGAGAATTCCATGAGGCCGATTGTGTCACCCACAGATGCGACTGTCTCATCGAAACTTCTGTCTGAAAGCCGGAGTTGGTGTATATCGTGACGTTCGTGTTTCTATCTCCATGCCGTAACCGCGGGGAGTTCGCGTAGTGACACCTCTAACCCCGCCGGGTCGGCAGGCGAAAGTGGTGTGGACGAGAGGCAAGGGCTGTCACGAACTGGCCGAAGCCCTCGGGGGCGATCAGGCCGATCGTGTCACGGGCGACGTTGCCGAGAGTTGTATCTCCGAGCGTGCCGACGTCCTCGTCTCTAAGAAGCTCCCCTCGAGTTTCGACCTGGTCAACGTGGCCGTACCGGTCGATTTCGATCCGGATCGTGTCAACAAGGTCGTCGCCACCGTCGCCGGAGGGCCGCACTCAGTTTTGGCCGCCGAGACGGCTTCAGCCCTGGCCGACCGACTCGGGGTCGATGCCGAGATGCTCTCCGCTGCGCAGTCGGAGCCAGAGATTGACGCGGCGAACGAGATACTCGACCAGGTCGGGGCCACCGTGCCGGAGATCGGCCGGCGCGTGGTCGTCGTCGACGGAGTCTCCGAGCTTGTGGATCAGCTCGACGACGGTGCCCTGTTGGTCATTGGCGCTCCCGGCGGTTCATGGCTCAACCGGTCGCGTACCGGTCCCGGTGCCCGTCTCCGGCGAACCGCCCAGGCAGGGGCAGTCATCGTCCGCAGCGCACCCGACCGGGTCTTCCGCTTCATGGGCGAGCCGGTCTATGTGTCGCCGCTGCGGCTGGCCGACGACACATTGCGCTTCCACAACGAAAGGACCCTGGCCGTCGCCGATGCGGGACGTCTGGTGGGGCTGGTGCGACGTGAGGGCTTGGTGAAGGCGGGGGACAGCCCGGTCGCTTCGGTTATGGAGGAGGCTCAGTCGGTGAAGGTCGACGAAACCATCACCGAAGCCAGGGAGCTGGAACCGACATTCGGCCGGGATCCCATTCCGGTGACCGACCACGATGAGCATCTCGTGGGCGCTTTGTCATTGCCTACTTCGTAATTTCGACAAGAATCCAAACCTCATGTCGGCACGTAGCTTGTTCCGGGGCGTCTTCTGGAGCCTCATTGCCGTACTTCTCGTCGCCCATGTCGGTGGAGGGTGGCACTACTCCAACCGGGTGACCAACGATGCATTCACCCCGGATCCCGATGCCATCGAGCTTCCCGAAGGGGACTACACCCTTTCTGAGGTCACCTACGACTCGCCAGTTGGTGACATGGACGCCTGGTATTTGCCGGCACCGGGCACGACCTGGGTCATCCACATCCACGGGCTCAATGCCACCCCGGCGGAGCCGGAGGTGCTGTTTGCCCCGCTTCAGGACGCCGGTTACCCCCAGCTCGCCATCACCTACCGGAACGACGAGGGCCAGCCCGCCGACCCGTCCGGCTACCACAGGTACGGGGCCACCGAGTGGGAGGACATCCAGGGTGCCGTCGACTTCGCCCGTGACAACGGGGCGAGCGAGATCGTCTTCGCCGGCTACAGCACCGGAGCCTCACATGCCCTCTCCTATGTCTACCGGCACAACTTCGATGTCATCGGTGGTGTGATTACCGACTCCGGCAACGTCGACATCGGGTGGACGATCGACTACCGGGGCAGTCAGGAGCCGCTTCCGCTCCTACCCATGAACTTGCCCCCGACCATGGCCTGGGTCGCCAAGTTCTTCACCTCGCTGCGGATCGATGTCAACTGGAAGACACTCGACTACATCGACAGGGCGGAGCGGTCGCTGCGTGTGCCCGTTCTCGCTTTCCACGGGACCGAGGATGAGTCGGTGCCCATCGAGCAGAGTCTGGCGCTCCAGGAGGCCAATCCTGAGTTGGTGAAAGTCGTCGTGGTGGAGGGAGCGGGCCACGTCGAGTCGTTCGAGGTCGACTACGACGGGTACGTCGACGAAGTGCTCACCCTCCTCGAAGAGGTCTCCTGACCTTCTGACCACCTCCCCAACCAGCGGCCGGGAAAAGTGTCCCACCCGACCCGTACCTTGTTGGCTCAGGAGGTCGAAATGCTGATCGATTGCGAACAATGTGCGATGCGGGACACGAGCGCTTGCGACGACTGTGTGGTGTCCTGTCTGTTGGGCGACGGACCTGTCGACCTGAGCGACTCTCAGGCGGAGGCAATGTCCAACCTCGCTGAGCAGGGGCTGGTGCCCGAGCTCAGGCTGGTGCCGGCCGAACGCCGGGTGTCCTGACGGCCGGCGTTACCCTGCCGCCCGATGGTGAAGGTCTATGCAGTCGTGCTCGTCATCGGGATTATCGGGCTTCTAGTGGTCATCCTCGGTGGTGCGTTTGCCGAGAACATCGGTAGGGAAGACAAGGACCCCGGAGAGCGCTTCGGGACGGCGGGCAAGATGACTCTCGGAGCCCTGGTGGGTTTCGGAATGGGAGGGATGTCCGCAGAGTTCTCTCCGCTCGATCTCTCCTGGCCCGTGGCGCTGGTCATCGCGATCGTGGCCGCGCTGCTGGCGGCCTTCTGGGTCCGCTATGCGGTCCATCAGTACGAGACCTGATGCTGTTCGTTTCGGACGTCCACGACTCCCCGGAAGCTCTCCGTCTTCTGGTCGAGACCGGCGAGGAGATCGTGATTCTCGGTGACCTCGTCAATCTCACCGACTACCGGACCGGGGAGGGGGCGGTGGCCGAGGTCCTCGGCATCGACTTCGCCTCGAGGACCTCCGCGGCCAGAGCCGAGGGTGACTATCCGCGGATGCGCATGCTGTGGCGCGAGGAAGCAGAGGTGACCGGTGATGATCTGCGGGAGAAGATCACCGGCGAACTCGCCGGCCAATACGAGAGGGCGGCCAGGGCCCTCGCCGGAGGGCACGGACTCGTCATTCACGGCAACGTGGATCGCCCCGACGTGATGCTGGAGTCTCTTCCCGAGGGGTACCGGTACGTTCACGGCGAGGTCGTGGAACGTGACGGCCTCCGTCTCGGGTTCGTAGGCGGGGGAGTGGCCACCCCGCTGCGTGCGGCAGGGGAGGTGTCCGACGATGAGATGAGATCGATCCTGGTGGATATCGGCCCGGTCGATGTCCTTTGCACGCATGTGGCTCCGGCCATCACTCCCTTGCGCACGGACGTCATAACCGGACGGGAGGAACGTGGCTCAGACCCGGTGCGGGACTATATCGTGGAGTCGCAGCCGCTCTTCCACCTGTTCGGTGACGTCCACCAACCGCAGGCCTCTACGTGGCGCGTTGGTCGCACCCGATGTCTGAACGCCGGGTACTTCCGGGCCACCGGGAGATATCTGCGTCTGGAGGGATCGGCGGTTCATCTCGGCTCGATACCGGTCCGGAGTCACCGTTAGTTCTGCGACCACAAACCACCCCGGATCCCCCAATCTCCCCAACCTCACTACATTTCCCCTGAATGGCTGAAGGAACCTTTTCCACCCTGGAGATCGACGCCACCCCCGAGGAGCTCTACGACGTCGCCGCCGATGTGGAGGCATATCCGGAGTGGGCCAGCGGTGTCAAAGAGGTCGAAGTCCTCGACGTTGACGATGAGGGCCGTGTGGACCGCGCCCGGTTCGTTCTCGAAGGCTTCGTCAAAGAGATCGAGTACGTCCTCGAATACACCCACGATCGACCACACCTCCTGAGTTGGGTCGCCGAGGAGAGCGAAGACCTCAAGATGCTCGAAGGCTCCTATCAATTCGAACCCGGTGAGGACGGCGCCACCGAGGTTGTCTACTCGCTCACCGTCGAGCCGAATTTCATCTTGCCGGGCTTCATCAAGCGTCAGGCCGAGAAGCAGATCGTCTCTACGGCGTTACGCGGCTTACGGAAGCGGGTAGCCAGAAACGGCTGACCATGAGGATCATCCTCGTCACCGGCAAAGGGGGAGTTGGGAAGACGACGGTCGCAGCGGCAACGGCCCTGGCCTCCGCCGACTCCGGGCGGAGGACACTCGTCACATCGACCGACCCCGCCCATTCGCTCTCCGACGCCTTGATGATGACTCTCGGAAGTGAGCCGACCGACGTCGTCGACGGGCTCCAGGGCCAGCAGATCGACACCCAACGCCAGCTCGACCGTTATTGGGGGTCGATCCGCAACCAGCTGATAGAGGTCTTCGACTGGGGAGGCGCCGCGGGGATCGAAGCCGAGGAGTTTCTCGTCTTCCCGGGAATGGACGAGCTCTTTGCATTGCTCGAGGTCAACCGGCATGCCCGCTCCGGCGAGTACGACGTGCTCGTCGTCGACTGCGCTCCGACCGCTGAGACACTCCGGTTGCTGTCTTTGCCCGAGGTGCTGTCGTGGTACTTCGAGAAAGTCATGCCCACCGAGCGTCGTCTGATGCGAGCCGCCCGCCCGCTGCTACACAGGTTGACCGACCTTCCCGTTCCCGAGGACGAGGTGTTTACCGCCGCCCAGTCGGTCTTCGAGAACATCGAGGAGGTCAAAGAGCTCATGTCCCAGCCGGAGGTGACCACCGCCCGGCTGGTCGTGAATCCAGAGAAGATGGTGATCGACGAGGCGCGCCGCACCTACGCCTATCTGGGTCTGTTCGGCTATGGAGTCGATGGTGTGGTCGTCAACCGGGTGCTCCCCGACGAAGTCGAGGATCCCTACTTCGAGCGCTGGCGGGCGATCCAGAAGGGCCACCTCGATACGGTGGACGATGCCTTCGCCGACCTTCCCCGGCTCCGGCTACGTCTCTTCGACGACGAGATGGTGGGTGTCGATCGTCTCCGGGTGATGGCCGGGGAGCTCTACGGCGAGAAGGACCCCATAGATGACTTCGTTGCCACCAGCCCGTTCCGTGTGGTGGAGAGTGAGGGATCGGTCACCATGGAACTCGACGTGCCGTTCGTCGACAAGTCCGAATTGGATGTCTTCCGCCACGGGCATGAGCTCTACGTTCAGCTTGGCTCGTACCGGCGGTCTTTTCTGCTGCCGGATGCTCTCCACCGGAGGGAGATCATCAAGGCCCGCCTCGATGAGGGGACGCTGCGGGTCACGTTCGGGGAGAGGAGCGAGGAATGAGTAATCAGTCCCCAACCGGGCAGGCCCTGTCCCGGGCCGGCCGGAGAGTGGCCTATCACTTGATCCAGGCGGCAGTCGAGGGGCTCAAGGCGGTGGAGGCTGTCATAGAGGAGATTGGCTCTATCAGCGACCAAGGCCAGAATGAGGGTCCGGAAGAGAGCAAGCGACAGAGGATCGAGATCGAGTGAGTGACGGTCAGAGCAGGGTCAGGCCGGATGAGGTGCTACCCCCGGACGGCAGGAGCCTGCAGGGGCGCCAGCTGATGCAGGACGCGGTGTTGATGATGCCCAACCTCGTCAAGTTGGTCGCCCGCTTGCTGAAGGACCCGCGGGTGCCCCGTCGGGCCAAGATCACCCTCGGGATCGCCGCCGCCTACGTTGCCAGTCCTGTCGACCTGATCCCGGAGATGATTCCTGTCATCGGGTGGGCCGACGACGTTCTCATCGTCATGTTCGCCCTCGACGCCCTGATCCACCGGGCAGGCGACGAGGTGGTGGAAGAGCTCTGGGACGGCCCCGGCGACCTGCTCGCCCTGGTACGCGACATCGTCGGTCTTTCCCGCAACATCGTTCCACGTCGCATCAGCCAGTTCATCGATCGTCTCAACGGCTGAGAGGCTGGCGGGAACAGACTCCTAACATTCGCTCATGCCTTTTCCAGATGGTCTGGCCGACTTCCGGTCCGATACGGTGACCCGCCCGACTCCGGCGATGCTCGAGGCCATGGCCTCGGCGCCGCTCGGAGACGACGTGTACCACGACGACCCCACCGTGAACCTCCTCGAGGAGGAGTCCGCCGAGGCGGTGGGAAAGGAGGCCGCCATCCTGGTGCCCACAGGGACCATGGGGAACCAGCTGTCGATCATGTACCACACCTCGCCGGGGGAGGAGGTGCTGGCCAATGCGGCCAGCCACCTGCGCTCGATCGAAGCGGGCGCCGCCCAAGCCCTGTCCGGGGTGGCGTTCCGGACCGTCGACCGACCAGGTGGCCAGATCCTGGCTGAAGACGTCGACGACGCCCTCGAGCTCGCTGGCTTCTTCCCCAGGATCAAACTCATGACCTGGGAGAACACTCACAATCTCTCCGGCGGCAAGGTCATTCCATTCGAGGTGATGGAGGCGACCTCGGCCCGGGCGAGGAGCCACGGTCTGGCGATCCATATCGACGGTGCCCGCATCTGGAACGTCGTCGCTGCGACCGGCATCGACGGGCCTGCCTGGGGTGAGCTGGCGGACACCGTTCAGTTCTGCTTCTCCAAGGGCCTCGGCGCACCTATCGGGTCGATCGTGTGCGGGCCGGCCGACGTCATCGACGAGATCCGCTACCTGAGAGAGCGCATGGGGGGCGCCATGCGTCAGGCCGGGGTGATAGCCGCCGCCGCCCGCGTCGGTCTCGCCGAGAGGGGCCGTCTCGTCGAGGACCACGCCCTCGCCCGGAAGCTTGCCGTCGGGTTCGCGGAGCGGTTCCCCGGCTCGATCGACCCCGAGGGGGTCGACACCAACCTCGTCCTCGTCGACTTCGCCAAGCTGGGCATGAGCTGGGACGAGGTGGCGGGGCGGCTGGAGAGAGCCAACATCAAGGTCAACCCGCCCTTGAAAGGCAACTGGCGGATCGTCACCCATCGCGACGTCGACGACTCCGACGCCGACCGCCTCTTCGACGCCCTTGGGTAACCCCGTCAGGTCCCGGAAGGTCGGAATGGTCTGATGAGTATCGCCGTCCTTTTCCCCGGCCAGGGGAGCCAGAGCGTGGGGATGGGTGCCGACCTGTTCGATGTCCGCCCCGACCTTCTCGGCACTGACGCCGACGAGGTACTGGGCTGGTCGTTGCGCGAGATTTGTCTCGAGGGGCCCGAGGAGACCCTGACTCGAACCGAACGGGCTCAGGTCGCCGTGTTCGCAGTCTCCTACGTCCTTTGGGAGGAATTCAAAAAGGCCTACGGGGGTCCGGTGTCCGGCGCCGCGGGTCATTCGCTGGGTGAATACACCGCACTCTGCGCTGCCGGTGCTCTTGCCTACCCGGACGCCCTGCGGGTGGTGGCCAGAAGGGGAGAGGCAATGGCACGGGCCGCCGACCTGGAGCCCTCAGGGATGGCGGCCCTCATGGGCGCCGACTCCGAACTGGCAGAGGAGATTGCCCGCAAGCGCCGGGCCGAAGGCGGTCGTCTCGAGGTAGCCAACATCAATGCCCCCGGGCAGGTCGTTGTCGCCGGCTCGGCCGATGACATCCAATGGGTGACCGACAATGCCCGCGATGTCGGTGTGCGCAGGGCGATGCCCCTCAAGGTCGCCGCCGCGTTCCATTCCGGCTTCATGGAGCCCGCCGCTGACGAGGTGGGGGAAGCCCTCGCGACGATCGACTTCTCAGATCCGGATTTCCCCGTCTGGTCGAACACCACCTCCCGACCCCACGAGACGGCCGATCTGGCTGCGACGCTGCGCTCCCAGGTGGTCTCAACGGTCCGGTTTGAAGAGAGCCTGCGCGACATGGCGGTCGCCGGCGTCGAAACCTTCGTTCACATCGGTCCCGGGGATGTGACTGCCGGCATGGCGAGACGAACCGTGGACGATGCCACCGTCCATGTCATATCCGAGGTGTCCGACATACCGGACGTCGTCGAATCTCTAGTTACAGTTACCTGATCCCAGGAGCGCCGATGAAGAACGTAGAAATAACCGGCTGGGGCAAATGCATGCCCCCCAACGTGCTTTCCAACCACGATCTCGAACAGATCGTGGACACCTCAGATGAGTGGATAACCACGAGGACCGGAATCAAGGAACGCCGCATCAGCCATGTCGAGACATCCGACATGGCGGCTGTGGCGGGCCTGCGGGCTCTGGCAGCGGCCGGCAAGGAGCCCGAAGATGTCGATCTGTTGCTGTTGGCCACCTGCACTCCCGACTCGCTGATCCCGTCGGCGGCCTCGATCGTCCAAAAGAAGATCGGCGCCTTCAACTGTGCAGCCCTCGACATCAATGCTGCTTGTTCCGGGTTCCTCTACGGCCTGGTCATGGGATCGAACATGATCCGTGGTGGCACCAACCAGACGGTTCTTCTCATCGGGGCGGAAAAACTCCACTACGTGACGGATTTCACCGATCGGACCACATGCGTCCTCTTTGGCGACGGCGCCGGAGCCGTGGTGCTCGAGTCCACCGACGAGTCGCACGGGCTTCTGGCATCAGACTTGGGTCTCGACGGGTCCATCTACCACATTCTCCAGACACCCGTAGACGGGACCATGGGAGATCGCGCCCACCCCGACCCATCGAAGAGCGGAGTATCCATGGAGGGCCAGGAGGTCTTCCGGAGGGCGGTCACCAAGATGAGCGAGTCCTCGACCCTTTCCCTGGAGCGGGCGGGTGTGGATCTCGAAGACGTCGATCTGCTCATCCCGCATCAGGCAAACGTTCGGATCATCGACGCCACTGCCCGACGTCTCGGACTCGACGAGTCCAAGATTTTCGTGAACATCCACTCCTACGGGAACACCTCATCCGCAACCATCCCCGTTGCTCTGACCGAGGCATTGGAGGAGGGACGGATCTCGGCTGGCCACACTGTCGTGTTCGCCGCGTTCGGCGGCGGGCTTAGCTGGGGGTCAGCGGTGTACCGGTGGGGATCGAGGACCGAGCCGATCGGTGAGTCAGACGCCGCCCTGCCTCCTCCGGACCGAACCACGATGGAGCTGCTCCAGCCCAACTTCGACTTCTTCGGCTTGCCGGAGAAGTTGTCGTGACCGGCGCCGGGCCAAATGGAGACGCCAAAGGCAGAGTCGCTCTGATAACCGGGGGCTCGCGAGGCATCGGACGTTCGCTATCCATTGCGCTGGCGGCCTCAGGACATCGCGTGGCTGTCAACTACACCCGCAACAAGGAGGCAGCCGAGGAAGTGGTGACCGAGATTGCCGGGGCCGGGGGAGAGGCCATCGCGGTGCAGGGCGACGTCGGTGACGAAACCTCCGTGACCGACGTGGTCGCCGGAGTGGAGGAGGCATTCGGGCCGCCGCTGGTCCTTGTCAACAACGCCGGCATCACCCGGGACCAGTTGCTCGTCCGGATGAGAACCCATGATTTCGACGAAGTCATCAAGACCAACCTGCGTTCGACCTTTCTCTGCACAAAGGCAGTCATGAGAGGGATGTTGCGAGCCAAATGGGGACGGATCGTCTCCATCGCCTCGGTCGCCGGGATCGCCGGCAACCCCGGCCAGGCCAACTACGCGGCGTCCAAGGCGGGCATGATCGGTTTCAGCAAGTCGGTCGCCAAGGAGGTGGGCACCAGGGGCATCACCGTCAACGTCGTCGCCCCCGGATTCATCGAGACCGACCTCACCGGTGACCTGCCCGACAGCGTGAAGACCAGCGTCAGGGAGTCGACGAGCATGGCCCGATTCGGCCAGCCATCCGAAGTGGCCGGAATAGTCGACTTTCTCGTTTCGGACGCCGCCTCGTATATAACGGGGCAGGTGATTCCGGTTGACGGCGGCCTGGCGATGTAAGTTCCCGCAAGCAAACTAGAAGGAGAATGGGAAATGGACAGGAGCGAAGTCTCCGAGCGCCTCACCGGGGTGCTGGTATCTGAGCTAGGGCTGGACGAGTCGAAGATCAACGACGAGGCCCATTTCGAGGAAGACCTCGACGTGGACAGCCTGGGCGTCGTCGAGCTTCTCATGGCTCTCGAGGACGAGTTCGACGTCAAGATCCCCGACGAGGAAGCCGAGTCGATCGTCACCGTCGGCCAGGCCGTCGACCTGGTCCACAAGAAGCTCAGCTAACTCGCACTGAAACCGTTCTGTTGCGGTGGGCGGCGCAGGCCGTCATATCGCCTTCACAGGACGGTTTCTCATCGTCCCTGGCCTTCCCGCCACTCCGCGATGCTGCGGTAGACAAGCACGAGGATTACTGCGACCCCGACGGTCGCGCCCAGGAACGAGACGACTGCGAAGAAGCCCGCCCATCCGTAGCAGGTAGACACGGCGCCAGAGGCGTCGGGCTGGCGACAGCTGACGTCGGTGACCACCCATGCCAGGGCACCGGCGAGGAGACCCATGACGAGCGAAGGCAGCACTATCCAGGGGTTTGGCCTCCTCCTCACTTTCGACGTCCCTTGTCGTCGATCTCGGCCGCATCGAGCACTTCTTCGGGGGTGAGTTCAGGCGGTATGGGAAAGGTGGTGCCGACCTCCCGGGGCGGGTGGTAGGAGGCCTTGACCGACGGGTCCCACGCCAGGACGGCCAAGGCCAACGCCAGGCCTGCCGTCACGGCCCCGGCTACCCATCCGAGCAGGGGGGTCAGGGCGAGGGCCAGCATCGGCCACAGCAAACGTACTGCGAGCAGACCACCGGGAAGCACCCTGCTGTAGAGAAACCCAACGAGAGGAGCGGCCAGGCCGACCACCAGCAATGCCCACGGCGTGGCGTCCTGGCCGACGAAGCCGAGAATCACCGGGGTCGCCACCAACAGCAGGGCCGGAGCCACCGCACGCGGGGGAGGCCCCGACGCCGAGGGCAGCTGGCGGATGGTGTCGGTGAGGGTCGGGGAGAACATGGCGACCAGTCCCAGGGCGGTGGCCGCGATCCCGGCGGACCAGATCACGTCGATCTCCCGGACCAGAGCCACCGCGACCGTTGCGGCCAGCGCTCCTACGCCGAGCCGGTGCGCCCACCGACCCCCGACAACGATCATCCCCACGCTGGCGACGGTTGCCGTGGTCAGGAGGCCGATGCCGACCAGAAGAGCCGGGGCTGTGGCGAAAGGATGACGGTCTACAACCACGGCCACGGTCCAGACGACGGCGGCGAGAAGGGTTGTGCTGGCGAGAAGTGGCGGCTTCACACTCGAAGTCTGCCATCGCGGCGACCGAAGACGAAGTCGGTCAGGCCGAGGTGGGGCCGTCCGGCCCGCCGGTGGTGGTGACCACCCGAAGATCTGACTTCTCGCCGAATTGCGGGCCCTGACCTGGCTCCCAGGAAGTTTCCTCCCGCCAGGTGCGTCCGGGTCGCAGCGTGATGACCGCACCGTTGGCCGGCCGATCCTGGTGGAGCGACTCGAGACCCTCGCCGGTCAGATGGAGTCGGGCCGCTTGGATCGGGTCCTGGTGGGAGACGATCACGACGTCGCCGTGGGGATGATCCTCGTCGAGGCGCCGGGCCACCGCGGCGACCCTCTCGGCGACGTCAGCGATTTGCTCCAGGACGAAGTCGAGTCTCGTGGGGCGGTCGAGATAGGCCTCCAACTCTCCTGGGAAACGCGACGGGATCTCCTTCCACGGATGCCCCTTCCAACGCTCGGTGACCTCCCAGTCGGTGAGATCGGGATGGACCCGGACCGGGACCGTCGAGCGCGCCGCTATCTCTTCGGCGGTGCGGAGGGAACGTTGCTGCGGGGATGACCAGATGGCAACCACGGCCCTGGGGCTCAGATAGCGGCCCACCCGACGGGCCTGTTCCAGACCGTGAGGCGAGAGGTCGAATCCGGGCATGGAACCCGTCACCAGATGATTGGGGTTGTCTACTTCGGCGTGTCTTACCAGATGAACCAGTGCGGCCATGTGCGAGTCAGTTTGGTGGTTGGGATGCCCAACTTCGGGTAACTCGCTCGATCGTCTCCGATGAGTAGCCTCGGACCTATTGATGAGAGTTCTTGCGCTCGGTCTTCGATTCTTCCTCGAGCTGTTCGTCCTGGCGGCCGTGGGGACGTTCGTATGGGGCTCGCTCGACGGGACGATCGCCTGGATCGGAGCAATTGGAGCCCCTCTGTTGATGGCCGTCGTCTGGGGGACCTTCGCCGTGCCCCGCGATCCAAGTCGCAGTGACGGTGCGCCCGTCGCGGTCTCAGGGCTGGTGCGGATCGTCATCGAGGTCGTCTTCTTCGGGGCGGGCGTGTTCGCACTTGCAGCCTTGGCGAACGTGTACACAGCGATCGCCATCGCACTAACGATCGTGGTGCAATACGCCATGCTCGGTGATCGCTTCAGATGGCTGCTCGACCAGCCGTCACCTCGTCGCAGGTAGCGTCCGGTGCCTGTGTGGAACGAGCCGATCCTTCATGTCGACATGGACAGCTTCTACGTCGAGGTGGAGCGTCTCCGGAACCCCGACCTGATAGGCAAGCCAGTCGCGGTAGGTGGCGCAGGCCCCAGAGGTGTGGTCGCCAGCGCATCGTATGAGGCGAGGGAGTTCGGAGTGCGGTCGGCCCAACCAATGGCCACTGCGCGTCGGCTCTGCGGCAGTCTGGTGGTGGTGCCTCCCCATCATGACCGCTACAGCGATGTATCCGCTGAAGTATTCGCCATCTTCCGGAGTTTCACGCCGCGGGTCGAGAGCCTCAGCCTGGATGAGGCGTTTCTCGACGTGCGGGGGCTCCGACTCCACTACGAGTCCCCGGTCGCGGTAGGGGAGGCCATACGGGAGGCGATCCGGGTCGAGCTCGGCCTCCCCGCTTCCGTCGGAGTGGCGGCAGTGAAGTTCGTCGCCAAGCTCGCTTCCGAGGCTGCCAAACCCAATGGGCTGCGTCGCATTCCCCTTGAAACCCAGCACGAGTTCCTCCGCTCGCTTCCTGCTTCGGCTATGTGGGGGGTCGGGCCCGCCACCCTCGCCGCGCTCTCCAAACTGGGTGTCGAGACCATTGGCGACATAGCTTCGCTCCCAGAGCGTGCCCTCATCGGTGCGGTGGGTCCGTCCACGGGACGCCATCTCGCCGACCTGTCCCGCGGACACGACCCCCGGGAGGTGGTGCCCGACGTTGCTGCGAAGTCCGTCTCTGTCGAGGAGACCTACGACGCGGACCTGGAGGGCGCCGACATCGTCGAGACCGCCCTGTTGGCCCATGCCCAACGTCTCTCGGGCCGGCTGCGTCGCTCCGGCCTCAAAGCGAGGACGATCACCCTCAAGGTGCGGTACTCCGACTTCACGACCCTGACCCGAGCCACCACGATCTCAGGGGGTACGAACGGGGCACGGCAGATCTTCCGGATCGCCGCCGAACTGGCCGGAGGCCTCGAAGATCCCAACCGACCCGTCCGGCTCCTCGGTCTCGGGGGAACGGCTCTCGAGCCGGTCGATGCCCCGAGCCAACTGGACATCGATTCCAACCTGGAATGGGACCGGGTCGAGGATGCCGTCGCCGGGGTGCGGGAGAGGTTTGGCGATTCCGCCGTGAAGCCGGCACGACTGCTCAATGGAAAGAATCTGTCGGAATCCGACCCTGAACACTGATGAGTGTTTTCTCAGCCGGTGTATTGTTTCCAGTAAGGCACTGGGGCAGATCAGTGTGGTGACCTAATGCCATTGGATGACAACGAACAGCGCATACTCGCCGAAATAGAGCGTCAGTTCTATGAGGAGGATCCTGAGCTGGCACGTGCCGTCCAGAAGGTCGAGAGGCCTTCCAAGTTCGGGGTGCGCCTCTCGCTCATAGGGGTCGTCGTCGGTTTGGCTGTCATTATCGCCTTTGTAGACAACACCTGGATCGCCGTCGGTGGATTCGCCATTTTGGTGGCCTCCGCCACCGCTCTGGTGAATGCGCTCCGCATCCGCGGTTGGCGTGATGAGAATTCCGAGTCGGAGGACTCGCTGCCCGAATAGGGGCCCGAATCGAGCGATCTGCGACAGCCATCCGAAGTCGCTATTGTTTCGGCCCCGTCGGCCGTCAAATCCGGGCTGCTGTCGGCCGTTGGAGGAAGGGCGAGCCATGCCCCGGTTCGCTGAACGAAGTTTTGGAAGGACACAGTGGAGCAAGCTTTCACTGCCGAGCAGGCATGCCGGCTGAGTAACTGCACACATCATCAACTTCGGTACTGGGACAAAGTAGGACTCGTAAAGCCATCGGTTCAGCCAACCGGGGGGCGCCCCGGCGTCAGACGGCTCTACAGTTTTCGCGACCTCGTGGCGCTCCGGGTAGTTCGCAGCCTCCTCGACAACGGAATGTCCCTACAGCGCGTCCGCCGTGCCTGGGACTACCTGCGCCGTGAAGGCGACATGGAGGAGCATCTCTCTGACGTTAAGCTGGTCACCGACGGGCAGAGCATCTTCCGGGTCAGCAACGACGAGGGCGAGTTGATGGACGCTCTCAGAGAGGGTCAGTTGGCGTTCTTCGTGGCTATCGACGAGATCACCCGTGAGGTCGAAGAGGACGTGACCAGATTCGAGCTCGACCGGGACAATTTCCTCACCATGCTGCGGAGGGTCGAGGACGACATCGAAGAGGAAAGGCGCGCCTCCGGATCCTGATCCGGTCGGCTTCAGAGACGCCGGACTAGCGAGCGGAGACTGAAGGCGGCGCGAGTCCGCTGCTTCCCTTCATATGTGCGCTCGATCCACCATTCGACATCCACCAGGTCGGTCTCCCTGGCCTGCCCGGTTCGTCCCCCATAGACCGTCGCCGAGTAGCTGTGTGCCAGCGGCAGGAGGGAGTGGTTGGTGGAGCGGGCCACCTCGACCGGGGTCATGGAGTCCTCCACGTCGACACCCAGGTCGGTCAAACGATCGACGATCTCGTCCCATACGGCGGTTATGTCGCCGTTGCGCACTTTCGTCAGACGACGCCGACGTCGCAACTTCTTGAACACGGGTATGGCCATCCCCAGCATCACGACGGCCACAAGCGGCACCAGCCACCCGCGCAAGGTGTCCGTTGGCTCCTGGAGCGGCTCGGGGGTCACTTCTCCGAACGGTTGCTCGAGGGCGTCGGGGACGCTCGTCTCAGTAGCCGGGTTGTCTTCGGGCGCCTCCAAGTAGTCGTCCGGGTCGAGGGCGGCGGTGAGACTCGGCGGCTGCGATTCGAACCCGGTCTCTTCTGCTCGCGGAGTGGGATCGAAGGGAAACCATCCGTACGGCTCGATCCAGAGCTCGACCCAGGCGTGGGCGTTGGTGTCTCGCACCGTGATGGTGCCGTTGTCGTCTACCTCTCCGGGGGTGAAGCCCCACACCACGCGTGCGGGCATGTCCAACTCCCGGGCGAGAACTGCCATGGCGGCGGCGAACTGCTCGCAGTATCCGGTCCGGTAATTGGTCGACTCCGGATTGCTCAGCCATTCGTTCAGCACCAGCGAGTCATGTCCCGTGGACACCTCTGTGGAGTAGGTGAAGTTTCCCTCGTCCCGGAACCACGACTGGAGCATCCACGCCGCTTCGAAATCGGTGCTCGCCCCGGCCGCCACTTGACGGGCGAGACTTCCGATCGCTGAGGGAGTGTCGAGGGGAAGCTGCAGATAGTGCTCCCGGTCCGGAAGCGTCGCGAGGTCACCGCTCGCCGGTTGCGCCTGGTGGGGGAAGGCGCCGGCTTGCTGCGCCTCGGCGAAGATCGGGCTCAGCTCTCCGCTGGAGTCGGTGGCGAGCGCTCCGAGGTCGGCGGTCCGGTCCACCAGTGACGTGCGCAGCTGGTACTGATCGGAGCGTCCGAGGCCTCCGGCGACTCCGAGCGAGACTTCGCCCACGGTGTAGAACTCCTCGGCGCGCAGGGGACTGTCGGCGTCTTGGCCGGGATTCTGGACTTCGACTGGGGTCCCCGCCCTGGGGGCGAGAACACCCCGCAGCGCCTGGATTCGGACGGTCTGGAGGATCTCGGTGGTGGTGCCCTGGTAGAGGTTGGACGGCTCGACTACGGGCTGGTCGGGGTCGACCGGGCGGTTACTGGTGTCGGAGCGGCTCCATTCCTCGCCATTGAAGGTGTCAAGGGTGTCGACCTTCCAATATGGGTTGATGTCCGCGGGAGTGTCATTGCCGAGACGGGCTGTGAAAACCGGGGTTTCACTCTGGTTGAGAATCCTCTGCTTCAACTCGACGAGACCGTCGTAGCTGACCCCCTCGCCGGGGCCGGGTCCGAGACCGGTTCCGCTGCGCCAGGGCACGTTTCCAAACTCGTCGATCACATCTGACGCGCTGTTCGCCACGGCCATGGAAGCAATCCCCAACACCGACGCCATTACCGCCGCCAGGACCATCGATCTCCGGGCGAGCGGTCGTCCATCGGTATCCCTTGCCCGACCCGTCTCGGTGTGTCTCTCCAGCGACATCGAAATCACGGCGAGAGCCAGGGCCAGGGTCGAGAAGATCATCCAACCGAGCCCCGCCTCGATCCGATCGAACACGGCGAACTGGTAATAGAGGACCAGGGGAGGGGCGAACAGCGCGGCATAGGGCCCCCCGGTACTCCCCCAGGTGAAGAAAGCCCCCGTTGCCCACAGGAGGACGGCGAGTATCGCCAGCAGCCCTGCATAGGGCTCGACCGGGGGGATGCCTGTCTGGACCGTCCGCCAGGCGAGATCCAGTTCGGCGCCGAGAACACCGGGGGTCGACCCTGATGGCAGGACACCTCCGATGAGTGTCTGGGGAACACTGATCCGGAGGGCGAGCAAGACAGCCCCAAGGGAGAAGATCGAGAGTTTTAGCGGTAGACGGCTGCTCAGCTGGCTGAGCAGCCACCACGCCACCCCTCCCAGGAATGCGGAGGCGACGAGGATGAGTTGCCATGGCGGTGTGTCGGGACCGCCCTCGAAGAGGCGGCCCAGTCGCCCCAGGGCGAGGGTGACGGCGAGGGCGCCGCTCAGCTGACCGAGGCCACGTCCCATGAATCTCCAACCGACTTGATCCATTTCTCCGACCAGCTGCCACCGGGGGCGACGGTCACGGTGCCGACGCCGAGACGATGGAACCCGACGAGGGTCTGTGGTGTCGTGCTCGCCACACCGAGGAGCATCGAGGTTGGATAGTCCCCTGCGAGGAGCTGCTGGACCGAGATCAGCGTCCGGTCTGCCGTTCCTGTCACGATGACGAGGGCACCGCCTCCTCCCCGATGCCGGATGTGGGTGGCCGCCGACTCGAGGTCGATGCCCGGGTTGGGGGCAACCAGGGCGAGCTGCTCCATCGCCGCGCTGTACTGGCTGGCGTCGATCGCACTTGACTCCCCGGCCCAGAGGTCGGCGTCGAACCCGGACTTCACCAGGTGGGTGACGACGGAGGCTGCGCCGGACACTGCCGTCTCGAACGCCTCATCCGACTCATACACCTGGGAGCGCACATCGAGCATCACCAACGCCCGCGACTGCCATGGTGTTTCCAGCTGGCGGATCATCAACTGGTCCTTTCGGGCTGATGAGGGCCAATGCACCCGGCGCAGGTCGTCCCCCCGCTGGTACTCCCGCAGGGTGTAGAAGTCCTCGCCGCCCCGTTGGGCGTGTTCGGGCCTTGATGCGGCCATGGACGGATCTTGGCCGCGGACGATCGGAAAGCCCTCCAACGTCTCGACCCGCGGGTAGACCACAAGCTGGTCCACGGGACCGTCGGGAGCGGGCAGTTCGGCCAGCCCCAAAGGGTCGGAGGAGGTGGCGTGCGACGGTCCCACCCAGTAGACCCCGCGAGGTCGGCAGATGACCCGGTAGGTGGCAGTGGCGACATCTCCGGCCTCGATGCCTGCCAGCTCAAACGATGCAACACCCAGGCTATCGACTTCGTCGATCACCGACAGGTTGCGTACAGCACGTGCCCCCGGGTTGCGCAGCGTCAGAGTCACCTGGACGGTGTCGCCGTCGTGCACCGCCGTGCTCCCGAGACGCCGACCCACCCTCAGACCGGGCTCGTGAAGGTGGACATAGGCGAGAGCCCCACCTGTGCCCACCACGAAGAATGTCGCGGCCAGTAACAGCTCCTCGTCGCCCAGGAGCCACCAGAGGACTACGAGCGCCAGACCCGCCCCGAGCAGAGCCCAGCCTCGTGTTGTCGGCATCAGGTGGCGATCCGCGAAGTCGTGCCAGGGACCCGCAGTCGGCCCAGCACGTCCTCTATGGTCCCTTCGATGGTCTCACCCCGCATCTGGGCCTCGGGGCGTAGCGCCAAACGGTGTTCGAGTACGGGTCCGGCGAGCGCCTTGATGTCATCGGGCATGACATAGTCGCGCCCCATCGAAGCAGCCCTACTTCTGGCGATCCGCTGCAAGAAAAGGGCCGATCTGGGTGACCCGCCCAGCATGATGTCGGGATGCTGACGGGTGCCTTCGACGAGGTCAACGATGTAGTTCTTCACCGAGCTGGACACGTTGACACTGCGGGCAATGTCGACCATGCGCTCGATGATCTCCAGCGAGGCCACAGCTTCGAGGTCGTGGAGCGTCGAACGCACTCCGTGGGTATCGAGAATCTCCAGCTCTTTCTCCCGGCTCGGATAGCCGATGACGATCCTCATCATGAACCGATCGAGCTGGGCCTCGGGTAGGGGGTATGTCCCTTCGTGTTCCAGGGGATTCTGGGTGGCGATGACCATGAACGGCGGCTCCAGAGAACGGGTGATGCCGTCGGAGGTGACCTGTCTTTCCTCCATGGCCTCCAACAAGGCGGACTGGGTCTTCGGGCTCGCCCGGTTGATCTCGTCGCCGACCACGACGTTGGCGAAGATCGGACCCGGCTTGAACTCGAAGCGTCCCACGTTGCGATTCCATATCGACACACCGGTGACGTCGGATGGCAGCAGGTCGGGGGTGAACTGAATGCGATGGAACTGGCCGTGTATGGAGCGGGCCAGTGACTTGGCCAATTGCGTTTTGCCGACGCCGGGCACGTCCTCGATGAGCACGTGCCCTTCGGACACCATGGCGAGCACCAGCAGTTCCACTACGTCGCGCTTGCCTTGAATCACCGTCTCGACGTTGGAGACGATTTCCTCGAATCTCTGTCCGAAGAGGTCGATTTCGCTAGATGCTGAGTCGGCCACGGAACCCTCCGTCCATTTGGTGTCGAACTCTAACGGTGATGCTTGTTTGTGAGGCGATGTCCCTCGATGGCCGGCGTTCCACAATTACACTGGATCAGTACAACGTCAGGAGGCATGTTGTGGGTTTCGGAAGAGATGCGCTTTTCGCACTCGTCCGGCGTCCCCTCCTCCTCCTGGAGGCAGTGAGGACATCGCTCGCGATGCGCCGTAAGGGAGGCTTCGCGCCGAGCGGACCCTATCTGGCGTGGAGAAATGTGACCGCGTATGGTGACGAGATAGCCACAATTGGCGCGCAGGATCTGCTTAACTATCTGTCATGGCGCAGGGAGATGCGCGCCATTAGAAAATGGGAGCGGGAGGCATGAAGTCCACTTTGGTCGATCGATTGGGTGATATCCCTGGTGTGGCATCCGTCGTAGTCGATCTCGAAGGTTTTGGCCGGGGCATCGACGTGCGCCTTGAACCGGGAGCCGATGAGGCCGTCGTCATGGAGAAGTTGCGGGCGCTTCTCGCCGCGTACGGGGTGAGAAAGGGCCGCAAGCCGGTCCCTGGCGTTGATCATGCTGAGCGCAACGAATCACTGTCCGACGGAAATGTCAAGGTCATGATCACGCCCATGGACAACGGCGCCCGGATCGAGGTGGCCACTTCGACGGTCAAGTCTTTTCGCGTGGTGGCGGCGACGCCATTGTCCCTTGCCCAGGGACTGGCCGACGCCTGGTGTCAGGTCATCGGCCGGGTGCCGGTCGAGATCGTGGGCGTGCAGGTGGACGACCAGGGACGGCTCGTGGTCACCGCATCGGACGGCGATCAGGAGGGCAGCGGTGCCGCCGATACCGGAGGTGGCTGGCTCGAGGCTCTGATCGGGGCCGTGTCCACGGCGCTGGAAGACGTTGTGGGCTTCGACGTGAGGAAGGCTGCAAGCTAGCTCGGCTGACTCAGGGCAGATGGGTCGTCGTAGTCGGAACTGCTATTACCCTTCCATCCCGTAGGTCATTGCAGATGACGCGAGCTCTTGTACTTAATGCGAGTTTCGAACCGCTGTCGGTAGTCAGCGAGCGGCGGGCAGTGGTTCTCGTCCTCAACCGGAAGGCCAGCGTCGTCGTCGGCCGCAACGAGACCTGGTCGTCGGAGTCGACGTCGGTAGAACTGCCCTCCGTTGTGAGGCTCAATCGCTACGTCAAGGTTCCCTATCGGCGGGCCGTCCCGGTGACCCGACGGGCCGTGTTCGGCCGCGATGGCCATAAGTGCCAGTACTGCGGCGGTCCGGCCGAGTCACTCGACCACGTCACTCCACGCTCCAAAGGTGGCGACCACTCCTGGGAGAACGTGGTGGCATGCTGTCGCGCCTGCAACGTGCGCAAAGGTGCCCGCACCCCGGACGAGAGTGGTCTCCGCCTCCGTAGCAAACCAGGACCGCCCCGCCGCTTCGCCTGGATCTACGCCTCCACCGGTTTCCAGGTCGACCCCTCCTGGCACCCGTATCTGCTGGCGGAATCGGCGTAGCTCGCTTCGCTCGCGGTATCTGGTATCTGGTATCTGGTATCTGGTACTCGGTACTCCTGCTGCGGGTTTGATCTGACGTCTTAGCGGGGGTTCCTCCCTCAGTACTCGCGGTAGCTGGCCGGCGACCGGCGTCTGTTCGTTGGGGGATCGCCTCCTTGTATCCATCAACTGAGGTTCAAGCCCCTGCCCCGCGTTCAGATTGCTGTCCAGGGGACACGCCAACGAAGTCGTCGGCCCATCAAGTGGGAGATAAGGGTTGACAAGTGGGGCGAAGTGGGTCATAGTGGCGGGCACGCCCTGGAAACGGGGTCACAGCCCCATGCAAGGGGGAAACGGACAGTGAGGAAGAACGGAAACCAGAAGTGTTCCTCGGCGAGTACTTCCACAGCCTCGACGGCAAAGGACGGGTGGTCATGCCCTCCGGCTTCCGCGGTCGGCTCGAAGACGGTTGTGTCATCACCAAAGGCCAGGACGGCCAGCTCGTCATCTGGGCTGCCGACGACTTCGAGAAGAAGGCCACCGAGGTGATCGAGAGCCCTCAAGACAAGTCGGGGCGCCGATTCGCCCGGACCCTGTTCGCCGCCGCCGACCTCCAGCAGCCCGACAAATCGGGACGGGTGCTGGTCAAGCCCGACCTCCGCGAGTTCGCCGGCCTCGAAACCGGCAGCGAGATCGCAGTCCTCGGGCTCTTCGACCACGTTGAGCTGTGGCAGAAGGACCGCCACCTCGCCGAGAAGGCTTCCGGAGACGAGATGTACATCGACGAGGAGGAGGACGAATAGACCGATGAGATGGTCTGGGCTCATTGCGAGCCCTCCGGAACCAATTGGAAGGCCCCTGACTCCGCCCGCCTCTAGTTGGTACCAGCGCCCGGAGGGCTCGCAATGGACCAGGACCACACCGAGGAAGCAGCCGAATACCACCGGCCGGTCCTGGCAGAGGACGTCGTCGAATTGATGGCGCCGGTCCTCCCCGGAGTCGTGGTGGATGCCACCTTCGGGGGCGGCGGCCACACGAGACGAATGTTGGATGAGTTTGGAGAAGATGTGACAGTGATAGCGATAGACCGGGATCCGCAAGCCCTGGCGAATGCCGAGGGCCTCCCGGTGACCGCGCTCGAGGCCAACTTCAGCGACATCGACACCGCTGTTGCCTCGGTCACGACCGATCCGGTAGGCGGTGTCCTGTTCGACTTCGGAATGTCCTCACATCATGTCGACGACCCGGGGCGTGGCTTCTCATACCGCCAGGACGGCCCCCTCGACATGCGGATGGGACCCGATGCTGACCTCACCGCCTCCGACATAGTCAACGAGTGGAGTGTCGAAGATCTCACCCGCATCATCCGCGACTTCGGCGAAGAGCCCATGGCGCGGCGCATCGCCCGGGCAATCATTGACGCCCGGCCCATTGAGTCCACTGCCACGCTGTCCACTGTCATCGCGTCGGCGATGCCCGCGGCCCGGCGTCGGGCAGGACACCCTGCCCGACGCACCTTTCAGGCCATCCGGATCGCGGTGAATCGCGAACTCGAGGCGGTGGCTGAGGGTGTGGCCAAGGCGGTAGACCTGGTTCGTTCCGGGGGACGTGTCGTGGCTATCTCCTACCACTCGTTGGAAGATCGCATCGTCAAACAGGAGTTCGCGGCGCGGGCGAGGGGTTGCACCTGCCCACCGGATCTTCCGGTGTGTGGGTGTGGCAACACGGCCGAGGTCCGAATCCTCACCCGGAAACCCATCCGGGCCAGCGCAGAGGAGATCGAGGCCAACAACCGTGCCCGGTCGGCGGTGCTCCGTGCCGTGGAGAAGGTGGCGTCATGACCGCACAGCCACTTCGCGATGTCGGCCGGGAGCAGGGCCTTAGGGTCCTCAAGGGTCGGCGTGTTCGCAAGCCGTCCATCGCTCCCTGGATGATCATGGTGCTGATGGCCGTAATCGCCTTTCTCGGTCTCGGGTTTGCCCGGACAAGCCTCGACCGGTCGGCTTTCGAGCTTGCCGAGTTGAACAAGGCGATTGACGAACAGGCCGCTCTCAACGAGCAGCTCAGGCTCGAAGTGGCCCGCTTGGAGAACCCTGCCCGGATCGCCCCCTTGGCCGACGAGCTCGGTCTGGTGATCCCCGGCGACACCAATCAGCTACTGGTCGACCTGGACGTGCCGTCTCCCGTGGTGGCGGAGGCGAACAAAGACGGAGCGAATCAATGAAGTCCCGTGGACGCGCTGGAATCGGGCTGAGCTGCGGGGCACCGCCCCTCCGGGCGTCCAGCCGGAGTGTCGGTGGCCGTGTCCTCCAATAACTCGAAGCGCATAACCGCCGGCAGGGCGCGCATGGCCCTTATCGGTTTCGTCGTGGTGGCAGCCTGGCTGGGGATGGGATTCCGCCTATTCGAGATCCAGGTGGTTCGCGCCGACGAACTCGCCGAAGAGGGTTTGAGCCAGAGACTGGTGACCCGCCCTCTGGCTCCACAGCGGGGCAAGATCTTTGATCGCAGCGGGAACCTTCTCGCCATGACCGTCGAGTCACAGAGCCTGTTCGCGGTCCCGGACCAGGTCACAGAGCCCCTTTACGTCGCCCAGCAGGTCGGTGGACTTCTTGATGTCGAGTCCGAGACCCTCTATGAGCGACTGACAAGCGACCGTGAGTTCGTCTATCTGAAACGCCAGGTGGACGGGGTCCTCGCCGAGGAGATTCTCGCTCTCGAGCTGGGGGGCGTGTTCTCCCACCCCGAGCCGACCCGGATCTACCCGGCCGGATCGCTGGCATCCTACGTCACCGGATTCGTGAACATCGACGGCGACGGCCAGGAAGGCCTCGAGCTCAGGTATGACGACGAGCTGCGGGGTATTCCCGGTCACGCCGAATATGAGCGCGACATCGCCGGCAGAGTGATACCCCAGGGTTACACCAACATCGTCCCGGCGGTCCCCGGCGACGATCTCAATACGACCATCGATCTGCCGCTCCAGTACCAGGCCCAGGAGTCGTGCGCGTCGGCGGTTGATCGCACCAGGGCAAGGTCTTGCTGGGCAGTGGTTCTCTCCGTTGAGACGGGTGAAGTCCTGGCCATGGTTGGTGCCCCCGAGTTCGACCCGGAGACACGCCAGTCTCATGATCCGGCATGTGAGGGGGCGGACGCCCCCGATGCCTGCCGCATGTTCCGGAACTTCGCAGTTCGGGGCATCTACGAGCCGGGTTCCACCCAGAAGATGATCACCTTCTCTGCCGCTCTCGAGGAGGAGGAGGTGAGCGTCGGCACCCTGATCGAAGATGTCGACGACGAGCTGGAACTCCTGGACGGGGCATGCCGTTCAGGAGATGACGATCTCCATGGCTGTTACGTGGACTTCGATGAGCACGAACCGGCTGATATGACCGTGGCCGAGATCTTCACTCGTTCTTCCAATGTGGGGACGATCAAGGTGGCGAGCCGGCTGGGGGAGGACCGTCTGGTCGAATACATCGAGGAATTCGGTCTCGGTGAGCCGACTGGAATCGACTACTCGGCAGAGGCCACGGGGATCCTCCGGTTCGACCCGGGTTGTCAGACCTGTTGGGCATCGGCCGCCATCGGCTACTCGGTCGCGGCGACTCCATTGCAGATGGCCGCCGCCTACGCCTCCATCGGCAACGACGGTGTCTGGACACAGCCGCACATCGTCAGCTCGACCGTCGACTCCGATGGTGAGACCGAGATGGGGCAGGTCGAGACCCGTGAAGTCGTCAGCCCGGGAACGGCCCGACTAATGCGCGAGCTGCTGGCGTCGGTCGTCGAGGAAGGCACCGGTGAAAATGGCGCCGTCGAGGGATACCGGGTGGGAGGTAAGACCGGGACGGCCAACAAGCTGGGAGAAGACGGACGGTACACCGAGGAAACCAGAGCCTCTTTCGTCGGTCTGGCTCCGATCAGTGACCCCAAAGTCGTCGTCGCGGTGATGATCGATGCTCCGGACTACGAGTACCGGACCGGTGGTCTCTCGGCAGCGCCGGTGTTCAGCGAGATCATGGAACAGGCCCTTCATCGGCGCGGAGTAAGTCCCGATGGCGAGCAGGAGTAACACCGTGTCGATGCTCGCCGACCTGGTCGGGGCTCGTGTGGTGAACGGCTCCGACCCCTTGGTCCAGGATGTGACCCACGATTCGAGACAGGTGGCCCGCGGCTCTCTCTACGTTGCCATCAGGGGAGAACACGCCGACGGGCATTCCTTCGTCAGGTTGGCGACAGCCTCCGGAGCGGTAGCCGTGTGCGTCGATCACGAGGTCGCGACCGACGTGCCACAGATCGTCGTAGAGGATACGAGGGCCGTCCTCGGTGAATTGGCGGCGGCGGTCTATGACTATCCCTCCACCGCTGTCGATGTCATCGGGGTCACCGGAACCAACGGCAAGACCACCGTCACCCATTACGTGGAGTCGATCGCCCGCCACGCCGGACTCTCCACCGGTCTCGTCGGGACCATTGCCACCAGGTCGGGCTCCAGGTCGGCGGCGGCTTCGCTCACCACCCCCGAGGCTTCCGAGTTCCAGCGGCTCCTCGCCGGAATGAGGGACGACGGGGTCGATCTGGTGGCCGCGGAGGTTTCGTCGCACGCCCTCGTGTACGGACGGGTGAGAGGAACCCGGTTCGCGGTGGTCGCCTTCACCAACATCTCCCAGGACCATCTCGACTTCCACGGCGACATGGAGGCCTACCGGACGGCGAAGAAGAGACTGTTCACCGACTACCAGGTGGGGACTGCGGTGGTGAACATCGACGACCCGACCGGAGCCGAGATCGCACGCGACTTCGGCGGCGACCTCATCACCGTCGGGGGTGGCGGCGACTTCTCTGTTCACTCCGTGGAGACGCACTCTTCCTATAGCTCCTTCACCATCGAAACCCCGGAGGGCCGTTTCCACCGTCAAGCTCCGGTCATCGGTGAGTTCAACGTGAGCAATCTGGTGCTCGCCGCGGCCTGCTGTGTGGCTGCGGACATCGACCCCGAGATCGTGTTCGAGGCAGTCATGGACGTTGCAGCCGTGCCGGGTCGATTCGAGGTGGTGTCTGGAGATGACCCGATCACCGTGATCGTCGATTACGCCCACACCCCGCAGGGAGTCGAGACCGCGGTCGATACCGGTCGTCGGCTTGCCCCAGGACGGGTCATCGCCCTGCTTGGCGCAGGTGGCGACCGTGATCGAAGGAAACGTCCTGCCATGGGGGCGGCCCTCGCCGGCGCCGATCTGGCCATCGTAACCAGCGACAACCCCCGCAGCGAGGATCCCGAACAGATCGCCAGAGCCGTCCTTTCGGGGATCGACGGCGAAAGCGAGCACGTCCTCGAGATCGACCGCCGACGCGCCATCGACCTCGCCATCGACTCTGCCGACGATGGCGACGTGGTGCTGATCCTGGGGAGGGGTCATGAGCCAAACCAGGATCTGGGCTCTGAGAAGGTGCGCTTCGACGACCGCGAGGTGGCGGCCGCCTCTCTCCGTCGTCGCAGGTCCGCAGGTTTCGGGAGCGGATCGGGGAGCATGTCCACGTGATCCCTCTGCTGATCGCCGCGGCCCTCGGGCTCCTGCTGTCGATTTTCGGCACGCCGTATGCGATCAAAACACTGCGTCGTCGCCAGATCGGCCAGTTCATCCAGGAGGACATCCAGGGTCAGCACGCTCACAAACAGGGCACGCCCACGATGGGCGGCGTCGTGTTCGTTGGCGCCGCCGTAGTCGGTTGGTTCCTCGCCCACTTCCAGTTCTGGACTCCGAGCACCGGGCTCACATTCGAGACCCGCCAATTCGGCGACGGCGGCTGGCTCGCCGTTCTCGCGTTGGTCGGCATGGCCCTGGTGGGATTTCTCGACGACTGGATCAAGTTCACCCGGCAGCGGAGCCTCGGTCTCTCCAAGACTGTCAAATTCGGCGGTCAACTCGCCATCGCCGCTTTGTTTGCATTCCTCGCCTCGAATGCGGGGATCGTTACCCAGATCTCTTTCGTCCGTCCCCTGGGAGAGCGGTTCGACCTTGGTGTCTTCTTCGTGGTCTGGGTCCTTCTGATGCTCACTGGCGCCGCCAACGGGGTCAACCTGGCCGACGGCATGGATGGTCTCGCCGGTGGCGCCTCCGCCCTCGTGGTAGGCGCCTACACCGTCATCGCCTTCTGGCAGTACAGAAACTCGGACGCGTTCCGGGACGACGCCATCTATCAGGCACTCTCGCCTTTGGAGCTGGCGATGATCTCGGCGGCCATGTTTGGCGCGTTGCTCGGCTTTCTCTGGTGGAACGCGCCACCGGCCAAGATCTTCATGGGGGACGTCGGAAGTCAGGGGATCGGGGGGCTGTTCGCCGCGCTTGCCCTTATGACCAACACCCAGCTTCTGCTGGCCCTGGTCGGCGCCATCTTCGTTGCCGAGACCCTGTCGGTGATCCTCCAGGTGGCCAGCTTCCGTCTCACCGGAAAGCGGGTGTTGCGAATGTCGCCGTTGCACTTTCACTTCGATCTCGGCGGCTGGCCCGAGACCACGGTGGTTATCCGCTTCTGGATACTGACAGGAATCGGGGTTGCTCTTGGACTCGGTCTTTTCTACGCCGACTTCCTCCGTCTCGAGGGAATTCTGTGATGACGCCCTTGCCGACTTCGTCGTCTTCGCAGACTCCCCCTCCGTCGCCTTCGGCGACACCTCCCCCATCGTCGCTTCGCTCCTGGGGGAGGAAACAGGGAGGAGACAGTCGGGTGCTTGTGCTCGGAGCCGGGGTTTCCGGGATGGCGGCGGCACGTCTCGCCGCCAGCCTCGGGATGCGCGTGACGATCTATGCGGAAAGGGCACCCGACGAACCCGTGGTCGATTTCGGGATGGCCTCGGGCACCTGGGATCCCACATTGCTCGAGGGAACCGACCTCGTGATCGCCAGCCCCGGGTTTTCCGAACGGTCGCATCCGGTGGTGGAGACTCTGGAACGGGGGGTTCCCATCTGGAGCGAGATCGAGTTCGCCTCGCGCCAAATCGACGTGCCTCTCGTGGCCGTTACCGGGACCAACGGCAAAACCACCGTGACTGAGGCGGCGGCGGCGATGCTCGACGCCTCGGGTCTCGACGCTCCCGCCACCGGAAACATTGGCGCACCGCTCTCAGACTTCGCCGAGAACGACTACGACGCTTTGGTGGTCGAAGCGTCCAGCTTCCAGTTGCGATTCACCGAGCAGTTCCACCCCGTGGCGGCGGCAATCACCAATGTCGCTCTCGACCATCTCGACTGGCACGGCTCGCCGCATTCCTATCGAGCAGCCAAGGGGCGCATCTATGCCAACCAGACGGAGGCCGACCTGTTGGTCTACGACGCCGACGACGAAGGCGCCTCGACTCTCGTGCTGGACGCGGTCTCGGAGTTGTTCCCCGTGTCCGGGACCCGGTTGCCCGAGGGTGGCGGCGGTCTGGACGGCGGGACGCTCCGTGTCAGAGAGGTGGCGGTAGATGTCGCGGATCTGACTTCTGACGACCCGATCCATCTGGTGAATCTGGCGTGTGCCGCCGCCCTCGCCCTACGGGTGGGCGCCACCCCGGAAGGGGTGGCCTCCGGGGCCATCTCCTACCACCCCGGCGCCCACCGTCGCACCGTCGTCGCCGAGTCCGACGGCGTGACCTGGGTGAACGACTCCAAGGCGACCAACCCCCACGCCGCGCTGGCTTCGATCCGCGCTCATGGATCAGTGGTTCTCATCGCGGGAGGGCTGGCCAAGGGCATCGACCTCAGCCCCCTGGCGGAGGAGGACAACGTTCGGATGATCATCGGGATCGGAGAGGCCGGCCCGGAGCTCGTAGAGGCTGCCGGCGATCGGGGACGGCTGGCAGGAACGCTCGAGATCGCCGTTGAAGCAGCCGCCAGAATCGCAGTGCCCGGGGATACGGTGCTGCTGGCTCCCGGTTGCGCCAGCTTCGACCAGTTCGCCTCATACGGGGCGAGAGGAGACCGCTTCGCCGAGCTGGTGAGAGAGAGGCTATGACCGCAAGCGTCACATCGATAGCGAAGGTTCGCGCTGCCGCCCGGGACAAGATCGCCCGTCAGCAGGTCAACGACCGGGCCACGACGACCCTGTTGGTCCTGGTCGTTGTGCTCGTGGTCGTGGGTCTCGGGGTGACCATGTCCGCTTCCTCAGCCATGGCACTAAACCAGACGGAGGCCCAGGACCAGTGGCGCTTCGTCAAACGTCAGCTCGTCGGGGTCGGTCTCGGGACCCTCGCCCTGCTGGTGATGTCACGGATCCCGTACCGCATCTATCGCAAGCTGGCCCTCCCCGCATTTCTCCTCACGGTTGGCCTCCTCGTGATGGTCGAGTTCAGGGGTATCACCGAAGGAGGGGCCACCCGCTGGCTCAGCGTACCCGGGCTCACATCATTCCAGCCCTCGGAGGTCGCCAAGTTGTCGGTGATCATGATGCTGGCGTTCCTCCTGGAGCGTAAGACCAAGCTCCTCACCCGCTTCGGCCACTTCATCGTGCCGGTCGCCGCGACCCTCGGGGTAGTGGGTCTTTTCATCATCCGCCAGCCCGACCTGGGGACTCTCATCGTCATCGGCGCCGCCGCCCTGGCGGTGATCGTCGCCAGCGACACGCCGATGAAGTTCGTGCTCATGATCGGGGTTGTGGCCGTGCTCATGGCGGCTTTCTTCGCCTTCGACGCCGACTACCGGGCCAGCAGGATCGACTCTTTCCTCAATCCCCACGCCGACCCGTCCGGCGACGGCTACCAGGTGATCCAGGGGTACTACGCCCTGGGCAACGGGGGCATCTTCGGAGTCGGTCTGGGCGCTTCGCGTGCGCGCTGGTTCTACCTTCCGAATGCACACACCGACTTCATCTTCGCCATCATCGGCGAGGAGACAGGGCTCATCGGAGGACTGACCGTAATCGGGCTCTTCACCGCGCTCGCCGTGACAGGCTGGGTGGTGGCGTCCCGGGCACCCGACCGGTTCGGGCGAATGGTTGCCGCGGGCATCACTGTGTGGCTGTCTTTCCAGGCTCTCCTCAACATCGGCGGCGTGCTTGGTGTCGTTCCCATCACTGGTATCGCCCTGCCGTTCGTTTCCTACGGCTCCACCGCCCTGGCCGTGTCCATGGCTGCGGTCGGAATACTGGTGAACATCGCGCAGAGCGGTGTCGATCGGAAGCCATGACCTTCCTCATCGCCGCCGCGGGCACCGGCGGACACGTCTTTCCCGGCCTGTCGGTGGGGGAGGCCCTTCTCGATCTCGGTGTGCCCAAGAGCGACATCATCTACGTGGGCGGAGATCGTCTCGAGACACAGGTATATCCCGGGGAAGGGTTCGAGTTTCTCGAGGTACCGCTGGCGGGGCTCAAGCGGTCACTGAACCCGGCGAACGCACGGATTCCGCTTGTCGTCATCAAGGCCCGTAACCGGATCGTCGGGGTCATCTACACCAGAGACATCCGGGTCGTGCTCGGGATGGGGGGTTATGTGACAATTCCCGCCGCCCTGGCAGCGCGCAAACGGGGGGTTCCCTTCTTCAACGCCGAGCAGAACGCCGAGGCGGGTCTCGCCAATCGGGTAACCGCGCGATGGGCCCGGGAGACCTTTGTCTCCTTCCCCGATACCGGAGGGCTCCCGGAGGCGAGCTGGGTGGGGAACCCGGTGCGGAAAGTGTTCTGGCACTTCGACCGCCCGGGTTTGCGACCGGTGGCCATGGAGCGATACGACCTCGATCCGCAGACCCCGGTCGTGGGGGTGTTTGGCGGCTCCCTGGGGGCTCTTTCGATCAACGAGGCAGTCGCAGACATGCTGGAGACGTGGTCGGGTCCCCCTGTGCAGGTTGTGCATCTCACCGGAGAGAGCCATCACGGTTCTCTTGTCGATCGGGTGACGGGTGGCGACGTGACCTGGCGGCGGGTCGGCTTCGAAGAGCGTATGGAGCTCTTCTACGCCGTCTGCGACGTTGTCATCGCCAGAGCCGGGGGGGCAGTCGCCGAACTGACCGCTACCGCGACACCTTCGATTCTCGTGCCGGGCCAGTTCGGCTCCGGGGGACACCAGGAAGGTAACGCCCGCTTCCTCGAGCAGTCGGGAGCAGCGATCGTCGTCGAGCAGGACCACATGCATGCCGACCTGGGGAAGACCCTCATCGACATCATCGAGGACCCCCAGCGTAGAGAGGAGATGGCCAGGGCCACGAGTGACATATCCAAGCCCGACGCGGCCCGTACCATCGCCCGCACCATGATGGAGGCAGCGGAATGAGCATCCCCGACGGCCGCATCCACCTCGTAGGGGCGGGAGGCTCGGGCATGAGTGCCATCGCCAAGGTGCTGGTGGCGCAGGGCTACGAGCTCTCGGGCTCTGACCTGAGGGGAGGCGCTGCGCTCGACGCTCTCGCCGACCTGGACATAACCGTCTACACGGGCCACAACCCCGATGCTGTCCCGGGTGCCGCACTCGTTGTCGCCTCCTCCGCGGTGCCCGAATACGACGAGGAGCTGGAAGCCGCCCGTGAGGCCGCGATTCCCGTCTGGCGCCGCCCCCAATTGCTGGAGGCACTGACGGCCGACATGCCGACCATGGCCGCAACGGGCACTCACGGCAAGACCACCACCACCGCAATGTTGGTCACCGCTCTCCGGGGCATGGGCGAGGATCCGTCATTTGTGGTCGGTGGCGAGCTGCTCGACCTGCACACCAATGGACACTTGGGTAGGTCCGATCTCCTGGTTCTCGAAGCGGACGAAGCCTTCCGCACTTTCGAGAGTCTTCATCTCGACTCTCTCGTGATAACCAATGTCGAGTACGAGCACGTCGATCATTTCGAATCCGCCGAGGATATGGTCGACAGTTTCGCCGGTGTGGCCGACAAGGTGCGCGGCTCTGTCGTGGCGTGTGCCGACGACGCCGGATCACTGGAGGTGTCCCGTCGGTCCGGCACCCTCACCTATGGTTTCGCCCCCGGCGCCGACTGGCGCATCGAAGCGGTCGATTCCGGTTCCCACGGTGTCAGCTTCGAGCTGCACAGAGGAGGCGAAAGGGTGAAGGTGGCGCTTTCCCAGCCCGGGCGGCATCTAGCTCAGGATGCTGCCGGTGCCCTTGCCCTGCTGGCCGAGACGGGTCGCGACCTGGAGGCGGCCGCTGCCGCGATCTCCTCGTTCCGGGGCGTGGGACGGCGATGGGAGCACAAGGGGACCATTGGTGGGGTGATCCTCTACGACGACTACGCCCATCATCCGACCGAGGTATCGGCGATCATCGAGGGGGCGCGGAGTGCGACGGATGGGCGTATATGGGCGGTGTTCCAGCCCCACCTGTACTCACGTACCGAGCGGTTCGCCGCCGAGTTCGGCCGCGCCCTCGCCGACGCCGACATTGCAGTCGTCACTGACGTGTTCGGCGCCAGGGAAGAACCCGTTCCGGGGGTCACCGGGGAGCTGGTGGCCGCAGCGACCTGTGCCTCCGGAGGTGACGTGCATTACGTGCCGCACAGGTATGACCTTGCCGGGTACATCGCTCCGCAGGTGCAGCCTGGAGACCTGGTCGTGAGCATGGGTGCGGGCGATATCACTCTTCTCCACTCCGAGCTGGCCCCCATCCTGGGGATTAGGGCGTGAAACAGGTCGACCAACTCGTCACGGAGAACGTACCCCTCGGGCCCCTGACGACGTACAAAGCCGGTGGGCCGGCGGCTCTGTTCGCCGAAGTAGGCACGATCGACGAGCTGGAGGCGCTGGTCGACAGTGGGCTCACCAGGGAGCACAGGGTTCTCGTTCTGGGACGGGGGTCGAACCTGGTGGTTGCGGACTCGGGTTTCGATGGCCTCGTAGTGAAGCTGAGTGGTCAGTTCGCCACCGCCCAGATCATGGGTAACGAAGTCGTTGCCGGTGGTGCCATGACCCTGCCGCGACTCGCACGCCAGGCCGTCGCCGACGGACTGCTCGGCCTCGAGTTCTTTGTCGGCGTGCCCGGATCGGTCGGGGGAGCGGTACGACAGAACGCCGGGTGCTTCGGCGTCGAGACCAGAGATCGGCTGCTCACTGCCCATCTGATCGACCTCGAGTCGGGCGTCTCGGAGGAGCGGAGCACCGCCGACCTCGATCTCTCCTATCGCCATTCCAACGTGGCAGCCGACGAGATCGTCGTCTCGGCCACATTCGAGGGCTACCGGGGGGACCCTGCGGCGGGAAAAGCGAAGATGCGAGAGATCACCAGATGGCGCAAGGAGCACCAGCCAGGCGGGACTCTCAATGCCGGGAGCGTATTCAAGAACCCCGAAGGTGTGGCCGCCGGCGAGTTGATCGACCAGCTTGGCCTCAAAGGCATGAGCGTGGGGGATGTGTCCGTCTCGGAGCAGCACGCCAACTTCTTCGTGGCGGGCCCGGATGCCACGGCAGAGGACATCTACCGGCTGGTCCATCTGGTGAAAGACACCGTATTGGAGCGCTCAGGGACCATCCTCGAACCGGAGATCCAATTCGTCGGATTTGAACCATGAGCGTTGACCCCAGACTCATCGAGCGACGCAAGACCGTGGCCGAGCACAACGCCAAGAAGAGCGTGAGCAGACTGCTCAAGTTTCTCCTGTTCTTGCTTCTCGCGGGCTCTCTGCTGTGGTTGGCGTTCTCGCCATGGCTGAGCATCAAGCAGGTGACCACCAGCGGCATAGCGGCGAGTCGAAGCAACATCGTGCTCGCCGAGGAGGGTGTCATTGCCGGCACGCCGATGATCCTGGTGAGCACGTCCCGGGTGGAACAGCGGCTGCTCGAAGATTCCTGGGTGGCAGAGGCCACAGTGCGCCGGGTATGGCCCGACGAGGTGACGGTGGAAGTCGTGGAGCGGACTCCCGCGGCCTGGGTGCGAACCAAGGACGGCTGGACGAGGAGAGCCGTCGATGGGGTGTCCCTACCTTCGGAGTCCGACCCAGAGGAGGACATGGCATGGATCGAGATGTCGGAGATGGCCGACCGGGAGGCAACCGTGTCGACCGACCTCCTCGGAGCGCTGGAGTTCGTCGAGGCTTTGCCCGCCGATCTGCACCCGGGCACCGTGGTGACCCGTGTCGACGGGGAGGTGTGGGCCACGGTTGACGACTATCAGGTGAGACTGGGTCGGGCGGTCGACATGACCGAAAAGGCGCTCAGCCTCGATGCGCTGTTGGGCCAGGGCATCCCCGAGGGATCGACCGTGGTCCTCATCGCTCCAACCAACCCGGCGGTGTTGACCGCGGACCAGGTCGACCAGAGCGACGACGAAGCGGGGGAAGAGACCGACGCTGAAGACCAGGAGGACTCCAACGATGAGAACCCCTGAGTTAGATGGCTATCGAAGACCAACCTCAACCTGAAGTAGAGGGTGAGAGTTTTGGGGTTTACTTTGGTCGACTCTAAAGGTAAACCTCTACTTTAACCTTGATTGTCTTTTCATCCCGGAGGTGTCTGTGAGCAACGGAACTGGCGGCTATCTGGCTGTGATAAAGGTGGTGGGTATCGGTGGCGGAGGGGTCAACGCCATCAACCGCATGGTGGAACAGGGCGTGCGCGGTGTCGAGTTCATTGCCCTGAACACCGATGCCCAGGCCCTTCTGATGAGCGATGCCGACGTCAAGCTGGACATCGGCCGGGACGTCACCCGCGGTCTCGGCGCCGGGGCCAACCCCGAGATCGGACGCGCCGCCGCCGAGGAGCATCGCTCTGAACTGGAGGAGGTCCTCAAGGGATCCGACATGGTCTTCATCACCGCCGGGGAAGGCGGTGGCACCGGTACCGGTGGCGCACCCGTGGTTGCCGAGGTCTCGCGCTCGGTGGGGGCCCTGACGGTGGGTGTGGTCACCCGCCCGTTCGGATTCGAGGGCCGGCGCCGTGCCGTTCATGCCGAACAGGGCATCGACTCGCTCAAGGAGGCGGTGGACACCCTCATCGTCATCCCCAACGACCGTCTGCTCGATGTGGGCGATCCCGACGCACCCATGGCCGACACCTTCCGTCTCGCCGACGAGGTCTTGATGAGCGGTGTCACCGGGATCACCGACCTGATCACCACCCCGGGTTTGATCAACGTCGACTTCGCCGACGTCCGCACCGTCATGGCCGACGCCGGCTCCGCGGTCATGGGCATCGGGAGGGCCACCGGCGAGAACCGGGCCCAGCAGGCCGCTGAACGTGCCATTGCCTCACCGATGCTGGAGGCCTCGATGGATGGTGCCAAGGGTGTCCTGTTGAGTGTCTCGGGCCCGTCCTCGATGACGCTGCATGAGGCGACCACCTCCGCCCGGGTCATCTCCGACCACGCCGACGCAGAAGCCGACATCATCTTCGGGGCGATAATCGACGACGACCTCGGCGAGGAGATGAAGGTCACGGTCATCGCCGCCGGGTTCGAAGGGCGACGACGTCCCAACCGGGCACCGCTACGCGCCGCCGAAGAGCCTGATGCACCGCGGCCCTCGACCTCCGAGGACGACCTCGACATACCGAGCTTCGTCCAGGGATGATCCAACCCCCCGGCTGGGACGGGGTGGCCTTCACCGAAAGCTCCGACGGAGATCTCCGCGGCGACGCACAGGCACGAAAAGAGGTGTCGCGTTCCCTCGGAGTGAGCGACGAGTGGGCGGTGGTACGACAGGTGCACGGCTCCCGGGTCGTCCGGGTCGATGGTCCGGGGAGCGCCGGTGAGGCCGACGCGCTCTGGACGTCGAAACGGGGTCTCCCCGTCGCCGTGTTCACCGCCGACTGCTTCGGAGTCGTGCTGTTGGCTGCTAACGCCGTCGGAGTCGCTCACGCCGGCTGGCGTGGTGCCGTCTCGGGTGTGGTCGACTCGCTTCGTGAGGAGATGACTTCCGCCGGCGCACCACCGGTACGGGCTGCCGTGGGCCCGGGGATCGGTTCGTGTTGTTTCGAGGTGGGCGACGACGTGGCACAGAACTTTGACAGCCGCCATGTCGGGGAGACCACGTGGGGGACCACGTCTGTCGATCTTCCCGGGGCTGTGGGCGACGGTCTGGCCGGGCTGGAGGTGTGGGCCAGCGGTGCCTGCACCCTTCACGAGGAGGGGTGGTTCAGCCATAGGGGTGACCGCACCACATCGCGAATGGCGGCCGTGGGGTGGTTGTCGTGAGCTATCAGGAGGTCATGGAGAGGGTCGCCATGGCCGCGGAGGCCGCCGGGAGATCCTCCGACGAGATCACTGTGGTGGCCGTGTCCAAGACCTTCTCGCCAGACGACATACGCTCCGTTTACGACCAGGGCCACCGCGACTTCGGCGAGAATCGCGCTGGTGAGCTCGCCGAAAAGGCCGGGGTCCTGCCTGACGACATCCGCTGGCATTTCGTCGGTGCTCTCCAGTCGAACAAGGCGAGGATCGTCCGGGACGTGGTCAGCCTGCTCCACTCGATGGACCGGAGGTCGCTCGGCAAGGCCTGGATGAAAGGCAAAGGCTTGCCTCCACCGGTCCTGATGCAGGTCAACGTCGGCGACGAGGAGCAGAAATCAGGTGTGGGCGTCGACGACGTGTCTTCGGCCCTGGACTGGATGCAGACGATGGGTCTCGATGTGCGCGGGCTGATGGCGATCCCGCCCATGCCGGAGACGCCCGAGGACAGCCGGGAGTACTTCAGAGCCTTGCGTGAGATCAGGGACCGTCTCGTGAGCACGTATCCGTCTGTCGTGGAGCTGTCGATGGGGATGACCGACGACTTCGAAGTAGCAATTGCCGAAGGTGCTTCGATCATACGTGTGGGACGGGCTATCTTTGGGCCACGCAAACCAATCGGAGCGTGAATGTCTTCACTCTTCTCGAAAGCTCTCGTCTACCTCGGGCTGGTCGATGAGGATCAAATCGAGGCCGAGGCCAACGAGATGGCCAACCATCAGAACACCCCACAGGAGCCTTCTCCCCAGCCGAGGGCAGTGGAGACGTTCTCAGAAGGACGTCGGGTCGAACCACCGGCGTCGGCACGTGCGGCCAACCGTCCCCAGACGAGAGTGGAGCCCCCGAATCTCACCGAGACCAGCCGCTACGCCGACCCGCCGCCGTCGTCTCAGATGGTGCGGCCCGTCGAGATCCAATCCGACATTCTCGTCGTCGATGAGTTCGCCGACGCCCGGATCCTCGCTGACCGGGTTCGCGACAGGGTTCCGGTGGTGCTGGACATGAGGACTGCCGACCCCGACCTCGTGCGCCGGGTGATCGATTTCTCCTCGGGCCTCATCTACGCACTTGACGGATCGATGCGACGGGTGGGTGATGGACTGGTACTGGTGCTGCCTCCCAGAGTGACCCTCAGCCGGGACGAGAAGCGGCGCCTCGCCTCGCTGGGTGCCTACGAACTCGACGACATCGACTGAGTAGATAGTGCGCGACCTGCTCGTCACTCTCCTACAGATCTACTTCTACGCGGTGTTCGCCTGGGTGATCCTCTCCTGGATCAGGGTGTCGTCCACCCATCCCCTGGGACGGGTCCAGGTTTTCCTCGATCGCATCATTTACCCGGTGATCCTCCCGATCCGCAGGGTGGTCCCTCCGATCCGGATCGGTGGGGGAGCGCTCGACCTTTCTCCGATTATCTTGTTGGTGGGGATTCAGATCCTGATCGGGTTCATCTCCTGATCCTTGTAGGCCCGCGGCCGTTTTCGTATCCTGCCGCCTTAACCCGAGAGGACGGAAATGCTCAGTCCGGCAGACGTTGAACAAAAGACCTTCTCCACGGCTCTTCGTGGATACGACCTCGACGAGGTGGACGACTTCCTCGACGAGATCGTCGCCACCCTCAAGGAGCTGAATCAACAGCTCGAGGCGGCGCGTGCGGCGAGGGATGAGCAGGCGACCGCTCCGGCGGCACCCGCGCCTGTAGCCGAACCGGAACCCGACACCGAGCCAGAGCCTCTCGCTGCGCCGCGGGAGGAACTCGACGAGAGCGCCATCGGCCGTGCCCTCGTCGCCGCACAGAACGCGGCGGATCAACTCCTGGAGCAGGCGCAGAGCCAGGCCGATCAGATCCTCGAAGAGGCGAAGGACCAGGCGGACTCGTTCGTGGCTGAGAGAGACGCCAAGAAACGCGAGGTAGAAGCCGAGATTGCAGCCCTCTCCGCCCGGGTCTCCTCGGTGCGCTCCGAGCTCTCCGCGTTGGCTGGAGATGTCGCCGGGAAACTCGACGACATGGATCAGATCCTCACCGACGCCGCAGGCGAGACCGACACGGGACCTGCCGTGGACGAAGACGAGGATGCCGACACGCCGGATGCGGTCAGTGTTGTTGACGACGTCTCCGACAACCTCGACTCTGGAGACACGCCCGACGATCTGGACTCCGCGAACACCCCTGACGCCCTCGATTCGGACGACACCTCCGACGATCCCGGGGACACGTCGGCCGACGAAGGAGACGGGGAGAGTGGCGGGTCAGATCATCTCGACGATATCCTCACCGGAGTGACCAACGACCTCCGTCTGGACTCCGATGTTCCCGATCACGGCGAGGACGACGGCGAGGGCGACGAGGACTCCGAGGAGGACTGAGCTCAGGACGAGGGCGACACCAGGAGTCTGTTGGATAATGCCGTTGCCCAGACTGGCGGCCAGGCGCGCCATCTCGCAAGGCCGAGGTTTCGCCACTCCTTGGGTCGGAATGGCGGGGCCGAGAACGCCGCGAATGGTGATGCATGGTCGCACAATGAGGTGACATGCATTGTTCAACGGGCTCCTAAGGGCTCTTCGGCCTTGAAGAGCACGCGGTCGAGAATGACGAACTTGGCGAGCCACACCACACCGAAGGCAGTCAGGTTGGTGAGATTGATAATCAGCGGAGCCGGGCTCCACTGTGTGTCGACGTGCCAGACCGCGGCGGTGGAAATGGCGAAGCCGAGTAATGCCAGCGTCCAGAAGGGCACTACCTCGCGCATGACGTGGTTCTTGCCCCGCTTCTCCCACACCCAGTACCTGCTTAGCACGTAGGCCGGGACTGCCCCAACGCTCACCGAGAAGACGTTGGCGACCACCGGTGGCCATGACAGGAGCACCTGGGCACCGAAGAGCAAGATCTGACCGAAGATCACGTTGAAGGCGCTCACCGCACCGAAACGGACCAGCTTCATGCCGTGCCTGTCTCGGAGGCCGGACGTGATCGGCGTGATTTTGTGAAGCATCCGGATTATCTATCGGCGGAAAGTCACCTAATCCCAAGCACGGATCAGCAGCCGCCCCGTCAGGAGCTTGCTGCGTCGCGGACGAGAACCGGGGCGTCGATGGTCTCGTCCACTTCGATCGCTGTCGCCAGAACCTCTCCAGCGATCCAGTCGTGGTGGGCGTCGACCAGGTCGGAATGTTCGGAGGGCAGTCGTAGGACGATCCGGTCGGTGAGCTCCAGACCCTCCTGTTTGCGCTGGTCGTTCAAGGCCCGTATCAGCTCCAGCGCCCTCCCCTCCATGATCAGCTCGTCGTCGAGTGTCGGGTCGATGGCGACGCTCACCCGGCCGTCGTGGGCGACGACCCATCCGTCCAGCACCACCTTCTCGGTGCGTTCCACCTCGTCGGCACTCAGAGTCTCCCCGGCAACACGGACGCCGCCGTCGTCGAGGTCCTCGTAGTCGCCCGCGGCGAGCGCTGCGGCGACTTCTTTTATCTTGGATCCGAGCCGGGGACCTGCCACCGGGAAGTTGGGCTTCACGGTCACTTCGACGGTGGTCTCCTGGTCGAATGAGACCTCCTTGACCCGTAGTTCCTCCTCGATCTCGGACGAGTGGGCACTGGCCAGGTCCGCACCCCGGACGATGATGCGCCGCAATGGCTGGCGGAGCTTGATGTTCGCTTCCATGCGGGCCCGGCGGCCGGCCTCGACCACCTGTCGGACCGCAGCCATCTCGGCGAGCAGGCGTTCGTCCGTCTTCCCGGGGCTCTCCGGCCATCCGGCCAGGTGGACCGACTCGGGCGCGCCCTGGCAGGGACCGGCGACAAGGCTCGCCCAGAGATGTTCGGTCAGGAATGGCATCACCGGGGAGATGATGCGGAGGGCGGTCACCACCGCGACCCAGAGCGTGCGGAAGGCAGCGTCGTCGTAGTCGTAGAAACGACGACGGCTCCTGCGGATGTACCAGTTGGACAGATCGTCGACGTACCGCTCAAAGGCCGTGATCACCTCATCGGTGCGGAGCCGGTCGTAGCCTTCCCGGGTCTCGTCGACCGCCTGTCCCGCACGGGCGAGCAGCCAGCGGTCGGTGGTGGTCAGCTCCAGGTCGGACAAGCCGGATTCGAGGTCGGTGTAGTTGGGGGTGAACCCCTCGATGTTGCCGTAGTCGATCAGGAATCGGGCGGAGTTCCACAAGGTCAGGAGACGACGCCGCACTTCGTGGGCGCCCTCGTAGCCGAAGAGGAGGTTGCGGTCCGGGGGGTGCCCGCAGTAGAGCCAGCGCATCACGTCGGCGCCCATGTTCTCGAACGCATCTTCGGCGCTGATCAGGTTCCCCCAGGATCCGTGCATCTCCCGTCCGTCCTCGGCAAGCATCCTCTCGTAGCCGAGTACGGATTTGAAGGGGGCCACCCCTTCCAGGGCCACGGACATGAACAACTGGGAGTAGAACCAGAGCCGCACCTGCTCGCGCATCTCGGAGACCCAGTCGGCGGGAAACCACTTTTCCCAGTAGGCGTGGTCGGGCAGGTCGGCGTTGGTCAACCCCCGGGCCGCCCCGGTGGCATTGCCTCCGGGTACCCATTCGTCGTTTCTCCATCCGAGGGTGGAGAACGGGACGATCCCGGCGTCGAGCCAGACGTCCCCCACCTCTTCGATGCGGGTGAGCTCGGTGTTGCCGCAGTGGTCGCAGCGGATGGTGACCCGGTCGATCCAGGGGCGGCGCAGCTCCTCGAGCTGGTCCATACCCGCGGTGGCCTTCGCTGCCAGCTCGCTCTTTGATCCGATGACGGTCATCTCGCCGCAATCGCAGACGTAGAAGGGCAGGGGGAGGCCGTAGTAGCGCCTTCGGGAGATGTTCCAATCTCCCATGTTGTTGAGCCAGTCGTCCATGAGCTTGCCCATGTAGGGCGGGGTCCAGGCGACCTTCGCGTTGGCGTCCTTCAGGGGTTGTCGGATCTCGTCCACCGAGATGTACCAGTCGTCGGCCACCCTGAAGATGAGAGGGGTGTCACAGCGCCAGCAGTGGGGGTAGGAGTGGGGATATTCGCCCACCTCGACGAGTACGCCCTTTTCTTCGAGGGCGTCGATGATGGGCTGTTTGGCCTCGGTGGTGGTTATCCCGGCGAGCCATCCATATGCGGGGTAGAACTTGCCTTCTCCATCCACCGGGGCGAGGACTGGCAGTCCATGTTCCCGTCCTAGTTCGAAGTCCTCGGCGCCGGCACCAGGAGCGATGTGGACGATCCCCGTGCCCTGCTCCATAGTCACCTCGTCCCAGGGGATGACGAAGTGGTCGACGTCGGCGCCCGCCTCCAGATCCTCGAACGGTGCCCGGTACTTCCAACCCACCAGCTCACTGCCGGGTTTGGTGTCGGTGAACTCCTCTTCGGGGAAGCGCTCCACTGCCACCCAGTCACCGTTCGGACGTTTCCCGTAGGTGTACTCGGGGTGGACCGCGGCGGCGACGTTCGCCGGGATCGTCCAGGGGGTCGTCGTCCAGATGACCAGCCCTTCCCCGGGGCGGTCGACCAGCGGCAACCGCACCTGGAGGGAGGGGTCGGTCTTCTCTTGATAGACGCCCGACTGCCCGGTGATCTCATGCTGGGAGATCGATGTCCCGCATCGGGGGCACCACTCGGTGGCCCGTTCCCCCAGGTAGAGCCAGCCCCGCTCGTGGAGCGTCGCCAGGAATCGCCAGATGTACTCGATGTTGTTGTCGGCGAAAGTCAGATAGTCGTTGTCCCAGTCCATCCACATGCCGAGACGCTTCGAGCCGCGTCGTAGCTCCTTGACTGACCAGGCGACCTTCTCCCGGCATTTGCGGGCGAAATCCTCGAGTCCGTACTCCTCGATCTCCTTCTTCGAGTTGAGGCCGAGATCCTGTTCGACCCCGACCTCGATCCACAGCCCCTGACAGTCGAAACCGTTCTGATAGCGCAGGTCCTTGCCCCGGGCCGCCTGATAGCGCTGGATGACGTCTTTGAGGGTGCGTCCCCAGGCGGTGTGGACACCGAGTGTCTTGTTTGCGGTGACCGGTCCGTCGATGAAGCTGAACGGCTCTGCTCCCTGATTCTTCTCACGGAGCTTTTGGAAAGTGGCGTTGTCGTCCCACCACTCGAGGATGCGTCGCTCGAGGGCATCGTGGTCCGGCTGGTTCTCCAGTGGTGTGAACACCTGTCTCTCGGTCGGGGCCATAGAAACCGGGAGGGTAACTGCGTGTATCGCCAAGTCCGTCGGATCGGTTAACTTCGCCCGCCATGGCAGATGCTCCTCTCACGGCCACCGAGGACGGTGTCTCCATAGCGGTGTGGGTCGTTGCGGGATCGTCGCGGGCGTCCATCGACGGTCTCCACGGTGAAAGGGTGAAGATTCGAGTAACCTCCCCTGCTCGACAAGGCAGGGCCAACGACGAGGTGGCGGGCATGCTGGCAGACGCACTGGGCGCCAAGGTGGTGCTCGAGGCGGGAATGCGCAGCCGCTCCAAGACGTTTCACGTCTTCATCACCGACGTCGATCATGTCCGGGAGAAACTCGGTCTCTAGGACCGCGGTGTTTGGTAGGGTTCCCCGCCTTTTGTGAGGTGAATTGTGGCCAGAAAACTTGCTAAGAGCACCCTCGAGCGTTTCAGGAAGCGTCTCGAGGCCGAAAAGGAGCGGCTCGAAGAGCTGATCGCGGACTACGAGCGTGATCTCGAAGAGGCGCGGCTGACGGAGAGCTCCTCCGATCGCAGCCCCGATCCGGGGAATGCGGAGGCGAGCTCGATGAAGCTCGAATACGCCAAGGAGCTGTCGATCGAGCAGAACACTCTCGACCTCCTCCGAAAGGCGGAACGCGCCCTCGAGCAGATCGATGCCGGCACGTACGGCACCTGTGAGTCCTGTGGGAAGGCCATCCCGGTGGAGCGGCTCGAAGTGCTCCCGTACTCGACGCTCTGTGTCGAGTGCGCCGGCCGCGCCACTTGATCCGTCGTTATTCTGTCGGACTCGGCATTGCGGCCGTCCTGGTCGTCGTCGACCTCCTCACCAAGCGCTATGCGGCGCTGAACTTCGAAGGGGATCCCGTCGAGATCATCCCGGGATTCTTCGGTTTCACCTATCTGGAGAACCCCGGGGGAGCCTTCGGGATGTTCCAGAACGGGGGAGTGGTCATCGGTGTCGCCGCTCTCATCATCACGGTCGTGGTTCTCGTGGCCCTGGGGATGGAACGGCCGTTGCTCGAGACGGTGGCACTCGGCTTCGTCGTCGGAGGAGCGGTCGGCAATCTCGTCGACCGCTTTGCCCGCGGTCAGGGAATCATCGACGGCAGGGTCATCGACTGGATCGAGCTCTGGATCATCCCCACCTTCAACATCGCCGACGCCTCGGTCACCGTGGCGGTCGCCCTGATCCTCGTCCAGGCATGGCGGACCAGGTAGAGCTCCAGGTACCCGACGCGCTCGACGGCTCCCGGGTCGACAAGGCGATCGCCGAGTTGTTCGACGTGAGCCGGGCCGTGGCGTCGGGGGTGGTCGAAGAAGGGGTGCTGGTGGACGGATCGGAGGCAGCTGCTTCGGACAGGGTCCGGGCCGGGCAGGTGATCGTGTGTCGCAGGCCCAAGGACACCATGCGGCTGGCACCCGAGGCCGTCGACTTCGAGATCGTCTATGAGGACCAATCCGTGATCGTCGTGGACAAGCCTGCCGGTGTTGTCGTCCATCCGGGGAGTGGACGCACCTCGGGCACTTTGGCCGCCGGGCTCCTCGACAGGTACCCGGAGCTGGAGGGAGTCGGTGCCGCCGACCGGTGGGGGCTCGTCCACCGTCTGGACAAGGACACTTCCGGAGTCATCGTCGTGGCACGGACGTCAGTAGCTTTCGACCAGCTCACCGCCGAGCTGCGACGCCGTGAGATCGAACGGGTCTACGTGGCTTTGGTGGAGGGTCGGATGAGCGCTCCGACCGGGACGGTCGACGCACCCATCGGCAGGGATCCGTCACGGCCCACCCGGCGCGCCGTGGTTCCGGGTGGCAAGCACGCCCGCACCCACTACGAGGTGGTCCGTTATTACCAAGAGAGTGACGTTTCTTTGCTCGAGGTTCGACTGGAGACCGGGCGAACCCACCAGATCAGGGTCCATCTGGCGGCGATCGACCACCCCGTGGCCGGAGACGCCACTTACGGCGCCACGAGACGGGACCTGACTGTCCCCCGCACCTTTCTCCACGCTGCCAAGGTCGCATTCACCCACCCGACCACGGGCAAACGCCTGGAAGTAGAGGCCCCGCTCCCAGCAGACCTGGCTACGGTTCTGGACCGGCTGTCCTAATACCCGATACTCAATACTCTCTACTTCGTGACCCAGGAAGACACCACGGCGGCGCCGACCTGTTACCGGCACCCCGACCGTCACACACTTCTGCGTTGCAGCCGCTGCGATCGACCGATTTGCGCGGCATGCTCGATCGATGCCTCGGTCGGCCAGCGCTGCCCCGAGTGTGTCCGTTCCGAGGGCAGGCAGAAGGAGATCAGGACCGGCGCCCGCGCCATGTCCCGGGCGGGAGGCGCACCGGCGACGAAGGCCTTCATCGGGATCGCCGTTCTCTTCTGGCTGGGCACCAACTTCGGCGGGATGCGTCAGCCGCTGTACGAGCTATTTGCCCAAGCCAACTTCCTGGTCGCCGAGGGAGAGTGGTGGCGCATCTTCACACCCGTTCTTCTCCACGCCCCCGGTTTTGCCCACATCCTGTTCAACATGTGGGCTCTTTGGGTGCTTGGCCCCCAGATCGAGAGGGGTGTGGGGACCGGACCGTTCGTGGGTCTCTTCCTGGCTTCGGCCGGGATGGGTGGAGCCTTCATGTACGTCCTGGGCGGCTTGGACGCTCCTATCGCGGTGGGGGCTTCGGGTGCGATCTTCGGTCTGTTCGGGATCTGGTTCAACTGGGCGGTCCGTCGCCGCAACACGGCGCATGGCCGGATGCTGCTGCGTCAGATCGGGTTCCTGTTGCTCCTGAACGGTGCCCTCCCGCTCCTCATCCCGAGCATCGCCTGGGAGGCCCACCTCGGCGGTCTCATCGCCGGTTTCGCTATTGGGGAACTCTGGTCGAGGGCCCGGAACGAGACGGGACGTTTGGCGGTCACAGTGGCCGTCGCGGGTCTGGCCATCGTCGCGGTATTGGTCTTGTAGGAGGACTTTTCGCGGAGTGGCTGACGCGAGAGCGGAAGCCATCTATGGTCACTACAGTGCCGGAAACTACACCGTTGTAACTAGGCGAAGTGTCCTTCTCTCATCTCCATCTCCACACCGAATACTCCCTCCTCGACGGTGCGGCGCGGATAGCCGACGTGGTGGGGGCGGCGGCTCGAATGGGCCAGCCCGCAATCGGGATCACCGACCACGGAAATCTCTACGGGGTGGTCGACTTCGTCAAGGCCGCTCGCCAGCATGACATCAAGCCGGTTATCGGCATCGAGGCCTACTTCACCGACGGTTCCCGGTTCGACCGACCCCCGGCCGACCAGAACAAGCGGTATCACATGCTGTTGTTCGCCGAGAACGAGGTCGGGTACCGCAACCTCCTCCAGCTCTCCTCGAAGTCCTTTCTCGAGGGCTACTACTACAAGCCCCGGATGGACTACGAGGTGTTGGCGGAGCACTCGGAGGGGATCATCGCCACGTCGGGTTGTCTCGGCGGGATCGTCCCCCAGCTTCTCGGACCGGACGCGATGTCGGAGGAGGGCAACAAGGGCACCACCCGTGACTTCGACGCCGCGGTCGCCGCCGCGGCCAGGTTCCAGGACATCTTCGGCCGGGACAATTTCTTCATCGAGCTCCAGGACCACGGTCTCGAGGCTCAGGACCGCATCATGGGGGATCTCCTGGATGTGGCGAGACGCATCGACGCTCCGCTGCTGGCCACCAACGACGCCCACTACACCCGCAAGGAGGAGCATGACGCCCACGATGCTCTCCTCTGCATCCAGACCGGGTCGCTGCGCAACGAGACGGGTCGGCTCCGTTTCGAGGGCTCGGAGCACTATCTGAAGACCGCCGAGCAGATGCGCAGTCTCTTCCCCGAGGAGAGCTTCCCCGGGGCATGCGACAACACCCTTTGGATCGCCGAGCGGGCCAGTGTCGACCTCGAGTTCGGGAACATCCTCCTGCCCAGCTTTCCCGTTCCCGAGGGCGAGACGGAGGTCACCTACCTGCGGAGACTCGTCGAGGAGGGCACCCGTGAGCGCTACGGGAGCGAGCCGGGCGCCGACGTCTGGGAGCGGGTCGAGCACGAGCTGAAGATCATCGAGGAGATGGGCTTCCCCGCCTACTTCCTCATCGTCTGGGACCTCATCCGACATGCCCGGGAGAACGGGATCCGGGTCGGGCCGGGTCGGGGCTCCGCCGCCGGTTCCATCGTCTCCTACGCGTTGCGGATCACCGACATCGACCCGCTCCGATATGGGCTCATCTTCGAGCGCTTCCTCAATCCCGCGCGCATGTCGATGCCCGACATCGACATGGACTTCGACGAGCGTTACCGCGGCGAGATGATCCGCTACGCCGCCGAGAAGTACGGCCACGACCGGGTGGCCCAGATCATCACCTTCTCTACGATCAAGGGGAAACAGGCCATCCGTGACTCGGCCCGGGTCCTCGGCCACCCCTACTCGCTGGGCGATCGCGTCGCCAAGGCAATGCCGCCGTCCATTCTCGGGAAGGACCCGACCCTCGACCAGGTGCTCGAGGCACCCGACCCGAACTCACCCTCCGACGTCAAGGACTGGTACGCCAACGCCCACGGGCTCCGGGAGATGTACCAGTCGGATCCGGGGGTTAGAGAGGTGGTCGACGTCGCCCGCGGGTTGGAGGGGCTGCGCCGCCAGGACTCGATCCACGCTGCCGCGGTCGTCATCGCCCCGGAGCCGTTGACCAACATCGTCCCCGTCCAGCGCAAGGGGGAGGACGCCGAGGTCGTCACCCAGTTCGAGATGCACGGTGTCGAGGATCTGGGGCTGCTCAAGATGGACTTCCTGGGCCTGCGCAACCTCTCGATCATCGAACGCTGCCTCGAGTTGTTGGAGGAGAGCACCGGCGAGCGCATCGACATCGACAACATCCCCCTCGACGACCAGAAGACCTTCGAGCTCCTCCAGAGTGGCAACACCATCGGGGTGTTCCAGATGGAGGGGACAGCCATGCGGGCCCTGATCCGTTCACTGGCACCGGATACCTTCGACGACGTCATCGCCCTGGTGGCTCTCTATCGGCCCGGTCCGATGGGGGCCGACATGCACAACCTCTACGCCGATCGCAAGAACAACAGGGCGCCGGTCGAGGAGCTGCACCCGGCCGTCACCGAGAGCCTGAGCGACACCTATCAGATCATGGTGTACCAGGAACAGGTGATGATGGTGGCCCAGGACCTGGCCGGTTACTCAATGGCCGACGCCGACAACCTGCGCCGGGCCATGGGCAAGAAGATCAAGTCGGTGATGGACGAGGAGGAGGAGAAGTTCGTCGCAGGGTGTCTTGCCCAGGGCCACACCGAAGAGACCGCCCGGGAGATGTTCCGGCTCATTGGCCACTTTGCCGGTTACGGATTCAACCGCAGCCATGCCGCCGGTTACGGCCTGGTTGCCTACCAGACGGCATATCTCAAGGCCCACTATCCGGCCGAGTATCTGGCGTCGCTGCTCACCGCCACGAAACGGGACAAGGACCGCACCGCCATCTATCTCAACGAGTGCCGGCAGATGGGCATCGAGGTGCTCGTCCCCGACGTCAACGAGTCGGAGTCCGATTTCACAGTGAGAGACCGCCGCATCAGGTTCGGCCTGTCGGCAGTGCGCAACGTCGGCGAGGGCGTGGTGGAGAAGATCGCCGAGGCCAGGGAGGATGGACCCTTCGAGTCGTTTCTCGACTTCGTCGACCGTGTCGACATCTCGGCTCTCAACCGCCGGACCGTGGAGTCGTTGATCAAGGCGGGTGCGTTCGACGCAATGGGACATTCCCGCAAGGGCCTGACCCTCATGCACGAGATGATCCTCGACACGACGCTCGAGCGTCGCCGCAACGAAGAGATGGGTCAGTACTCGCTGTTCGCCGGGGAGGAGGCCGGTGGCGAGGAGAAGGACTTCGAGATCCCTACAGAGGAGTGGGCGCAGAAGACGAAGCTGGCCTTCGAGAAGGAGATGCTCGGGCTATATGTCTCCGACCATCCGCTGCTCTCTGTGGGTGCATCACTGGCGTCCGCTACGACATCTACCATCTCCGAACTCGCCGAGCTCAACGACAGGACGTCGGTGGCCGTCGGCGGGATCGTGGGGACCATCACCAGACGGTGGACGAAGAACGGCGACCCGATGCTGTTCTTCCAGCTCGAGGATCTCGAGGGCTCGATCGAGGTGATCGTCTTCCCCAAGACGGTCCACGACTTCGGGCATCTGGTGGTGGAAGACGCCGTCGTGGTGGTCTCGGGCCACCTCGACCATCGTGGCGACGACGTGAAGGTGGTCGCCCGGGAGATCAAGGAGCTGGTAATCCGGGACGACTCGATGGTTCGTCTGGCGGTCCCCGCCCAGCGTCTCACCCCCGAGGTGGTATCCAGCCTCAAGGCGATCCTGCGGAACCATCCCGGGCCGGCGTCGGTCTTCCTCAACCTCTCCGACAGCGGCGATACCAAGACCCTCAAGCTGGGCGACGACCACAAGGTGGAGCCACGCTCGGCCCTCTTCGCCGAGCTCAAGGAGCTGTTGGGCCCCCGCGCCATCCTCAACTAGACGGCCGTCTGTAACGCGCTGGCCTAGTGCTCGTCTGGGCTGCATTCCGTCGCGTTTTCCGCCACGCTGTGCAGCGCGGTCGAGGTGCTCGCGGCGGCGTGGTCCTCTGCGCTGCGTTAGGTCGCGTTTTCCGCCACGCGGTGCAGCGCGGTCGAGGATCAGCGGCTCAGCGGCGCAGGCTTGACCGGGTCAGCTTCGCCAGGGCCGAGGTGTTGCCGTGCTTCCGCCCCAGGGCGTAGGCGCCGGCGGCGGCACCGACCGAGGCGGCTACAACGCTGCTGAGGGCCACCGCACGCCTCGTCCTCCTGGCGAAGATGACGATCGGCCAGCCCCGTTCATGGGCAATGCGATCGAGCTCCGAGTCCGGGTTGACGGCGACCGGGTGACCGACCAGTTCCATCATCGGGAGGTCGGAGATCGAATCGGAGTAGGCGTAACAGAGGTCCAGGTCGTAGCCCCGGTCCGACGCCAGCTTCCCGATGGCCTGGGCCTTGCCCTGCCCGTAGATGAACGGCCCCTCCAGACGTCCGGTGAGATATCCGTCGACGACCTCGCCCCTGGTGCCGATCGCCCCGGTCATCCCGAGGGATGCCGCCAGGGGCTCGACGATGTCGTGGGGGCTGGCGGAGACGATCCAGGTGTCCCGATCCGATTCGTGGTGCATGGTGATCAGCTTGCGTGACTCGGGCCGAACCCGGGAGACGAGCTTGGGCAGCACCGCCTGGCCGATTATCTCCAGATCGGAGACCGGGACTCCCTCGATTCGGGAAAGGAACTCGGTCCTGATGTCGGTGGTCGATCCGTCCCCCTTGTCCCCGGCCAGGAGATAGGTGAGGGCGGCGACGGTCCATTTGGCGATGTCCTTTGAGTCGGCCAGACCCTGTCGCCACGCCTCGACGCCGAAGGGGAAAGCCGAGGCACCGGATATCAGGGTCCGGTCCAGGTCGAAGAATGCGGCTGCGTTTGCCATGGCTATCAGCCTATTTCGTGTCTGTGCTCAGGGAAGGAGGTCTGCCCAGGGAAGCCCTTCGGAGTCATCGAGGAGCCCGGCGAGTCCGGCGAGATCGTGAGGGGGGTTGGGATGCCACGGTACGGTGGCCACCCGGGCCCCGTAGCGGGCGGAGAATTCGTCGCGGGCGTCGGCCTGGCGGACGGTCTCGGCACTCCACTGCTGGACGACCCGGCCGAACTCCGTCGACAGACCCGGGTCCGGTTCCACTCCTGCCCACTCCTTGGGGAGGGCTCGGTTGAACACAACGGCAGCCGGGGTGGAAGCGAGATCAGGGAGTTGGCGAAAGAAGCGGACGGCCTCAGCGACCGGCGCCGGGTCGGCCGTGGTGATCACCAGAGTGGCCGCGTCTCGCAATACTGTCTCGATCTCGCGTCCCCGGCGGGCAACACCGTCGTAGGTGGTGCGCAGGTCGAGCAGGAACTCCGATACCCGCTGGAGCAGGTCGGAGCCGAGGACGGTGTCGGCCACCCGGAGCATCGGCCGGGCGGCGCGGTTGTAGAAAAAGCGGCGGCCGGGGAGTGGCCCACCGGTGATCCAGCGGAGGAGACGACCGCCGACGAGGTCGGCCATCTGTGCCGGAGCGGTGAAGAAGTCGATCCCTCCTCCGGATGGGGGTGTGTCGACCACTACCAGGTCCCAGGCGCGCGCCTGGACGAAGGTGGCCGCCTGGTCGGCAGCGGCGTAGGACTGGGAGGCCGGGAAGTGCTCGGAGGCGGCCCGGAAGAACTCGTTGTCCGCCAGCCGGGTGGCGACCTCGGGGTCGGCATGACGCATGGCAACGGCGCGCCATGATGCCTGGGAGTCGAGCATCGCCGCCCACAGGTTCTCCTCGTGCTCGTGGGGCTGTGGTTCGTCGCCGAGGTCCTGGACTCCCAGGGCGGAAGCCAGTCGCCGGGCCGGATCGACGGTCACCACGAGAGTGCGCACGCCGGCTCGGGACGCCTTGACCCCGAGAGCGGCGGCGACTGTGGTCTTCCCCACACCGCCGGCTCCCGTCACGAGGATGGTCTGCGTCACGTCAGAGCCTCCAGCTCGTCGCTGATGTGTGCGGCCACCTCCGCGGGGGTGAAGAGCCCGAAGAGGTAGGGGAGGGTGATGGCGGGCGGAAGCTCACGAAGCCACTTTTCCTGCTCGTCGTTCAGCGAGCGGTGGAGGGTCACCATGTCGCCCACCGGGCCATTCGGCGGGTCGCCGGGACCCACCTTCTCCAGGATCCGGTTGGCGACGACGACGGGGTCGCCCACGACGCCGGTCTGTTTCACCCAGTCGATCGTCTCGGCAGTCTCGGTGGTGGGCAGCTCCTCGGCGAGAGTCACGAGCAACAGCTGGGTTATGTCCGGGTCGCCGAGTGTCTCCGCCATCCACTGCGACTGGCTGCGGATCCGTCCCGTTGTGACCAGTTCGGAGATCGAAGCTGGAGCTCGCAAGTAGGAGGCGATCTGGCCGGTCGGGGGAGCGTCGACCACGACGAGGTCCCAGCGGTCCTCCCGCACCTCCCAGAGGATCTTGCCGATGGTGACGATCTCGCGTACTGCGGGTGCGGCCGTCGCCAGGGCGTCGAAGGCACGCGCCATTGCCCCGAACCGGCCCATACCCGGAAGTCGGAGCTGAAGGGAGAGGTACTCCAGGAGAGCGTCGGAGCGGACGATCTGCATGGCGTGCAGCCCGGGCCGCACCTCGCGCGGTTCGAACTCGAGGGGTCCGGTCCCGAAGTGAGCGGAAAGACCGCCGCCGGACTCCATCTCCACGGCGAGGATGCGGAGGCCGTGACGTTGTCCCAGCAGGGCCAGGGCCGAGGCGACTGCCGACTTCCCCACGCCGCCCTTACCGGACACGATCGCCAGGCGCTTGTCGAGCATCAGGAGCCCCGGCTTGTCGTCAGTTGTCGCCCTTGAGCGGAATCCTCAGCACCAGGTGGGCGTCGTCGATCTCCCAGGATGCGCTGGCGACGAGAGCGAAGTCGGTGTAGTCGGTTTCCGCCTGATTTATGAACTTCTTCCGCTCCTCGCCGGCGACAGGAGGAAGCGGCCGATCCCGCACCGCCTCGGCGCGTTCTGCATAGCGTTTCAACATGGCATCTACATCGAATTGGGCCATGCCCGAACCCTAACCTCGTTCCGCGGGGATCCCCACGTTCCGGGTTGGAACCGCGTACCTCAGGTTGTATGGCTCACATATGAACCGAGAGCCTCGAGAACAACTCGAGGCTCTCGGTTCCATCTTTCTCGAGGCTGTGGGTTCCGGATATGAGTCACAGAACCTGAGGTACCGGGTTCCACCTGGTCGCGCGAGACCGGGAAAAGAAGGGATCGGTCTTACCGGGTGGTGTCGGGCCCCGGCGGTACGATGGCGTGGTGCGGCAATACCACGAGCTTCTCGAGAGGGTTCTGGACGAGGGAACCGAGAAGGGCGACCGGACGGGCACGGGGACCCTGTCGGTGTTCGGGCACCAGATGCGGTTCGATCTGACCAAGGGTTTTCCCCTGGTGACCACCAAGAAGGTCCACCTGCGTTCCGTCATCGCCGAGCTGTTCTGGTTTCTCCGCGGCTCCACCAACGTCGGCTGGTTACAGGAGCGGGGTGTCAGCATCTGGGACGAGTGGGCAGACGACAATGGCGACCTTGGACCCATTTACGGCTATCAGTGGCGGTCGTGGCCGACTCCGAACGGCGACCACGTCGACCAGATCGAACGGGTGGTCAGCTCTATCAGAGAGAACCCGGACTCGAGACGGCACATCGTGAGTGCCTGGAACGTCGCCGATGTCGGTGAGATGGCCCTGCCTCCCTGTCACACCCTCTTCCAGTTCTATGTGGCAGACGGACGACTGAGCTGCCAGCTCTACCAGCGGTCTGCGGACATCTTCCTCGGCGTTCCCTTCAACATCGCCTCCTACGCCCTCCTCACCCACATGGTGGCCCAGGTATGCGACCTGGAGGTCGGGGACTTCGTCCACACTCTCGGCGACGCCCACCTCTACCTCAACCATCTCGAGCAGGCCCGTCTTCAGATGGAGCGGGAGCCACGAGATCTCCCGACGCTCCGTCTCAATCCGGAACGCCGCGCCCTCGACGAGTTCGACATGGACGACGTCGAGGTGCTCGGCTACGACCCGCACCCGGCTATCCGGGCCCCGATCGCGGTCTAGTGGGTTACTAAACCAGGTCACGGATGCGGACCGTGATCGTGGCCGCCGTCGGAAGCAACGGCGTCATCGGCATCGATGACCGTCTTCCGTGGAGCATCCCCGAAGACCTCGCCCGGTTCAAACGGATCACCATGGGAGGGGCCCTCGTGATGGGCAGGGCCACCTTCGAATCGATCGGGCGCCCACTTCCCGGCCGGACCAACATCGTCTTGACGCGCAATGAGGCGTGGAGTCACGAGGGGGTGGAAGTGGCCGGTTCTTTGGATGCGGCCCTAGAGATCGCACGAGCCCGCGGCCAGGACGCATTCGTGATCGGCGGGGCGGAGGTCTACCAGACTGCCCTGGACGTTGCCGACATCCTGGAACTCACCGAGGTCGACGCCGCTCCGGAGGGCGACACCTGGTTCCCGGCTGTCGACTGGTCGGAATGGCGGGAGACCGCACGAGAGTCACGCGAAGGGTTCAGCTTCGTCACCTACGAGAGGGCATGACCTCGAATCGGAGCTGATTGCTCGGGATTGAGCGCATGTGCTGTTTATCTAAAGGATGTTGTGGCCAAGTTTCTTGTCAGACTCGGAGTGTTCATCCTGGTGCTGGTGGCCGTCGGTATCGGTGTCGTTCCCATCCTCATCCTCATCGACCTGCTCGACGGGGGCACCGGCTACGGGCTGTGCCCCAACGGTCTCGAAGCCTGCGACAAGCCGTACTCGACCGGGGCAGAGATGATCATCATTCTCGGCCTCGGGCTGTTCCTCACCGTTGTCGGTATCCGCCTTCTGATACGACTCGCCCGGCGTTTGGACGACGACACCTACCAGGTGAGTCAGTGAGCGGGAGTCACGGCCTCGGCCTCGCGTGACGCCTCGTCGCGCTGACGGGTGACTACCACGTAGATGGCGACGACGACCAGCCCGGCTCCGATCCATCCCTGGGTGCCGAGCCTCTCTCCGAGGACCACCCATGCTGTGGCGACACCGAACACCGGCTCGCTGGATAGGACGATGGCGGCGGTGCCGGCACCCACCACGGTCTGTGACCAGATCTGGAGCAGGTAGGCGCCGACAGTCACACCGAGTGCGGTGAGGGCTATCGCCGGCCACACCGAGCGGTCGGGAATCCCGGGACCCGATTCGAACAGCGCGGACAGTGCTATCGACAGGACGGCAGTGATCGCAAGCTGAACGGTCGTGAACGGCACCACGGGATGACGGTGGGCGAAGCGGGCCAGGGTGACGATGTGGGTGGCGAAACCGAACGCACACCCGACGGTGAGGAGGTCGCCGAGCTCGAGACTCAGGCTGTCGACCCCGGTGACGAGGATCAATCCGCCGAAAGCGACGGCAGCGCCTGTCACTACCCACGGACTGGGCGCTCGCCGGGCCAGGAGCGCGGCGAGAAACGGGGTGATCACCACGTAGAGGCCGGTGATGAGCGCAGAGTTGGCCGCGGTCGTGAACTCGAGGCCGATCGTCTGTAACGCGTAGCCGCTGAACAAGGCGACGCCGGCCAGAGTCCCGTCGAGCCACAGGCTCTTCCCCTTGGGAATGGCCAGGGTCGCCAGGACGACGGCTCCGATGGCGAAGCGCCAGGCCACGAAGCTCAGCGGCTCGATGGAGTCGAGAGCGGATTTGACCACCACGAAAGTGGCCCCGAACAGGAACGCGGCGCCGGTCAGGGCAAGGACTGCCCGGCTCTGTCTGGAAGCAAACACCGGCGGCAGCGTATATACCCTGCCCCGGATGCCAGGGACAAGAGCCGACGGATCCACTCCCACTGCGGCCGAACGGGGCAAGGCGCGCGCCGTCCTCAACCGTCTCGAGAAGAGATATCCCAGGATGGGGACCGCTCTCGACTACGAGAACCCCTGGCAGCTGTTGGTCGTGACCGTCCTGTCTGCACAGACGACCGACGAGAACGTGAACAAAGTCGCTCCTGGTCTCTTCGCCCGCTACCCGACGCCCTCCGACCTGGCCGAGGCCAACCCCGAGGACGTCGAGAAGCTCATTTTCTCTACCGGTTTCTATCGGCAGAAGACGAAATCGATCATCAGCCTCTCCCGGGATCTCGAGGACCTCTACGACGGCGAGGTGCCCACCGACATCGACGACCTGGTGAAGCTCCGTGGCGTGGGGCGGAAGACGGCCTCGGTCGTCCTCGCCGAAGTGTGGGACGTGCCCGCGATCGCGGTCGACACCCATGTGAAGCGGGTGGCGGGACGTCTAGGTCTGACCACCGAGACCGACCCCGTGAAGATCGAGACCGACCTCAAGGCGCTGTATCCCGCCGACGCCTGGTCGGGCCTGTCGATGCGGTTCATCCAGTTCGGTCGTGACGTCTGCGATGCCCGCCGGCCCGACTGTGGCGCATGCGAGCTGTTCAATCTCTGCGAGTGGCCGCAGCGGTTTGAGATGGCCGCCAAGAAGACCCGGTGAAGTCGCGGTTCCGTCCCACCGACCGGGAGATACTCGGTCTGGCCATACCGGCACTGGGCGCCCTTGCCATAGATCCCCTCCTCACCCTGGCGGATACTGCGTTCGTGGCGCGGCTCGGCACCGTGGAACTGGCAGCCCTCGGTGTGGACACAGCGATCTTCGGCTTCGCCTTCTTTGCCTTCAACTTCCTCGCTTATGTGGTCACCCCGCTGGTGGCCAGGGCAATCGGGGGTGGCCGGCCGGAGGAGGCGAGGCGCTGGGTGGGCGACGCCCTGTTTCTCGCTTTGACGCTGGGTGTGACGGTTGCCGTCGTCCTCGAGGTGGCGGCTCCGTTCTTCGTCGATCTGATGGGCGCGGGCCCCGACATTGCGGGCCCGGCGGTCGACTATCTGCGCATCAGGGCATTGGCCGCGCCCGCAGTACTCATCGTCACCACGGGACACGGAGCCTTCCGCGGCCACAAGGACACCCGCACTCCGCTCAGAGTGGCCTTCGGGGTGAACCTGTTGAACCTGGTCCTTGACCCGTTGCTGATCTTCGGGCTCGGCTGGGGTCTCGAGGGGGCGGCGGTGGCAACCGTGGTCGCCCAGTATTTCGGAGCGGCGTGGTTCCTTCGGCTGATGATGAAGCGGAACATGGCTGCCCGGCCCCGGGGGCTCACCGAGAGCCTGCCGTCCCTGCTCGACCTGGGGCGAAACGGGGTGCTGCTGACGACACGCACCGGTCTTCTGTTGGCGACGCTCACCATCGCCGCCGCCGTGGCTACCAGGCTCGGCCCGGCCGAGATCGCTGCCCACCAACTGGTGGCCCAGGTGTTCCTCCTGTCGGCGTTACTGGCCGACTCGTTCGCCATCGCCGCCCAGGCCATGGTCGGCGACACCGCCGGCCGCGGCGACATCCTCGAGCTTCATTCACTCAACCGCCGTCTGGTCGGTTGGGGTGTTGTCGCCGGGTTGATCCTCATGGTCGGTGTCGGACTGGGCAGGTTCGGGTTGGAGTATCTCGCCAGAGAAGAGGTGGTGGGCGCCCTCGCCGTGGATGCCGCCGGTGTCGTGGCTCTGGCCGAGCCCATCGCTGCGGTCATGTTCGTGGGCGACGGCATCTTTCTCGGTCTGCTCGCTCTGGGGACCATGGTGATCTCGACCGGGGCCGGGGGAGTTGCGGCCGTCGCCCTCATGCTGTTCACGCCGCTGGGTGACAGTGTCACCGGCATCTGGTGGGCGCTGGCGGTGATGCTCGTCGTGCGGGGAATCGTCCTCTTGGTGGGCTATCCGAGGTCGGCTCGCACCGCGGTGAGATCCTGACCTTTCGTCTCGTCGAGGGTGGCGGTGAGAAGCGCCGCGATCGCCACGCCGATCGATAGCAGGTAGACGGTGTTGGAGAGGCCGAAGGTGTCAATGGTGTAGATGCCCGAGATGAGCCCGAGGGCAGACCCGACGAGCCCCGAGTTGCTGGCCGCCGTGTTGGCACTGGAGCGGAGAGGCGTGGGAAACAACTCGGCGCGGTGCGACCCGCCGGAGGGGACGAAGGCGAAGGTGCCGAAGGCTGACACCATGGCCGCCACCACGATCACCGGGATGGACGTCGACGAGTAGAGGGCAACCCCGCCCGCGATGGTGAGAAGAAGGCTGACGATCGAGGTCCGCTTCCGCCCCCACGAGTCCGAGAGGTGGCCGCCGACGAAGAATCCGACGGCTCCCATCGTGCCGCCGAGGAGAAGCACGACGACCGTGTCCCCCGTGCTCATTCCGACGTCCTGGATCAAACGTTCGGTGGAGAAGGCGGCACCCACTGCGCCATAGGCCGAGGCCAGCAGATTGATGACGATGACCGTCCAGAAACGCTTCGCCCATGGGCCCGTGGCTAGCTCCCTCCAGTGTCCCCCATCGGGGTCGTCCTCATAGACCCTGGTTTCGGGGACGAATTTCACCAGGAGAGGGAGGAGCAGGAATCCACCACCCACCAGGAGATGGGGGATGCGCCACGCCTGAGGTCCGCCGTCGGCCAGGGGCAGCACCATTAGGGCAATGCCGCTGCCCAGCGAGACGGCGGCGCCGAAGAACGAGATCGCATAGGCGCGGATCTTTGGGCTCACCGACTCGGCCAGGATCACCACGCCCAATGCCGACGCCGCAGCAGTACCCGTTCTGAGGAGCGCATGGAGAAGACCGAACTGCCAGGCCTCCACTACCAGCCCCGCGAAGGAGCCGCCGATCACCACGAGGGTCATGGCGATGAGAAACGGGCGTCGCCGCCCCCGGTGGTCGCCGAGCCAGCCGATGGGGAGAGCGGCGAATGCGGCGAGCCGGGCCAGGCCCAACATGAGGCTGATCTCGCCTTCGGTGAGCCCGAGACCCACCCTTGTGAACGGAAGGCTGGCGCTGGCCTGTGACTGGCCGAATCCCTGGATTACGCCTGCGACCCAGATTATGAGGACAATGCGCTTGTCGAAGGAGGTGAAGCGACCTACCGGCAGGATCGGGTCGAGGGCCCTTCGAAGGACAGATCGCATTTAGCGAGCGTAAACACGGCAACTAGGAAGATCGTGACGACTTTGACTGTTGGTAGCCAGGAATGTTCGAGAACGTCGCCGACGCAGCGCTGATAGTCCAACTGGTGGTCGCCTTCGGCGCCGGGGTGATCTCATTCGTGTCGCCGTGTGTGCTACCGCTGCTGCCCGGCTACCTGTCGATGATGTCGGGCTACTCGGCGACCCAGCTCGAAGAGGGTGTGGCTTCGCCGCGCCGCATGCTCCGGGTGATCCTCCTCTTCATCCTCGGCTTCACGGTGGTGTTCGCCGCCCTCGGTGCGGGAGCCACTGCGGTCGGTGGCTTCCTCCGCTCCAACCTTCCCACCCTGACCCGGATAGCCGGTGTGCTGATCATCGTTTTCGGGGCGCTCATGGTGGCGATGGCGGTGTCGAATCGGGGCTTTCTTTCTACGCTCAACCAGGAGCGCAAGGTGCATGTCCGCCCCTCCCGACTCGGCAAGTGGGCCCCGCCGGTGATGGGGTCGGCATTCGCCTTCGGCTGGACACCGTGTATCGGGCCCGTGTTGTCGGCCATCCTGTTGGCGGCGGCCACCAGGGAGACCCTCGGTGAGGGTGTCCTTCTTCTGGTGGTCTACTCCCTGGGGCTCGGCCTCCCCTTCCTCCTCGCCGGTTTGGGTCTGTTCAAGTTCTTCGGGAAGCTCAAGCCCTATCTACGGCCCATCAACATCGCCTCCGGCGTCCTCCTGTCTCTCTTCGGGGTCCTCATGGTGACCAACAACGTCGACACTCTCTCTCGCTGGTTCGTCAACGTCTTTGACTCCGTACCCTTCCTGAGAGAGCTCGCGAGGATCTGACATGCCCTGGATCGCACCTGAACAACCCGACCTGGTCTGGTTCAGCGGGGCGGACGTCCTCCGTTTCCTCAACGACATCATCAGCCAGGAGCTGGGTGACATGTCCCCGGGGGAGACCCGTCGCTCGTTCCTCCTCGAACCACAGGGGAAGCTCCAGTTTCTCTTGTGGGTGATCCGGACCGAAGACCGCATCGGACTGGTCACCGACCCCGGACGGGGCGACGACCTCGCCGGTGCCTTGAACCGTTACCGGATCAGGGTCGACGTCGACGTCACTCCCGAGGAGGAGGACCGGTGGGTCGTGGTGGGGGACTGCGACGGCTACGACATTTCCTGGCCGGGTGTCGAACGTCATCTCGTCATCGGCTCGAAACCCGACCTGGAGGAGGGTTCCGTCGAGGACTACGAGAGGCTCCGGATACAAGCTGGCGAACCGCGATGGGGAGTAGATGTCGACGAGGGGACCATCCCCCACGCATCCGGGCTGGTTCCCGCCAGCGTGGATTTCACAAAGGGATGCTTCCTCGGCCAGGAGCTCGTTGCCCGCATCGACAGCAGGGGTGGGAACACTCCCAAGAACCTGTTGCTGATCGAGACCGAAGGAGGGGTCAACCCCGGTGACCAAGTTGTCGCCGATGGCAAGGAGGTCGGTGAAGTGACTTCGGCTGCGGACGGGACCGGTCTGGCGATGATCAAGCGCTCCGTCTCGCCGGGAGACAGTGTCGAAGTGAACGGCACAGCGGCCGTTGTTAGAGAACTGCCAGCCAAAACAGGGTGATTTCTCACCGGTTCTTAACAAGTGTGAGGCCAGACTGAGGATATGACCGCTAACCCGCGCGCGGTGCTGCTCGTCGAGGACGACGACGCGATAGCGGACATGCTGCGAACGTTCTTCGAGCGCGACGGATATCGCTTCCTCCATGCCCTCACCGGCGAAGAGGCTGTGGAGCGTCTTCGGATCCGCCCGGTGTCAGCCGTTCTCCTCGACCTGAATCTGCCCGGGATCGACGGCGTGGAGACCTGTCGGAGGATCAGGGAGTTCTCCAATACCCCGGTCATCATGCTCACCGCCCGCGATACCGAGGTCGACAAGGTGCTCGGTCTCGAGATGGGTGCGGACGACTATGTGACAAAGCCGTTTTCTCCCCGAGAGCTGCTGGCCCGGGTTAAAGCAGTTCTCCGTCGTTCCGAGGAGCCTCCTGCGAAAGCCCGGATCATCGAGATCTCCGGCTATGAGATCGACAGCGGCAAGCGATCGGTGGCGACTCCATCTGGCGAGGTGATAGAGCCGACTGCCAAAGAGTTCGACCTGCTCTGGTTCCTCGCCGAGAACGCCGGTCTCGCCCTCAGCCGCAACCAGATCCTCGAAGGGGTATGGGGTTACGAGTATTTCGGCGAGACGAGGACCGTTGATGTCCACATACGCCAGCTCCGCAAGAAGATCGAAGGCATCCCCATCGAGACCGTTTGGGGCGTCGGCTATCGCCTCGGCGATTGAGTGACCCGACCATGCGTCGCAGACTCTTCTGGACGATCGCCGGTGTGGCTACGGCCACCGGACTGCTCGTGCTGGCGGCGTCTGTGTTTTCCTCTCAGCGGGCCGCAGTCGATGCCACCTACCGCGAGCTCCAGGTGTCGGCCGAGGAGGCCGTGACCATCATCGACGACTTCCTGGAGAGTGAGGGACGGAGACCGGCAGCGGCCGTCGACCTGTTGCGCACGATTCAGGGTGACGAGCTCGCCACGCTATTCAGCAGAATCCGACGCAGTGCGGGAGGGTCCGAAATCGGTGTTGCCCTGCTCACGAGCGACGGAACCATCCAGTCGGACGCGCCCATCTTCCGACGGGTCGACCTGGCCGGAGAGAGAGTGAGTACGGGAGAGAATCTTCGTACCACGTCAGAGGACGGCGAGTTGGTGGTGGTGACGCCGACGATCGTGGAGGTGGGATCCAACGAAGTCACCCTCCTGGTCGCCCTTGCCAGGGAGGCTCCGATCGTCCGTCTCCAGGACCAGGGTCCAAGTCTGGTCGTGCTGATCGCTGGCATCGCCCTGCTCGCCGGTCTCGGCGGCAGGCTGCTCTCTTCCCAGTTGGCGAAGCGTCTCGAGCCGCTTGCCGATGCCTCGAGACAGGTGGCCTCCGGTGACATGACCGCCAGGGTGCCCGCGGTGGGCGACCCCGACCTCGACCAGGTGGCCGGAGCGTTCAACGACATGGCGACCGACCTGGAGGCATCCCGGCAGCGGGAGCGGGAGTTCATTCTCGGTGTGGGCCACGACCTGCGGACTCCGCTGACCACGATCGGCGGATATGCGGAGGCCTTGGAGCACGGTGATCTGGACCGGGAGGAGCTCGCCCGCATCGGTGGCGTTCTCGGGGTGCAGACCCGTCAGCTGGGCCGGTTGATCGACGACCTGTCGACGCTCGCCCGCCTGGAGCAGGCGGAGTTCAGCCTGCGGGAGGAGCCGGTCGATGTCGGCGCTCACGTAACAGAGATGGTTGAAGGGTTCGAGAGGCGGGCATCCGAGCTTGGCGTGGGTCTGAGTGTCGATGCCGATCGCGGTGTCTATCTCGACACCGACCCCGACCGGCTGGGACAGATCGCTCAGAACCTGGTGGAGAACGCCCTCCGCCACACCCCGGAGGCCGGCTCGGTGAAAGTGACCGTCCGCGGCGAGCCGGAGGCCGTCGTCATCCGGGTTGAGGACACCGGGATCGGCATCTCGGAAGAAGACCTGCCCCACGTCTTCGATCGGCACTATGTGGGCAAGCGGCGCTCGATCCACAAAGAGGGGACCGGTCTGGGTCTTTCCATCGTCAAGGGTCTGGTCGACCAGATGGGCGGCACCGTCTCCGCCGACTCCAACCCCGGCAAGGGGACGACGATCACGGTCCGGTTGGACCGATGAATCGGGTCGCCCCCTATGCCTCCACCTCCAAATTCCGCAGGTCCTACGCAGGCCGGGCCATCGAGGCGGCCTGTTCTTGCGACATCTCCATGTCGTGAGTCTCCTTGGCGTGTGTCTGTGCCTGGGCCACCACGTCGTCGGTCGATTCCCCATTGATCACCGCGCCACAGGGGCACTCGATCACCTTTGCACTGTCCGTCATTCCCGTACCTCCTGTCGATGGGATCTTCCGATACCGTATCCATCGAACGTTGGCGTCTGGTTGGAGGCCGATTGGCGTACCGCATCTATCTGCTTGGAAGGGTCGGCATCGAGTCCGATACGGCCCTGATCGAAGCCGCCGCCTTCCCCGGTCGCCAGGGGCGGCTCGCCTTCGTCTTCCTCGCCAGCGAGCAGAGCCGTGTCGACCGTCACCGTCTCGCCGACGTGCTCTGGGATGAGGAGCTCCCCGACCAGTGGATGTCGGCGCTGGCCGCCATCACCTCGAAGCTGCGCAGGGTGCTGACCGACGCCGGCATGGACGGGGCCACGGTCCTCGACGGGAGAGACGGATCCTACGAGCTGCGGTTTCCGTCGGGCACCTGGATCGATCTCCAGACGGCGATCAACTCCCTCGACCGGGCCGAGGGGTTGTTGCGTCACGACCGGCCGGCGGAGGCATGGTCGGATGCCACCGTCGCCTCGAGCATCTTCAGGCGGTCGTTCCTCGCCGGCGAGTCGGGGGAGTGGGTGGAGCGGATGAGACGGGACATCCACGAGTACGAGGTGCGGACCTTCGATGCCCTCGCCCGGGTCTGGCTGGCTCTCAACCAGCCCGCCTCGGCTCTCCACGCGGCGCGGCGGGTGCTCGATCTCGCCCCGTTCCGGGAGTCGGCCCACACCCGGGTGATGGAGTGCCATCTGGCCGCCGGGGACCGCGCCGAGGCGGTGAGGGTCTATGACCGTCTGCGACAGATGCTGGAGGAGACGATGGGTCTCTCACCCAACGAGCAAACCGAGGAGCTGTACGCCCGGGCCTTGGGGTGAATCGGTGCGGGAGGTGGGACTCGAACCCACATGCCCTTGCGGGCAATGGCTTTTGAGGCCATCGCGTAAACCAGTTCCGCCACTCCCGCGGAGCCGTCAATTCTATCCGTCACCTTTTTGGACCGACAAAGGTGTCGAGGAAGGCCACGTCCTCGCGACGGGCGACCGAGATATCGCGTGGGGTGGTTTGTGTCCAATGGACGCCAAGCAAGTCCAGGGCATCGGTGAAGATCCCCAGGATGTCGGTCGAGGCATTGGTGAACATGTATCGGATGTACCGGTAGCGTTTGATTCCGGACGAGACCTTTCTCGGTACCTCATTGATGTGTCGGTTCCCATCGGAGTGAATCAGACCTCGGATTAGCGCCTTGGGGTGAGTGGAGATGATCTCTTGCTGCCATGCGACTAGTTCTATGACGCGTTGGTGCTTCCTACCAGGGGCGTGCTGCGGAAAGACGCAGATCCAATGCTTCCAGTAAGCAGAGACCTCGACACAGCCCTCCTTGGCGGTGAACCCCACCTCATCAACCCCACGCACGACGACGATGTGGGTGGCGATCTCATCGATGATGTCCGGATACTTCAGATCGCAGGCGATCCGTAGCCGGTAGACCCCTCTTGGATGTGGAGACAAACACCCGTCACCCAGATAGACGCCCAGTAAGTATGCGTAAGCCTCCTCGTCGATGAAGCCACCTGTGCATCGGAAGCAATTGTCCACATGCATACGGCGTTTCCCGGTCCACTCCTTCGTTCGGCCACCGCTTCTCGCTTCCAGGCCGACCCGCCAGTCACGGATCGTCCCGCGCGGGATCTCCAGTCTCCTGCCGATCTCGCAGTCGTTGACCCCCTCCTTGATCAGCTCCAAGGCCTCCTGATACTCCGATTCCGGTCTCATGGCTCGAACGTATCGGGCGGGTGTGACGGAAATGAGGCGGCGCCGATACCCTTAGCCACCCGTGAAACTCGTCCATCGCAGACTGTTCCGGATCAACGAGAAGATCTCCGACCTGGAGCGGGAAGCCGACCAGGTGGCGGCCGAACTCGACTATCACCGGTCGATCAACGACGACGCCCAGGAAGACGCGGTCTACGGCAACTCCATCGATCGGGAGGAAGCCAGCCTGACCGCCGCCGACGTCCGTCGGTTCGAGAAAACCCTCGCCCGTCTCCAAGAGCAGCGCGCCAGGCTGGTGGCCAAACGGGACCGTCTCTTCGACCGCCTCGACTAAAGAACGGGTGTGACTGCCAGGTAGTACCGTCGGGGGTGTGCCGACACTCGCGCTGATCGACGGCAATTCGATCGCCTATCGGGCGTTCTACGCCCTGCCCGAGGACCTGGCCACCAAGTCGGGCCAGGTCACCAACGCCGTGTTCGGGTTCACCCGGATGCTGATCCGTCTGATGAAGGACTTTCATCCCGAAGGCGTGGCAGTTGCCTGGGATGTCTCGAGGAAGACCTTCCGCACCGAGTCGTACCCCGAGTACAAGGCGAACCGGGAAAAGGCGCCCGACCACTTCCGCAGCCAGCTTCCGCTCATCGATGAAGTGCTCGAGTCCCTCCACATCACCCAGCTCAAGGAGGAGGGCTACGAGGCGGATGACATCATCGCCTCGCTCACCCGTGAGGCGGTGGACGACGGCTGGGACGTTCTCATCGTCACCGGGGACCGGGACGCGTTCCAGCTCGTGGGAGGGCCGGTGAAGGTGCTCTACACCCGCCGTGGAATCAGCGACACGGTCCTCGCCGACAAAGAGTGGATCACCGAGAAGTACGGGATCTCGCCTTCCCAATACGTCGACTACGCCGCACTCCGGGGAGACAACTCCGACAACCTGCCCGGAGTCCCGGGAGTGGGGGAGAAGACTGCCGCCAGGCTGATCTCCGAGTACGGGACCATCGAGGGGGTTTACACCGCCATCGCCGACCAGACTCCCAAGCTGCGGGAGAATCTCGCCGCCCACCGCGATCAGGTGTTTCTCAACAAGAAGCTGATGGCCCTGGTCGATGATCTCGACGTCCAATACGGCGCCAGCGACCTCGAGACACGGGAGTGGGATCGCAAAAGGGTCAAGGACCTTTTCGACAGTCTGGAGTTCCACACGATGTGGAACGACCTGGAGGAGGCGCTCCCGTCGACAGGCGGTGCCACCGAGATCCTGGACGTCGAATGTGAGTTGGTTACCACCGCCGAACGAATTTCCGAACTGGCCGACCGGGAGGAACTGGTCCTCAGTCTGGTCACCGACGCCGGCGAGAACTACGGCCTGGCGATCTCCACCGGAGATGACGAGGCGGTGGTCGTCCCGTTCGACAGCGCCGAGCCGATCCTCGTGGCGATCAGCGACGGGAAGGTGGCTGTTTCGGGCCATGACCTGAAGAGCCTCGCCAGGTCACTCCTCGAGATGGGCCACGACCTCACCACACCGGCAATGGACACCGCCCTTGCCTCGTATGTCGTCAACCCCAGCCAGCGCGACTACGGGCTCGAGGAGATCGCCGAGCGCCTCCTCGGCTTGGAGCTGGTGTCCCCGGACGACGAGGCAGAGGACGGCACCCTTCCCTTCGACCATGGGCCCGACGCCGACGTCGAGGGGAGACGGGTCGAGGCCACCCGCCGGCTGGTGGAACGGATGCGGAGCGAGCTGAAGGAACGCGACGAGCTCGACCTTTTCCTCACCTACGAGCTGCCGCTGGTACCGGTCCTCGCCAGGATGGAGCATGCCGGGATAGGAGTCGACCGGGATTATCTGGAGAAGATGGGCGCCGAGCTGCGGAGCCAGATCGCCGAGCTGGAGAAGAAGCTCCACGAGCTGGCCGGCGAGCCCTTCAACGTGAACTCCACCGACCAGCTGCGCACCATCCTCTTCGACGAGCTCGGGCTGCCGGTCATAAAGAAGACCTCCACCGGCAAACCGTCGACCGACGCGTCGGTCCTGAAGAAGCTGGACCACCCACTGGTGAGGACCCTCCTCGAATACCGCGAGCTGGAGAAGCTCCGCTCCACCTATGTCGACGGATATCTGCCCCTCATCCACCCCGACGGGCGGATCAGGACCCGCTTCAACCAGATGGCCGCCACGACCGGCCGTCTGTCGTCCGACAGCCCCAACCTCCAGAACATCCCGGTGCGTTCCGAGTCGGGTCGCACCATCCGCCGGGCGTTCATAGCCGGAGAGGGCAACGAGTTTCTCGTAGCCGACTACTCCCAGATCGAGCTGAGAGTGCTGGCCCATATGAGCGGGGACCCGTTCCTCATCGAGGCCTTCCAGTCGGGGCTCGACATCCACACCGCCACCGCCGCCAGGGTGTTCGGTGTCGGCACCGACGACGTCACCGCCGAGCAGCGTCGCCGGGCGAAGATGATCAACTTCGGGCTTCTCTACGGGATGGAGGCCTTCGGGCTCGCCGACCGGCTGGGGATCAGCCGGGATGAGGCCCAGGAGCACATCGACGCCTACTTCGACCAGTTCCAGGACGTCAAGGAGTACATGGCGTCGGTGGTGACCAGGGCACGCAACCAGGGCTACACGAAGACTCTCTTCGGGCGGAAGCGTTATCTCCCCGAGCTGAAGTCGGACAACTTCAGGATCCGCCAGATGGGAGAGAGGATGGCGCTCAACGCCCCGGTGCAGGGAACGGCCGCCGACATCATCAAATCGGCGATGATCGAGCTCGACCGCATCCTCCGGGAGGAGAAGCTGGCCACCACTCTTTTGCTCCAGATACACGACGAGCTGATCCTCGAAGTCCCCTACGAGGAGAAGGAAATCGCCGAGAAACTCGTAGTGGAGACCATGGAGGGGGTCGCCGGCCTCGACGTCCCGCTGGTGGTCGACATCGGCTGGGGACCCGATCTCGCCTCCATCGACAAGACATGACCGACCGGCCAATGGGAGGTTTGCGGGGCGGCAGCTGCCGACCGACCGGCGTCTGTTTGGCCGACTTACGCAGGTCGTGACGGGCCGAACCGGCGTGGAATCCCGGGAGTGGCGAGAGTCGGCATGGCCCGGGAGACTGGCGGCCAAAGTCGGTCGGCCATCAAAACGGGTTGGCGAATGGTCCGTAGCTGCGTACACTTTCAATGCCTGCCGACCGGTGCGTTGGCAGAGATCTTCCCAAGAGGTAACTACCCACACATGTCCAACCCCCAAGAGAACGCGTCCGTAACCGCTCCGGATAACGAGGAGACGGTGGAGGCGCCCGAGACCCCGGCTGCTGACGAGGCCGCCGACGAAGCAGCCACCCCGGAGGAGTCAGTCGACACTCCCACCCCCGAGTCTTCAGAGACAGACACCGAGGAGACCCCCGCCGAGTCGAGCGACGACGCCACAGCCGAGACGTCCGGAGACCCGGCCGGCGACTCCGGCCCCAGGTATCAGGAGCGAGAGGCCCTGGTCGCACCTGACCTGAGCGACCTTCCCGACGACATCGGCGACGACTTCGAGAAGGCCATCGAGGCCACCGTGCTCGAGTTCAAGGAAGGGGACATCGTCGAGGGGACCATCGTGAATGTCGACTCCGAGGGTGCCCTCGTCGACATCGGTTACAAGTCGGAGGGGTTCATCCCCACCCGCGAGCTCTCCATCCGCAACAACATCGACCCCGAGGAGATGGTCTCCGTCGGAGACCGCGTGGAGTCGGTCGTTCTCGACAAGGAAGACGACGAAGGCCGTCTCATCCTCTCCATGAAGCGGGCGATGTACGAGCGCGCCTGGGGTCGAATCCAGAAGGTGTCCGATGAGGAAGGCACTGTCGAGGGGACCGTCATCGAGGTCGTCAAGGGAGGTCTCATCGTCGACATCGGCCTGCGCGGCTTCCTTCCCGCCTCACTCGTCGACCTGAGACGGGTCCGGGATCTCGAGCCCTTCATCGGGCAGACGATCACCGCCAAGGTCATCGAGCTCGACCGGGCCAGGAACAACGTGGTCCTCTCCCGCCGGGCCCACCTCGAGGAGGCGCTCGCCGAGGAGCGGAACGAGTTCCTCGACAACCTCCAGGAGGGCGAGATCCGCGAGGGGAAGGTCTCGTCGGTGGTCAACTTCGGGGCCTTCGTCGACCTCGGCGGCATGGACGGCCTCGTGCACGTGTCCGAGCTCTCCTGGCAACACGTCAACCATCCGGGCGAGCTGGTGAGCGTCGGTGACGAGGTCAAGGTCAAGGTGCTCGAGGTCGACCGGGACCGTGAGCGCATCTCGCTGTCGATCCGCCAGACCACCGAGGACCCCTGGGATGTGTTCGCCAATGAGAACGAGGTCGGAGACATCGTCGAGGGGACAGTCACCAAGACTGTGCCTTTCGGCGCGTTCGTATCGGTCGCCGACGGTGTCGAGGGACTGGTCCATGTGTCCGAGATCGCCATGCATCGCGTCGAATCGCCGGAACTGGAGCTCTCCATCGGGCAGAAGGTCCGCGTGAAGATCACCGAAAAGGAAGACGAGCGGCGCCGGGTATCGCTCTCCATCAAGCAGGCTCTGCCCGACTACAACGAGAGGGCGGCTCAGACCGAGGAGAAGCGGAAGCCCCGCAAGGAGCGCGAGTTCGAGCGGGAGTTCGGTGCTGATGATGAGGAAGAGCGTCCGCCGATGCCCGTGGATGCGTCCCTCGAGGCCATTCTCAAAGAACTGAAGGAACGTGGAATCGGTCGCCGGTAGCTTCGATCGATATGTCGACCTGAGAGCCCCCGGAATCGGAGTTCGGGGGCTCTCTGTAGATGAGGTGCCCGGAGCGTCTTTTCGGTCGGCAGTGGGCCTCGGTGCCCATAGATTTGTGGGCCGAAAAACTCAAGACTGGCGTCTTCAGGTCCGACAATCACATGTGTTATCGAACCTGATAAGCAAGGCGGGTGCACGCTCGCCGTTACTATGCCCTCTCTCCTCATCGCGGCAAGAGCGATGATCGAAGGAGGGGACAACCGAAGGGGACTCAATGGGTAGGAGAGCAATAGTTCTTCTAGTGGCCTTGGTTTTGGCCGGATTGGCGGCTTGGGCCGTCTGGAACTTCATGCAGAACGTACGCGGTGAGGCCGAGGCCGGCCAGGAGCAGGTCACGGTTTTCCGCGCCGGCACGGGTGGGGTCGCCGAAGGAACCGAAGGCAGCATCCTCCTGTCGGACTTCGAAGGTGGCGGAACACAGATCGTCGAGGGAACCGACGAGGTCGAGGACACGCCCCCGGACGCCATCCAGTCCGAAGAGGAGCTTCGTAAGATACTCAGCGAACGCGTCGCGGCCGGCCCGATCTCCGAGCAAGCCATTCTGACCCGCTCCCAGTGGACCGAGGTGACCGTCGACGTGGAGCCTCTGGCCGATCAGATCGCATCGGGCAACCAGGCGATGACGATCTCGACCAGTGACGTCCAGGGCGTGAACGGTTTCGTCGAGGCCGGTGACCGGATCAACATGATCATCACCCTCGACATCGAGTTCGACAACATCCCGGTCGACGATGCCCCGGCTCTTCCCGACCCGGAAGACGAGGAAGAAGCGGAGGAGGAAGAGGAGACCGTCACCATTACCTACACCCGTTATGTGCTCCAGGGGCTCAACGTCCTTGCCGTGGGTCGTGACGTCCGTGAAGAGGACGACGGTGACCAGACCGGTGAAATCGATGCCGACCAGGGTGCCGCCGAAGGCGAAGATGGCCAGGAGCAGGAAGGCGAAGAGCAGCAGGGCAACGACACGGTCTTCACTCTGGAGGTGACTCCGGACCAGGCCGAGCGTGTCGTCTACGCATTCCAGAATGGTTCGATCTGGCTTACCCTGGTGCCGGAAGATTTTGTTGAGATCGAGTCTGATGGTGTCACGATCGACAACCTGTTCGGGGGAGACCTCGTGGACTCGATCTTCGGAGACAACTAGTTAGAGGACAGATTTCTCATGTCAATGGCCGAGCACAACCTCCTGGTCGTCGACCAGGACGACGACTTCGTCGCCAGCGCTAAGGAGCTGTTCGACGGAAGTCTTCCGGTTGCGCGCTCTCTCGAAGAGGCGAGTCAGACCGTGGCGTCCGGTGACGTCAGGATGATTCTCGTCGGCCCGTCCTACACCTCCGACGAAGCCATGGAACAGATCCGTGAGCTCCACAATCAAGACCCGTCCCTGGTCTTGATGGTCGTGGCTGAGGAGGTGACGGCCGATCTGCTCCGCAAAGGCATGCGCTGTGGGGTCTCGGACGTGATCGAGTCGCCGCTGGACGAGGAGAAGATCGAGGCCGCTATCGAGCAGTTCGCCCACGACGTGCTTCACAGACGTTCGCCAGCGACGGCCGCACCACAGCCTTCAGGCGAAGAAGAGGGTGCCGAAGGCCGGATCATCACCGTGAGCTCGGCGAAGGGTGGCTCGGGCAAGACCGTTCTGGCAACGAATCTGGCTCTCGTGCTTCAGCGTCTGCCGGACACGAAAGTGTGTCTGGTCGACGCCGACCTCCAGTTCGGAGACGTCTGTCTGGTACTCCAGCTCGAGCCCCGCTTCACGATGGTCAACGCGGCCCACGAGTTGCATCATCTCGACGGTGAGCTGCTCGACTCCCTCCTCACCGAACATCCCAGCGGGCTGAAAGTGCTGGCCGCACCGTTGGAGCCGGCCTTCGCCGACGACATCACCACCGCCGGTCTGATGCAGATGCTCGACATCCTGAAGGAGAACTACGACTACGTGATAGTCGACACGGCGGCGATGCTCGACGAGTTGATCCTGTCACTCATTGAGAAGTCCGACGACGTGCTCATGCTCGTCGACATGGACCTGCCTTCAGTCAAAAACGCCAAGCTCGCGCTCGAGACCCTCCGCCTCCTCAAGTTCTCCACCTCGAACGTGCAGTTGGTGATGAACAGGTCGAACTCCAAGGCCAAGCTGGACAACAAGGAAATCGAAGGGGCCCTCAAGATGGAGATTGCAGCGTCGATACCTTCAGATGCGATCGTCGCCGCCTCGGTCAACGAGGGGCGTCCGGTCGTGGAAACGGATCCAAAATCTAAAGTAGCAAAGGGCTTCGAGTCAGTTGCCGAGCTGATCGCAGGCAAGATTCCAGAAGCCCAGTCAAAGTCCGGATTGTTCGGACGTAAGTAGGGAAGGGGCCAGCATTGCCATCACTATCTGAAAGAGTTGCAGCAGCCCGACAGACCGAGTCGTCAGACACGACCGTCAACAGGAGCGATGCGCTCAGTGATTTGCGCGGCCGTCTCCACTTCAAGGTGGTCGAGGAACTCGGACCGACCCTGTACGACAGGGGGATGTCCGACGCCGAGCTTCGTCTCCGCGTGTTGGAGATGCTCGAGTGGGCGGTCGACCAGGAGCAGGGTCTTCCCCTCACCTCCGCCGACCGGCGCGCCCTCCTCAACGAGATCGCTTCGGACGTACTCGGCTACGGTCCCATCGACCCGCTGCTCAACGACCCGGACGTCACCGAGGTCATGGCCAACGGGCCCTACGACATCTACTACGAGAAGAACGGCCGCATCCTGAAGTCGGATGTCCGGTTCGTGGACGAGACCCACCTGCGGCGCATCATCGACAAGATCGTCGGCCAGATCGGTCGTCGTGTCGACGAGGCGACCCCTATGGTGGACGCCCGTCTCCCCGACGGCTCCCGTGTCAACGCCATCATCGCCCCGCTGGCGATCGGCGGGCCGTTCCTGACGATTCGTAAGTTCTCCGTCGACCCGTTCCAGGAGGCCGACCTGATCAGCTTCGGCACGCTGACCCAGCGTGTCGCCGACTTCCTACGGGCCTGTGTCCGGGGACGTCTCAACATCATCATTTCAGGCGGTACTGGCTCCGGTAAGACCACCACTCTCAACGTGGTGTCGGCATACATCCCCGGCGATGAGCGCATCATCACCGTGGAGGACGCCGCCGAGCTCCAGCTCCACCAGGAGCACGTGCTTTCGCTCGAGTCCCGCCCGGCCAACATCGAGGGCAAGGGTGCGGTGGAGATCCGTGACCTGGTGAAGAACTCCCTGCGTATGCGTCCCGACCGCATCGTCGTCGGTGAGGTTCGTGACGCCGCCGCCCTGGACATGCTCCAGGCCATGAACACCGGTCACGACGGGTCGCTGACCACCATCCACTCCAATACCCCTCGTGACACCCTGTCCCGTATCGAGACCATGGTCATGATGGCCGGCTACGACCTGCCGGTCCGGGCCATTCGCGAGCAGGTGTCTTCGGCGGTCGACCTGATCGTCCACGTCTCCCGTCTCAAGGACGGCACCCGTAGGGTCACCCACGTGACCGAGGTGGAAGGCATGGAGGGCGAAGTCATCACCCTTCAGGACCTGTTCCTCTTCGACTACGGCATGGGCGTCGACGACGATGGCGTCTACAAGGGTCGCCTCAAGGCCACGGGAATCCGCCCCAGCTTCTCCGAGGACCTGGAGAACCAGGGCATCCGGCTTCCCGCCGACCTGTTCGACCCCGAGCCGTTCGCCCGCAGATGAAGAAGCTCCTCGCGGTTGTCGCCGCGCTGTTCCTGGTCGCTCTACCCGCCTGGGGACAGACCGAATCCCAGGAAATCGAGATCGTCGACATCAACGGGTCGCGCTACCCCGAGGGTGGTCAGACCCAGATGGTCATCGAGTTCCGCGACTTCGCCGAAGAGCCCGATCCCGAGGCTCTCGAGGTGACCGCCAACGGCGAGCCGGTGTCCGATCTGGTCGTCGAGCCCGTGGGCGCCTCCGCCGTGCCTGTCGGTGTGGTGCTGGCGATCGACACTTCCGGGTCGATGGAAGGCGAGCCCATAGCTGCGGCCATCAGCGCCGCGCAGAGCTTCGTCGACCAGGCCAGGGCCGAAGACCGCATTGCCCTGGTCACCTTCAATGATGAGGTGCAGGTTCTCTCCGGTTTCACCAACAACAAGCAGTCCCTCAATTCCACTCTCGAGTCGATAACCGCCGAGGGTGAGACCGCATTCAACGACGGGGTAATCCGCGGCATCGAGATGTTCGAGGAACCCGGGGCGTCCAGCCTTCTCCCCAACATGATCGTTTTGACCGATGGCGAGGACACCGCTTCGGAGTCGTCTCTAGACGATGCCCTGGCGGCCGTCGACGGCACCGACGTACGTACTTTCTCCGTCGCCCTCGAGGGGTCTGATTTCAACCCCGAGGCTGTGGAGCAAGTGGCTACGGCTGGTGGCGGATTGTTCCTGTCGACACCCGATCCCGAGCAGCTTTCCCAGCTCTACACCGAGATCAGCCGGGAGATCAGCAACACCCTCGTGGCACGGTTCGTGTCGCCCATCTCGACACCGGGCGAGGTCGACTTCGAAGTCGGCTACGAGGGGCTGAGCTCGGCAGAGGTCTTCCCCGTCTCGGGCTATGAGGTCACGACTACAACGAGCGAGCCGGGCGAGACGACGACCACCACATTGGCCCCATTGACGGGGACTGTCGTGGAGGGTGGGGCCGCACTGCCTCTGGATACTTTGATCCTGATCGGTGCGGCAGGTCTGGGCCTAACGTTGTTCCTGTTCCTGGTCATCCTGTTTGGCCGGGAGGAGGAAGACGAGCCCGGTCGTTTCGCCGCTCGTCTCCAGGCCTATGGGCGACGTGGCCAGCAGGAAGGGGAGGAGGAGAGGTCCTTACTGGAGCGCATCCCTCTGCTGAATCGATTCACCCAGGCGGCCGAGGAAGAGGTGCGGAGACGGGGGCTCCTATCCGGAGTCAACTCGACGCTGGAGCAGGCAAACATTCCCATGACCGCCGGCGAGGCGATCCTCGGAATGATCGGGCTCTCCGCCGTGGGTGGGATCCTCGTCGGGATCTTCAACGGCGCCATCACCGGGGCCATCGCTTTCGGCTTGTTCCTTATGTTGTCGGTGTTCCTGATCCGTTTCGCCGGCTCCCGGGAGAAGAGGAAGTTCGAGAATCAGCTGCCCGACACTCTCACCCTCATGTCGACGTCGTTGCGGGCCGGTTACTCGCTGTTGCAAGCTACCGAGGCGGTGTCCAAGGAGTCGCCTAACCCCACAGCCCGGGAGTTCGGCCGGGCCATCGCCGAGGCCCGGCTTGGCCGCTCGGTGACTGAGGCGTTGGAGGGGGTGGTGGAGCGGACCCAGTCAGAGGACTTCCAGTGGGCCGTCATGGCCATCGAGATCCAGCGTGAGGTCGGCGGTAACCTCGCCGAGGTGCTTCAGACCGTGGCCGACACCATGCGGGCACGAAACCGTCTCAAGGGCGAGATCAGGGCTCTCACTGCAGAGGGACGCATCTCCGCATTCGTCCTTGGGTCACTCCCATTCGCCATGTTTCTGTTCTTGTGGACCTCAAACCGTGACTATTTGCTTCCGCTGCTAGAGAACACCTTCGGAATCATTGCGATAATCATCGGAGTGATGCTGATGGCCGGTGGGATCTTCTGGCTCAAGAAGATCGTGGATATCGAGATATGAGCGCCTTCGACCCAATCCTCATCGCCGTTGTGGCCGTCTTCGCCCTGGTCCTGTTCGTGGTCGTCTGGGTGGGGATGGGTGTTACCCAAGCGCGTGAGGACATGGCCAACCGGTTGGAGCTCTACGGCCGGGACACCGTCGCTGGCGCCCGCGAGGACGAGTTGGCCAAACCTCTGGCGCAGCGGACTGTAGGCCCTGTCGTCATCAGGTTGGGCAACTTCCTGAAGCGATTCACCCCGGTCGGGTATCTGGAAAAAAAACAGCGCAAGCTGATGCTCGCGGGCTATCCGGGTAATCTAGATGCTCCGGCATTCACGGTGGTGAAGCTGCTTACCACTGCCCTCGGTCTGGGTGCGGCGTTTGTTCTTATCGATCTTGGCGCCGATGCGCTCCAGCAGGTCGTGTTATTCGCTTTGCCCATCGCCCTTGGATTCTTCGGACCCGACGCATGGTTAGAACGCAAAGTCGGTGATCGGCGACAGGCGATGTTGCGTTCACTACCCGACATACTCGACTTGTTAGTGATTTCGGTTGAGGCGGGTCTCGGTTTCGACTCTGCGCTGGCCCGTGTCGTCGCGACAGTTCCGGGGCCGTTGTCGGAGGAGTTCTACAGAATGCTCCAGGAGACTCGAGTCGGTGTTAGTCGTCGCGACGCAATGAGACACCTCTCGGAACGGACCGACCTCGAGGAACTGAGATCGTTCCTCTTGGCCATGATCCAGGCGGAGGCTTTCGGTGTCACCATCGCCAGAGTTCTGCGGGTGCAGGCCGACGAGATGCGTGTCAAGAGGCGGCAGCGGGCGCAGGAGAAGGCGTTCGCCGCTCCGGTGAAACTGGTTTTCCCTCTCGTGTTCTGCATCTTTCCGTCGTTGTTCATAGTTCTTCTCGGTCCGGCTGCGATCCAGATCGCTGAAGCCTTCGCTTCGACATGACCGGGACGGCCGCGCACGGGGCGCGGCGTCTCTCCATTTCTCATCTCGCCCTCCTGGTCCCTTGGGTGGCGCTGGTCATCGACGCGTTTCAGCCGATCGGGGACAATTCGTTCCTCTGGCACGTTCGTGCGGGCACCTTGCAGGCAGGACGCGCAGAAGTTCTCACGTCGGACCCCTTCTCATTCACGATGTCGGGAGAGCCATGGCGTACTCAGAGCTGGCTGGCGGAGCTCCTCTATGGGTGGGGAGAGAACATGTTCGGATTGGGTTACGTCCCCTACATGATCCTTCTCGTTGGGACGCTCACATTCATTGGCATTGGCCTGCTCGCCTATCTCCACTCGAGGAGCGTGCCTGCGACCGCGTTTGTTCTGGTTCTGGCTGTCCTGGCCTTGATCAGTTTCCTGGTGCCGCGGCCCGTCATTCTCTCCTATCTTCTCATGGTGCTGGTGATCCTCGCCTGGGATCAACCGGCCACGCGATGGACAATTCCCTTGCTGTTTTGGATTTGGGCCTCGGTTCACGCCAGTTTCGTCATAGGTCTCCTATACGTGGGTGTGACGCTCATCATGAGGAAGAATTGGCGTCTGCTTCCCGTAGCGGTGGTTGGTGGGGTGGCAACGCTGGCAACAGCGCACGGTCTCGGGGTGGTGTCGTTCCTTCTCGACTTCGGGCAGAACAGCGACGTCCTCCAGTATCTGACCGAGTGGCGCGATCCCGAGTTGTTCGAGCCGGTGTTTCTCCCCTTTGCCGGTTCAATCGTCTTTATTGTCATCGGGGCGTTTCGGGACCGGATCTCGCCCCGCCATCTCTGGTTGTTGGTCCCGTTCCTAGCTCTAGGGCTGAGTTCGGTCCGTGCCATACCTCCGGCATTTCTCGGCCTGATTCCGCTGGTAGCCATCTCTCTGTCAGGCCTTCAGATTGGCACGCGAGCGGGTCTACGCCCTCAGCTGGCTGCGATATTTGCCCTCGTGGTTCTGTTCATACCATGGCTGTTGACTTCAGGCACCGGTCTATCCGAAGAACGGTTTCCTCTGGAAGCCACTGCGAGTCTGGGCGCCGTGCCCACATTCCACGATGATCGCGTGGGCGGCTATCTGATATGGGCGCTTGGCCCGGACCGGAAGGTCTACATCGATGACCGGGCCGAGCTCTATGGCGGTCGGATGGCCGAATTCGTTGCTGTGCGGCGCGGGGAGACTCCTTGGGAGCCCGTCTTCGAACGTGATGGAATCGAACAGGCCGTGCTAGCGAACGGCGAACGGTTGGTGGATGAGCTGCGTTCGTCGGGGTGGATTGAAGTGCACGCCGATGAGCATTTCACGGTCCTTCGCCCAGGGTGAGCCAGCAAGGCCACGTTGGTGGTGACAAGAAAAAGGGGCCCGGCTAAGCGGGCCCCTTTCCGTCTAGTTGGTTGACTACGTCTGGTCGAGACCAGAAGCGATGTCACTGAACGTTCCGGACACCTCTTCACCGGCGAGTGCGACGGCGACGAGAGCGATGATGGCGATCAGCACCACGAGTAGAGCGTACTCCACCATGGAAGCGCCCTTCTCATTGTCCATCCAGGTCTTTACCTTGGTCCACAGAGCAAGCATTGACCCCTCCTTGGGTTGTCGTACATGGGCTTGCAGTGGGCAAATTAGCCCACAAGTATCCGGAGACAATGGGTCTCCGGAATCATGAGAAATGTCAAGGACCGGCTTCCACCAGGCCGGAGCCGATCTCCGAGTAGGTCGAAGAGAGCTCGGTACCTGCCAGTTCCACTGCCACGAGGGCAACGATGGCTATGAGAACCGCGAGCAGCCCGTATTCGGCCATCGAGGCGCCCCGGTCATCGAATCGAAGCTTCTGATATAGACGTATCAACAAACTCAAACCTCTGTTATTGCTGTTGTCAGCGTAAGACCGAACGCGGGCGTTGCTGATAGGTCGCAGGGCTTATTGGTTTCGGTCAATGCGGTCGGGCGATTCCGAGCTTGATCGCTTCGATCGCGGCCTGAGTGCGATCACTTACTGCCAGTTTCTGGAATATCGAGGCCAAATGATTCTTGACGGTCTTCTGCGATATGTACAGCCGATCGGCCAGCTCGTCGGTGGCAGAGACGCCTATGGCGAGTAGCTGGAGGATTTCCCGCTCCCGCGGGGTGAGAGAGGCGGCGCCAGGATCGAGTTCCGCTTCCCCGTAGCTCTCCAGCAAGGAGTCGCGTTCCTCGTCATTCAGTTCGATGAGGTTCTGTCCGTCGGCAACGGCACGGACGGCGGATGCCAGAGTGCCGAGGGGGACAGCCTTGGAGAAGAAGCCGACGGCTCCCGCCTCGACTGCTCGCTTCTTCTGCTCGTCGTTGGCGTACATGGAGACGACGATCGCCTTGGATCGCCGTCCCAGTTTGGCAATCGTCTCGATTCCGTCTCCGCCGGGCATCTCGATGTCCACGATGGAGACCTCGGCGGGCTGGCTCTCCAGAAGGGAATCGAGCTCAGGACCTGAATTGACGACACCCACCACCCTGGCGTCGGGGAGACTGTTGAGAGCCTGACTAAGGCCTTCAGCAAACAGTTGATGATCGTCGGCGATCATGACTCGAATCATCGCGACCCCCATTCAACCGTCACCGCGGTGCCAACCCCCGGCTTTGAGTCGAATTTGATGGTTGCACCGATCTTCGACGCTCTTTCCCTCATCCCCATGAGGCCGTAATGGCCCTCAGGCTCGTGTTCGGGGTCGAATCCGACACCGTCGTCAACGACGGAACAGGAACCGTATGCACGATCGATCTGCCCTGAGATCACCACCATGGTTGCTTCAGAGTGCTGATGGGCGTTGCGGGCTGCTTCGGCGATGATCGAGGTCAGGTCTCCGATCAGTGTCGGGCGGGGTGGGCGACGTTCCTCTAAGTCGACGATTACCGGAGGATCGCCATCGAGAGTCGAAGAGGCCTGGAGTACCCTTGCTGTCAAGGTTGGGCCTGGGGCATTCCGGAGATCTGCAACGGAGGCGCGGACGTCTTCGACCAGCTTGGTGACGTTGGACCGGAGCACCTGGAGGTCGGCCGCCACCTCGGGGTGGTCGGATTGCTGCATCGCTGTCATGTCGAGTGCGAGGCCCAGGGATGCGAGTGACGGGCCGATCTCGTCGTGCATTTCCCGGGCGAGCCTGACTCGCTCCTCGGCCACCGCAGACCCGACGATTTCCTGAAGCAGTTGCAGATTGGCGAAAGCGACACTCACAGGGTGGATGATCGCCGCCACCTGGGCGAGATCGCCAGGGGACATAGCGTGTGGTGTGGTCAGTTCCAGGTTCCCGACCTTTGTGTCGGAAGTGGAAAGCGGTAGGTCGTAGACGTGTCCGTTCTCCTCCGGGATTCCACGAGCGGCGAGGACGACTGTCCCTTGGTCTCCTTCGATGGCGAGCTTGCCGGCAGATCCGGGGAAGCGCTCGAGAATCGTCTCGAGCGTGTCGGCTCCTACCTCCGTCGCATTGAGGCGCCCCGCCGACACGTCCTCCGAAAGTCGGAGCAGAACACTGTGAATCTCCTCGAGTCGCTCCAGACGCTTGGTCGCTGACTCCTTTTCCTCGGCCAGGCTGGTGGCCTGCGCGTGGATGTCCTCGAGGAGACGGCGAATGACGCCTACCAATAGGACGAAGATCAGATAGAGAGCGATGGCTGGAGCCGTGCCTACGAGCGAATCTCCATTCGCCAGGCTCACGAGAGCTAGGAGCGCTCCGGCCAGAACACCCGTGGTCAGGCCAGTACGGAGCCCGCCATAGATGGTTGCGAAAACCGGGGGCCCCATAGAGAGGAGCAGGTAGGCGCTGTTGGCGCCTCCGGTGAGAGTCATGGCGATGAGCACGACCACGGCGCTCAGCAGGCAGATCGCTTCGACTCCGAAACGACGCCAGAACCATGCTTCCGGGATGAGTGTGGTGCCGATAACGTAGGCGCCCGCGATGCCCATTGCAGCCAGTGATTGGGCGGAACCGCTGCTCTGGACGAGTGAGGAGACGATGCCGACGGTGAGGGCCACCCATTGGCCGATTACTACGGTGCGATGGACGCGGGTCTCCCAGGGAGCCGGTGTGGCTAGCATGATCGAAGGCTACCGTCCTGCCTCGTGACTTATCAGGAGCATCGTTGGATCCTCAGTGGTGGTCTCGCCTCCGGCAAGAGCCAGGTGAGGCGGTTGCTCGAGGAGCACGGATTTCACACGATCGACGCGGATCGGGTCGGTCACGACGTCCTGCGATCCGAGGGTCCTGCTTTCGACGAGGTCGTCACTCGCTGGCCCGACATTGTCGCGGACGGCGAGGTCGACCGCCGCGCCCTGGCTGCGGTCGTGTTCAACGATCCAGTGGAACTCGCTGCGTTGGAGGCGATTACACACCCTCATATCTTCGACATGATCAATGCCCGGGTGGAGGATGTTGACGAAGCCGTGGTGGTCGAGGTTCCGGTTCTCGGGCACTCACTTGGCCCCGATTGGCGCAGGATCGTCGTCGATTGCCGGGACGAAATCCGTCTCGAGCGCGCAATCAGCCGTGGAATGGCCGCGGCAGATGCTCAGGCGAGGATGGCATCTCAGCCGTCCCGAGCCGAATGGCTTGCGGTGGCGGACGTCGTGCTGCCGAACACCGGCACACTCCTGGACCTCCGACACACGGTGGACCGATGGACGAGCGTGACAGGTGTTTAGTCGGGCCCGGCCAGATCGCCTTCGGCAAGTCGGGTTGCAATCGACAAGACTCGTTCTGAGGTCACCTGCACCGGCTGGTCTGCTCCGACCAGGAAGCCAACAGGTTCCTTCGGCAGATCGGCGATGACCGTGCACTCCATGATCGCGCGCATGGCATAGACATTCGTAGGTTCGTCCGGTCCGTCACATCCTCCGGGAATCCTGTAGGCGAGAAGGGCGCCGAGACGCTCGGCTATGTCGGCGTTGCTCCAGGTTTCTGAGGGGGACCCGACCTGTCCTCCCTCGCCGGTGCCGTGGTCGCCGGCGATGAGCACGGCGACATCGCGATCCAGGCTTGCAACGACATCCAGAAGGAGCGAGTCGACACATGAGAGTTGTTGGCGCAGGCGGTGATAGTCATCATCTGAGTCTGGGCGGGTTTCCGTTGCCACCACTTCGCATTTGGAGTCTACGACGTACGGGGCATGAGGCAGGAACATGTGGGCGAATACCACATACGGTTCGTCATCGTCGAAGGCGTCGAGATTCGCGAGATGGTCGACTACGGGGATGGTGTTGACTGCTGCCATCGAACCGTGTCTCTCCTCGATGATGTCCGCAAAGATGCTGGGCGCTAAGAGGTTCCAGTTGGCTTCACTCAACCAGGAGCTCTCAAGACATACGTCGGCACGGATACATGTTGACCCATCCCAACCACCCTCGATGTGGATGTATTGGAATCCGGCACTCCGCAGCGTCTCAACGACGAGATTCTCTCCCCCGATTATGTCGTAGCTGCTTCGACGGTTACCCCATTGTCCCTTCGGAGAGTCGTCTGCTATCTGGTTTAGTTGAAGGATGCTGGGCACCGCAAGGCCGGTGAATGTGTTGTGGGACCATGAGACTTCGGGAACCTCGAACCCAGCTTCCATGAGGCCTTCTTGGAGTGGTTCGGTGTCGTGTCCGAACCACTGGTCCGCGACCGACAACATGGGATAGCCATCAACGATGAGCACGAGAACATCTTCGACAGCCTCGGTGGGTCTCGCATCGACTGAGGAGTGGGCCTCGGATAGCGGGTAAGGGACACGGTGCGACACGTGCTGCGTTACGACCTGGAGCGCGGGAGCAAGCAGCGTCAAGGCCAGAATCACAACCACGAGATAGGTGTTGGTTCGATCCGAAACAGCCCAGTGGAGAAGTGCCCCAACCGCAGCGACCAAGACGAGCCACACGACTCCGGGTACCAGGAGAGTGGTGTGATAGTTGAGCAGGACGAAGAGGGTCCCGAAGACGATGAATCCGGCCGGGATCTGCCGGACTTCGAACGCGATCAAGGCGAAGAACACCAAAATGCCAATCGCCAACCCGATCGACGACGTGAGGAAAACGTCCAAGGGGTTGGCGAGATCCCATGGATTCGCAGCCCAGAAGACGAGCGGCCTATAGAAGCTCCCTGCCACGACAAGCGAGATTCCCATCCATATCCGCTTTGTCTTCGATCGCTCGCTTCTCACGTTTCTCATCCGACTCCATCGTTGAGAATCAGTCTCACCCCCTCGCTACTCTGCGGAGAGTGCCCCGATTCGAAGTGGTATCCGACTTTCAGCCAGCCGGCGATCAACCTAGAGCCATCGACTCGCTCGCCACGGGACTTGAGCGCGGCGACCGCTATCAGACCCTCCTTGGCATAACCGGGTCGGGAAAGTCAGCAACAATTGCATGGACGATCGAGAGGGTCCAGAAACCCACCCTGGTCCTCGCTCCCAACAAGGCGCTGGCGGCACAGCTCGCCAACGAGTTCCGCCAGTTCTTCCCCAGCAACCGGGTCGAGTACTTCGTCTCCTACTACGACTACTACCAGCCGGAGGCGTACATCCCCCAGACCGACACTTTCATCGAAAAGGACGCCACCATCAACGACGAGATCGACCGGTTGCGTCACTCGGCCACCGCGGGCCTGCTGGTTCGGGACGATGTGATCATCGTTGCCTCGGTGTCGGCGATCTACGGCCTGGGGTCGCCAGAGCAGTACGAAGGACAGCTGCTAAGGCTCGTCCAGGGCGTCGAGTATCCGATGCAGGAGGCGATCAAGCGTCTCGTCGACATCCAGTACGAGCGCAACGAGGTGAACCTGGTTAGGGGCAAATTCCGGGTGAAGGGAGACACCCTGGAGGTCTTCCCTTCCTACGAAGAGACCATCATCAGGGTCCAGTTCTGGGGCGACGAAGTGGAGCGCATCGTCCGGCTCAACCCGGTCACCGGAGAGGTCGTCGAGGAGATGTCGGAGCTGTTCATCTTTCCGGCCACCCACTACGTGACCGAGCGGGAGCGGCTGCTGCGAGCCATCGCTGGCATCGAGGAGGAGTTGGAGGAGCGGCTGGTCGAGTTGGAGAAGAGCGGGAAGCTGCTGGAGGCGCAGCGGCTTCGCATGCGCACCAACTACGACCTGGAGATGATGCGGGAGGTCGGATTCTGCTCCGGCATCGAGAACTACTCACGGCATCTCGACGGTCGTAATCCCGGTCAGGCCCCCTACACCTTGCTGGACTACTTCCCCGACGACTATCTGACGGTCATCGACGAGTCCCACGTGACGGTGCCTCAGATCGGGGGCCAGTACGAGGGCGACCGTTCGAGGAAGGAAGTGCTGGTCGACCACGGGTTCAGACTCCCTTCGGCGAAGGACAACCGGCCGCTTCGTTTCGACGAGTGGCTGGAGCGGGCCAACCAGGTGATCTTCATGTCCGCCACGCCGTCCGATTTCGAGGTCAGCCATTCCACCCAGGTGGTCGAACAGATCATCAGGCCCACCGGCCTGGTCGACCCCGAGGTGCGGATCAAGCCCACTAAAGGCCAGATCGACGATCTGCTGGACGAGATCAAGGAGCGTGCCCTCAAGGAGCAGAGGATCCTGGTCACAACCCTCACCAAGAAGATGGCCGAAGACCTCACCGACTACCTGTTGGAGATGGGGGTCCGGGCCCGATACATGCACTCGGAGATCGACACCCTGGAGCGTGTCCAGATCATGAGGGAGCTTCGTCTGGGGGAGTTCGACGTGCTCGTCGGTATCAACCTGCTGCGTGAGGGACTCGACCTACCGGAGGTGTCCCTGGTGGCCATCCTCGATGCCGACAAAGAGGGCTTCCTCCGCTCAGAGACCTCACTCATCCAGATCATTGGTCGTGCCGCCCGAAATGTCGACGGCCAGGTGGTCATGTATGCCGACGACATAACCGACTCGATGCAGCGCGCCATCTACGAGACCAACAGGCGTCGGCAGGCGCAGCAGGAGTGGAATGCCGAGCATGGCATCGATCCTCAGACTGTGCGCAAGAGGGTCTCCGACATCCTCGAACTGGTTCAGACTGATGCCCCCTCGGCTGATAGACGGAGGAGAGAGGTCGAGAAGCGGGCGCCACTCGATCTCGAGGGAGAGGACCTGGCACGTCTCGTCATGAGTCTCGAAGAGGAGATGCACGAGGCGGCCAAAGACCTTCGGTTTGAGTATGCGGCTCGATTACGAGACGAGGTGAACGAACTGAAGCGGGAGTTACGCGAGGTAGCGGAGGCGGGCTGAGCAGTCCGAAGCGTCGACGGCTGGTCTAACGGTGCTAGTTGGATTCGCTCGATGCAGGCTGATCACCATCTGGAATGGGCGCACCATTCTTCCGCACCTTCGCCCACACTGCTCTCGAACCTTTGCGTACGTACTGCCAGCCAAGCCCGACTGCGGCCAATGCGGCAAGACCAGCTTGGAGCAATGCACTCCCCGTTACCGGATCCAGATAACCAAAGACCATATGACACCTCTTCAAACTGCGTTCAGCCGGCGTCATTCTGTAGGAAAGGTTCCATCCTGACAATAGGTCCACCGAACCCCGCCGCGTAATGACGTGTATCGAGTGTCGGGATTGGCTTTCCTGAGAGACACGACATGACCTCCCGGAATATGTTGACGGTAGTGATGTCGTCAGGAAGCTCGCCGCGGCACGGCTCAGGAAGGCGGACGGCGCTTATCGTCGAGAATCGTTCTCTCAGTGCCGCATCAGGATTCTTGGAATCTAGAACCCAGTAGGAGTCTGGTCCGTGATCAGAGAGGATCACTACGATGGCGTCTGGGTCTACCTGACTCAGAAACGCTCGAAGGGTCTGGTTTGCGCATCGAACTTGGTCCACCCACGCGTCTCGACGACGTTCCAACTGTTCCTCGGACATGTTTCCATCGTTCATGATGCGACCACCGAGATCAGGGTTGATACGCAAGTCGCAGTCGGCGTCCAGGAACAGCGGAGGATGTGGCAATGGAATGTGCAAGAAGACGAATTTCGGCGGCCCACGGCGCCAGTCCCTGACGAAGTCGTTCCAGTGTTCTAGCTGATCGATTCTCGCCAGGTTCAGGGCTGTCGTCGGGTTGTTGGCTTCCGGGTAGAAGAGACCGCCCGCCGGCGTGTTGAGGAGCAGCGCGTGTCCGGTGATGTCGAGGCCTGGACCAGGCACGCAGATATCGACCTCACCACCGCATTGGTTGTGCCAGTGGTCAGCTTCGGCATGTATGTACGTGTAGCCATTCGCTTTCAAGAGATTGACCAGGTCATTCTCACCAGCGACTTGACTCGCCAGATATGCGAGGTCTCGATTAGCGAACTCTGCTCCCTCTTGGTGTACATACGACATATTCAAGAGAGCGGGGAGCGAAAAGTGTGTGACTGAGTAATTGGCGACCGACTCGCGGGCGACATCGAATCCCAGGGCTCGGAGGTCATTTAGGAACGGCTCGTTGTCGTAGCCATAGAGATCTCGAATCACATCGGATCTCCCGTACCCGTCGAGAACTATCAAGACGATGTCTGGCTTCTCGACGAGCGTTTCGATCTCGATCGGTGTCTGGACACCTACCGATCGTTCCGGAGCCAGGATCGTGCTCGTCGCCGCATACAGCGACAGCGCTCCCGAATATGCCACAGAAATCACGAAGACGAGAAGCTTGAAGTAGTGCTGGTTGCCATACTTGATTGCCGCTGACAACACGAGTAGGAACACGATTAGGGATGTCGCGGCAGGATCAAGAGGACCGAAACCCTCTCCAGCGGACCAATGCCAGAAGGAGAGCAGCGTGACAGAAACTGCGGCGAGCGCCCTCCAGCTGGACACATCACGACGGGCAAACGGAAGATACAGCCCTGTTGAGATGACGGTGAGTGCGGTACCGATGATGAAAACGCCCTCCACTGAAGCAAGAGCGGCCTGAGTGCCAGTCATGACAGCCAAGGGGCGATGGAACGACAGGGCGGTCAACTGCAAGAGAGCCCACCAAAGCGAAGGGCGAGCCCGGCTGGTTAATGAAGAGCCAACTCTCGCTGGTGGTGCGAGAGACTTCCGGTTACCCGCGACAGTCATGCGTTTCTATTCTGATAGGGAACCATCAAGGAAACTGGCGATTCGGTCGTTAGAGAGTTTGGTGAGTTTCGGGATCAGGCCACGTTTGTTGCCAACCAGGGAGATCTGATGGTGGAGCCGAGTCCGACGAACGACGTCGTTTACGTGGCGATGAGTGCAGACATCGTGCACCCCGGCCACATCAATCTGCTGGACAGAGCCGCTGAGCTGGGCCCGGTCACTGTCGGGCTGCTGACTGACGCAGCGATCGCCAGTTATAAGAGGCTGCCGCTGATGACTTATGAGGAGCGTCGTGCCGTCGTGGCACAGTTGCGACAGGTGAGTGAATTGATTCCGCAGGAGACCTTGGATTACGAGCCCAATCTTCGAACCCTGAGGCCGCGTTATGTCGTTCATGGCGACGATTGGCGGGAAGGGGTGCAGGCAAAGGTTCGCCAGCGGGTGATCGAAGTGTTATCCGAATGGGGAGGCGAGCTAGTCGAGCCCCGCTATACGCCAGGGATCTCCTCGACGAGGGTTCATCAGGCTCTGCTCGAGGTGGGGACCACTCCTGACATTCGCCGACGCGCCCTTCGCCGGCTTTTGGCCGTGCAGCCGATGACGCGAGTGTTGGAAGCGCACAACGGGTTGACTGGGCTCATCGTTGAACACACCACGGTCACTCAGGCCGAACGCCAGGTGGGTTTCGACGGTATGTGGCTCTCCAGCCTGACGGATTCGACGATCAAGGGGCGACCGGACACCGAGTACGTGGATCTGACGTCTCGAAGTGCCACTCTCCAAGAGATCCTCGAGGTCACGACGAAACCGATCCTCTATGACGCGGACACCGGCGGTCTCATCGATCACTTTCAGCTCAAGGTCAAGACCCTGGAGCGTCTTGGAGTGTCCGCTGCAGTCATCGAAGACAAGGTCGGGCCGAAGAAGAACTCGCTCTTTGGCACCGATGTCGACCAAACCCAGGACGATACCGCCTCGTTCGCTGAGAAGATCCGGGCTGGCAAGGAGGCTCAGGCTACCGAGGATTTCATGGTGATTGCCCGGATCGAGTCGCTGATCCTGGGAAAAGGTGTGGGCGACGCCCTGGAACGAGCGAGGATCTACGAGGAAGCCGGCGCCGATGCCCTCCTGATTCACTCCCGTGACCCGGACACCTCAGACTTGTTCAAGGTCCTGGGCGAGCTCGCCGGGTCGATTCCGCTGGTTGCAGTCCCATCTGGCTACTCGCATGTCTACGAGGACGCGCTCTCCCAAGCAGGAGCCTCCCTCGTCATCTATGCGAACCATCTGTTGCGGGCCGGGTATCCGGCGATGGTCGCCACGGCCAGCTCCATCCTGGAACACGGTCGCGCCAAAGAAGCCGAAGAATGCTTACTTCCGATCAGCAACGCTCTCGAGCTCATCCCAGGTAACCGATGATCGAGGGCCAGGAGGCCATCCGGCTGTTGGAAGGGGCGGGGGCACGACTGTTCGTCGGAGTGCCCGATTCGCTCATGAAGGGCTTTTGCAGTGCCCTGGGTGACCATCGAGGTCCGGGTCGTCATGTGGTGGCCGCCAACGAGGGAGGGGCGGTGGCGACTGCGGCGGGCCATTATCTGGCGACAGGACGGCCGGCTGTGGTCTACATGCAGAATTCCGGCTTGGGAAACGCAGCGAGCCCCCTCGTCTCGCTGGCGAGCCGGCGGGTTTATGGGATCCCGATGCTGCTGATCATCGGATGGAGGGGTGAGCCCGGGACCGTGGATGAGCCGCAGCATGATCACCAGGGTGATATCACGACTCAGCAGCTCGAGCTTTTGGAGATATCGATATCGGTGGCGGAGCCCGACGACGATGGTTCCGTGTTCGTAGCTGCATACGAGAGGGCCCTGTCGGGTCAGGTACCCGTGGCAGTTCTGGTCCGCAAAGGAGTATTCGTTCCGCCACCCGAGATCGCTCCCGGTGGCGGATTGACACGGATGTCTGCGATGGAGATGCTTCTCCAGCAGCTTCCGACAGACACCGCCTACGTAGCGACAACCGGATACACGGGACGCGAGTTGGCCCTCCTCCGCGCGAAGAGGGAAGAGAGTTGGTCCTCGGATCTGCTGATGGTGGGATCGATGGGACACGCCGCAGCGATCGCGCTCGGCATCGCCGTAGGGACCCCCGGACGACTCGTTTGCTGTTTCGATGGAGACGGAGCCGTGGTGATGCATATGGGGACGCTCGCCGCCGTTGGCGCCGAGCAACCTGCGAATCTCCTCCACGTGGTCATGAACAATGGAGTCCATGAGTCGGTTGGGGGACAACCGTCGGCTCTGAGGGATGCCGACATCCCCGCTTTGGCGCGCAGCTTGGGTTATGTCAGCGCGGAGGTAGCGACAGATAAGGACGAATTGGCCAGCGCCGTCGACCGTCTTCACACAGATTCCGGCCCGAATCTGATCGAGGTGAGGATCAGTTCCGGGACGGTGGACGGCTTGCCGCGACCGTCGAGTCTCCGTGAGCGTGTCGTCGACATGAGGGATTGGTTGAGTGGCTGAGGTAACCCGAGGCATTGGCGCGCTCGAGACAAGCTTCAGGTCAGTCGATGGTTCGCCGTGGATCGTGATGAGTGGGAGGACTTCTTTCTCCGCGTCAGGCGCAGAGGCTTCTCTCGAGGATTTCCTCCAATCGGGGGCCAGACGCCTGGTTGTCGAAGGGCCGCTTCCGACGACCGACGAGGTCGACCGTCTGGCGGCGGAGGTCGGGTCGAGTAGACCGCGAGCCATACTCGCCGTTGGGGGCGGACTGGTCATCGACACGATGAAGGCGCTTGCTCTTGCCCTGAGCACAGGAGGGAGTGCGCAGTCATTGCTCAACGGGAGCGCCGTACCGAGCGATGTCGAGATCCACACAGTTGCTGCCCCCACGACGGCCGGCTCAGGGGCAGAGCGCACGCCATTCGCGGTGCTGTACCACGATGGTGTCAAGCACTCGGTCGACGATCCTCGTCTTCTACCGGATCATTCAATAATCGACCCGGCGTTGAGCAGTTCGGCACCTCGCCACGTGGCAGCCTCTGCGGCACTCGACGCTTTGGCTCACTCCGTCGAGTCGATGTGGGCATGCCGGTCGACCGTCGAATCTATTGAGGTTGCGGCTCAGGCCCTAGGGCAAATCGTGGACAACATCGAAACTGGCGTTGTGGGTGAGTCGGCCCCTGCCCGGGAGACCCTCATGTATGCGGCTTCGGACGCGGGCTCCGCCATCGCGGTGTCGAGGACCACCGCGGCCCACGCCCTCTCGTACCACCTCACCGCTCGACATGGCGTACCTCATGGCCACGCCGTGGCGCTCATGTTGGGACGGGTCATTGCTTTCAACGGTGAAGTCGACGAGTCAACCGTGCTTGATCAGCGCGGTCTGGCCCACGTAGCGTCCGTCGCAGCGCGGATCTCTGCTCTTCTCGGCATCGATGAACCGGTCGACGCCCCAGAGCGATTGCGTGACCTCGTCGCATCGCTGGGTTTGGCGCCGCGAGCGGATGAGGCGGCAGGCGCCATGGTCGATAGGGAGCGATGGATGACTGAAGTGAATGAGCAGCGACTCGGCAACAATCCACGACGTATCAACCGTGACGATCTATTAGCAATCGTGTGTGACGCATGAGAAAACTTCTCGAGCGCACCCGTCTGGCCATGGCGGAATCCAACAACATGGGCAAGTTGCTCACCCTCCCCAATGATGACCGTGCGGTCGTTGTCTACGCCGAAGATACGTTTAGCTACATCCAGCTCAAGGGATACCTGCGTGCCCTCTGGGTGAACCACGGGGTGCCTTATCAATACGTGACCTCGGCTCCCGATGATCCTCTTCTCGAAGATCCTCCCCCCGGGGCCACCACCTGGTTCATTCGCGAACAACTGGCACGGATGATGAGCTCACTCGAGTGTGGCATCTTCATCACAACCATGCCCGATCTGGGAAACTTCCAGGTTCCCCGGCCGAAGTCTGGGAGGGCTTTGTATGTCTTCCACTCGCTCAACAGCACTCATACCGCCTATCGCTCTGGCGCATTCGACAACTATGACCAATTCATGTGCACGGGACCGCATCACATCGAGGAGTTGGGTCGACTGCGGCCCGACTCGAATCCGGTGCTTTCTGAGGTGGGCTACTACAAGCTCGACCTGATCAGGGAAGAACACGCAGATTGGCTTGAACGTGACGCGATCGAGGAGGATCTCGTCCTCCTTGCCCCATCGTGGGGGCGCCATAATCTTCTCGAGGCACACGGAAGTGAGATCATCGCCTCGCTGGTAACTTCCGGTTTCCGGGTGATCGTCCGGCCCCATCCGCAATTCTTTCACTCGCTCTATCCCGAAGGCGCCGGGGTGATCGGGCGCCTCCAAGAGGAGTTTGGCGTCGACCATTCGGTCGAATTCGAGCTCAACATCGACTCTCAAGACTCATTCCATCGCAGCGCCCTGATGATCAGCGACTGGTCCGGTGCCGCCTACGAGTACGCGCTGGGGACACATCGGCGGGTCCTGTTCATCGATACCCCACAGAAGATCTTCAACCCGGGCTGGGAGCAGATCGGTCTCGCCAGCTTCGAGGGAGAGATGCGAGACCAGGTGGGTGAAGTGCTGGCCACCGATTCGGTGCATTCCACCGGGAACGTTGCCTACGACGTGATCCGACGAAGCCGCTACTCCCGCTCCGACCTCGCGGAATTGGCGAGCCAAAAAATCTTCAACCTGGATGAGAGCGCCAGGGTCGGTGCCGAAGTAATCGCAGATACCCTCTCTCGCTCATGACTTTCCGAGACCCGGATCTGTCCGTGCCTCCGCGGCGGCTTCACTGGGTGGACTTTGCCCTCATCGCGATACCGGCCTTCCAATTGCCACTTTTGGTCGTCGCTGAGAATGGTATCGGTATTGGACATCCGGAGCTTCTGTTGTTCTTCGGCGGTCTGGTATGGGGGTTAGGAGCGCTCATTCTCGTTGTCGTGCGCCGGCTCGGTGTCCCTGGCTCGGTCTCGGTACTCGGAGCGTGGCTCTGTGTCTACCTGTTCATGAACACTGGGGCGATTCCCGATAGGTTCGGATATCCACTCGGGCTGCTCGTGACTCTCGGGACTCTCACCATCTTGCTCTATCTGGTGTCTCAGAGGCCAGAGATCCGTAGTCGGCTCGTCCTAGGTCTAGCGAGTGTCCTGCTGCTGGCCGAGATACTCATCACCGGGTATGCGACCTTCGCCGACTTTGGGGAAAGTCGGGTCGCTTCTAGTCCGAGCTCGGTCGACGTCGAACTCGAGCAGAAGCCCGACGTGGTGATGATCATTGCGGACGCTTACGCGGGCGTAGATGGCTTGAGTCGATATTTCGACGTCGATTCACGAGTGAAGAACACGTACTCGATGAGCGGATTCTGGGTTCCAGACTTGGCATTCTCTCCATACGCAAGTACCGACACCGCACTCTCGACGATGCTGGACATGAGCTATCCCCTTACTGCCGGACCGGGCATAACTCGTGCGACAAGGCGGGATCTGTACAGGCTGATCGGAGGCGACAACCGCGTGGTCGATGTCTTTCGACAAAACGAATACCAGGTCACCATGATCGAATCCGGTTGGAGCGGATCGACCTGTGGTGATGTGATCGATACCTGTCCGAGCCCATTTATCGATGAGAGTGTTTATATCATGCTCGCCGAGACTTGGATTGGCGATCTCGTCCTAGACAGGTTTGGCTACGCGTTCACGGTGGGTACTCGGTCGTCGATGTCATGGCTGGATGACAATCTCGTCGAACTGGCGACCGACGAGAAGCCGGACTTCGTTTTTGCCCATCTCGGTATACCGCATCCACCAATGTTCCTCGACTCGGATTGTGAGCTGCAGGTGACCCCGGACCGGAACGGTGTGACCATGCAGCGACGAGACGTTCCAACCGACGACAGGAAGAAGCTCTATCTCGAGCAGGCAGCGTGTGTCGATTCGTTCGTCACGTCACTCGCCGACTCATTGCCGAATGATGTTGTGTTGATACTGACCGGCGACCATGGGACCGACTCGCACCACCAACTGGCAGAGCATCCGGAGGATTGGTCGACTGACATGATTCGCGAACGATTGAACACGATGTTTGCCTTTCGCGGTCCCGAGGAATGCCGACCGCCCGAGCCCGTTCTCACGGCCGACCTCTTCCGGCATCTGTTCACCTGCCTGAGTGACGAATCATTGCCGGTGCCACCGCAACAGTTGTACATCTATGCCGCTCTGGAGATCGATGGGGCACCCTCACCGATCGTCGAGGTGGAGCCATCGGTGATCGCTGAACTTGTCGGTGGGAGCTGAAGAGCTTGGACTTGACCACGGCGGTCTGACGTAAGGGCGCTACCTAGGGCACGCGGTCTACAAGATCCATCCGGATCATAGGTTCCCCCTGTCGCATGGGGTGTCTGCCGGGAGATACCCATCCCTTTGGGCGACCTGAGCAATAGGACGGCCACCCGGCGGATCGGTTCACACAGGATCCTCCGGCCAGCTGGCGTCAGCGGAGCGTTAGCGCGCATGACAAGCCTCCTTTTGGGTGTTGGTTGCGTGCAAGCACCGCACAACCAGGGAGGCTCAAACCCTCACAACGTCAACAACCTCTCTTAATCAGAACACCTAGCCGTTCTTGAGCGTGAGCCCGGGCTGTGGACAGGAGTGCAGGAAGCGGGATTGCTTCATGGGTGGAAGAGTCCTTTGGAAACAAGGGTTCCCGTTCGATAATGACGAGTTGTGAACAAGTTGTCCGTCCTCATGCCCGTCTACAACGAGTCGCGCACCTTGCGGACGATTGTCGCCAAGGTGCTTGCCTCACCGGTCGACGCTGAGATCGAGTTGGTCTGTGTAGATGATTGCTCGAAAGATGATTCTCTTGCGATTCTTCACGAGCTGGCAGAGGCCGATTCCCGGATCAGGGTCATTGCCCAGTCGGTGAACTTGGGCAAGGGCAAAGCGATCCGTACCGCTATCGGGCACATGACCGGCGATGTCGGGATCATCCAGGACGCCGACTTGGAGTATGACCCGAATGAGTACCCGCTCGTTCTGGCGCCGCTCCTGGAAGGACGAGCCGACGCAGTGTACGGCTCCCGGTTCGCCTCCAGCGAGCAGCGTCGTGTCCTCTTCTTCTGGCACGCGCTAGGCAACAAGCTGCTCACGCTCATGTCGAATATGGCCAACGACCTCAATCTCACCGACATGGAGACCTGCTACAAGGCGGTTCGCGCCGACGTTCTCAAGGAGCTTCGACTCACCAGCGACCGGTTCGGGCTTGAGCCGGAGATCACCGCTCGCCTCGCCCAGTGGGGCGCCCGTATCTACGAGGTGCCGATCAGTTATCACGGACGCACCTACGCCGAAGGCAAGAACATCGGTTGGAGAGACGGAATGGAAGCACTCTGGCTCATCTTTAAGTTCCGGCTTCTCGACACTCGAGCGACGAACGAAGACTCGGTCGTCACGAGGCAGAGCCTGGGGAGTGCCCCCCGCTTCCGCCGCTGGATCCTGTCATCGTTTGACGACTACCTGAGAGACACCGTGCTCGAGATCAATGCCGGGCCGGGGCACACTACTAGCCATCTGCTCGACGCAAGGAGACTGATCGTCTCTGATGAGGAGCTGGTCCACGTCGAATCGCTGCGTCGTCGTTTCGGTCACTTGGAGAACGTCGAGGTGATGACGAGCGAAGAGTTGGATCACTCAGACGTGCGGGTCTCGTCGGCTCTGGTGTTCGACGGGTTACAACGTGCCGGCGAGCCCAAGGAGTTCTTGGCCTCGGTAGCGTCTCATGTCGAGTCGGGCGGTCATGTTCTCATCCAGGTGCCCGCGGGCCCTGAGCTCTTCGGACCCACCGACAGGGCCGCTGGGCATGTGAAACGCTTCGACCGCCAAGATATCGAAGATGTCGTTCGCGCCGCCGGGTTGGAGCTCGTGGATATTGCCGAGGTGAACCGTCTCGGAGCCCTCGGCTGGAGGCTCCATCATTGGCTGGGGAAGGGGCGCATCACGACGTCGGAGGCTCGTCTCTTCGACCTCCTGGTTCCGCTGGTACGCTCGCTCGACCCCATCTTCCCCGGCCGTGGCCTCAGTCTGCTGGTGGTGGCTCGATCGCCTTGACCGAAGTCCCTGTGGAACGGGCGCTCAGGCTCAAGTCGGCCTTGCCCCTGCCGATGGCATAACAGAGTCCTTTGCGTTGGGAGCACGCAATGTATCGAAATCTGAGAGTCATGGGCTTAGTACCTGTGCTCGATGAGGAGAAGAAGGTCGGTCTCGTTCTCGAGCGAGTCCCCACCGACGTCGTCGACCTGACCCTGGTGATCGATGACGGATCGACCGACGCCTCAGCTCAGGTAGCGCGCTCCAAAGGTGCCAAAGTGATCGAACTCGGGGCCACTGTCGGTGTCGGAGCAGCGATCAGGACCGGGTTCCAGTACGCGATCGCAGAAGGGTTCGATGTGGTCGTCGTGATGGCGGGAAATAACAAGGACTCCCCGGAGGAGATCCCGCTGCTCTTGGACGAATTGACCGATCGCCCGGCGGACTTGGTTCAGGGCTCCAGATGGTCGGGCGATGCTAGTGACTTCGGAGAGATGCCGGCCTATCGCAAGGTGGCCACACGCCTTCACCCGATGCTGTTCAATCTCATCTCCCCCGTCAAGCTGACAGACACGACCAACGGCTTTCGGGCTGTCCGTACCAGCCTCCTCGCCGATGAGGACCTGAATCTCGATCAGAGCTGGCTCGACGACTACGAACTCGAGGTCTATCTGCTCTATAGGGCGGCCCAGCTCGGGTACGAGCTCTCCGAGGTCGGCGTCACCAAGAGATACCCTCCGAAGGCATTGGGGCAGACAAAAATGAAGCCGATATCGGGATGGTGGTCGATCCTTCGTCCGCTGGTTCTGCTGGCCGTACGGCTCAAGAGGTGAGGAAGTGACTCGAAAATGATGACAGGAATCGGAGTCGTGGGTGCCGGTCATTGGGGTCCCCACCTGATACGAAACTTCAACGATCATCTGTCCAGTCAGGTCCTCTGGGTAGCGGAGAGGGATGAGCGTCGCAAGAAGGGCATCTCGGAACGGTTTCCGGGGACGGCAGTCACTGCTGATGTGGATGAGATTCTGTCGGATGACCGGGTCGATGCCGTCATCGTGGCGACACCGACTTCTACCCACGCTGCGATTGTTCAAGATGCGCTGGAAGCCGACAAGCACGTACTAGTGGAAAAGCCCATCGCCTATGGTCTTGAGGACTCCATCGCCCTTTGCGAGATGGCCGACAGCCGAGGTCTCACGTTGATGGTGGGGCACGTGTTCCTGTTCAACCCAGCGTTCCGTGCCGCACGGGATTACATCCACCGGGGCGACTTGGGGCTCATCAGATACCTGTCAATGGTTCGTACCAATCTGGGTCCGGTTCGCACCGACGTGAACGCTGCTTGGGACTTGGCCAGCCACGACGTTTCCATCGCGAACTATTGGCTGGATGCGCTGCCTAAGAGTGTCAGTGCAAGAGGAGGGAGTTGGCTGAACGAAGGGATCGACGACGTCGTCTTTGCGACTCTCTCCTATCCGGATGATGTGCTCGTGCACATCGAAGCTTCGTGGCTGAATCCGAGAAAGCGACGTCTGGTGGCGGCTATCGGGTCTGATCGCATGTTGACGGTGGACGACATGGATCTGAACGAGCCAATTCGCCTTTATGACAAGGGGGTCCTAGAGCGCCCGAAGGAGGACTTCTCTGATACCTTCGCCGGTTTCCGCAATCAGATCAGAGAGGGAGAGGTGCGTATCCCCCATGTCACCGGAGGCGAGCCCTTGCGAACCGAGTGTGACGAGTTTTTGCGCCGCATCGCGGGCAGCGATGACACCCTTTCCGATGGATGGGAGGGAGCACGGGTCGTCGCGGTACTCGACGCGATTGACCGATCGATCGTTGAGGGCGGTGCCTCCATCGTCGTGGAGAAGATTCGATGAAGGTTCCCCTGGTCGATCTGGCCTGGCAACACCGGCAGATCGCGGATGAGGTCGAGCGGGGCCTGCATGAGGTGATGGAGACCACTGCCTTCATTCACGGGCCACAACTACATTCGTTCGAGGAGGCGTTCGCGTTGTTTCTCGGAGTCGAGCACTGTGTCGGTGTGGGGAGCGGGACCGATGCCCTCGAGTTGACGGTGAGAGCCCTCGACATCGGGCCCGGAGATGTCGTTGTGGTCCCGGCCAACAGCTTCATCGCCAGCGCCCTCGGCATCCTCCGGGCCGGAGCCGACGTCGTCCTGGTCGATTGCCATCCCGACACCTACCTGATGGACGTGGCGCGGGTGGCCGACCTCATCGACTCCAAGGTGAGGGCGATCATGCCCGTCCATCTCTACGGTCAGATCGCGCCGATCGAGGACATGCCCGACTTGCCTGAGAGGGTGGTGGTCATCGAGGATGCCGCGCAATCGCAAGGAGCCACCCGTAACGGGGAAGGGTCAGGCTCGTTCGGTGTGGCGGCTGCGACGAGCTTCTATCCCGGTAAGAACATCGGGGCCTACGGCGACGGGGGGGCGGTGCTGACGGACGATGACGCCCTCGCCGCCCAGGTGAGGAAGTTGGGCAACTGGGGGTCGGCCGAGAAGTACCACCATCCCGAGTTGGGGTTCAACTCCCGACTCGACACCGTTCAGGCGGTCATCCTCCAGGCGAAGTTAAGCCGCCTCGCGGAGTGGAACGGGATGCGCCGCGCCGCCGCCGAGTGGTATCGAGAGGCTCTCCACGACGTGGAGAAGGTGTTGCTTCCACTCACACTGGAGGGGAACGAGCACATCTGGCATCTCTTCGTGATTCGGGTACCAAACCGGGATGCGGTGTTGGCGCGGTTACATGGGCGTGGTGTGGGCGCCGGCATCCATTATCCGGTTCCAATGCACCTCCAGGGAGCGCTATCTGATCTGGGCTATCGCAGAGGTGACTTTCCGGTAACAGAGAGAGTTGCCGGTGAGATCCTTTCACTGCCCATCTACCCGGGCATCACCGAAGCCCAGCAACAGTACGTGGTCGAGTCCCTGAAAGAGGCATTGGCGTTCTCCTGACATGGCCACGGACTATTTCGCCCACCCCACTGCTCTGGTCGAGACCGACGACGTCGGTTCGGGGAGCAGAGTCTGGGCTTTTGCCCACGTGATGGAAGGTGCGATCCTAGGACGGCATTGCAAGGTCGGAGACCATTCGTTCATTGAGGGCGGTGCGTCGCTGGGTGATCGTGTGACTGTCAAGAACGGGTGTCTCATCTGGCACGGAGTACACATCGGCGACGATGTCTTCGTTGGTCCGAATGTCGTGTTCACCAACGACATGAGACCTCGGGTTCGGTATCAGACGACTTCTCAGGAATGGCTGGACACCGAGGTAGGGGAGAGAGCTTCAATCGGGGCGAACTCGACGATCCTCTGCGGAATCCGCATCGGACGCAACGCGATGGTCGGGGCGGGGTCCGTCGTAACCAAGAGTGTGAAAGACCACGCCATGGTCGTGGGCAATCCGGCCCGACAGGTCGGCTGGGCGTGTGACTGCGGTGAGTCTCTCGATGGGGACCTTACATGTGCGGCATGCGGCCGCTTCTATCGAAAGGGCTTGAAGGGTTTGGAGGAAATCGAATGAAGCGATCGCTTGCTCTCCTGGCCCTCGTGGCCATGATCCTCAGCGCATTGGTGGTCGTTCGGCTCTTGGCGCTTCACGATTTCAACCCGACCACGACGATCAAGTTCGGCGAAGTCTTCGAAGAGCACAACGAGTATGCCGAGGAGTTGCTCGGTGAGGTGGTTCTTGCTCCTGAGGCCGGCCACGATGGCAAGTTCTTCTTCTCTCAGGCGATGGATCCGTTCTATCTGGAGCCTGAGGATCATGCGATCTATCTGGATCGCCCGAGTTACCGGGCGCAGAGGATGGCTTATCCCACCTTGGCCTCTTTGGGAGGGACTCTGGGGGCGCTTGGCACCGCTTGGGGTTTGATCGCGGTCAACATTGTGGCGATGGTGGTTGGCTCGGTGTATACGGGCCTCGCCGCCACCCGAATGAATCTGTCTCCATGGTTTGGCCTCGCCTTTCTCTTCAATCCAGGGATGATCGTCGAACTCGGCATCGACGGCGGTGGGGTAGTGGCCATGGCGGGGATGATGGCCGGCGTCTATTACATGCTCCAGGATCGAGTCTGGCTTGCTGCCGTTGCCCTCTCCATCGCGGCATTGGCCCGTGAGACGATGCTCATCGCGGCGATAGGGCTGGCAGCCTTCATCCTCTTCCGCTGCCGAAGACTGGAGTGGAAGCTGGCGATGCCCGTAACCGTCGTTGGTGCTTGGTGGGTATACGTCCGCGCGCGACTCGACGAAGCGCTCGCCCAGGACACCCAGGCTCTGGCCCTCCCGTTTCAGGGTATTGCCGGAGCCTTCCGAGGGTGGGTGAGTTCGTCCGGAGATGCTCTCGACCTCGTGGTCGGATGTGTCGTTCTACTGGTCGCGCTTATGGTGGTCGTCCGGTCGGCAATATCACCCACTGCTCTCGGTTGGGCGGCGGCAGGCTTTGCCCTACTTGGCGTGATACTCTCCGAACCGGTCTGGGCAAAGTGGTTTGACTCGACCCGAGCCCTCGCCCCTGTTCTCACCGCCTACATCCTGATGGTGCCTGCCACCTCGCGGACCACCGCCACTCCTGAGGAGTTGCGTGAGTCGGAGATTCCCCTCTCCTCATCATCTTCGTCTTGATGCGTGAGTCAGGCATCGACAGGTCCGCCCATAGAGAGTCGGGTATCGCATGACGTCCAATACGCCCGCGGGGCGCGTTCGAGGAGTGTTGGTGCTGGTTGCTCTGGTTGGGATCCTGTTGCCCCTGATGAGCGTCTTTAACGTACTCGAGCAGACAGGTTGGGACCCTTCGATACTCGTGTCCTTCGGTGAAGATGCCAGCCCCACGACCGAGTATGGAAAGGAGCGCCTCGGAGACGTCTCCCTCCGGGCGGGCCAAGGCCACGACGGCAAGTTCTTTTTCGTCCAGGCCAACGATCCGTGGGTGCTTGACCCCCAAGCCAACGCAATGGTCCTTGACCGTCCTCTTTACCGCAGCCAGCGAATGCTCTACCCAGTGCTGGCCGGTGGGGCGGGTTTGTTCGCGCCTGGGATGATCGTCTGGTCGATGCTGATCTTGAACCTGCTCGCCATGGGAGTGGGCACCTGGGTGGTTAGCCTCATCGCCATGGAGATGGGTGGCTCGCCTTGGGGTGGCCTCGCCTTCGCCTTGAACATCGGCTTCTTCAGCGAGATCAACATCGGGGGGGCAGGCGTCGTAGCGGCGGTCGCAGCCTTCGGCGCGGTGCTGATGTTTATGCGTCGTCGGACCGCGGCCGGGGTCGGTCTGCTCGTTGCAGCCGTTCTGGCTCGCGAGGCAATGTTGATTGCCGCTGCCGGAATCGCCTTCTGGTTGTGGCTGAGGGGCCGACGCAAGCCGGCGATGATGACCGCCCTAATCCCGGGTCTTTGCGTCATCGCATGGGCCGGGTATTTGCGGCTCCGGATACGGGACGGTGCCGTCGCCTCTGAGGTGCAGGAGATCGGCTGGCCGTTCGTCGGCTTCGTCGAGGCCTTCGAGAGTTGGGTCGGCGACCCGATCGATCTGGCCGTCGGAGTCTCCATGATGTTGCTATTCGTCCTGTTCGCCCGTCGTGTTTTCATGAGCGGACACGTCGTGGGATGGGCGTTCCTAGGCTTTGTGTTTCTGGGTGTGGTATTCACCGAACAGGTTTGGCACTCGTACTTCGACATCACCCGGGCAGTGGCGCCCATCATCACGTCGTTCGTGCTACTGGTGTTTGTCGGAACCCGACACCACGACAGGCCACTGACTGCTTCAAAAGCCAAATAGGGCACAGTCGAGATTAGCTGTTCCTATTCCTGCGCAGTCAGCGATGAAAATATATGAGAATTGAAGGAATATAGATACGAAGCCAGCGATATATATGAGAGTTCGGTATACCAGATCGGAGTGCGCCGCACGGCACGAGACTAGCCCCACCGGGGTAAGAAGTGCAACTGCTTCGATAGCATAGCGATATCCATAGGGAAGCCCTCCCGAACTTCTGTTTAAGGTGACGTGGACGAGCAAATACAGGGCAGCTGCAAGCGGAGTCCATTTCACCCAATGCTCCTGAGCAGACCAGGCCTTGGGTAACAATAGCAAAGCTATTAGTAGCCATAAAGACCAGATAAGAACGCCGTAGCGGGGTGAAAAGAGGGCAGTCCATAGATTCGGCAGGAACTCCGGCGCTCGTTCAGCTGACCCCAACGCTCCAGGTTGCCCACCACCGTACGCTGCCAAAGGGTTGAACGAGCCCCACAAGATTCGATTGTATGTGACGAGTAATAGGGCTCCGACGAAGGAGGGAATGCCTAATCGGATGAGCGGATGCCACGACCGTCGGCTCCAACCGATACCGAGTCCAATGACAGCGACTATTACCGCGATGGGAGGGCGAATGAGGATCCCGATTCCAAATGCGATGCCTGCCCACCAAAGCCGAAGTTCTGTCAAGGCCCACACCCCCATGGCTACAGCGAGGACTGCTGGTCCATGCGGCCAGATCTGATCAGCCGCTATCGACCATATTGGGGTCCCCAAGCCCACCAGGACGAGAGTGGGCATGCCAAGCTTGGGATCGATCTTGATCATCGACTTTGCCAGAACCAGGACGGCTATGGCTGATGTAATGACGGCTAACAGGGTGGCAGGCCAGACAACGAACTCGGTAACTAGGGGCGATACCAGGGCGTACGCCAAGGCAGTCAGCCCAACCAACCCAGGCGCCCGATTGCTGTAAAGCCCTCCGATCTCAGCTTCGTATACCCACGGTCCTTGCGTGATTGTTTGTGAGAGGTCGAGATCTCCATGCTCCACCAGATGCCATGCAGGGAAGGCAGTTGCTATGGAATCTGCAGTCTGGGATGCCTGATTCCACGACGCCGATAGAGCGAACAGGAGTGTGAGCAGGAGCCATCCGGCCCACAACGATCGGCGCATCGAGGGGAGTGTGGCAGTCATCGGAGGGACATAAAAGCGCGTGATCTCTTCCGACGACCGACATATCAGTCGTGCAGTTGTTAGGATCAGAACATGTGTTCGAAGGTGATGCGCATTACACTTGCGTAACTTCCGACCACCAGGCGAGCTTTGTCCACCGAATCGATACTCATCAGGGGCGCCCGTGAGCACAACCTCAAGGACCTCACGGTCGAGCTGCCCCGTGAGAAGCTGATCCTCTTCACGGGGATCTCCGGATCCGGGAAGTCGTCTCTGGCCTTTGACACCATCTATGCCGAAGGCCAGCGCCGTTATGTCGAGTCGCTTTCCGCGTACGCCCGGCAGTTCCTCGGGCAGATGGACAAGCCCGACGTCGACTTCATCGACGGGCTATCGCCAGCGATATCGATCGACCAGAAGACGGCATCACGGAACCCGCGGTCGACGGTGGGCACCGTCACCGAGGTCCACGACTACCTCCGCCTCCTCTACGCCAGAATCGGCACCGCCCACTGTCCCAACGACGGGACACCGGTGGAAAGACAGACACCCCAGCAGATCGTCGACCGGATCCTTGAGCTGGAGGAGGGGACCAAGTTCCAGGTGCTTGCACCCGTGGTGCGCGGCCGCAAAGGCGAGTACGAGGGGCTGTTGAAGGAGCTGAGCGAGAAGGGCTTCGCCCGGGCCCGCATCGACGGGGAGGTGCGAGACCTCACCGAGGACATTCGCCTCGACCGCTACTACCAGCACACGATCGAGGTCATCGTCGACCGTCTCGTGCGCAAAGACGGGATGGAGCAGCGGCTCACCCAGTCACTGGAGACGGCGCTGTCGCTCACCGAAGGCGTCGCCGACATCGAGATCGTCGACGGCTCCACGCTCACCTTCTCCCAGCACCTGGCCTGCTCGGAGTGCGGGCTGTCCTTCGAGGACCTCCAGCCCCGCAACTTCTCATTCAACAGCCCCTACGGGGCGTGCCCTGAGTGCTCCGGGATCGGCACCAGGTTCCAGGTCGACGCCGACCTGGTGATCGCCGACCCCGACCTGGCGCTCAGCGAAGGCGCCATCCCCATGTGGTCTTCCAACCGAATGCGCTACTACCACCGGCTGCTCAACGGTCTGGCGGGGGCCCTCGGGTTCTCCATGGACACGCCGTGGAAGGACCTGTCTGAGGACATGAGGGAGAAGATCCTCTACGGGCTGGGCGAGGAGAAGATCACCGTGGAGTACACCAACAGGTTCGGGAGGAAGCGCCGCTGGGACGCCAACTTCGAAGGAGCCATTCCGTTCCTCAACAGGAGGCACGAGTCGGCCGAGACGGACAACGCCCGGGAGTACTACCAGGAGTTCATGGCCGAGGTGCCCTGTGATGCATGTAACGGCGGGCGCCTCAACCCTATCTCGCTTGCGGTCACCATCGAGGAGCGCAACATCGCCGAGGTCTCCGACCTCAGTCTTGCCGAGGCACACGAGTTCTTCGATCGGTTGGAGCTGTCGGAGCGTGACGCCCACATCGCCGAGCGGGTGCTGAAAGAGATTCGGTCGCGGATCAAGTTCCTCCTCGACGTAGGTCTCGACTACCTGACTCTGTCCCGCTCGGCCGCCACGCTCGCCGGGGGCGAGGCGCAGCGGATCCGTCTCGCCACCCAGATCGGGTCCGGCCTCGTGGGTGTCCTCTACATCCTGGACGAGCCCTCGATCGGCCTCCACCAGCGAGACAACAAACGGCTCATCGAGACCCTGCTCCGTCTCCGCGACCTGGGCAACACGCTCATAGTGGTGGAGCACGACGAGGAAACGATCAGGGTTGCCGATCACATCGTCGACATCGGCCCGGGCGCAGGAGAGCACGGCGGGCACGTCGTAGTGCAGGGAACACTCGAAGACGTGAAAGACAACTCCGACTCGCTCACCGGGGACTATCTGGCGGGGCGTCGTCAGATCGAGACCCCGCTGCTCCGTCGACAGGGAAATGGGAGCTCCATCAACGTTTTCGGCGCCTCAGAGCACAACCTGCAGGGGATCGACGTCGAGTTCCCTCTCGGCGTCTTCACCGCCGTCACCGGCGTGTCAGGGTCGGGAAAATCGACACTGGTGGAGGAAATCCTCTGGAAGACCCTCGCGGCCAAGGTGAACCGGGCCAGGGTCGTGCCCGGGCGGCACAAGAAGATCGAGGGCATCGACCTCATCGACAAGGCCATCGACATCGACCAGTCGCCCATCGGACGGACACCACGTTCCAACCCGGCCACATACACCAAGGTCTTCGATCACATCAGGAGTCTTTTCTCCCAGACCCAGGAGGCCCGGGCCCGGGGTTACAAGCCGGGACGGTTCTCCTTCAACGTCTCCGGAGGGCGCTGCGAGGCCTGCAAGGGGGACGGGACCATCAAGATCGAGATGCACTTCCTCCCCGACGTCTACGTGCCCTGCGAGGTGTGCGGGGGGAAGCGGTACAACCGGGAGACCCTCGAGATCCTGTGGAAAGGGCACAACATCTCCGACGTTCTCGAAATGTCCGTCGAGGATGCCCTCGAGTTCTTCGAGAACCAGCCCAAGATAATCCGGGTGCTCCAGACCCTCTACGACGTTGGTCTCGGCTATATCCGGCTCGGCCAGCCGGCGACGACACTGTCCGGTGGCGAAGCGCAGCGGATCAAGCTGGCGTCGGAGCTGGGCAAGCGTTCGACGGGCAAGACCCTCTACATCCTCGACGAGCCGACCACGGGCCTCCACTTCGAGGACATCAGGAAGTTGTTGCAGGTGCTGCAGCGTCTCGTGGACGCCGGCAACACAGTCATCGTCATCGAGCACAACCTCGACGTGGTGAAGTCGGTCGACCACATCATCGACCTCGGGCCCGAAGGGGGCAGCGGGGGAGGGCGGATAGTGGCCATCGGCAGTCCCGAGGAAGTGGCCTCCGTCACCGAGAGCTACACCGGCAAATTCTTGCGGGAGATGGTGGGTACTTAGGCCGGCCAATCCATGGCCCGGCACGGGAACACGATGAGAATGGGAGCATGACCCGCAAGCACCGTCTTGAGATAGCGCTGGTCGTGCTCATCGTCATCACGGCCGCCTTCTACCTGCGATGGGATGTGATCCCTTCCTTCCCCGAACGCCACGTCGATGCGTTCGAGGAGAACTACGAGGTTGACGTCGGTGATCCGGGACGCTGGTTCTCTGCCTGGGCGTTGGGAGACGGGCAGGCCTACGCACTGATCGGCGTTGACCCGACCGGTCGTACTCTCGCACAGAGGATTCCGGAGGCTGGCTATCGGTTCGCCCGGGCCGGATATGGGTGGGCGGTTTGGGCAGTTGCGCTGGGCCAGCCCGACGTCGTGCCTTACGTCCTGGCCGCCGTTGGTGCGCTCGCTGTCATGGGTGTCGTGTTCCTGGCGATCCGACTTCGCGATCGTCTGGGTCCTCGCTCATGGTTGATAGTCCTCAACCCAGCGTTGTATATCGGATTTGCTGCTGACACGTCCGAACCCATGGGGATCCTCCTACTCGCGGCGGTGTTGGCAGGCCGGGGATGGTTGGCTGCCGGCCTCATCGGATTGACGCGCCCAACGTTCCTGGTGGCACTCTGGGGCCGGCGCAGACACCTTGCCACCGGGGTCGCCGCCGCCCTCGCTCTCGCCTTCTACAGCTTCCTGGCGTTTGGAGTCGACGCGATGATCCCATCAGGTGGTCGCCTCGGGCTCCCACTCCACGCGTATTTGCAACACCTCAGTGTCGGCGGGCTCCTTCTTGCGATTGCCGCCATCGGCACTTTGGCGATCGGGGTGAGAGTCCGGGACTGGGCCTGGATCCTTGCTGGGACGTTTGTCCTCTGTTTCGGCCTCGACGTTCTCCGGGATCCGGTCAACGCCTGGAGAGCCGCCGGCTTTCTCCCAGTCCTCTGGGCCTTTGGAGTCCACTATCGAATCGGCTCGAAGGGATCGCTTCAACCGGAACCGACAGCTGCCGATGTAGCCTGAGAGCGTTTTGGAAGGCAACCCGATGTTCGACATGCGTAGAACCGCCCTTGGTGGGTTTCAGGAGTTTGAGGGCAAGCACGCCGTAGTTCTCGGTGGTGCCGGCTTCCTCGGCTCCCACGTGTGCACCTGGCTCCTCTACTCGGGTGCCCAGGTCACCTGTCTCGACAACCTGATCACCGGGAACGCCGGCAACGTGACCCACCTGATGGGCGACAAGAGATTCCGCCTCATCGACTACGACGTCACCGACTACATGCATGTCCCCGGCGACGTCGACTACGTCCTCAACTTCGCCTCCCCTGCGTCGCCCGTCGACTATCTCAAGTGGCCGATCCACACTCTCAAGGTCGGCGCTTTCGGCACTCACAAAGGCCTGGGGCTGGCGCTCGACAAGGGAGCCACTTTCATGCTCGCCTCGACTTCCGAGGTCTACGGCGACCCACAGGTCAACCCCCAGCCGGAGACCTATTGGGGCAACGTCAACCCCATCGGCCCGCGCGGTGTCTATGACGAGGCGAAGCGTTTCGCCGAGGCGATGACCCTTGCCTACAACCGTGAGCACGGCCTCGAGACCCGCATCGTGAGGATCTTCAACACGTACGGGCCCCGAATGAGGGCCAACGATGGTCGGGCCGTGCCGGCCTTCTTCAGGGCCGCTCTTCAGAACAAGCCGCTGCCGGTGTTCGGTGACGGTGGCCAGACCCGCTCGCTCTGCTACGTGGACGACGAAGTCGAGGGGATTCTCAGGCTGCTTCTCTCCGAGGAGACCTCACCTGTCAACATCGGCAATCCCGAAGAGGTGACCATCCTCGAGTTGGCCGAGGCCATCCAGGATGTGGTGGGCAACCATCCGGGCATGGATTTCAGGCCCCTTCCCGAGGACGACCCAGCGGTCCGGCGCCCTGACACGACCAAGGCCGAGGAGATCCTCGGATGGAAGGCACAGGTCTCGCTTCGTCAGGGTCTGGAGCGGACCCTCCCCTGGTTCAAGGAAGTACTCGAGCTCTAAACGGAGCTGTTGGCGAGCCTGTAAATCCGGTCGTGCCGACGTCGATGGAGTTCTCTCACCACGGGTAGGCGCAGCAGCGACGCCAACCACAACCAGGGGACCAGATGTTCCAGGATTCGGGTGTGTGCGTCCGCTCCTGTCGTGACCCGGCCATGGTGGAACAGTCTCAGGTCGGCTTGTTGTTCCTCTGACGCGATCTCGAGAATTTCCAGGACATCGTGCCTGCGAAGGCGAACCTCCATTCGCGCACAGTGTGCGCATTCAGCTTTTCGGCTCACCTCTAAGGGATGACCCGTCAGAAACAACGGATAGAGGCTGAGCATCTCGAGTGAGAAGACGGCGAGCTGGCCGGTTGCAGACATGAAGAACGTGATCGACAGGTGGAGCCCGAGCCCGAGAGCGAACACGTAGGGTCGGAACCTCGCACGCCAGATGAGAAGCGCGAGGGCTGCCTCCACCGCGATGACCACGGCTGCGAGACCAGCCATCAGCGGCGGTGTGATCAATGTCTCGGGGAAGGGAACGAGACCCCCGCGGAGTTCCCCTGCCAGCACTTCCCCGCGCAGGAAGTCCGGGTTGATCTTCGAAAGGGCAGAGAAACCGTAGACGATCGACAGCTGCGCCATGAGCAGAATCACGGGCCACCTCACCACAGGGCGATCCACCCGCGACACGTTGAGGCCGGCGCCGGCGTCGGCGATGGTCATCAGCAATGTCAACCAGCCCAGCAGGTAGAGGTGATTGCTGTAGAGCTGTTGGTCCAGGGCCAGAGTGAAGGCGATCGTGAGAGTGAGCACGGTCCCGGAGACGCTCACCTTCCATCCGATGGCAAGGAGGGTCGCCGATATCACCCAGGTCGCCAGCACCAGCCAGACCAGAGGAGACACCGGCTCAGGGAACCAGATGAAATTGGGGGTGCGGAGCAGGTCGTCCCTGGTCAGGGCGAGAAGCACGGGAGCCGTGATCAGGGCCTTCACGATGGCAGCCAACCCGACACCAACTCTTGCCAGGCCGAGCGGTCGGGGACCGATCTCCTCGATGAGCCAGCTCAGCATTTGTGTTCACCTTTCTCCCAGGTGACTCGGATCGCCTCGGGCGCGGCTTCACACAGGTGCTCTGGAAGGGAATCGGTCAGGTCGAGGTCGGCGCGTTCTTGAGCCAAGTAGCGCCCAACGTCGACCTCCTCAGTTCCAGAGGCGGTCTCTACCTCGAACATCGGCGAGTTGGGGACATTCGAGAACATCTGCCAGGCGAACCGCTCCGGGACGTGCGGCGGGCCTAAACGACTCATCGGAATGGTGAACTGGACCACGGCAAAGAGGCAGATAGCGACGAGCGCTACCACAGAGGATCGGCGCCACTCACCCATCGGGATACCGTAGGGCAAATGATCGTGTCGGCATGGTCATCTCATCGGCACCTGAGTTTCTCTCCATGAGCTGGGCGGACCTCACCGAATGGTGGCTGTCCGAGGTGGAAGGAGACCCTGCCTACCAGGACGTTGTGACGCCTCTGCTGATGGACGTCCTCCAGTCGGAGTCGGACATGCTCTATCTCGATGCTGGCTGTGGCGAAGGACGGGTCATGCGGGCTGTGACGGAATCGGGCGCTGTGGTCCACGGGCTCGACATCAATGAAGACCTGGTGCGGCGAGCCGGTGTCGCCATGGTCGCCGACCTCGTCCGGATTCCGGTCCGCGAGGGCTCCTACGATGGCGTCTATTCGGTCCTTACCCTGGAGCACCTTGCCGACCACCAGGCCTTCTTCGCCGAGGCCGCACACGTGACCCGGCCCGATGGTGTCATGGCCATCGTGATCAACCACCCCTCATGGACCGCTCCCGGGTCGACCCCGATCAGCGACTCCGACGGTGAGGTGCTGTGGCGGCCCGGCGACTACTTCTCCAACGGGACGTCGGAGATCCCGGCGGGGGAGGGGACGGTCATCTTCCATCATCGGTCGATGGCCGATCTACTCAACGCGGCTGCGGACACCGGTTGGAGCCTTGAGCGGCTGGTCGAGCAGCCTCACCACGAATTCGAGGACCAGGAAGGTATCCCGCGGTTGCTGGCATGCCGCTGGCGGCGGATATGAATCCCTGGAATCTGTCGTCCGTTATCGATACCTTCGACCTCGAGGAGGGCGGAGGGATATGACGAGTCAACAAGATCAGCTAGCGCTTCGCAGCCAGCTCGAGGAGATCCTCGGACAGAAACACGCCGCTACCCTGATGACGATGCTTCCGCAGGGGAACAACCTGGCGACAAAGGACGATCTGGTCGCACTCCGCGACGAGCTGAAGGGCGACATCGGCGACCTTCGATCAGAGATCTCTTCGATGCGGTCGGAGATGGAGCATCGTTTTGCGACCAGGGACGACCTGCTCGAGCTGCGACGTGACTTCGACGTCTCGCTTCGGGCGTTCGTACGGACATTCATTGCCACTCAAGCGGGAACCGTCGTGGGTATGACCGGGATCTTCTACGCGTTGGTGAGGCTCACCTAGCCGTTCTCCCCGACGGATCAGTCCCTATCCCCTCCTACCCTGAAGGGTGATGTTCGAGAGGCCGAAGACGTCCGAGATTCCCGACCGTCCCGGCGCGTATCTGTTCCGGGACAAACACGGGCGCGTCATCTACGTCGGGAAGGCGAAGTCCCTGCGCAGCAGGGTTTCCTCCTATTTCGGCGTCGGCCTCCACCCCCGCACCCAGGCGATGGTCGACAACGCCCGGTCGGTGGACTGGATCCTCACCGAGTCCGAGGTCGCCGCCCTCATGCTGGAGTACTCGCTGATCAAAGAGCACCGACCCCGGTTCAACGTCAAGCTGGTCGACGACAAGTCGTACCCGTTCCTCGCCATCACCCGCTCCCACGAATGGCCCCGGGCGATGGTGATGCGAGGCAAGAAGCGCAAGGGCAACGAGTACTTCGGGCCATACGCCCACACCTACGCCATCCGCAAGACCCTCGACCAGCTCCTCCGCACCTTCCCGGTGCGCACCTGCTCCAACGCCATGCTGGAGCGCCAGAAGGCCCAGGGCCGGCCGTGTCTGCTCTATCACATCGAGAAGTGCTCCGGGCCCTGCATCGACGCCGTATCCAGGGAGGACTACCAGGACATGGTCGACGGGCTCGCCTCGTTCCTCAGTGGCGACACCGATGCCGTGCTCTCCGACCTCGAGACCCGCATGTGGGAGGCAGCCGAGCGGGAGGAGTTCGAGCAGGCGGCGCGTCTCCGCGACCGTCAGGACGACGTGCGCCGGGCCATGCTCCGCCAGGAAGTGGTCACCGAGAGGGCAGAAGACTTCGACCTCATCGCCCACCACGGCGACGAGCTGGAAACCGCCTTCCAGGTGCTCAACGTGCGACGGGGCCGGATCGTGGGGGAGAGGTCCACCATCGTCGACCGGGTCGAGGAGCTCACCGACGACGAGCTGATGGCCCGCATCGTCCGGGAGCTCTACGGCGACAACGAGCCGCCGCGGGAGGTGCTGGTCAGCATCATGCCCGACGAGGCAGAGTTGCTGGGGGAGTGGCTCGCCGAGCTCGCGGGACGAAAGGTCGACCTGCGGGTGCCGCAGCGGGGAGCGAAGCGCAGGCTCATGGAGACTGCCTCGATCAACGCCGCCGACGCCTTCGGACGGCACCGCCTCAGCCGTCAGAAAGACCACAACGCCCGGGCCAAGGCGCTGCGCTCGCTCCAGGACGAACTCGGCCTCACCGAGTCGCCACTCCGGATCGAGGCCTACGACGTGGCCACGCTCCAGGGCACCAACACCGTCTCGTCGATGGTCGTCCTCGAAGACGGACTGGCCAAGCGCAACGAGTACCGGCGGTTCAAGATCCGCACCGTCGACGGACAGGACGACTTCGCCTCCATGGAGGAGACCATCCGGCGTCGTTTCAATGCTTATCTGAAGGAGCAAGAGAAGCCGGTCAGCGAGCAGGGCAAGTTCTCCTACCCTCCCAGCCTGGTGGTGATCGACGGCGGGGCCGGCCAGCTGGGACGCGCCGTCAAGGTTCTCGAAGAGCTCGATCTCGACATACCGGTCATAGGGCTGGCCAAGAAGATGGAGGAGGTCTACCTCCCCGGCGAGCCCGAGCCCATCCAGATCCCCCGGGACGCCGAGGCTCTCTACCTGTTGCAACAGGTCCGCGACGAGGCCCACCGTTTCGCCAACACCTACCACCAGAACCTGCGCTCCAAGTCGATGGTCGACTCCATCCTCGACGAAGTCGCCGGCATCGGCCCGAAGCGGAAGAAACAGCTCATCAGGCACTTCGGCTCGCTGAAGAAGATGAGGTCGGCCACAGAAGAAGAGCTCACCGAGGTGGTGCCCGGCTCGGTGGCCTCCGACCTGTACTCTGCCCTCCACACCTGAAGGAACGCTCGATGGATCCGGTCGCAACCGACGCCCCCCATGTACTGGTAGTCACCGGCATGTCCGGAGCGGGCCGGTCGTCAGCAGCCAAGATCCTCGAAGATCTCGGCTACACGGTCATCGACAACCTGCCGCCGCAACTTCTGAGCGAGGCGGTCTCGGCCCACGACATCCCCGAGGCCCACAAGCACCTGGCGGTGGTCATCGACTCCCGGGGCGGTCTCCCCATCGACGAGCTGACCGATGCGATCACCGAATTGGAACGGGAAGGGGTGCTCACCCGGATCGTGTTCCTCGACGCCGAGGACAGCGTCATCGTCACCCGCTACGAGGAGAACCGCCGCCCCCACCCCCTAGGCCTTGACACCATCAGCGACGCCATCGAAGCGGAGCGGGCCCTCCTCGCCCAGCTCCGCGAGATGGCCGACGTGGTCATCGACACCTCCAGCCTCAACATCCACGAGCTGAGGGAGCGTCTCGAGGCCCAGTTCTCCGAAGAGGAGATGGGCCGGCCGATGCGGGTCTCCATCCGGTCCTTCGGCTTCAAGCACGGAGCTCCCCGGGACACCGACCTCCTCTTCGACGTCCGTTTCCTCCCCAATCCCCATTGGGTTCCTGAGCTGCGAGACCTGAGAGGGGTCTATCAGCCGGTCAGTAAATACGTGCTTACCTCCGACGGAGCCGGCGAGTTCCTCGATCGGGTCGACGAGCTCCTCGAGTTCTTGATCCCCCTGTTCGAACACGAAGGCAAGTCCTATCTCTCCATCGGCATCGGCTGCACCGGCGGACACCACCGCTCCGTCGCCATCGCCGAAGAACTGAGAGATCGTCTCGCCGCCCACGGCGTCAACGCGTCGGTACGCCACCGGGATCTCGAACGGTGAGACCCCAGCCCGAGACCGCTCTGGAGCCTTTGCTGCTCGACCCCTCCGGCCCTTCGGTGGTGGCCATCGGCGGAGGGCACGGCCAGGCGTCCGCCCTCGAGGCGATCCAGACCTATGCGGGTTCGATCTCCGCCCTGGTGAGCGTGGCCGACGACGGCGGCTCCTCGGGGCGGTTGACCTCGCTGGGGATCCCGCCCCCGGGAGACATCCGACGTTGCCTCCTCGCCCTGACCCCCGAGCCCTCGCTCTGGTCGGAGCTGTTCGCCTACCGCTACGAGGAGGGCGACGTCAGCGACCACTCTCTCGGAAACCTGATCCTGGCGGCGCTCACCGACCTGTTCGGGGACTTCTCCACCGCGGTCGACACCGCCGCCCGGATGCTCGGCGCGCTCGGCGAGGTGGTGCCGGTGGCTGACCAGGCAGTGACGCTGTCGGCGGTCGTCGACGGAATCCCGGTGACGGGGCAGGCGGCGATAACCGGTGGCTCGGGTCACATCTCCGAGATGAGGATCGACCCCGCCGACACTATGGCCTCCCGGCGAGCGCTGGCCGCAGTAGCCGGAGCCGACCAGATCGTCATCGGCCCGGGGAGCCTCTACACATCGGTCATCTCCGCGTTCATGGTCCAGATGCTCGCCCCCGCGGTGATGGACGCCGAGGCGCAGCGGGTGTTCGTGCTCAACCTGGTGACCCAGGACGGCGAGACCATGGGCATGGCAGGGAGCGAGCACATCGAGGCCCTGGCCAAGCACGCCGGAATCGAGGGCACGGGTGTCGTCGTTGCCCACGATGGGCCCATGGACATACCCGTGGGTCGTCAGGCGGTGCGGGTGTCAGCTGAGGACGCCGCCCGCTACGGCTGGGAGGTCGTGCCTGCCGACCTCAACGACGAGTGGTCAGACTGGCCACGGCACGACCCGATGAAGCTGGGACGCGTCCTCGAGAACCTCGCCGACACAGGGAGATAGACATTGCATGAGTATCTGACACTCGACGACGTGGAAGTGGACGGCCTGAAAGTCCTCGTGAGAGCTGACCTCAACGTCCCCATCGATGAGGGGCAGGTCGGGGACGACTTCAGGATCAGGTCGGCGCTGCCCACCCTCGAGCGGCTGGTGGCAGCCGGAGCAGACGTGACGGTCTGTTCCCATCTCGGGCGGCCGAAGGGCGCCGACCCCGCGTTTTCGCTCGACCCGGTAGCCAGACGAATGGGCGAGCTGACCGAGTACGAGGTCAGGTTCAACACCCCTGGTCAGATAACCGTCCTCGAGAACACCCGCTTCCACGACGGCGAGACCAAGAACGACCCGGAGACGGCCCGGGAACTTGCCGACGGTTACGACCTGTTCGTCCAGGACGCGTTCGGGTCGGTCCACCGCGCTCACGCCTCCACTGTGGGCGTCGCCGAGATCCTGAAGTCGGTGGCCGGGCCCCTCCTCGACGCCGAGCTGCGAGCACTGGATCGTTTTCTCACCGACCCCGACCGGCCCTATACGGTCGTTCTCGGCGGAGCCAAGGTCTCCGACAAGCTCGGTGTGATCGAGAACCTCCTGCCCAGGGTGGACCGCATGCTCATCGGCGGCGGGATGTGCTTCACCTTCCTTCGGGCGCGCGGCTACGAAGTCGGCAATTCCATGGTTCAAGAGGACATGGTGGAGACAGTCGGTGGGCTACTCGAAGGGCCCGACGGCCACAAGATCATCCTGCCGGTCGACATCGCGGTCGGTGACGAGTTCGCCGAGGACACCACCCGGACTGTCGTCGGTGTGTCGGACATTCCTGCCGACTCCATCGGTCTCGACATCGGTCCCAGCACCTGCGCCGGCTTCCGGGAGCTGATCGAGTCGGCTGCGAGTGTCTTCTGGAACGGGCCGATGGGTGTCTTCGAGTGGGAGAAGTTCCGCCGTGGCACCGACCTCATCGCCCGTGCCCTCGCTGCCTGTAACGGATTCACCGCCGTCGGTGGTGGCGACTCGGCCGCCGCACTGCGCGAGCTCGGGCTGGCGGACACGGTCTCGCATCTCTCCACAGGAGGCGGAGCCAGTCTCGAACTGCTGGAGGGACAGATTCTGCCAGGGGTCGCCGTTCTGGAAAGATGGGCGCAATGACGGACCGAACCCCACTGATCGTCGGCAACTGGAAGATGAACGCCAACCACCTGGAGTCGATCCAGATGGTGCAGAAGCTGTCATACCGTCTCGAGGCGGAGGACTACGAGCGGGTCGAAGTCGTCGTGGCGCCGCCGTTCACGTCACTCCGGTCGATCCAGCTGGTGCTCGAACAGGACCGCATCCCCGTGCTGTTGGGAGCCCAGAACGTCCACTGGGCCGAATCCGGCGCCTACACCGGAGAGGTTTCCCCGGGCATGCTGGCCAAGCTGGGCGTCCGCCACGTCATCGTCGGCCACTCGGAACGTCGAGAGCATTTCGGGGAGAGCGACGAGATGGTGAACAAGAAGGCGAAGGCGGTCATCGGCGCCGACATGGCGGCGATCGTCTGTGTGGGCGAGACCCTCGACGAGCGCGAAGCGGGTCAGGCGGAGGACGTGGTGTCCTCACAGCTCCAGGGAGCCTTGCGTGGGATCTCGCTCGAGGACGGCTCGGCGCTCTCCATTGCCTATGAGCCGGTGTGGGCTATCGGGTCGGGGCGGACCGCTCTGCCCGACGACGCCGGTCTCATCGCCGGGCTCATCCGCCGCCAGCTCGTCGACCGACTCAACAGTGAGGTGGCCCAGCAGGTGCGGATCCTCTACGGAGGGTCGGTGAACCCGGCCAACATCAAGGATTTCATGGCGAAGACGGACATCGACGGGGCACTGGTCGGTGGCGCTTCGCTCGACCCCGACAAGTTCGCGGCAATAGTGAGGTACCGACTGTGAGTCACAAGCTGATCCTGCTGAGACACGGACAATCGATCTGGAATCTCGAGAACCTGTTCACCGGCTGGACCGACGTAGGTCTGACCGAGGTAGGGGAGGAAGAGGCGCGCCAAGCCGGCCGGCTGATGGTCGAGGAGGGTCTCAAGCCCGACATCATGTTCACCTCTGTTCTGGAGCGGGCCACCGCCACCGCCGACCTGGCCCTGGAGGAGGCGGGATGGACCGACATCCCGACCAAGCGGAGCTGGCGGCTCAACGAGCGCCACTACGGCGATCTGCAGGGGCTCAACAAGAAGGAGACGGCCGAAAAGCACGGCGAGGAGCAGGTGTTGATGTGGCGCCGCTCCTACGACACCAGGCCTCCCGCCCTGGATCCCGACGATCCCCGCCACCCGCGGCACGAAGAGGTCTACGCCGACGTGGATCCCGAAGACCTCCCTGCCACCGAGTGTCTCGCTGACGTAGTCGACCGAATGGTGCCCTACTGGTTCGAGGAGATCGCTCCGGAGCTGAAGGCGGGCAAGACGGTACTCATCGTCGCCCACGGCAACTCGCTGCGGGCTCTCGTCAAGCATCTCGACGACATGAGCGAGGAGGCCATCGTCGGGCTCAATATCCCCACCGGCATACCTCTTCTCTACGAGCTTGACGACGACCTGAACCCGATCGAAAGCCGGTACCTCGGTGACGAAGAGGCGGCACAGGCCGCTGCCGAGGCTGTCGGCAAACAGGCCGGCTAGTTCAAGGCGGACAAGGCTGGTAGAATGGCCTTCCCGCTTCAGGTGGGTTTTCTACTGTCTCTGACCAGGTACGTATGAACATTTTCAGCGCGATCGCGATCGTCATCCACATCATCCTCTCCATCGCCATCACGGTCCTCGTCCTGCTGCACTCCGGCAAGGGCGGAGGGCTCTCCGATGTGTTCGGTGGGGGCATGTCGACGACGAATCTGTCCGGGTCGACGGTCGTCGAGCGAAATCTCGACCGGCTGACTGTCGTCGTAGGACTCCTGTTCGGCGTGAGCACGTTCGCGCTCACCTTCATACTCAGCTAGGACGGCCGTAGAATCCCCGGATCGGTATCACTCTTGTCGGAGTGGCGGAATTGGAAGACGCGCCAGGCTAAGGACCTGGTGGGGTTCACAGCCCCGTGGAGGTTCGAGTCCTCTCTCCGACACCACCCAGTGGGCTGGGACCCACCCGAGGCGTATCCGAGTAGCCGACCCGGACGAGGTTCGAGAAGCTACTCAAACCCCCTCAGGACCCCCTGACGGCGTGCCCTCAGGGGCGGATCATGCCCTCGGCGCTGCTCGGTTGGGTCTATCGGCTTCGACCGGGAGGTGAGCCTGGCGCCATTCGGGGAGACCGTCTTGGAGGCGTCGTGCTTTGAAACCGTGGCGGCGGAGGACGTCGAGAGCTTGGGGTGCGAGCACGCAGTAGGGACCGCGGCAGTAGGCGACGATCTCGGCGTCTCGGGGCAGTGCCACGAGCCGGTCTTCCAGTTCGCCTAGGGGAACCGAGATCGCCCCGGGGATGTGGCCTGCGTTGTATTCCTCTTGGGGGCGGACATCGAGGACGACGACCGTGCCGTCGTCGGCCCTGGCCACGAGCTCCTCGCGGGTGACCGGCTCCAGCTGGTCGCGGGCTTCGAAGTAGTCGCGGACGATCATCTCCACTTCGGCGTAGCGTTCGGCGGCGAGATCGCGGAGGGCGAAGAACATGCCGCACACCGATTCGCTGGCCAGGCGGTAGTAGACCCTGGTGCCTTCCGGTCGGGTCTCGACCAGCCTGGCTTCCCGCAGCACCCTGAGATGGGCCGAGGCGTTGGTGACCGAGAGGGCAGCGGCTTTGGCGAGGTCTTCCACGCTGCGTTCTCCTTGACACAGCAGGTCCAACAGCTCGATCCGTTTCGGGTGGGCTACGGCCTTGCCGATGCGGGCGAACTGGCCGTAGAGGCCGTCTTTCACTTGACGTCCGGTCGTCTCGGTCATCGTCTGGTCCTGATTTCGATCACTCCCAATTTCCCTCCTATTCTATGAATCTATAGAATAACAACATAGTCGAGAGAAACGTGAGTTTGTGATGGCATCGACACTGTTCGTCCTCAACGACCCGCCGTATGGGACCGAACGCAGTTACAACGGGTTACGTCTCGCCGGATCGTTGGCCAAGCGCGACGGTGAACAGGTCCGGGTGTTCCTCATCGGGGACGCCGCGGCGTGTGCCAAGGGCGGCCAGAAGGTGCCCCAGGGCTACTACAACCTCGAGGTCATGCTCCGTTCAGTCACCCGGCGAGGTGGCGAGGTAGGGGTGTGCGGCACCTGCATGGACGCCCGGGGGATCACCGACGTGGAGCTGGCCGAAGCGTGTCAACGCAGCAGTATGGACGAGCTGACCGACTGGACCCAGGCCGCCGACCGGGTCCTGGTCTTCTGATCTGTTCGGCATGTACGGAAGGAACCAGTTATGAGCGAAGCCAAGACCGTGGTCGTCCTCGGCGGAGGAGTAGGGGGTGTGGTCGCTGCCACCACCCTCCGCAAACAGCTCCCCAAACCGCACCGGGTGATCCTGGTCGACCGGGAACGTCGCCACCTGTTCGCCCCCTCCCTCCTCTGGCTGATGACCGGTGGCCGCACCGCCCGCCAGATCTCCCGTCCTCTCACCCGGCTCTCCCGGAAAGGAATCGAGGTTGTCTGCGGCGACATCGCAAGCATCGACCCCCAGACCCGCAGTGTTCGGGTGGTGGAATGCTCTGCGGGAGACGACCCTGTTTCCCGCCGGCTCGGCGGCACCGACAGAGACCTGGATGCCGACTATCTGGTGATTTCGCTGGGAGCAGAGCTTGCTCCCGAGACCATCCCCGGTCTGGCCGAAGCAGGACACAACTTCTACACCCTGGCCGGAGCCGAGAGCCTGCGCGACGCACTGCGAGACTTCGAGGGCGGCCGGGTCGTGGTTCTCACCGCCGCCCCCGCCTACAAGTGCCCCGCGGCACCGTATGAGGCCGCCATGTTGATCGCCGACCACATTCGGAAACGCGAACCCGCCGAGGCGACCCCGATCGACCTCTACGCCGCCGAACCCGGTCCGATGGGCGTGGCCGGACCGGAAGTGTCGGCCGGGGTTCGGTCCATGGTGGAGGCCAAGGGCATCGGATACCACCCCGAACATCAGGTGGTCGAAGTCGACGCTTCGGACCGGAGGCTCAGCTTCGCCAACGGGGCCACCGCCAGCTTCGACCTCCTGGCTTATGTGCCGCCCCACCGCCCCCCGCAGGTGGTCCGCGACGCGGGCCTGGTGGACGAAAGCGGATGGATCCCCGCCGACCGGGACACCCTCCACACCACCCACCCGGGCGTCTACGCCATCGGCGACGTCACCGGCATCCCCCTCAAGATGGGAAAGCCTCTCCCCAAGGCTGGCGTGTTCGCCGAACGAGAAGCCAAAGTCGTCGCCAACAACATCACACGGGAAATCACCGGCGTCGGCGAGCCGGCCGTCTTCGACGGACACGGGGAATGCTTCATCGAGACCGGCGGCGGCCGTGCCGGGTTCGGACGAGGCGACTTCTATGCAGAACCAAACCCCCAGGTCGACCTCCACCCGGTAGGACGCCGCTGGCACTTCGGCAAGATCCTCTTCGAGAAATCCTGGCTCCACCGATGGTTTTAGGGAACCAGGGTGTGGAAGGAACGCTCCAGAGCGGCGACGCATCGCCGGCTCCAGGCGAGGTCGGCCCCGAGGCCTACGAAAGTTGGCGCCGAAGCCGCCTCGGTTTGATCACCGAACAACGAGAGCTGGAGCTCATCTTCCGAATGGCCGATCCCCTCGAAGGTCAACGTCTACTCGATGCCGGCTGCGGCGATGGCATCTACCTGGTCGAAGCAGCTCGTCGGGGAGCGCAGGCCAGTGGAGTGGACACCTCCGAGGCGATGCTACGAGTGGCGAGACGACGAGCAGCCGATGCCGGCGAAACCGTTGACCTACACCGCGCCGACATCCAAGAGCTCCCCTTCGCCGACGACACCTTCGACGTCGTCATGGCCATCACCGTTCTCTGCTTCGTCCCCGATCCACAAAGGGCGGTCGACGAGATGGCCCGGGTTCTCACGCCCGGCGGCCGACTGGTGATCGGAGAGCTGGGACGGTGGAGCATCTGGGCGGCGTGGCGAAGAATCCGAGGCTGGCTGGGATCGAAGACCTGGCGACACGCCACCTTCCACTCCGCCGGCCAGCTCACCGACCTCGTCGAACATGCCGGGCTCGACGTCGAAGACGTCCGTGGAGCCATCTACTACCCACCATCGAGTTCCGCCGCCCGACTGTTCTCACGGTTCGAGTATCGAATGGAACGGGCCACGACCCTGGGAGCCGCATTCGTCGCCATCTCAGCAGTCAAACCTCACACCTCCTCGTCGCAACCGACCAGATAGAAGCAATCGCCAAGTCGGGTCGGCGGTGCGAATTCCGAGAATTCAGAGCATAAGAACGAACATCTAGGCCAGCCTTCTTGGCTGCACGGACGCCATCGTCACCTGTCGCTGTTGACAGGACTCAAGGACAGCTTCCCGCTGGGCCATGCCCCAGCCCGCACCTCCGAGGACCGGTCCCAGCCCGGGACCCGCCGTCGGAGGGCTGTCGACACCGTCACGCTGCGTCCGGTCGGGCCCGACCGGAGGTGCGCTTCGCCGTCGACTTGGATTTGCGGCTCAGCGGGAGCCAGTCGTCCCACTCGTCCTCACGATGGATGTGCTCGCGACAGCGGAGGCCGTCGGGAGTCAGGTAGCTGGGAGTGTTTCCACACTCGCCGCAGCCCCGATCCGAGGTTGTTGAGAGGGGAGATTTCATACGCTCTCTACATCGTCACAGGGGCGCTCGAAGCCGAGAACCATTCTCCGTTCACACGCAATGACTAGCGCGAGGCTGTCAGAGATCTGACCTCGGAGAGCGGTGAATCTACGGAAGCCGTGGACAGGGCGGGCGAGATGCTCCCGGCCCATGGTCCGGCGTCTCTTACTCGGCCGTTGGCTCGTCGCTTGACGTGGGACCATCGGGAACGGATCCGTCTGGCTCTCCTTCGATAGGGGGCTCGGACGGGTCCGTTTCCGCGTCATCGGTCGTCCAGGCTGCCGCGGTGTGGCTTCCCCTCTTGAACTCGGGACCGAACGCGTCGGTCCAGATGATCGTCGTGAAGAGCCAGAGCGCACAGCCGATCAGGATCAGCGGGAACAATCGCGCGATCCATGGATATGTGCTCTCGGTGTCGCCGAGCCATCCGCCGATGAGTGCTCCCAGCGGCAGCGTCGCCCATCCAATGGCGCGGGCCGCCGAGATGACCCGGCCCAGCATCTTCTCGCCCGCATAGACCTGGCGGATCGTGGCGAGCGGGATGTTGACCACCGAGACTCCGAACATGAAGAGGGCTAGCAAGCCCATGGCCAATGCCCCGTAGGTGGTGAACATGAAGGCGAACAGGGCCACCCCGGCCAGGGCGAGTCCCGAGGTCATGGAGCGCCCCAGACCGAGCAGACGTGTCACCTTGGGGGCGAGCAGAGCGCCGATCAACCCTCCGATCCCCATGAAGGAGTAGAGGATCCCGATCTGCGCCTCGGTCTCGGTCTGTATCACCACGGTGAACAAGACGACGAAGGTGGCCTCGAGGAAGCCGATGACGAAGTTGGGGACGGCGGAGGAAATGGTGGAGATGCGAAGCCGCGGCTCCTCCCAGATGTGACGAAGCCCGGCGGCGAAGTCGGAGGTGAAGGGAAGACGCGGGCCGTCGACGTCGCCGTGGTGAGGAACCCGGCCCACGTATTTGAGGATCCAGGCCGACAGGACGAACGTCACACCATTGACAAAGAGCCCGATCGCCGGAGTGCCCGAGAGGTATACAGTCACCCCGCCCAGCAGCGGGCCGAGGGCCATCATGGTCTGGATAGACGCCGTGATATACGAGTTGGCGTCGGAGAGCCGGTGCTTTGGGACCAGCGCAGGGATCATCGCGTAGAGCCCCGCGTCGAACATGGTGGTCATCGAACCGATGAGGAAGGCCATCACGAACACCGTGGCCACTCCAAAGGAGTCGACCCCCGCCGCCAGGTAGAAGAAGGCGCAGGCACGGAGCAGGTCGGTGGCGATCATGACCGGTCGGAGATGGATCCGGTCGAGGAGCACCCCGCCGACCAATCCGATCAGGAGGGTGGGTGCGGTCTCCGCGGCGTACGCGATCGAGAATTCGAAGGCGCTGAGGTCACCGGACCGCTCCTGGATGTGCAGAATCAGCAGGGGAATGGTGATGACGGCGATGTTGGTGCCGAACTGGCTGATGGTTTGGCCGACCCATAGGGCGCCGTAACGGGGCCCCAACGACCGCATCGAGCTCAGGAATTGCACCGGAGGGCACGATACCTCCGGCTAGCGGAGTGTCCAGCACTTGTTAGATTCATTGAGTGATGCCCAAGGCACAGGAGATTCCACAGGTCGCGACCGAACTGGTCGAACTGTCGCGGGACTACCTGCGACAGGAGGTCCTGAACCCGGCGAAGAGACTCGGAAAACACGCCGGCATGGGGATAGGTGGGGCGATCGTCATGGCGATCGGCGCTATCTGTCTGATCTGGGGGCTCTACTACGGACTGACCCTGTGGCTCCCGCAAGGGGAGTGGTGGGTGGTCCTGGCCCGGGGCATCACCGCCATCGTCGCCGCCGGCGCCGCCGGCCTACTCGCCTGGAGGATTTCAGTTGGCAGTCAGCAGGGATGACATAGAGGCGAAAGCCCAAGAGCTCATCGGCGCCGTCGATGACACGAAGGAATCCGTCCAGAACAAGGCCGTAATGGGAGTGGTCGTCGCCGCTGCGGTCGTCGCCACCGCCTTCATCATCGGTCGCCGCCGCGGCAAGCGCAACAAGACCGTGGTCGAGGTCTACCGGGTGTGAAAACCGTTCTGTGAACGTTGGTTACGCGCCACGCGTAGCCACGACTCACAGAAAGGGCTTGTTGACGAATCGAACGATCTCGGCGCGGACTTCGTTCGGCCGATCTCTGATATCGGTGGCGGTGAAGCGCCGCATCTCCCAGCTCAGATCCATCAACTGGTTCTGACGCCACAGGTCGTGCTGTAACTGCTCGGGTGTGCCGTGGGCCTCGAAACCGTCCGCCTCGACGATTCGCCTCCGGTCTGGCCAAGCGCAATCGGGATATACCTTCGTTCCGTCGGGGAGCGTGATCTGGAGCTGTTGGACAGGGGGTGGCACCGGTGCACCCAAGACGATGTCCATGAGATCGATCTCAGCCACGCTCCCGGACTGATCCTCTGAGACGAACGCAACGATACGCCTGGCGAGTCGGGTCCCGGCGACCCCCCGCCCACCGAGCAAACCGATCATGTGGTCCAGGCGGTCGGGGGTGGTCAGTCCCTTGTGAACAGCCGACCTGGCAGGTTTCCGCAGCACCCGCTCGGGAAGCATCGCAGCAAGGTCCAAGAGATTCTTTTCAACAGTGCTGATCGGTATCGCTCGAGTTGACGTCGATGGATTCATCCGCCGTGTCCGGTGGACGATCACCCCAGGAGGTTCCGGAGACTCGACATATGGGACAGTGACTTCGATCATCTTCCCTTGGATGCCGTCGAGTCCCCAGAGAACGGCAGCGCATCGATGGGATGCGATGGCATCGGGCCCACAAGCGAATAGAGCCGCACGTATCTCCGTGAGCCAGGTGGTAGGTGTCGAATCCAGGTAGTACACGCCTTGGTATTTCTGCTGGATCCGGCCCTGTTGGATGTGCCGCACGATCTCGTGATCGGTTGCTCCGATGGCGATCAGTTGGCTTCTCGTGATAACGCCATGCTGGCTCGCAGCGGTGCGCTGGATGTCCCTCTCGACCCACATGCTTCGAACATGTCGGGTCTGGAAACCGGTTTCAAGACCCTTGCTTCTCTTCTGTGAACGTTGGTTACGCGTGGCGCGTAGCCAACGTTCACAGAACGGTTTTTGACCCCCTACGGGCGGTGGATCTCGAGTTTGGGGTTGTCGCTCTTCTTGTGGTGGATGACGAGGGCGGCTCCGGTGGGGACCTCGCGGCGGTAGATGAGTTGCTTCTTGGGCTTGGTGGTTTGGAGGTAGGCGATGGCACCGAGGATCAAGCCGAACGACAGCTCGCGGTAGTCGCCCTCGCGCAGCCCTTTGAGCGAGCGGCGGAAGCCCTCGCTCTTGACGTCGGGTGCCTCGAAGGCACGGTCCATGAGTCTCTTCGTCAGTTTCACCATTGTTCTACCGTTGCGGTGAGTCGGACTCATTAAAACAGCATGCAGAACAAGAAATTCACACAGGTCGTGATCTGGATCGTGGTGATCGGCATGGTCGCCTCCCTGGCCGTGGCCGCACTGTCCATCTTCTGATGACCCTCAGAGAGGGCGAGCCGGCCCTGCTCATCGACAGCAAGGGCCGCAAGTTCCTCCTCAAACTCGAGGCGGGGCGGACGTTCCAGTTCCACAACGGCACCGTTCCTCACGAAGAGCTGATCGGGGCCGCGGACGGCTCGTGGGTTCAGTCGAGCGGAAACGCAAGGCTTCTCCTGCTGCGTCCCCGGCTGGCCGATTTCATCCTCAAGATGAAGCGGGGCGCCCAGGTGGTATACCCGAAGGACCTGGGCCCGATCCTCATCTACGCCGACATTGCACCCGGCATGACCGTCCTCGAGGCCGGCAGCGGCTCGGGTGCGCTCACCATCGGCCTCGCCCGTGCCGTCGGGCCGACGGGGCGGGTGGTCACCGTCGAGCAGCGGGACGACCATGCCGCCCACGCCCGCAAGAGCATGGAGCGGTGGTTCGGGGAGATCCCCGACCACGTAGAGATGCGGATCGGCGACGTGGCAGACGAGGTCGCCGAATTGAAGCCCGAGCGGATCGTCCTCGACCTGCCCGAGCCGTGGCACACCGTCGCGGCCGCCGCCGAGCACCAGCCGACCGCGGGAGTACTCGCCGCTTATCTCCCCACGGTGCCTCAGGTGCAGACGCTGGTGGAGACCGCGCGGGAGACGGGGTCTTTCGCCGAGATCGAAGTCAAGGAGTTTATATTCCGGGATTGGAACGTGAAAGGACGGTCGGTCCGCCCCTCACATTCGATGGTCGGACACACCGGATTCCTCATTTTCATGCGCCGTGTCGCCGATGAATCGAGTGGAAACAACCCGGATGACTAAACCAGTTCATTCGTATACTGATCAGAGGCGACCGAACGCCAGGAGGTAGCCGTGGACGAAGGACGCAATCACGAGGACGCAGCACAGCTTCGCAAAGTCGTGTCCGCGCTCGAGGAGGAAGTCTCCTTCCTGCGTCGCCGCCTTCGCGAAGCTCCACACATGGCCGAGGAACTGGAAGCCGAGCTCGCCCGTGCCCAGGACCGTCTCGACCGGGTAACCAACCAGAACGACAAGCTCTCCGCCCTACTCGAAGAGGCCCGTGAGCAGCTCGCCGTTCTCCGCGAGGAGGTCGAGAAGCTCACCCAGCCCCCCAACAACTTCGGGACGGTCCTCAACGTCAGCGAGGACGGCACCGTCGACGTGCTGACCGGCAACCGCAAGCTCCGGGTGGCCGCCCAGCCATCAGTCGAGGTCAAGAAGCTCCAGGTTGGCCAGGAAGTGCTCCTGAACGAGGCCTTCAACATCATCGACGTCCGCTACTACGAGCCCTCCGGTGAGGTGCTGCGGGTGCGAGAGACCATGGACGACGGCAGGGTGGTGGTCATCGCCCACGCCGACGAGGAGAAGGTCCTCAGCCGATCCGAGAAGATGATGGATGTCCGTCTCCGCGCCGGCGACTACGTCCGCATCGACCCCAAGAGCTCGCTGATCCTCGAGAAGCTGGAGCGCCCTGAGGTCGAAGAGCTCGTCCTCGAAGAAGTCCCCGACATCACCTATCAGCAGGTCGGGGGTCTTGCCGACCAGATCGAGATGATCCGCGACACCGTCGAGCTGCCCTATCTGCACCGCGACCTGTTCCGCGAATACGAGCTCGAACCCCCGAAGGGGATCCTTCTCTACGGCCCGCCCGGATGTGGTAAGACACTCATCGCCAAGGCAGTCGCTAACAGCCTCGCCAAGAAGGTGTCCGAGCGAACCGGCAACCCCGACGTCCGCTCCTACTTCCTCAACATCAAAGGCCCGGAGCTGTTGAACAAGTGGGTCGGTGAGACCGAGCGCCAGATCCGGCTCATCTTCCAGCGGGCCAAGGAGAAGTCCGACGAGGGCGTCCCCGTCATCGTGTTCTTCGACGAGATGGATTCGCTGTTCCGCACTCGCGGCACGGGCATCAGCTCCGATGTCGAGTCGACAATCGTCCCCCAGCTCCTCTCCGAGCTCGACGGCGTCGAGTCCCTGAAGAACGTCGTGGTCATCGGCGCCTCCAACCGCGAGGATCTCATCGACCCTGCCATCCTCCGTCCGGGTCGTCTCGATGTGAAGATCAAGATCAACCGTCCCGACCCGCAGGCCGCAAAAGAGATCTTCCGGATCTACCTCAGCGACGAGACACCGATCGACCCCGAGGAAACCCGCGACATGGACAATGTCGAGGCTCTGGAGGCGATGATCGAGGCCACAGTCGAAGACATGTACGCCGAGGACAAGGAGAACGAGTTCCTCGAAGTCACCTACGCCAACGGAGACCGCGAGACCCTCTACTTCAGGGATTTCGCCAGCGGTGCCATGATCGAGAACATCGTCAGCCGGGCAAAGAAGGACGCCATCAAGCGCCAGATCGCCGGTGGACCCGGCGGCATCCGCAAACAAGATCTCCACGCCGCCATCAAGCAAGAATTCCGCGAGCACGAAGACCTGCCGAACACCACCAACCCTGACGACTGGGCGAAGATCTCAGGGAAGAAAGGGGAGCGGATCGTCTACGTGCGGACTCTCGTTGGAGGCGACGAAGAGAGCCGCCTCATCGAGAAAGTCGCGGGCGGCCAGTATCTGTAATGGCTATCCATAAGGTGCTCGGAACCGAAACCGAGTACGGGATAGTCGTCCGGGGTGACCCGGGCTTCAACCCGGCCGTGGCCTCTTCCCTCGTCGTCAACAGCTACCCGGGCGAGCGCGTCAAGGTGCAATGGTCCTACGAGGAGGAGTCGCCCGGGCGCGACGCCCGGGGTTTTGGCCACGACACCTACGGGCTGATCGACCCTGAAGGGGCCGTGGTCAACTCGGTGCTATCCAACGGCGCTCGTCTCTACGTCGACCACGCCCATCCCGAGTACAGCGGTCCGGAGACCTTCGACCCCCTGGAGGCCGCCCTCTACGACAAGGCCGGAGAGGTGGTCATGCACCGGGCCGCTCTCGCCGCCTCCGAGTCGGCGGGCCGGCAGGTTTCGCTCTACAAGAACAACTCAGATGGCAAGGGCAATTCCTATGGCGCCCACGAGAACTACCTCCTGAGCCGGGAGACGCCGTTCGGTGACGTGATCCGTTACGCGATGACCTTCATGGTCACCCGCCAGGTGTTCACCGGAGCCGGGAAGGTGGGCAAGGAGAACGACCGGCCCGACATCGACTATCAGATCACCCAGCGGGCCGACTTCTTCGAGGAGGAGGTCGGGCTGGAGACCACGCTCAAGCGGCCGATCATCAACACCCGCGACGAGCCGCACGGAGACCCGTCCACCTATCGCCGACTCCACGTGATCATCGGAGACGCCAACCTCTCCGAATACCAGAAGTTCCTGAAGCTTGGTGCCACCGCCCTCATGCTCGCCGCCCTGGAGGACGGTGCCATCCCCGACTCCCTCGACCTGTTCGACCCTGTCGAAGCGTGCTGGCAGGTGAGCCATGACCTCTCGTTGAATCGTCCCCTCGACCTCGACGGTGGCGGGACCGCCACCGCCCTCGAACTACAGGGACGGTATCTGGAGTGGCTCGCCAAGTACGCGGAGAAGGAACTCGACGACCCCGTCTGGGATCAGGTGATAAAAGAGTGGGAGCGAACCCTCGACCTCCTCTCGACGGATCCCGACAAGCTGAGCGACACCCTCGACTGGGTGGCCAAGAAACGGCTCCTCCAGGGCTACGTCGACAGAGACCAGCTCCAGTGGGGCAACAACAAGCTTCGGGCTCTCGATGTCCAGTACCACGACATCGACCCCGATCGGGGCCTGTATAAGAAGCTGGCGGGCCGTGGGTCGATGCGTCGCCTATTCACCGACGAACAGATTGCCGACGCGGTGTCCACACCCCCGACCCGCACCAGGGCCTACTTCCGGGGACGGTGCGTAAGCGAATTTCCCGGATCCCTGGTGGCCGCCAACTGGGATTCGCTCGTGTTCGACATCGGTGAGACCCATCTCAAACGTGTTCCTATGATGGAACCCCTGAGAGGAGACATCACCTTGGTGGGTGATCTCCTCGATAATGCCGAAGACGCCGCGGACCTGCTGCGGCGGCTGGAAGGGTAAAGGTGACAACGTGCACCGAGTCGTGGATATCACACCCGTCTCGGCGGCCCTCGGCGCCGCTGGTGGCGTCGAGGTGCTCGCCGCAGCTCCCCGGCTGCGACTGCGCGCCTCTCCTTGCCAGACAGCACCGATGATTCGCCGATACAAGCACGCAATCCACGACACGGAGCACTAGATGTCAGACAGAGAACGCGGCCAGGAGAAAGGCCGCAAGGAAGAAGAGACCGAAGAAGAGACGACGGAGGCAGTCGAGACCGAGACCGATCTGGACGCTCTCGACGATCTCCTCGACGAGATCGACGGGGTCCTCGAGGAGAACGCCGAGGAGTTCGTCAAGAACTACGTCCAGAAGGGCGGCCAGTGACAGAGAAGCCACTAGGCCCTCTGCCAATCGACGCGCCGGTCCCGGGTTCGAGTTTCACCGACCTCCTCCACTACATGGACGCGGTCCCCGAGATGAACATCCCTCAGGGGGCACAGCAGGTGTCGGTGCCCGAGGGGACCACCGTGCTCGGCCTGCGCTACGACGGTGGAGTGGTCATGGCGGGAGACCGCCGCGCCACCGAAGGCAACCTCGTTGCCCATCGCCGCATCCGCAAGGTGTTCCCCGCCGACCAGTACTCGGCGGTGGCCATCGCCGGGACCGCGGGGCTGGCCATGGACATGGTCAAGCTCTTCCAGGTGGAATTGGAGCACTACGAGAAGATCGAGGGAATCCGGCTATCTCTAGACGGCAAGGCCTCGTTCCTCGCTCGTCTGGTCCGAGGCCAGCTTCCCATGGCTTTCCAGGGGCTGGCCGTCGTTCCCCTGTTCGGCGGATACGACGACAAGGAGAGTACCGGACGTGTGTACACCTTCGACGTCGTGGGCGGGCGCTACGAGGAGACTGACTTCGGGAGCACCGGGTCGGGATCCCGGCTGGCCAAGTCATATCTCCGAACCGCCTATGAGGAAGACATGAGCGCCGACGACGCTCTGGCCACCGCGGTCAACGCGTTGGTGGCGGCGTCGAGCGAGGACACGGGAACCGGTGCTCCCGACCTGCGCCGGGGCATCTTGCCCAACCTCGTCCGCATCCATGCCGACGGTCTCGAGGAGATACCCGACGAGAGGGTCTACCCGCTCGCTGAGCACGCCGTGGAGAACGTGCGATGAGCATCCCCTTCTATGTAGCCCCCGAACAACTGGTTCGGGACAAGGCCGAGTTCGCCCGCAAGGGCATCGCCAGGGGCCGGTCCATCGTGGCGGTCGACTACGCCGATGGCGTGCTGATCCTCGCCGAGAACCCGTCCACTGCTCTGCACAAGATTTCAGAGGTCTACGACCGCATCGCATTCGCCGGCGTCGGCCGATACAACGAGTTCGAGACGCTGCGCAAGGCGGGCATCCGCCAGGCCGACCTCATGGGCTATCTCTACTCCCGTGAAGACGTGACGGCGATGGGTCTCGCCACGGCTTTCTCCCAAACCCTTGGCGTGATCTTCACCCGTGACCCCAAGCCCTACGAGGTGGAGATCCTCCTCGCCGAGATCTCCGAGGACGGCAACGAGCATCGTCTCTTCAAGATCACCTACGACGGGACGCTCTTCGACGAGCGCAAGTACGTGGCAATTGGAGGCAAAGCCGAGCAACTGGGAGAGGCACTCGGTGACATATGGACCGAGGGGATGACCCTCGAAGACGCCTTCGCTGCCGGGATGGAAGCCTTCCGGCGGGCTGAGGGGAGAGAACCCGAAGGCTGGGAGGTCGCGGTCCTCGACACCGCCAACGGCAGACGCACCTTCCGACGGCTCGACCCCGCCGAGTTGGCCGACGCCGCCGGCTCGTCCTGACCCTCGGCGACGGGACGCGTAGAACACCCCAATCGGGTTTAGCCTGAGACCAATGGAACGCAGAATCTTCGGGCTCGAGAACGAATACGGGGTCACCTGCACGTTGCGTGGCCAGCGTCGTCTCAGCCCCGATGAGGTCGCCCGCTATCTGTTCCGCCGCGTGGTCTCCTGGGGACGGTCTTCGAACGTGTTCCTCGAGAACGGTGCCCGGCTCTACCTCGACGTCGGATCGCACCCCGAGTACGCAACTCCGGAGTGCGACAGCATCGAGGACGTGGTCGCCCACGACAAGGCAGGGGAGCGAATCCTCGAAGGCCTGGTTACAGGGGCCGAGGAACGTCTCGAGGAGGAGGGCATCCGCGGCCAGATCTTCGTTTTCAAGAACAACACCGACAGCGCCGGAAACTCCTACGGCTGCCACGAGAACTATCTGGTCAGCCGGCACAAGGACTTCCACCGTACTGTCGACGTCCTCATCCCCTTCCTCGTCACCAGGCAAATCTTCGTCGGCGCCGGCAAGCTCACCCAGACTCCGAGGGGCACCGGGTACACGGTGGCCCAACGCGCCGATCACATCTGGGAGGGTGTTTCGTCGGCGACCACCCGGTCGAGACCGATCATCAACACCAGGGACGAGCCTCACGCCGATGCCGAGAGGTACCGGCGCCTTCACGTCATCGCTGGCGACTCCAACATGAGCGAGTACGCCACCTACGTGAAGGTAGGGACCATGGTGGCGCTGCTTCAGATGATCGAGCGGGACGTCGTCTTCAGGGACCTGACACTGGAGAACCCGATAAGGGCGATAAGAGAGGTCTCCCACGACACCACCTGCACCCGCAAGCTCCGTCTCGCCAACGGCCGGGAGCTGAGCGCCCTCGACATCCAATGGGAGTACCTCGATCGGGCCATGCGCTTCGCTCGGAGCCCTGGTTTCCCGCCCCAGGTCCAGGCCGCCGTCGACCGCTGGGAGCATCTGCTCACCGGTCTCGAAAAGGACCCGATGACCCTCGACCGCGAGGTCGACTGGGTGATGAAGTACAAGCTGTTGGAGCGTTACTCGCAGAAGCGGGGTATCCCGCTGTCCGACCCGCGGATGTCGATGATGGACCTGTCCTATCACGACGTCGATCGCAACCGGGGTCTCTACTACATGATGGAAAACGCCGGACTCACCGATCGCGTCGTCAGTGATGAGAGGGTGGCCGATGCAGTGGTCAGGCCCCCGCAGACGACGAGGGCCCGTCTCCGGGGTGCCTTCATCAAGGCGGCCAAGGCACGCAAACGTGACTTCACCGTCGACTGGGTGCATCTCAAGCTCAACGACCAGGCCCAGCGCACCGTGATGTGTAAGGACCCCTTCAAATCCGAAGACGAGAGGGTGGACAAGCTCATAGCTTCGCTATGAGGTATGAGGTATGAAGTATGAGGTATCGAGTACGGACGAGCCTTGAGGTGAGGCCTTCCCTGGGGAAGTGAGGTTTCGCGGGGAAACTGCTCGTCGGAAACCGCGCGGTCTTAATACTTAATACTCCATACTTTCTACTTCATATGCAGAACGTCATTGAGCGGGTGCTCAACCTCCTCATCTATCTCCTCGAATCGCCGGTACCGGTGACGTCGAGCGACGTTCGCAACACGGTCCATGGCTACGCCGACCAGAGCGACGAGGCGTTCCACCGCATGTTCGAGAGGGACAAACAGGTGCTTCGTCGTCTCGGGGTGCCGCTGAAGCTCGAGGCGATGGATGCCTGGGAGATCGATGAGGGATACACCGTCGACCCCGAGGAGTACGCCATCCCCGACCCACAGCTCAACGACGAGGAGCGTCTCGCGCTGTCGGTAGCCGGGCGGCTCGTGCGTCTCGGCGGAAGCGAGGCCGGGGTGGGGGCGATCATCAAGCTCGGCGGCATGGAGCGGGGAGACGGCATCGAGCCCCTGGGCGCCGACCTCGGCGAAGAAGCCGATACCCTCGGCGAGTTGTTCGGGGCGATCACCGACCGACGGCGTGTCGAGTTCACCTACCGAGGGCATGTGCGTCCGGTCGAGCCCTATGGCATGGCGCATCGTCGCGGCCACTGGTACCTGGTGGGCCATACCCCCGATGGCGAGCGGGTCTACCGCGTCGACCGGATCGAGAAACTCAAGGTCGGAGAGGAGCCAGGTGCCTTCGACAAGCCCAGAGACTTTGACATCCGATCGGTCGTCGACAGCCAGCCCTGGGAGGCGGGCAGCGAGCCCGAGGTGGAGACCACTGTCCGTTTCGACTCCGAGGTTGCCTGGTGGGCCGCCCGCAGCCTCGGGTTGTCCGAGCCGGACGGCGAGCTGACCGCCACTATGACTGTGGCCAACCGTGACGCCTTCGTGGGATGGGTGTTGTCTTTCGGAGACTCCGCCGAAGTCCTCGAACCAGCAGAACTCAGAGAAGCCGTCGCAAACCGTGTTCGAGAGTCGCTGGAACAGCTAACAGCATGACCAGTTCACGCACCGTCTCCCGACTGTCCCGCATCCTGGCCCTGATCCCCTACGTGCTCGACCGCGAGGTCGTCGACGTCAACGAGATCATGGAACGGTTCGGGTACACCGAGGAGCAACTCACCAAGGACCTCAACACCATCTTCGTCTGCGGACTCCCCGGATATGGTCCCGGTGACCTCATGGAGGCCTACATCGACGAGGACGACGTGGTCATCGACGCCGCCGACTTCTTCTCCAAAGCCCCCCGTTTAACTCCCAGTGAAGCTCTCGGCCTCCTCGCCGCCGGGATGACCGTGCTGGGCTCGGGGGAGGGGAGTCCTGCCCTGGAGTCGGCGGTCGAGAAGTTGAGCAAGGTCGTCATGCCGGACGCGGGTACTTCTCTGACCGTTGACGTGCTGGACGAAACCCAGAACGTGGGCGTTCTTCGAGACGCAGCCGCCGACGGCCGGGTGGTCAGGATGGTCTACCGGTCGGTGGGCAAAGAGGAAACCACGGAGCGTGACGTGGAGCCGTGGTCGGTGTTCACCACTCTCGGCAAGTGGTACCTGCTCGGTCACTGCCGGCTGGTGGACGGCCAGCGAACTTTCCGGGTCGATCGGATCAAGGAGCTGACAGTCCTCGATGAGACGTTCGAACCTCCCGAGCGCGTGCCGGAGCCAGGTGTCGGCTACGCCCCATCGAAAGACGACATCACCGCTGTCATCGATCTCAAACCCGCCGCCCGGTGGGTGCTGGAGTACTACCCGGTCGACGTCGTCAGGGATTCCTCGCGGACGACTCGCATCAGATTTCACTCACCAGACGCCGAGGTCCCGGCACGTCTGCTGCTGCGGCTGGGTGCGGATGCCCGGCTGGTAGAAGGTCCTGAAGTCGCCGAGCGGCTGAGCGCGATCGGGCGCTCTTTGCTGGCTCGATACCAATAGGGTCTAAAGACCTAGCGGTCTTCCCTTCAGTTTTTCGTCATACCTGCCGATCCCCTGTGTACCGAATGCGGACACCGGAGACCAAGAAATGACGACCATCAAGACCACGTGCACTCGATGCGGTGACATTCACCTGACACCCCGCGATGTAGCTCTTGAGCTGCGTCCGGGTGGTAGGGAAGGTGACTACACGTTCACATGCCCGAGCTGCACGTTCGAGCAGAGACGACCTGCCAACTCTCGTGTCGTCAGTGTTCTGCTCGCGACGGGCGTTCACTTCGAGGTCATCAACCCCGAGCCGATCACTGAGGCAGAGATCGAAGAGTTCATGGCTGCCCTCGAGACGGAGCCGGATCCCCTCCGTTTGCTGGCCAGCTGAGAATTCGAACCCGGGGTTGAGCGCCTGGGGGATGGTGCTCCGCAAAGAAGGTGGCGACCGGGCGGTCGCCACCTTCTTTTATGGCGAGTTTTATGGCGAGCGGACTTCGACTGGTTGCCTCCTGGACGGTGAGGTCTTCGCGTGGCGGGGGTTCCACCCTCACTTGGCTTGCTGGCTCCTGGACTGCGCTGCATAGCGTGGCGAAAAGGGCGACGGATTGCAGCGCGGACGAGGCGCATTTCTAAGCCGGTCGTCTGCGCTGCACGCCGTGACGGAAAACGGGACGCATTGCAGCGCAGATGAGGGCGGCCTCCAGCGCCCGTGGTCGGCCTGCCTGGCACGAGGTGTGGGAAGTCCGGGGACGCTTTAGCATTACACCATGCTCCAAACGGGCGAGATCATCGTCATCGCACTGCTCGCGCTTGTCATTCTCGGCCCGACCCGGCTGCCCGACATAGCGCGCAAGATGGGCCGTTGGACGATGGAGCTGAGAAATGCTGCCCGTGACATCACTCGGGGTCTGGAGTCAGAGGTCCAGGAATTCAAGGAGGCCGGCGAGGAGCTCCGGGCCCCCATGAAAGAGGTCAGGGACGAGGTCAAGAAGCCGTTCAGCGAGATCCGCGACGAGGTGAGCGGGTTTGGTCGGGGCGGCCACGAGTGGAAGGGCCCGAAACCCGTGTCCGGGCCTACCCCCGAGGATGCCATGCGGGATCTGGAGGAGATCAACAGGGGAGTGGAGGAGGAAACGGAGCCATCCGTCGATGACCCGTCCGACGATGCCCCCCTCCCCGGCTCCGCCGGGACTCCCCCTGACGGGCCTTCGGCCCTGGGGGGAGAAACGGGCGACACCTCCCCTGATCGGCCTTCGGCCTCACCCCCTCCGTTGCCTGACGGCGACACCTCCCCCGACGCTCCGCTGGGGGAGGAAACGGCTTCGCAGGGGGAGGAAACCGGTCACACAGACGAGACCCGAGAGTGACTGACACCCCCCAGTCGATCCTCGACCATCTCAACGAGCTGAGATCGCGGATCGTCAAGATCGGTATCGCCGTGATCATCGGAGCCATCATTGCGTTCTTCTTTGCCGATTGGCTCCGGACAATCCTTGAGGCGCCGTTTCGCGAGGCCGCACCCGAGAACACCTTCCAGGCTCTCAAGCCCGGGGAGGAATGGGGCGTCCTGATGCGCATCACACTCTTCGGGGGTGTCATCCTCGCCAGCCCGGCGGTCCTCTATCAGATCTGGGCCTTCATCAATCCAGCATTGACGGCTAGAGAACGGAAATGGGCTTTCCCGGTCATCGGAGCCCTGACCCTTCTCTTCATGGGTGGTGTCGTATTCGGCTACTACGTGCTCCCGGTGGGACTCGAATTTCTGCTGGGTATCTTTCCCGACGTCGAGAACAACCTGCTCCTCGGGGAGTATTACTCGTTCGTCCTCCGACTCCTTCTGGCCATCGGGCTGGCGTTCCTGTACCCGGTCTTTTTGTTCGCCGCAGCAGCGGCAGGTCTCATAAGCTCGGAACAGATGGCCCGGGGACGACGTTGGGCCGTATTGCTCGTGGTGTTCGCCGCTGCTCTGATCACACCCACCGGTGATCTGCTCAATCTGTTGATTCTGAGCGTTCCTCTCTACCTGATGTACGAGATCACCTATTGGCTCGTGAGGCTGATCCTCAAGAAATGAATCTCACCCAATTCTGGAGTCGCTACGACTTCGAGCCGGATGACTTTCAGGTCGAGGCTGCCGAGGCGATAGCGAGTGGCAAGTCGGTCGTCGTCACCGCTCCGACCGGAGCCGGCAAGACCTTGGTGGCGGAGGCGGCGACCTACCTCGGCCGATCGGAAGGACGACGTGTCTTCTACACGACCCCCATCAAGGCTCTCTCTAACCAGAAGTTCTCCGATCTGACGGATGTCTACGGGGAAGAGACAGTCGGGCTGCTGACCGGTGACAACGTGATCAACCCTGGCGCCCCGGTGATCGTGGCCACCCTCGAGGTGCTGCGCAACATGATCTACGCCGACGCCGAACGTCTCGACGACGTCGCCACCGTGGTGCTCGATGAAGCCCACTACCTCCAGGACCGGTCCCGGGGAGCCGCCTGGGAGGAGGTCATCGTCCACTGCCCCTCACACGTCCGCTTCGTATGCCTCTCGGCCACGATCTCGAACAATCGGCAGTTCGCCGACTGGATCGAGGAACGGCGCGGCCCGACGGAGCTGATCGCAATGAAGGACAGACCCGTGCCGCTCGAGTCCATGTACATGGTGAAGGAACGATCCGGGCAGCGGAACATCTACTTTCTGCCGATGTTCGTCGAGAGGGAGGGGCGTCGTCGGCCCAATCCCAGGCTGGAGCACATGCTCGGGCTGGAGAAGGGACGCAGGAAGAAGTTCAAGACCCCCAACCGATTCGATGTGGTTGAAGAGCTGGAGCACTCCAAGATGTTGCCCGCCATCTACTTCATCTTCTCCAGGGCAGGATGTGACGCAGCCGCCAATCGGCTCGCCGAGTCTGGCGTCCGTCTCACCGATTCCGACGAGCGCAAGACGATCAGACACGTCGTCGAGGAGCGGACCGCCCATCTCACTGACGACGACCTCACCGTGCTCGGATATGACCGCTGGCTACACGCCCTGGAGAACGGGGTGGCGGCTCACCACGCCGGACTGGTTCCCGCTTTCAAGGAGACGGTGGAGGAGTTGTTCAAGCGCGGACTCGTGCGGGTGGTATTCGCAACCGAGACACTCGCCCTCGGAATCAACATGCCGGCGCGCTCGGTGGTCATCGAGAACCTGAGCAAATTCAACGGCGAATCCCACGAGTTGCTACAACCAGGGGACTACACCCAACTCACCGGCAGGGCCGGGAGACGTGGCATCGACGTCGAGGGTTTCGGGGTGGTGCTCCACTCACCGTACGTCAAGTTCCGCCAGGTCACCGAGATCGCATCGATCGGGTCTCATGAGCTCAGGTCGAGCTTCAGGCCGACTTACAACATGACCGCCAACCTGGTGGCCAACTACAGCGAGGAGAAGGCGATGGAACTGCTCCGTGCCTCCTTCGCCGCCTTCCAGAGAGAAGACAGAAAAGCCCAGGACGACGAGCGCATCGAGGCTCTCGAGCACAAGTTGGAGAAGGAGGAGCTTCAGGCTGTCTGCGACCGTGGGGATGTCGAGGAGTACCTGCGTCTGATAGAGGAGACGCCCGGTCGACAAGACCATGATGAGATCTCATCGCTTCTCGGGCCGGGTGTCGTCGTCGACGTGAACGGCGGCCCCCGCGATGGGCGCTATGTCGTGCTGAAGAGGCTGTCGTCGAAGAACGGGGGAGTCCGCTATCTGGTGCTTTCGACGTCCGGCCGGGTATCGACCATCGGCAAGGGGCAGATCCCGGAGGCGAGTGAAAAGGTCGCCGACATAGATCTACCCAGACCGTTCCGACCGCGGGACCGAAAGTTTGTCCAACAGACCGTCCGGAGACTTCGCAAAGTCCCGCCGGGGGAGCGGGACCGGGCTCCCCGGCCGTCCCATACGGTCGACCACCCGGTTGCGGAGTGTCCCGATGCGCCACAACATGTTGCGGCGCTACGGAGAGCGCGCAGGGTTCGCCGGCGTCTCGAGCAGCATCGCAACGCGAGACGGGCGTCAGGCTTCGGCCTGGTCGAGGAGTTCATGGCGATCCAGCGGTTGCTCACACGTCTCGACTACCTGCACAACTGGGAGCTCACTCCACGCGGGACCCGACTGCGCCGCGTCTACAACGAGGTCGATCTCCTGGTGACAGAGGCGGTCGAGCGTGGTCTGCTCTATGGTCTGGAAATGCCGGAGTTGGTGGCGCTCGCCACGGTCTTTGTCTACGAGCCCAGGTCCGATCAAGTCTCCGCACCGGACTGGCCGACGGAGGAGCTCCATGAGCGTTGGGAGGGAGTGGCCAACCTGTGGAAGGAGCTCAACCGTCTCGAAGGCGAGTACGGGCTGTCGCCCATGCGTCGACCCGACCCAGGGTTCGGGCGGGTGGCCTACGAATGGGCTGCCGGGACTTCTTTCGACGACCTGACCTCTCGATCCATGGCACCGGGAGACTTCGTGAGAGTTAGCCGGCAGCTCGCCGACCTGCTGCGACAGCTCCGGGAAGCCGCACCTGAGCTGAGAGATGACGCCGACGCCGCCTTGAGAGCGGTCGATCGCGGGGTGGTTGCAGCCCAGGGTGTGGGCTGATGGCGAAATGGAAGGTGGTCGTCAACCCGAGTGCGGGAAGGGTGACGGTCCCGGTGACGACGATCCGTGAAGCGTTGGACGGTGCCGGGGTGGCCGCCGACATCGAAGCTCCCATCTCGAGAGAGGAAGCACGGGAGGTTATTGGCGACGCGGCGAGATCCGGTTTCACTCACATCGCCATGGCAGGCGGGGACGGATCGCTGAACCTGGCCGCCAACATACTGATGGGGATCGAAGGGTTGGAGGCACCCGTATTGGCCCTGCTGCCGACCGGGAGCGGGTGTGACATTCTGCGCACGTTCGGCATCCCCCTCGACCTCGGTGGAGCAGCCCGGCACCTTGTCACCGAGGATGTCTACCCCATAGATGTCGCCACGCTGGAGGGGTCATGGGGACGTCGCTACTTCGTCAACGTCGCACAGGTGGGCGTGGGCGCCGCCGCGGTGCACACGGCCGGACGTTTCAACCGTTGGTTCGGCTCATCCCGCTACCCGGCTGCCTTTGCGGCCCGACTTCCTAACTTCCCGAGGGCGAGGGTGACGGTTACCACCGAGCGACGAACCTATGAGTCCGACGCACTCGCTGTGATCATGGCAAATGCCCAGTTTTTCGCTGGTGGTTGGAACGTCGCTCCTAAGGCGACACTGGTCGATGGCGTCCTCGACATGCAGGTGATCAACGCCACCAAGCGCCAGGCGCCAGCCCTCGTGGCCAAGGTGATCAGGGGGACCCATCTCACCGACAGGGCCGTTAAACGTTTCTCAGCCGCTACGTTCCAGATAGAGACCGATGTGGCCTGGCCTCTCGAGGCCGACGGAGACCACGTGGGGAATACCCCGGTGTCCGGTCGGGTTATCCCCGCGGCCCTCCGTCTCAAAATCTGACGAATATGGCATACTCCCGCGCCGCGTAGGGCAGGACTCACTATGGCTGACGAAGAATTGAACAACGAAGAAGAGCTCGAGGACCTCGAAGACATCGATGACGTCGATGCCGACGAACTCGACGAAGACATCGACGAAGACCTCGATGACGACCTCACGGGTCTCGATGACGACTTTGATGATGAAGAGGTGGCGACCGACGAAGACGACGACGAAGACGACGACGAAGATCACGACGACGAGACAGCCGAAGCGCTCGAGGAGCTAGAGAGCCAGGAGTTGGAGCTTCTCGACGAGGAGGCCAACGAGGCATTGCTCGTCGACGAGGTCGAAGAGATGCGTGCGATGCGCCGCGAGGAGCTCACACTGAATGTCGAGGCGCAGAGTCAGAAGGACGACGAGTTCGTCTGCCAGTCGTGCTTCATGGTGAAACGGACCAGCCAGCTCGCCAACAAGCGCAAGATGATCTGCTTCGACTGTGTCGACTGAGCACTGCTAGTGCCCGGGGACATGCCGGCGAGACCCGAACGAGTGACCGTCGCTCTGCCGACCTACAACGAGCTGGAGAATCTCCCTCTAATCGCCACTGAGATAGTCGCTCATGGCTATCGACTTCTCGTTATCGACGACAATTCGCCCGATGGGACGGGCCGTCTTGCCGACGGCATCGCCCGTGATCTACCGGAGGTCTCGGTACTCCATCGGGAACGAAAGGAAGGGCTCGGCCCCGCCTACGCCGCCGGTTTCGATCAAGCTCTGTCCAACGGAGCGGAAGTCGTCATCGAGATGGACGCCGACTTCTCCCATGACCCAGCCGACCTCCCTCGTCTGGTCGCCGCCATCGCCGAGGGCGCCGATGTTGCCATCGGTTCGCGATATGTCCCCGGTGGGGCCACACCCGACTGGCCGTTGCTTCGCCAGATGGTCTCCCGGGGCGGGAACCTTTACGCTCGGCTCATGCTCGGCATCCCCATCCGTGACGCCACCGCGGGGTTCCGGGCGTATACGGCCGAGGCTCTGCGGTCCCTCCCGTACCGCGACGCCGAGGCATCCGGTTACGGATTCCAGGTGGAGATGGCCTGGCGGGCCCACCAGGTGGGACTCCGGGTCGCCGAGGTCCCCATCAGCTTCCGGGATCGCACCCGGGGGACATCCAAGATGGGACTCCCCATCGTCATCGAGGCCATGCGTCTGGTGACCGTGTGGGGCTTCAACCGCATGTTCCGGCCCTCGAGGGTATGAAGGTCACCGCACGTCACGCCCGCCCGGAGGACCTCGCCACGCTCGAAACCCTCTATAGATCTCTCGAGGAGGAGATGGCGGGGCTCCACACTATGTGGCCTGTAGCAGACGGTCTTGACGCACCAGTTCGAGAGTCGTTCGCCGACGCTCTAGAGAACCCGGACACCGTGGTCCTCGTCGGGGAGATAGACGGCTATCCGTTCGGATTTCTGATGGCGACCGTGGAGAGACTCTTGGCGCAGGCCGATGGCGAGCTGGTCGGGGCCATCCGGCTGATCTTTGTCGACCCGGAGGCAAGAGAGGTCGCGCTGGGCGAGGAGATGCGAGAGCTCGCACTGGAGATATTGAGAGACAAAGGCATAGCCAAATTCGACGCCCACGTGCTGCCCGGCCACCGACTTGCCAAGAACTTCTTCGAGGCGGGTGGATTCTCCGCCCGTTCGATCATCATGCATCACGATGACAAACGAGAGTGAGTCCGGTCAGGCGTCTGGGGGTCCCCCCCTCCCCGGCTCCGCCGGGACTCCCCCTGATACCCCCTCCGTCGCCTCCGGCGACACCTCCCCCAACGCTTCGCTGGGGGAGGAAACGGGGCCTCCGGCCCTGGGGGGAGAAACAACGCCCGTAGTTGGGGTCGGGGTGGCGGTCGTGGAGGAGGGTGAGATCCTTCTCGTGCAGCGGGGGAGAGACCCCGGACGGGGGCTCTGGGCAGTTCCGGGTGGGAAGGTGAGACCGGGCGAGCCGATGAAGGATGCGGCACGGCGTGAGGTCCTCGAGGAGACCGGTCTCGAAGTGGAGATCGGCGAGGCCGTCTGGGTCGGTGAGTACATCGGGGCGGAACACCACATCGTGTTGATCGACTTCGCCGGGACGGTGGTCGGCGGCGAGCTGAAGGCAGCAGACGACGCTCAGGACGCCCGTTGGGTCACCCTGGACGAGGCATCCGAGTATCCGCTGACGTCCACGATGTACGACCTCGTCGATACGCTGCGCTCATGAGCGACGAAGCAATCGCCCTGCTCCGCGAGCTGATCCGGAACGCCTGCGTCAACGACGGGACTCCGGAGAGTGGCTACGAATACCGGTCGGTGGCCACCCTCCGGGACTTCTTCGGGGTAGAGGGGGAAGTGTTCGAGAAGGTCGAAGGACGCCAAACCCTCGTGTACCGGGTGGAAGGCTCGGACCCCGAGGCCCCGTCACTCGGGCTTTCGCCCCATCTGGACGTCGTCCCCGTGCAGGAGTCGGGATGGACCCAGGATCCATTTGCGGCGGACATCGTCGACGGCTTCGTCTACGGAAGGGGAGCGGTCGACATGCTGAACGTCACTTCCGCCATGGCCGTGGCCGCCCGGCCCTATATCACCGGAGAGATCAAGCCCAGGGGTGACCTGCTCTTCGTCGCCCTTGCCGACGAGGAGGCCGGAGGGGCCCTCGGTGCGATGCCCTTCACAGAAGAACGCTGGGATCTCGCCCGTGTCGACTACATGCTCACCGAGGTTGCCTATCCACCCGTCTCGTATGCCAACGAGGAGGTGATCCCCGTGGCTACGGGCGAGAAGGGAGCCTTTTGGTCCCTGCTGCGTTCCACCGGGTCTCCCGGTCACGGGTCGGCGCCCTACGGCGCGGACAATGCCTTGCGCAAGATGGTGGAGGCGGTCTACGGCATCTTCTCAGAGGAGATGCCGGTGGTCATCACCCACGAGTGGGAGGAGTTCGTTGCGTCTCTCGACATAGACGAGGACATCAAGGAGGCGCTGGTCGACCCTGACAGAGTGGACGACGCCATCGACACCTTCGCCGTGGAAGACCCCCTTTTCGCCCGTTACGCCCACGCGGTCACCCATCTCACCGTGTCCCCAAACGTGCTGCAGGCGGGGATCAAATCGAATGTCATCGCCAGCCAGGCAAGCGCCAACATCGACATCCGCGCCCTTCCCGGGATAGACCGGTCGTTCGTGGACTCATATCTGTTCAAGGCGATGGGCTCGGCGCGCGACGACATCGACATCGAGCCGATCCAGGATTTCGAGGCGACCGCTAGCCCTATGGGGAACCCTCTCTGGGAGGCGATCGCAGACTCGGTGGAGACTCTCGAAGGACACCGCCGGCTTCTCCCCATGATGATGAACGTGGCCACCGACGCCCGGTTCTGGCGAAAGAAGGGGACCATCGCCTACGGGGTGGGCCTCTACGACGACCGCATGGACTTCTCCGAGATGCTGGCTCTCTTTCATGGCCACGACGAGCGGGTCTCGGTGGAGTCGGTGAAACGGACCACGGCACTTTACGACGAGGTTCTCGATCGGTTCCTGGGAGCCTCTTGACTGCGGTTCTCTGCGATCTCGATGGGGTGGTGTACCGGGACTCGGAGCCTGTTCCGGGGGCACCCGAGGCAATGGAGAAGCTTCTCGATTCCGGCGTTCAGGTGTTCTTCATCACCAACAACTCGACGCGGACTCCGGAGGCGGCCGCCGCCAAGATCACGAAGTTGACCGGTGTCGACATCGCCGGCGGGCAGGTACTCACCTCCTCACAGGCGGCAGTGAGGATGCTCGACGGGACCGACGGACCGGTCCTGGTCGTCGGGGAGAAAGGTCTCAGCGAAGTCATCGGAGCAGCGGGTCATGTGGTGACGTCCGACCCGATGGAAGCTCGCTCCGTAGTGGTAGGGCTCACCCGATCACTGACCTATGAGATCATCGCCGGGGCCATGCAGGCGATCCTCAACGGAGCGCGTTTCATAGCCACCAACGACGACACCACCTTTCCCACCGAAGACGGTTTGGCCCCCGGCTGTGGGGCCATCGTCGCCGCCATCGCGGCCGCAACGGACTCCTCGCCCGAGGTGGCGGGCAAGCCCAATCCGGCGATGCGCGACCTCATCAGGTCGAAGATCGACGGGGATGCCTGGGTCATCGGCGACCGTCTCGACACCGACATCGCCCTCGCTCACGGAGAGGACGGATGGAGGTCCGTCCTCGTGCTCACCGGGATCAGCAGTGAGGAAGACGCCGGGGATGCCGACTATGTGGTGGACGACTTTCCCGCGGCCGTAGATCTGGTGCTAGCCCACCTGAAGCGGTCATAATCGGGGGGAGATGGACTTGTCCCCAGAAGAGATCGAGGAGATCGAGCAAGCGCTGGAGAAGTTGGAGACCCTCGACCCCGCCGAGCTTCCCGAGCCGGCCGCGGAACTGGTCGCCCTGCTCAACAGGCTTCTCGAAGAAACGGAACAGCCTTGAAGTTTGCTCTCCATGTTCGTGGCGGCCGGCCGGAGATGCAGGACTTCGCCGAGCGTCTCACCGCCGAGATCGACGACGCCGGGGGAGCGGTGATCGAGGATCCTGAAGTTGCACCCGATCTGGTGCTGGCGGTGGGAGGCGACGGAACCATGCTCGGAGCCGCCCAGCGCGCCGTGGCATGGGACGTACCCGTGCTCGGCTTCAACCTGGGCACACTGGGATTTCTGACCGAGGCGGAGCCCGAGGACCTCAGCGAGGTCGTCTCCCGGCTGATGGCAGGTGACTTCGAGATCGAGAACCGGCTCACCGTGACCGCGGCCATCGGCGGGGTCAGGGCCATCGGGGTCAACGACGTCGTCGTCGAAAAGGTGGACAGCACCCGTCTCGTGAGCCTGACGGTCTCTGTGGATGGCGTCGAGTTCGCCACCTACCGCGCCGATGGTCTGATAGTCGCCACCCCCACCGGTTCTACCGCATATTCGTTCTCTGCAGGCGGCCCTGTAGTAGATCCCAAGGTAGACGCACTCGTCCTCACCCCCGTCGCCAGCCACTCTCTGTTCGATCGGCCCCTGGTGCTCCCGGGCGAGGCTGACATCGAGGTGACGGTGTTCCGGGACCGGCTGGTGAGGGTCAACGTCGACAAGACCGACCTCGGTGAGATAGGCGAGGGGGAGACGGTCGAGATCGCCAGGGGCGACCGCCCGGCTCAATTCGTCACGTTCGGCAGGACGACCTTTCCGGGGTTGGTGCGTCAAAAGTTCGGCCTCGAGTGATGCTCGACCACCTGAGAGTCGCCAATCTCGGGGTCCTGGAAGATGCCGCCATCGATCCCTCCTCCGGTTTCACCGTCATCACTGGCGAGACCGGCGCTGGAAAGACACTGCTGCTCGGCGGCTTGCGGCTGATTCTCGGCGGGAAGGCCGACTCGGGAGCGGTCGGCCCATACGAGGAGAAAGCCCAGGTGGACGGGTTGTTCGCGGTTGGAGACGAGGAGGTCGGAGCAACCCGGATTATTCCCCGTGAAGGCCGGAGCAGGACCCATTTGGAGGGAAACATCGTCTCCGCAGCGACCCTCCAAGAGCGTCTCGGCTCCTTGATCGAGATAGTCGGCCAGCATGACCAGCTCTCCATCACCAGGCCGTCACATCTCCTCCAGTTGATAGACGGCGTCCTCGACGGGGAAAGGAGCCAGGCCCGCCAGGAGTATCTCGCCGCCTGATCGGAGTTGCAGGAGGCCCTGAAACGGCAGAGCCAACTGGGAGGGGATCAGATCACCCTCGCCCGTGAGTTGGACCTGGCGCGTTACCAGGCAACCGAGATATCCGCAGCCGGTCTCGAGCCGGGCCTCGATGAGCAACTGGAGACCGACGTCTCCCGCCTGCGCAACGTCGAAGAGATAAGAGAGCATCTAGCGGAGACCGTCAGGATTTCCGAGTCGATGGCGGAGATGACCGGTGAGCTGGTGTCCCGGCTGCGCAAGGCCTCCGGGCTGGATCCGACCCTCTCCGACCTCGCCACCGAGGCCGATGGTCTCGCCGCCGCCGTGTCCGAGTTGGGGCGCGACTCGAGAGAGGCGGCCGAGGGTCTCGAATCAAACCCGTCCCGGCTCGAGGAGTTGGAGGAGCGTCTCACCGCGATCGGTGATCTGAAGCGCAAGTACGGCAAGACTCTCGACGATGTGATCGCGTTCGGCGACGAGGCGGCAGGCAAGGTCGCCGAGCTGCAATCGCTCCTCGCCGACGCCGACCGGATCGACTCCCGTATCTCCGAAGCGAGAGGAGCGGTCAGGGACAAAGCCGAGGTGCTCAGGGCAGCCCGCAAGGAAGCCACGGAACAGGTGGCGGCGGCGATGAGAGAGCATCTGGGCGACCTCGGGCTGGCAGCCGCCCGGGTTGGCTTCGAGCTTGCCGAGATCGAGCCCGGGCCATCGGGTGCCGACCGCATCCGTCTCAATTTCGCATCGGATTCGCGTCTCGAAGCCGGCGATGTGGCCTCGGTCGCATCGGGTGGTGAGCTGTCCAGGCTGGTTCTGGCTCTACGTCTGGCGACCCGGAGCACCGGCACCTCGACTCTCGTCTTCGATGAGGTGGACACCGGGATTGGAGGAAAGACTGCTCTGGCCATGGGAGCGAAGCTGGCCGAGCTTTCCAGGACGAGCCAGGTCCTGTGCGTCACTCATCTGCCTCAGGTGGCCGCCCACGCCGACACCCACTACGTGGTCGACCGACCCGACGGCGCTGCTGCCGTGGTCAGGAAGGTCGACGGAGACGACCGTGTCGAGGAGATCACCCGCATGCTCGCCGGCCTCCCCGACAGCGAAGCGGGCCGCACCGCAGCCGCCGAGCTGCTCGCAGGGGCGCGCTGACCGCTCCCGACACGTTTCTGTGAACGTTGGCTACGCCCCACGCGTAACCAGCACTCACAGAAGGGTTCAAAGCTCCGTTAGGTCCTCCCGGGGTGCTACTGTGGCATCCCGTCATGGACGGCCCACTTTTCTCCCAAGAGAACGCACCGGAGGAACAGGGCCCCAAGGACGACTCCACCAAGTTCGTCTTCGTCACCGGCGGTGTCGTCTCCAGCCTCGGCAAGGGGATAACCGCGGCCTCATTGGGACGGCTTCTCAAGGCAAGAGGCCTCCGGGTCGTCAACCAGAAACTCGACCCGTACATCAACGTCGACCCGGGAACGATGAACCCTTTCCAGCACGGCGAGGTGTTCGTCACCGACGACGGCGGTGAGACCGACCTCGACCTCGGCCACTACGAGCGTTTCACCGGGGAGAACCTTCGACGCACCTCCAACGTCACCGCCGGTTCGGTATACCTCTCGGTCATCCAGAAGGAGAGACGGGGCGACTACCTGGGCGACACCGTCCAGGTGATTCCTCACATCACCAACGAGATCAAGGAACGGATCCGGCGGGTGGGCGACCAGGACGTCGACATCGTCATCACCGAGGTGGGCGGAACGGTGGGAGACATCGAAAGCCTGCCCTTCCTGGAGGCCATACGCCAGTTCGGGAACGAAATCGGACGATCCAATGTCATGTTCATCCATGTCACCCTGGTCCCGTTCATCGCTGCCTCGGACGAGCTCAAGACCAAGCCGACCCAGCACTCGGTGGCCGAGCTCAGATCCAAGGGCATCCATCCGGACGTCATCGTCGTGCGATCCGACCGTGATATCGATGACTCCGTTCGCAAGAAGATCAGCCTGTTCTGTGATGTCGAGCCAAGAGCCGTCATCGCCGCGCCCGATGCCGCGGAGATTTATCAAGTTCCCCTCGACCTCCACAAGGGCGGTCTCGACGACGTGGTCTGTGATCGCCTCGGCACTATCACCGGCCCGCCCAATCTCGACTCCTGGCGGGAGATGGTCGACAAGGCCACGTCGGCCACTGAGAAGGTGACCATCGGCATCGTCGGCAAGTATGTCGACCTCCCGGACGCCTACCTGTCGGTGGCCGAGTCGCTGCGGCACGGCGCCGCCGCCCATGGTCTCCAGCTCGACCTGCGCTGGGTCCCTTCCGACGAGCTCACCGGTCTGCTCTCCGACTCCTACCTCGAGGATCTCGACGGCATGGTGGTTCCCGGTGGGTTCGGCTACCGGGGAGTGGAGGGCAAGATCCAGGCGATCAGGTACGCCCGGGAGAACGGCGTTCCCTACCTCGGACTGTGTCTCGGTCTCCAGTGCGCCGTCATCGAGTTCGCGCGCACCGTGCTTGGCCTGAGCGAGGCGAACAGCACCGAGTTCGATCCGGCCACTCCCGACCCCGTCATCGATCTCATGGCCAGCCAGGAGGACGTCGAAGACAAGGGAGGCACGATGCGTCTCGGGCTCTATGCCGCCAAACTCGCCGAGGGGTCCAAGGTGAGGAAGATGTACGACCAGGAGCTCGTATACGAACGGCACCGGCACCGCTGGGAGGTCAATAACCGGTATCGAAAGGACCTGGAGAACGCAGGCATGCGACTCTCGGGCCTCTCCCCGGACGATCATCTCGTCGAGTACATCGAGCTGATCGACCACCCGTTCTTCGTGGCCACCCAGGCCCACCCGGAGTTTCGCTCCCGGCCCGACGACCCCCATCCTCTCTTTGTCGGTCTCGTGGAGGCCGCCGCGGCCCGGAGCAGAGAGCTGACAGTTGTCGTCGACACATCGGAAAGCCTCCGCCCGTGATCGTCGGCGTCCCACGGGAGATCAAGACCGAGGAGCATCGGGTAGCCATCACCCCGATAGGCGTCCGTGAGCTCGTTGACCGGGGCCACCAGGTGCTTGTCGAAACCGGTGCGGGTGAAGGGTCGACGATCCACGACGAGGAATACGAGGCTCAGGGAGCACGGATCGTCCCCGGGCCCGCCGACGTTTTCGACAGCGCCGACATGATCCTGAAGGTCAAAGAGCCCCAGCCATCCGAGGTCGAGATGTTCCACGAGGGCCAGGTCCTGTTCACCTACCTGCATCTGGCCGCTTATCCCGATCTGGCCAGCGGTCTGGCCAAGAAGGGAATCGTTGCCCTGGCTTATGAAACGGTGCAGATGCCGGACGGCTCGCTGCCATTGCTCGCCCCGATGTCGGAGATCGCAGGCAGGATGGCCACCCAGGCAGGGGCATACTTCCTCGAGAAGTCCCAGGGCGGACGGGGAATCCTGCTCGGAGGCACCACCGGGGTGAGTCCGGCCAAGGTCGTGATCGTCGGAGGGGGAATGGCGGGCTCCAACGCCGCGGTCATTGCCATGGGTATGCAGGGAGACGTAGTCGTCCTGGACACCGACGCCCGAAAGCTGAGGGCGCTCGACTCCCTCTACCAGGGCAGGATCGTCACCCTCCACTCGAACAAGCTCACCATCGAGGAAAGGGTGACCGATGCCGACCTGGTCATCGGGACGGTGCTCGTCCCGGGGGCTTCGGCGCCGAAGCTGGTCACCGAGGACATGGTTAAGTCCATGAAGCGTGGTGCGGTCCTCGTCGATGTGGCCATCGACCAGGGCGGGTGCTTCGCCACGTCGAAAGAGACCACCCACTCCGAACCCGTCTACGACGTGCACGATGTGCTCCACTACGCGGTGGGGAACATCCCCGGCGCCGTTCCCCATACCTCGACCTACGCGCTCACCAACATAACCCTCCGCTATGCGGTGATGATGGCCGACGAAGGGGTGAAACGAGCAGTGACAGCTCATCCGGAGCTGCAGTCCGGTGTCAACATCGTGGGAGATCAGGTGTGCCACCCGGCGGTGGCGGAGAGCCTTGGGGTGCCCCACGTGCCGGTGCTGGAGGCCATCTCGGGGCTGTGAGCCAGGTCTCGCTGGAGACCGGGATCGAGGAATACCTGGTGTCGCTGCGTGTCGAGCGTGGGCTCTCTCCGAACACCATCGCCGCCTACACCCGCGATCTCGGCCAGTACGTGGAGTTCCTCGAGGGGAGAGAGCCCGACGAGAGCCTGGTCACCTCCTTTGTCAGCGAACTCAGGGCTCGGGATCTCGCCGACTCGACCATCGGTCGCAAGATCGCGTCGATCCGGGGTCTGCACCGCTTCCTAGTCGTGGAGGGGTTTCGCGCCGTCGACCCCACGGCTCTGGTGGATGGGCCGAGACGTCCCGACCCCTTCCCGAAGGCCTTGACCGTCGACGAGGCCATCGCTCTAGTGGAGACCCCGGGATGGGGCGACGTGGCCGGACGGCGGGACAGCGCCTTGCTCGAATTTCTCTATGGGACCGGGGCACGGGTATCTGAGACCGTTGGGGTGGATCTGAGCGATCTCGACCTGGACGACATGGTGGTCCGGGTCACCGGCAAAGGAGCGAAGCAGCGGCTGGTACCCCTAGGCAGCAAGGCGGTGGAGGCGATACGGGCCTGGCTCCCCGATCGTCTCAGTCTCCTCAGTCGAAAAGCCCAGGGAGATCCGCTTTTTTTGAATCTTCGGGGAGGACGCTTGAGCAGACAGGGGGTCTTCGACATAGTGAAGAAACACGCCGTCGCGGCCGGGATCGAGGCCACTCGCGTGTCGCCTCATGTGCTCCGGCATTCGGCTGCGACACACATGGTCGAGGCCGGTGCGGATCTAAGAACCGTACAAGAAATGCTCGGTCACGCTACCATCACTATCACCCAGGTCTACACACGGGTCAGTCCTGCACACGTGATGGAGATCTACGTCGAGGCACACCCGAGGAGCAGGTAATGGCGCTCGACATCGAGAAAGCCGAAGCAGCTCTGAAAAAAGAGCGAGAACAACTCATCCACCAGCTCGACGAGCTGGGAGCTACCGAGTCAGGTGACCTCAAATCGGATATCGACTTTGGAGGTAGCTTCGCCGACGCCGCCTCTGTGACCGCGGAACGCACCGAAGTGCTGGGGCTAGCCGAGTCGCTGAAGAACCAGTTGGACGCCGTCGACACGGCGTTGGCTCACATCGAGGCAGGCACCTACGGGATATGCGACAACTGCGGGTCCGAGATAGACGAGGATCGCCTCGAGTTTCGCCCCGCCTCGATTCTCTGCGTCAACTGCAAGTCGAAGAATCAGTGACTTGCCGGGGTCACCAGCTCATCTCGTTTCGCGGTTCCTGGATGTTGCTACTGCCCGGCGGTTGACCGCGTCCGAGAAGGCGGCCGTCGAAAGCTGGTTGACGCCGGAAACTGCCGTGATCTTTTTCTCACAGGATGACCCGGATCAGCGTCACGGTTACCACGCCGCCCTCTCGGTCATCGCAGCCGGGGTCAAGGACAGCGATGTCGTGATCGCAGCCCTGCTTCACGATGTCGGAAAGCGTCACGCCCGTCTCGGATTGCTGGGTCGCTCGCTTGCGTCATTGCTGATCTTGAGCGGTCTCCCGATCCCCGAGCGGGTCCGCATGTACCGGGACCACGGTATGGTCGCCGCCCGGGAGCTGGGGGCGCTCGCAGTGCCGTCACTGGTCATCGACTTCGCCCTCCATCACCACGGGGAGCGTCCCCCCACGATCACCCCCGAGACCTGGGACGTCCTCGTCGCTGCCGACCAGGCGCCAAAGGCGTTGTCTGGGCTGTTTTCCCGGATAACCTCGAACTCCAGATGACTTTCCATGTCCGGACAACGGTGTTCGAGGGCCCGCTCGACCTACTGCTCCAGCTAATCACGAAACATCAGGTGGAGATCACAGCCGTGGGCCTGACCGACGTCGTCGGCGAATACCTGGCCTTCGTCGACGAGATGCGGGAGCTGGATATCGACGTCGCGTCCGAGTTCCTCCTCATCGCCGCCACCCTCGTGCAGCTCAAGGCGCAATCGCTCCTGCCTTCGTCCTCAGAGTTGGATCTCGACGAGGAGCTGGCCCTCGCCGAGGAGAGAGACCGCCTTCTGTCACGTCTGCTCGCATCCGTCACCTTCAAGGACGTGGCCGCGGTGCTGCGGCGCCGGATGCAGGAGGGGAACCGTTACGTGCCTAGGATCTCCGGTCTCGACCAGGAGATCGAGACACCGACACCCGAGGTGACCGTCCCTGTCGACGCGGCTGGTCTCGCCATGCTTGCCGAGAAGGTCTTCTCCCGGGCGGAGCTCGAACCCGACCTCGACCATCTCGAGCTCGACCTCCCCAGCGTCGAAGAGGCCATCGATGAGTTGCGAGAGAAGTTGCGGAGGGAGACCCTTTCGTCGTTCGACGATCTCACCGAGCACTGTCGTCGCCCGTTGGAGGTCGCCGCCTACTTCCTCGCCCTGCTGGAGCTGGCCCGATGGGGGTTGATCGAGGTCTCCCAGACCGACTGGACCGCTCCGATCGAAGTGCGAAATCTCGATGACAGCGACATCGACCTGACCTCGGAGTGGGGATCGTGAGATGAACGACCTGGCCGCGTTGGAAGCCGTTTTGTTCGTCACCGAACATCCGGTGCCCGCCGGTGAGCTGGCGGAGGTGCTGGAGGTCCCCGCATCCCGTGTCGAGGAGTTGCTCGGAGAGCTTGGACAGCAGCTGACAGAGCGGGAGGCCGGTCTGGTGTTGAAGTCGGTGGCCGGTGGGTGGCGCCTCTACAGCCATCCCGATGCCTATCCATACCTGGAGAGGTTCTCGACGTCGGCAACAGCACGCAAGCTGTCGCCCGCGGCGATGGAGACTCTGGCAGTCATCGCCTATCACCAGCCGGTTTCGAGGAGCCAGATCTCCGAGATTCGCGGCGTCGACTCCGACTCCGCGGTGCGGACCCTGGAGCGACTGGGGCTCATCGCCGAGAAGGAGAGGCTCAACATTCCCGGGAACCCTGCGGTCTACCAGACCACGGAGTTGTTCCTGGAGCGGCTAGGGCTCAACGATCTCGGGGAGTTGCCGCCCCTCGCAGATCACGTCCCCCCGGCCCAATTCGTGGACACGCTCGAGGAGTCTCTCCGCCCAGGTGGTCCGTCGCCAGATTCGTGATGGCGGAGGAGATCCGCATCCAGAAGGCGATAGCCAACGCCGGGCTGATGTCGCGGCGCGCCGCCGAGGAAGCCATGGTGGAGGGTCGGGTGCGGGTGAACGGCGAGCCGGTCGTGCTCGGCGATCGTGTCGACCCGTCCCACGACCTGCTGACCCTGGACGGCAACCCGGTGCCGGTCTCCGAGGATCTGGAGACCTATCTGCTCAACAAGCCGGTGGGAGTCATCAGCACCGCCAGCGATCCCCGGGGACGAAAGACCGTCGTAGACCTGATCGACACCGACAAGAGGGTCTATCCGGTGGGGAGACTCGACGCCGACTCCGAGGGACTGATACTCGTTTCCAACGACGGTGAGCTGACCAACCGAGTAACCCATCCGAGCTTCGGGGTGACGAAGCAGTACCTCGCCGAGGTAGAGGGCGAGGTGGGTGATAGCACGATCAACCAACTCGTCAGAGGCGTGTCGCTCGAGGACGGACCCGCCCGAGCGGAGAGGGCCGGTCTCGTGGAGCGTCAACCGGGAAGATCCCTCGTCGAACTGGTGATGGTCGAAGGGCGCAATCGTGAGATCCGACGGATTTTCGATGTCGTGGGTCATCCGGTGACCCGGCTCGTCCGCACCGCCATCGGCGGTCTGTCGGACAAGACCCTCAAGCCGGGCGAGTCCCGTCGCCTGACTGCGTCCGACATCCAACTGATCTGGGCCCGGTGATGACGCACTCGCTTCCTGTACCCGTCATTGCGGAGCCCATCGACGCCAGAGTTAGGCCCCCGGGCTCGAAGTCAGAGACGATCAGGGCCTTAGCCGCGGCATCACTCGCCGGGGGCCGATCCCATCTCTATGAACCGCTTCGCGCCGATGACCCCCTGGCCATGTGTGACGCTCTCAGGACCCTGGGAGTGGCTGTCGCCAGCGACGGGGAGCCATGGACCGTTTCAGGCAGTGGAGGGCGTCTCCAGGCCCCTCAGAAGCCTCTGGAGGTCGGGGAGTCCGGTCTATCGGCCAGAATCCTTCTCGCCATGGCCGGGCTCGTCTCCGGATCAGTCCGCATAGTGGGACGGGGACGTCTGCCGGAGCGGCCGATGGGCGGCATCGTGGATGTGCTGCGGTTTCTAGGGGTCGAGGTGAGCGGAAACCGGATTCCCATCGAGGTGAGGGGAGAGGGACGGCTGGCGGGTGGCCGCATCGAGGTCGACTGCTCCGGAAGCTCCCAATTCGCCACCGCGGTGATGCTCGTCGCTCCGGTAATGAGCGAGCCCGTCGTCCTCGACATCGCTGGTCTGGCGAGCTCAGCGGGTTACCTCGAGATCACGGAGGGGACGATGCGGCGTTTTGGCGCCGACATCACGCGGACCGTCACGGGATATGAGATCGCCAATGACGGCTATCAGGCGGCGGACGTGATGATCGAACCGGACGCCTCCGCCGCGGTCTACCCGATGTGCATTGCCGCGGTGACCGGGGGCAGGATGGTGATCGACGGTCTGGGCGCTGACTCCCGCCAACCCGACCTGCGGATTGCCTCTGTTCTCGAGGAGATGGGTTGCCAGGTGCAGCGGGAGCGTGACTCGATGACCGTCGATGCCCGGGGAGTGCGACTCCGGCCGGTGGACGTGGACCTCTCCGACGCCCCCGATGGCGCTCTAGCCCTGGCGGTGACCTGTCTGTTCGCCGACGGAATGAGCCGGATTTCGGGGCTGGGGTCGTTGCGGCATAAAGAGTCGGATCGTCTCGCGGCCATCAGCTCGGAGATTGGCCGCATCGGAGGTCGGGCGGAGGTCGAGGGAGAGACGCTTGTCATAGGTCCGGCATCTCTGAGGGCGGCCGAGATGGACTCTCATGGCGACCATCGCATCGCCATGGCGATGGCGGTAGCCGGGGTCACCCTCCCGGGGAGTCGGATGGGCGGTCCGGGGGCCGTAAGCAAGACCTGGCCCGGTTTCTGGGACATGGTTGGGCAGCTCGCGACACGATAAGTCGTCAATCCGGTCGATGACCAACTATGTTTCGCCTACGTGGGAGGATCTCGGTCTCCGACTTCGCCCCCATTGTCCGAATTCCCCCCAAGTCGGACAAACCCCTCCGGAGACCGGGGATCCTCCTGCATTCCAGCGTTTCCATGATCCTTCCTATGCTCCTCGGCCGTGTCGATGATCGTGACGTTGGACGGCCCGGGTGGTACGGGGAAGAGCACCGTCAGCCGGGCCGTGGCGGCCAGAGCGGGCCTGCCCCACCTCGACACCGGCGCCTACTACCGCGCGGCCACCCTGGCAGTCCTCAGGGCGGGGGTCGATCCCGACGATCCTGAGGCGGTATACCGGATCGTTTCACGGATGTCCATGGATCAAGAAGGCGACCGGATGTACCTGGATGGAGAAGACGTCTCGACCGAGATCAGGGGTGAAGCGGTCACGTCCGCAGTTTCGGACGTATCCGCTCATCCCAAGGTGCGCAAGCTCCTGGTCGAAAAGCAGCGCGCCTGGGCGGAGGAGCATGGCGGCGGGGTCGTGGAGGGAAGAGACATCGGCTCGGTGGTCTTTCCCGATGCGGAGGTCAAGGTCTTCCTCGACGCCTCGCCCAAGGTGAGGGCGAGACGACGTGCGCTGGAGACCGGAGAGCGTTTCGAGGAGGTGCTGGAGGACCTTAAGCGCCGTGATGGTCTGGACTCGACCCGGCCCGCATCGCCGCTCATGGTGCCCGAGGGGGCGGTTGTGCTCGACACCTCGGAGTTGAGCATCGACCAAGTCGTGGAGCAGCTCCTCGGGTTGATCGAAGCCAAGTACTGATTCTCCTGCTGGCACCTACCATGATCCGGGATGACCGTCGAACGTGTTCTTTTGGCTGAGCCCCGGGGCTTCTGTGCCGGTGTCGAGATGGCAATCAAGGCCCTCACCTGGATGACCAGGATCTTCGATGGGCCGGTGTACTGCTACCACGAGATCGTCCACAACGAGTGGGTGGTCAAGGCGTTTGAGCGCGTGGGTGTGGTCTTTGTCGATGACATATCCGAGGTTCCAGGAGGCGCCCCGCTGATGCTGTCGGCTCACGGCTCCTCGCCCGAAGTGGTTGCGGCGGCGGACAACAGAGCCGCTGTGGTCATCGACGCGGTCTGTCCCCTGGTGACGAAGGTGCATCACGAGGTCAAGATGATGTCCCGGAAGGGCTACGACATCATCTACATCGGCCACGAAGGTCACGACGAGGCCGTGGGGACGGTTGCCGAGGCGCCAGAGTCGATCACCCTCGTGGAGCCGGAGAAGGGTCTGGGCGGATTCGACCCCGCTAACGACGAAAAGGTGGCACTGGTGGCTCAGACGACGCTTGGTCTCTACGAGTGGCAGGAGGTCCTCGAAGAAGCCTCCTCCCGCTACCCGGAGCTGAAGACGGCGCGCAAGTCGGACCTTTGCTACGCCACCACGAACCGCCAGGAGGTCGTGAACCAGCTCTCCGCCGAATGCGACCTGATCCTGGTGGTGGGGTCGACAAACTCGTCGAACACCCAGGCTCTCGTGAGGGTCTCCCATGAGAACGGTGTCAACGCCTACCGGATCGACTCCGCAGAGGACATCGAGGAAGAATGGCTCGAAGGTGTGGAGACGGTCGGGCTCACCGCCGGGGCGTCGGCGCCAGACCATCTGGTGCAGGAGGTCATCGATCGCATCGATCCCGCTCAGGGTTTCGAGTTGTGGTCGGTCACCCAGGAAGAGGAGTACTTCCCCCTCCCGCCTCAGTTGCGGTCCTTCGTGACGACGCTGCAAACCCTTGTCGAAGCCGGCGTCACCGCCCGTCCCGGTGGGGAGTCCTGGCTCGAGCGCGACAGGGAGTGGACGGCCACCGAGGCCCTCAACCTGATCAGCGCCTAGTGTCCTTTCCGGCATCCCGCCCAACAACTCCTGAACCCATGGACCACGGGTGAGCACTCTGCCCGTCGTGGCGGTGGTCGGCCGGCCCAACGTCGGGAAGTCCACACTGGTCAATCGGATTGTCGGTTCGCGCTCGGCCGTCGTCGAGGAGACGTCGGGTGTTACCCGGGACCGGAGACAGTTCGACGCCGACTGGGCGGGACGAAACTTCATCCTCGTCGACACAGGAGGCTGGGAGGTAAAGCCTGACGGTGATCTGAACAAGTCGATCCGCCAGCAGGCAGAAGGGGCCGTCTCCGGGGCAGACGTCGTCGTCCTTGTCGTCGACGGAACCACCATGCTCAGTGACGACGACACCGGAGTCATCTCCATCCTGCGGGCGGCAGACGTCCCCGTCGTCCTCGCAGTGAACAAGATGGATAGCGCACAGCAGGAGTGGGGGGCAGATGAGTTCTGGAAGCTGGGCCTGGGCGAGCCAATGCCCGTCAGCGCCTATCACGGCAGGGGAGTGGGGGACCTGCTCGACGCGGTGGTGGCCGCGTTTCCCGACCCTGAGGAACCTTCCGAAACGATAGAGATTCCCCGCATCGCCATCGTCGGGCGCCCCAACACCGGAAAGTCGACCCTGCTCAATCGTTTCGTCGGCGAGGAACGGGTGATTGTCTCTGAGAGACCGGGAACCACCCGGGATCCGATAGACGTGGACGTGGACATCGAAGGCGTCACCTATCGCCTCGTGGACACTGCGGGCATCCGCCGCAAGCCACAGATCACCGAGGACGCCGACTTCTATGCCGTCATACGGGCGCGGGAGGCTCTGGAGCGGGCCGATGTGGCCATCCTGATGATCGATGCGACCGAAGGAGTCACCCACCAGGACCAGAGGATCGCCAGCGAGATCATCGACGCCGGGGTGGGGCTGGTGATTCTCCTGAACAAGTGGGACGCCATCGACGAGGAGCAGCGAGAAATTACCGAGCGATCACTGCCCGAGCGTTTCTCGTTCGTCGGTTGGGCGCCGGCGCTGCGGATATCAGCCAAGACGGGGGCCCGGGTCGGTCGGGTGGCTGCCGCACTGGAGGCGGTGTTGGAGACGCGACAGAATCGGGTTCCCACCGGTGTGCTGAATCGCAATGTCAGAGAGTGGACTGCAGCCCACCCTCCTCCCGTGCGAAAGGGACGCAGACCGAGGCTCCACTACGTCGTCCAGGCTGGTACAGCACCGCCCACCTTCGTACTCTTCGTGTCCGGCGGTGAACTGGGCGAGGACTATCTCCGGTTTATCGAGAATCGTCTCAGACAGAGCTACGACTTCACCGGGAACCCGATCCACTTTGTGACCCGGCGTCGTCAGCACTGACATGACCGACCATCGCGAACCAGAAGACCTGAAGACCCCATGGTCGTTCAAGGTGATGGTCGTGCTGGTGGTCCTTTATCTTGGTTGGCGTTTGGTCGAAGGCATCGTCTGGCTGTGGGGCGCCATTTTCTGAGAGTGGTCGTCACTCACTCGGGGTGACCTTTTATTACACCTTTCCGTTCCAAATGCCGACAACTCAGGTAATGGGTTCCACCCAATTCGAACCAATGGGCTTGGACAACGACGCCACCGGCATCGGGGCACTGCGCGTGCTGTTGATCGACCATGACCCCGACGACCAGCTCATGGTCAAGGATCTAATCGAGGACCGCAGCACCATCATCTGCGATGTGGCCTCTAGCCTGGAGGACGGGTATAACGCTGTCCTGGCAGGGGAGCACGATGCATATCTGGTAGCTCTCAGGCCCGGGTCAGAGTCGGAACTCGAGCGGATCCGGGAGCTTGCGAACGAGGCACCCGGACCCTTAATCGTCCTGACGCAGACAGTCGAGGACGACGCGGACGTCTACGCACTGAACGTCGGGGCCGAATACCTGGTCAAGGACGGACTCAGCCCGGGGCTCGTACAGCGCCGTCTGCGCCACTCGGTGGAGAGGTGGCGGGTGCGCCGCAGGGCGGAAGAAGGATTCCTCAGATACCGTTCGCTGTTCGACGGAGTTCCGGTGGGCCTGTTTCGCATCGGTTCTGACGGCACCTTCATCGAGGTCAACGCGACAGCGGTAAGGGCACTCGGGTACGACGATCAGTCCCAGATCGTGGGGCGCAAGGTCGCTGAGCTGTTGGCCGAAGACCAGTCAATGGAGGCTCCAATCCTCTCCGGGGCCAGCGCAGGAGAGCTCCATCTCGAGACTCGTGATGGTGACAGCCTCTGGGTCAGCGTGACCCTGGAGGAGATCCGCGATGACGCTGGGGTCATAACTCACTACGAGGGTGTCGCCCTCGACATCACCGAGCAAAAAGAGGCCGAACGCGAACTGCGCCGCTATCGGGAGCTGACATCTGCCGCCTACGACGAATCGTCCGTAGCCAAGGCGATCGTTTCGTTGCCGGAAGGAAGGATCATCTCCGTCAACGAGGCCATATGTGTCTTCCTCGGATACGACCGGGATGCCCTCACTGGCATGCATTTCGAGGACGTCACTTACCCCGACGATCTTGAGGCAGACTTGCTCCAGTTCAAGCGTCTGATCGACTCTGAGATCGACAGCTACGACATCGACAAGCGCTATGTCCGCTCCGACGGAGCGGTGGTTTGGGGGCGTCTCCAGGTATCGATGATCCATGGTGATAGCGGAGTCGGATACGTGCTCGGCGAGATCGTCGACATAACCGAAACCAAAGAGGCTCAGGGCCATCTCGCCTTCCAGGCCTCCCTCTTCGAGCAGATGAGAACACCCGTGTTCGCTACCGATCGTCGCGGTCTCATCACCCACTGGAACCACCAGGCCGAGATCACCTATGGGTGGACCGCTGAGGAGGTGCTGGGGAGAGACTTCATCGATCTGGCACTCCCCATCCTCGACCCATCACAGCTGGAAACGATGCGGGCAGATTTCCGCCAAAAGGGTCTTTGGGAAGGTGAGCTTTCAATCACCCGCAGGGATGGCTCAACTTTCCCGGCGTGGTCCAGCGGAGCAGTGGTCAGGGATTCGAGGGGTCGCCCGGCAGGGATCGTTGGAGCGATCGTCGATCTCAGCGATGTGCAGAAGGCGCGTGCCGATGCCCTCGCTCACGAGATGCTCAGTCGATCTCTCCTGGAGGCGGTCAGTATTCCAATTGCCATCCTCGACTCCGCAGGAGACATTGTTGCCTCGAACCCTTCCTGGGGATTGAGCGGGGAAGCACGGGTGCATCCGTACCTCCCATGCCCCCAGGAAGAAGCCCCGGCATCAGACATTGTCGATCAGATCGAAGCGGGCGTCGAAGCAGTGCTTGCCGGAGAAGAAGGTCGCTTCAGCCTGGAGTACGCCTGTGCCGCCGCCGACGGGGAACGATGGATGAGCGTCGTAGCCGCACCCGCCGAGGGCGGTGGTGCCATAGTGTCTCACCGGGACATCACCGATGAGAGGTTCGCCCGGACCGCCCTGGAGGAGACGATCAGAGCCAAGGACGAGTTCATAACTTCGGTCTCTCACGAGCTGCGCACACCTTTGAGCGTGGTGGTCGGTCTCGCCGAGACCCTTCGCTCCGGCCGATACTCGGAGACCGAGTCTTCCGAGTTTCACGACTTGATCGCCGACCAGTCCCAGGAGATGGCGTTGATAGTTGAGGATCTCCTGGTGGCCGGACGGATGGACAGTGACACCCTTACGGTCCGCCAGTCCATGGTTGACCTGGAGGATGAGGTCGACGCAGTCCTCAACCCGCTGGTCAACAAGGACATCGACATCTCGGTTCGGATGATCCCGGGTGCGGAGAAGGTCTATGCAGACTCGCTGAGGGTTCGTCAGATCCTGAGGAACCTCATCACGAATGCAGTCCGATACGGGGAGCCCCCGGTCCGGATCAAGGCGGTGCGAGCGCGGGACAAAGTGATCGTGTCGGTTGCTGACCACGGCGAGGGCGTTCCCGGAAATGCCCTGGAGAAGATGTTCCACCCGTACTCGAGGTTCGGAGCGGCAGACGGTCAGCCGTCATCGGTCGGTCTCGGCCTCCATGTTGCCCGACGACTGGCCCGGCTCATGGGTGGGGATCTGGTGTACAAGAGTGATGCCGAGCTGACGACCTTCTTGCTGACCTTGCCCGCGGAATCCTCGGACAGCGACGGTGGGTCGGGTGACGGCATGCGCTTCGTTCATATGTAAACGGGCAAGTCGAGAGCCGGCCCTCCCCTCCAGAGGCCGGCACTCGACGTCTGAGGCTCCTGTTCCCCGGGAGTGATCGGCAGCCGAAGCCGTGACAGCCGGGGGACCAGCGTCCTCGTAGTCTGAATCGGCAATGGAGCGCTGGCCTGAATGACCAGCTTCAGGTCACGCCAACGGACTAGTCCCTATTCAGACGGTCTTCTTCCAACGGCGGCCCTTACTCAACGAGATGTGTCGCTGATGGACTACGAGGCCGATCGCAAGGACAGCGGCCGCGGCGATGAGAAGACGATCCCAGGCGGGGGATTCGAAGAGCACGCTCGCGGCCCAGGCGACGAGAAGACCGGCGGCGACACCGTATATAAAAACTGCCCACGTCCTCATGCGACTTCCACCCCCGATCGGTCAGGGGTCGAGAGTCACGTTAGG
>JBKHKD010000047.1:0-15616 GCA_046537785.1 Actinomycetota bacterium
GACCGTGAGCGGGCCGAGCGCCCGGTATCTCACCTTCTCAATCTTTAGTCTCCTTGCGGACCGGCTGCAGGAGATCCAGTCTCTCGAAGAGCTCTGGTAAAGCACTGGGAACATCGGGCATCCCGATACCAGGCGATCCCCAGTCACAGACCGGACGATTTGAACACGTCACCAAGGAGGTAGCGTGAGACACCTCGATCCGAGTCTGGCCGCCATTCTCGCCGAGCGGAAAGTGGCAGAGGCCCAGTCTTTGCCACGTCGCAGAAGGCGAACGAATTTAGAGAGCCAACGCAGACTCAGAAGACGGCTGGGTTCTTGGCTCGTCGCCTTCGGAAGGCGCGTTGCCAGAAAGAAGGCAGAGCTCGCTTGATTGGCAGGAGGGGAAGTTCAGCGTATCTCTCCAAACCAGGGCATCCCGGCCTTCCCTTCCCGGCCACCGCCTGAGAACCACTGGGGAGACGGCTTCGATCAGATTCCCAGAGTTTCACCAATGGGCTCGCGCAGGGTCGGATCATGTCGACGGGATCCGATGAGCTGAGACGAAGCCGCCAGCCTGGTGGCCGAAGCTCGACACCAGCCGAGGGCCTGACTCCACAGGAGGTGATGGGTGGCCTGCTCGAAGGTGTGGTTCTTTGACAGGAAGCGAGAGTACCGAACAGCAGATCATCTGACCCGCGACCGCATCAGCCTCTCGTAGAGGCCAGGAGCAAACCGCCAGGTCCAGTAGGCGGCCCGGGCGGTGGCTCCGGGGAGCACCAGGCGCTTCCGTTTCCTCACACCATCGATGACCGCATCCGCCACCTGCTCGGCGCTCAGGTGCCGTCCGGTCGTCGTCCACTCCCCTGTCTCGCCTTCGCTTCTCGCCACCGCACGGGCCCCGATGCCGGTGTCGGCGAAGGCAGGACACACCATGGTGACGCTCACGCCGGTATCAACGAGCTCGGCGCGGAGGCTCTCGAAGTAGCCGTGGAGGGCGTGCTTCGACGCCGAGTAGGCCGTCCGATTTACCAGTGGGGCGAACCCGGCGACGCTCGACATCACGGCGATCCTCCCCCGTCTCTCCGTCAGCGAGCCCAACAACGCATGCGTGGCGTTGACCGATCCGAGGTAGTTGACCGCCATCACTCGTTGTACCGCCTCGGTTGGAATATCGCCGGCGCGACCGAGTGCAGTGACGCCGGCGTTGTTGACCAACACGTCGATCGGACCGAGCATTCTGAGCGCATCCGTCGTCTGGTCACGGTTGCTGACATCGATGGCCGCCGTCTCCACGTCTGTTTCCCGGACCAACCGGGCCAGACCGGCCTCGTCCCGGTCGACGGCCACCACTTCTGCCCCTTCGGCGACGAACCGGTGACACAGGGCGATGCCGATTCCACCGGCGGCACCCGTGACGACGACCCGCGCTCCGCGAAAGCCCTCAGCCACGGCTTGCCGCCCATGCCCGCAACGCCTCGGCGGAGGTCTTCGACGGTGTGTAGCCGAACTCTTCGACCAGTCTCCTGTTGGAGAGGACGGGCCGGTAGCGGAGGAAGTCCACCTGCTCCGGACCGTACCCGGTCAGCCGTAGCCGCCTCAGGGCCCACAGCACCCCTTTCACCAGGCCGGTCGGAACCGGCAGATATGGCTTGCCCAGCTCCCGGGCGATGTCGCGTAGCGGCACCGCGCCATCGCCAGCGAGGTTGTAGATCCCGGTCCGCTCACCGAGGGTTCCTGCGACGACGACGTCGACAACGTCGGTGTCCCAGATGAAAACGAACAGTGTCTCCGCCCCGGCGATCCCGAGCACCACCGGACGTTCGAACAGGGCGGTGATCTGGTTGTCCACCGTCTCCCCGAGGATGGTCCCGGGACGCAACACCAGCTGGCCGAGTTCGGGATGTTCGCTGCGCACCTTTTCCAGGTTCTCCTCGACGATCCGCTTGTGGTCCGAGTAGGCGAATCCGGGGTTGCCCCGGAGGGGATGGTCCTCGTCGATCCAGAGCGGATTGTCGGGGTGGTAGCCGTAGGCGGCTCCGCTCGAGGTGACGACGAGGTGTCTCACCCCTCCGGCGAGACAAGCCTCCACGACGTTGGCGGTCCCTTCCACATCGACCGAGTAGAGGAATTCCCGCGTGTGGTCCGGTCGCGGGGTGACCACCGCGGCGAGATGGACGACCCGATCGATGCCCTCGGAGGCGATCAGGTCGACCAGCCCCGGGTCGCGCACGTCCATCCTCTCGATTCGAACGCCTTCGGCACGCCCTCGGGCGGCGATATCGACCGAGACCACCTGATCTACCTCGTCGCTGGCGGCGAGTCGGGCGACCACCTGGCTACCGATGAACCCGGAGCCTCCGGTGACGAGGACCCGGGCGGTCATGCCACCTGTGGCACGGGCACCGGCCGCCGTGCCCACCAGGTGGAGATGGCGAGACCGCTGATCAGATGCCACACCCCCCACCAGGCGGCGATGATGGCCATGCCTCCGAGCCCGTCGAAGAATCCGAAGATCAGCACCAGGGCGAGCGCTGAGTTCTGGATCCCCACTTCGATGGAGATGGCTCTGGTGTCGTAGAGGGGGGTGCGCAACCCGCGGGCGGTCCAGTAGCCGACGGCCAGGGCGAACCCGTTGTGCACCGCGACGATCAACGCCACCGCCCCGACGTGGTCGAGGAAGGCCTGCCAGTTGGCGGCCAGGGCGCCGACGACGAACAGCCCGAAGGCAGCCAGGGAAAAGATCCGCATCGGCCGGCGCAGCCTCGCCGCCAGTTCGGGCCAGCGGCGGGCGACGAACATCCCGAGGACGAGGGGGATCCCGAGGATCAATAGGATGGTGACGAACAGGTCGAGGGAATCGAGGGCGATTTCTTCGAGGATGGCGTTGGTGTCGGCGTTGCGGCTCCCCCAGAAGGCGAGGTTGAACGGCGTCATGACAATGGCCAGGGCGGTCGAGATGGCGGTCATCGAAACCGACAGCGCGGCGTTGGAGCGGGCATAGGAAGCGAGGAAGTTGGAGAAGTTTCCGCCCGGGCAGGCGGCCACCATGATCATGCCCAGGGCGATCGAGGGAGCCATGTCGATGGTGGAGACGAGCAGGAAGGTCACCGCGGGCAGCAGCAGGAACTGGGCGCCGAGCCCGATGAGCGGTCCGCGCGGGTCAAGCACCACCCGCTTGAAATCGTCGAGACGGATATCGAGGGCGACCCCGAACATGATCAGCCCGATGAGGACGTTGAGGAGCAACAACGTCGACTCGTTGAAGTTGAGCTGGATCTGGTCGATCGGGGTCATCCCCCGGGCTCCGAGTGCATGTCCTTGAAGGCCCGCAGCTTTGGGGCCCACATGTGAGTGACGGGGTCGACGTCGACGTGGATCACCGCCGGCTTGCCCGATTCGACCGATCTCTGGAGGGCTTCCCGGAGCTCGTCGTCAGTAGAGGCCCGTTCCCCGTGGGCGCCCATGGACCGGGCCAGTTCGTTGAACCGGATCTCGGAGAAGTCTGCGTTGATAGTCTCACCCTCGCCGAGTTTCTTGCGAACGACCGTCTTGACCGGACGCAAGGAGAACTGCTGGTTCATCTTGACCATCCCCCACTGGAGATCGACGAACACCACGTAGATGACGGGAAGGTCGTTGCGGACTGCGGTCTCCACCTCCTGGGGGTGAAAACCCATGGCGCCATCGCCGATGAGACAGCACACGGTGTCCGTCGGCCGGGCCACCTGGGCGCCCAGGGCCTGGGCGACACCGGCTCCGAGCATTCCGAACTTGAAGGTGGCCAGCACGGAGTTGGGTCGGTTGGCCCGGTGGTAGAACTGCGACCAGACGGTGGCGTTGCCCCCGTCGAACACCCACGTGGTTTCGTCCGGCAGGGTCTCCTGGCAGATCCGGGGGATCCGCCCCGGGTTGATCCCATCGTCTCTCGACTCTTCGAGACGCTCGTCGAGTTTGGAACGTTCCCGCGTCGCGGCTTCGGACCAGGTGTCGGCGCGCTTGGTGATGTCGTGTCCCGATTCCAGTTCCTTGGCGAGGAGCCGAAGGAAGCGTTCGGCATCGGAGAGAATCGCCAGGTCGACAGGCTTGTTCACCCCGATCCAGTGGTCGTCGACATCGACCTGGATCATTTTCTGCTCCAACGGAGAGCGCCAGTACGGGGGCTTTCCCCACCAGTCGGTCTCCCCGAGACGGGAGCCCACGACAAGTACCACGTCGGACTCGTTGCGCAGCTTCTGGTAGGTGTCGAGGAGAGTCATCGGGACCGACAGCGGATGGTCTTCGGGGAGCGACCCTCTGCCTCCCCAACTGGTAGTGACCGGCGCTCCCAAAGTTTCGGCGACCTGTCTCAGGGAATCGAACGCCCGGGAGTGGACTACCCCAGTACCTGCGTGGATCAGGGGCAGATCGGCCCCGGCGAGCATCTCTGCAGCGCGAGCGACCGCTTCCGGCTCGGGGCCGAGAGGGTCGGTGCGACGGTATGACGCCGGTGTTGGGACGGAGGTGTGGTCGAACTTGTCCTTCCCGTTGATGATGGACTCGGGGATGTCGACATGGACCACCCCGGGGCGACCCGACCACGAAGTGCGGAAGGCGCGCCGCATCAGCTCGGGAATTCGGGTCCGGTCGGGCACCGCCACCGACCATTTCGACATGCCCCCGATGACGCCGACCTGGTCGAAGTACTGGAAGGTGCCACCACGGTCGGGGTAACCGATGCCCTCGCGTCGTGATGACGTGACCAGGAGCACCCGGTGGCCCTCGCCGGACTCGACGGCGATGCCGGGGAGGGCGTTGGCGACTCCCGGGCCGTTGGAGGCGATGGCAACGCCGAGCTTGCCGGTGAGCCGGGCGTAGCTACCGGCCATGTGCAGGGCGGAGGTCTCGTGGCGCGGCGAGACGAGACGGATCCCGTGTTTCTCCAGGTTGGAGTAGAGACCGAAGTAGGTGCCGTCGATGATCCCGAAAACCCGGTCGACACCTTCCGCCGCCAGCATGGCGGCGACTATCTCACCTCCGTGTGTGGCAGCCATCTGAGCCCTCCTTGGTCGGACGGCAGTGTAAGGGGTGGAACCGGGACCGCCGACCGGGGCCGGGTAGCGTGAGACCGATGCGCAGCCTCTGGCCCGTCGTGGTGCTTGTGGCCGCTGCGTGTGCGCCGTCGACGGCAACGTCCAGCACCGTGTCCACGGCTCCTCCCGAGCCGTCCACCACGCCGACTACGTCTGCCACGACCGTCCCCTCGTCGACCACCGAGCCGCGGGTGAAGCTGGTCTTGAGTGACGAGGAGGCTGTCGCCGTCGCCGGCGACGTCCGCCTGGAAGTCAGAGACGCTTCGGGAAGGGTCTTGGGCTGGCTCGACCAGGATCGGAGGGAGCTCGCCGTTCCCTCGTCGACCAAGCGTGTGACGCTCCGGTACCCGGGAGAGGAGGGTTCGCCGGGTGCGGTCTCATGGGAGCAGGAGACGGAGGCGCCCGTCACTGTCATCCGACAACCCTGGAGAGGCGACAGGCGGTGCTCCGCCAGACTCCCTGACGGCTCCACGGCGCCGGTGGCTCTCGTGTGGCAATCCGGTGCGGAATCCTCCACCTACCTGGAGCAGCTGGACCGGGCGGGAGATGTCGTGAACGTGGTCTCGCCGATCTGGTGGCGGATGCGGGCCGATGGCACGGTGGCGAGCTTCGCCGACGCCGGGTACGTGTCATCCGTCCACGACCGCAATGTCGCCGTCTGGCCGGCGGTGGCCGGCTTCGACGCCGACGTCCACCATGTCGTCTTCTCCAGTCCGCAGCGCAGGTCCGCCCTGGCCACACAGATATCTGAGGAGGCGAGACGGATTGGCGCCGACGGAGTCAACATCGACGTGGAGGGCTACCGGGTCGAGGACTCCGACGATTTTCTCGCCTGGGTCGAGGAGCTGGCCGATCTCGTCCACGGCTGGGGCGGGACCGTCTCCTATGACCTCGTACCCCGAAGCGACACCTGGGACGTCACCCCTGAGGACCTGGAGTTCTGGTCGACGGCTCCGCAGCGGACCGCGTTGAGCCGTGTCACCGACTGTACGATCCTCATGGCCTATGACGAACACAATCGCTACCGGCCGGCAGGCCCGGTGGCGTCACCGGCATGGGTGGAGGAGGTGCTGACTTATGAGCTACGTCATGCCGACCCGGCCGAGCTGGTCCTCGGTGTCCCCTTCTATGTCCGCATCTGGGATCCTGCGGAGCTGGATAGTCCAGCCGCGGTAGGGATTGGAGAGCTGGACTCTCTCATCGACCAGGGTGAGGTCTCCCACGACCCGGCTACCGGTCTCGATCGTGTCGTGCTCCCCGATGGCCGCTTCTTCTGGACGGAGACCGCCGGAGGGTTGAAGCATCGGTTCGATCTGGTAGACGGGTACGGACTGGCTGGATGGGCGGCATGGCGCTTTGGTTTCGACGGCCCCGAGATCTGGGAGCTGATGGAGAGTCGGGGAGGGTGAGCACTCCTGTCTACCCCGTTGGCCTTCTGTGGGTTACACGCGTCGCTGGGCGACGCCTGCAACCCAGGGCTCGGGACGTCGGACCCGTCGCCTACCGGTAGTTAGCTGCGGCCCCGGTGTTGAACAGGACCACCTCGTTCTCGGGAGATAGCCAGCCGTCGGCCGCCAGTTTCTCGTAGGCGGCGAGACAGGCACCACCCTCGGGTGAACCGGCGACTCCCGCCCGCGACGCCAGCCGGAGTGTGCCTGTTTCCATTTCCTCTTCGGAGATGGCAACCGCGGTGCCACCGGTCGACCGCAGTGCTTCGAGCATCAGGCGGTCTCCGATCGCCGAAGGAACCCGCAGACCGTAGGCGGTGGTCTCTTTCGGGTCGTCCCAGGGCTCGGCGTGGTCGGCACCGGCATGAAAGGCGCGGACTATCGGGGCGCACCCGGTCACCTGGACCGCCACCAGGGCGGGGCGTTCGGTGGTGATCCAGCCGAGCGCCTCCATCTCGTCGAAAGCCTTTGCCATACCCACCAGCCCGGTGCCGCCACCGGTCGGATAGAAGATGGCGTCGGGGAGTCGACCCAGGTCCCAAAAGATCTCATATCCCATCATCTTCTTTCCCTCCACCCGGTAGGGCTCGGCGAGGGTGGCCACCGGGAAACCTGCCACGCCGGCAAGCGCCGCGGCGGCGTCCGCAATGGTGCCGTCGACCCTGATGACATCGGCGCCGCACATCCGGGCCATTTCGACCAGCGCCTCAGGGGTGTTGGCGGGAACCGCCACCGTCACCGGAACCCGGTGGAGAGCGCCGTAGGCCGCGGCTGCCGCCCCGGCGTTGCCGTTTGAGGGAAGATGGATGGCGGTGGCGCCGAGCTCGACGTTGCGGGCGACTGCGACGGCCATACCCCGCGCCTTGAACGAGCCGGTCGGGTTCTGTGACTCATCCTTGACCCACACCGCAGACCCGAGCGCATCCGCCTTCAGCAGCGGCGTCGCCCCTTCCCCAAGAGTGGGGGTTTCGGCCCCGGCGACGGTGGGGAGCATCTCGGCGAAGCGGAACTGACCCGGGGCCCGGCTCAGCACCTCGTCGAGACCGGGCATCGCCTCGTATCCGTAGCGGGCTAGGAGCGGACCGGCACATTCCTCACAACGGGACTGGAGCCGGTTGGCCTCGTGACGGGCACCGCAGTTGCCGCACCCGAGATAGGAGAGATGGGTCGCCACCAAGTCAGCCCTGAGGCTCGTGGTCGGCCAACAGCTCCTCGAGAGTGGCTGCTACCAGATAGAGACCGGATCCCTCCACCCGGGTCTGGTCGGCGACGGAAAGCTCCCCGCCGATCTGGAGGCGTCTGCCCCGACGCTCCTCGACGGCGGCGGAAACGACGATGGGCTCGTCCACGTGGACGGGGCGGCGGTAGCGGAGATTGAGGCTACCGGTGACGGTGAGCACGTCTTCGGTGAGGATGCCCGCCCAGACGAGGATCTCGTCGAGTGCGGTGGCGGTTACACCACCGTGGAGGGTGTTTCCTGCTCCCCGGTACTCGACCCGGGGAGTGAACCGGGCGCTGACCCGCCCGTCGTCGAGGGCGAAGCCGTCGAGATGGAGCCCGATGGGGTTGTCCCGGCCGCAGGCGAAACATCCGTCGTCGTAGTGGCGTCTGACCGACTCGACCAGCCCGGCGATGTCTTCTGGCATTTGCGGCACAGTACCTGGCGATGAGCCCGTCACCTCACCCAGGATGGTGCCTCGTAGGGATATCGGACAATCAGAACGTCAAGCGGCGTCGCCGTTGAGGCCCATCAGATTCGAGATCAGATCGCGAGGTTCGTCGGGGCCGTCGAGACACCCGTGTGAGGAATGGAAGGTCAGGACACAAATACGAAGACGTCGAAGCGGACAGCGTGCTGTTCCCGGGACAACTCCTATGGGGGAGCCAACCCATTGGGTTAGGACTGCAGCAGGTTCCCAGCGACTTACCAGAGCTTCTACCGACGATGCGGACATGTCGACAGGACCGCACCGACCGGGACGAACGGCCTCCGATCTGGTAACCGGAGCCCGGAGGCATCTGACAGGTTTGACCCCTCGGCAGGTGATTAAGGAGCTGACCGAAGGAGCAGTCCTGGTCGATGTGCGCGAGGAGGACGAACTCTGTCTGGAGGGCTGGATCAGGGACTCGGTGTGGGCTCCTCGGGGAATGCTCGAGTTCTGGGCCGATACCTCCGATCTTCGCCATCGCGCCGAGTTCACACCCGAACGTCGCCTGATCCTCTACTGCTCCAGCGGGGAGCGCTCGGCGCTGGCCGTCGACACGTTGCAGACCATGGGCTACCGGAACGTCTCACTCCTGGAAGGGGGGATACGAGCGTGGAAGAGAGAGGGACGACCGGTCGAGATGCCATGACAGCGTTCATCGCGGGCGAAATGTTCCTTTGCGCGCAATCGCGTGAGTCTCGGCCTCGTCCCATATAGATGAGAGCGGGCCGAGAAGAAACGAGAGAGGAGAGACGAGATGAGAACCACGATCCGAAGAAAAGCGAGAGAGGAGAAATCAATGATCCGACGAATAGTCATAGTGACCTCGGTGGTCGCCCTCCTGGGGGCGACCGTCTCCGCCGCGGCATCTCCATGGGAGACCGCCGATATCTCCGAGCAAGGGGCAACCGACGAGGTTGTGGCGACAGACGGAGCGAAGATCCACCGCACCGCCAAGGGGGTGACCGCTTCGGTAAGCATGCCCGCCCCGGTGCCGGGCGAATATGAGGTTCCTGAGACTCCCACCTCGAGTGGAGTTGAAGGCTCTCCAGCGGCGTTCAGCCTTTGGGTGTTCATCTTCTTCAATCCCGATGCCTGCGATGGTTTCCCCTGTGTCGGCTCGGATCTGGCAGATGAAGACGTCGTGGCAGCCGGCTACAGCGCAGGTGGTCATCTCGTCGCTGGATCTCACCTCACCATCAGCGGCAAGGTGAACGCACAGAACAAGGCCTTCGGCCCAGAAGGTGTGCCGGTGTGCACCGGAGGGGACGCCGGGGAATCGGTGTGCGTCGAGACAGTCGGCCAGGCTCTGGCTCTGGGATACACGATCGACGATGCCGAGATCCATATCGCGGTGGCGCCCCACGGGAAATTGGATCCTTCGCTGCTGCCAGCGCAGATCAGCACCCCGGCGGGCAACGCCGCGGAGCACTGGTGGACGGCTCTCTTCGAGTAGGGGAATTCGAGTGAGGGGTTGCCCAACCGCAGCCCCTCACTCGGGGGAGGAGAGAGACATGATCGAGAGAGGAATCGCATCGGATCGCATCGGCATGACGCTCAAGTACCTGGCGGTGAGCGGGCTTGCGTTCCAGGCCGTGCACTTCATCGAGCACGTCGCCCAGTTGGGGTACTGGATGGCCCGGCCGTTGGAGACACCGTGGCTGACCCCCTGGGCGGTGGCCGGGCGAGACCAGCTTGCTGTGGGTGGTGACGCGGTGCTGGGCAACGAGATCCTGCACCTGGTCGGCAATCTCGTCTTCCTCGCCGGACTCGGGGCCCTCTACCTCTATCGCCACAGACAGACGCTGGCCACATCACCGGCACTGCGTGTCGCCATGGTGATCCAGGGTTTCCACGTCGCAGAACATATGGCCTTGACCATGACGGCCGCCGTGTGGGGCAAGGCGGTTGGAATCTCCACATTCCTCGGCCTGGTGGACGGCCCGATCATGACCTCGTATCGGGTGTGGTTCCACTTACTGGTCAACCTGGTCGCATCCTGGTTCGCGGCACGGGCTGTGATGCCCCTGTTTGACCGGGGTCTCCCCAGATCGAATGTGCCGGGAAACGCACATTGATCGAGCCGAAGCCAATGCGTCTCGCTGCAAGACTCCAGCCGCTGCGGACCGCCGACCACGGATCCCGAAGTCATGGGAGGTGATGAGCATCTTCGCCCATCTCGGAGGCATCGACGAAATAGGGATCTATCTCATTCCGATGGTTCTCGCCATTGCGGCGGTCCGATGGGTGGAGAAGCGACACAGATCAGCGGCCGAGGAGAAAGAAGATGAAGACCACGAGCGAAGTCAGAGAATCCGACGCATGAAGTCTCCCGATGATCGCTCTGGAAGGCATTTTCCTGATGACGCTCATGACTCCTCTTCGGTGAGGAAGCGACGTAGCTGCTCGAAATAGCTCAGACCGCGATTCGGGCCTGGCGCCGGCTTACCACCAGCGTCGCCACCAGGATCACCAACGCCGAGAAGGTGGCGAAGTTGGCCAGCCAGTGGTAGCCCACCATCTCCTTGACGAACCCCGAGGAGAAGGCGGCGCCGGCGCCGAGCACGCTCATGGCAACGTCGGCCAGCCCCTGGGCTCCGGGACGCTGGTCCAGGGGGAGGCTCTCGGTGAGCAGTGCCGAGCCGGAGATGAGAGCGAAACTCCAGCCGAGGCCGAGGAGGAAGAGGCCGACGAACACCAGGGCGGGGACATAGCCAGCGATCACGGTGCTAACGGTGCCCCCGGCGAGGACGGCGGCGCCGAAGACGAGGACTCTCAACCGCCCGAACCGGTCGGCCCAACGGCCCACCAGAGGCGACAGCGCGAACATGCCCATCACGTGGACTGCGAAGACCAGCGTCGACAGGTCGGCGTCGCCGTAGTCGCGCATGTACAGCGGGGTCATGGTCATCACCGCCACCATCGCCATCTGACTCACCGCCATGGTGGCCACGGCGAGACGGGCCAACGGCCGGGGCCAGATGGCACCCCAGGAACGGTGCAGTCCACGCAAGGGGTTTTCGAGGGGGGCGGAGGGGTCGACACCCCCAGCGAGCTGGAGCGGATCGGGACGGAGGAACCGGGCGGTGACCGCGGCGGCGAGGGCGAACCCGACTACAGAGAGGAACAACGGGCTGACCCACTCCCCCATGCCGATATCGATCCCGATCCGGTTGACCCAGGGGGCGCCGGTAGGGCCGAGGACGGCGCCGATGGTCCCGACCCAGACCACCATGGCGATGGAACGTGCCCGGGTGTCGTTGTCGGCCAGGTCGGCGGCGGCGAACCGGGCCTGGAGGTTGGAGGCGTTGGCCACACCGAACATGGGCATGGCCACCACCAGCAGCCAGAACCACTGGAGCTGACCGGCGACGATCACGAGGACGGTTCCGGCGATGGCGATTTGGTAGCCGAACGTGAGGGCCGGGCGACGTCCCAGCCGTTTCGCCCGGAGCGCCAGCGGGGTGGCGGCGGCCGCGGTGCCGATCGTGCCGGCGGCGGCGGGGAGCCCGGCTAAGAGGTCGCTGCCGGTGATCTCTGCGGCGAGGAGCCCCACGATGGCCATCGCGGCTATGAAGCCGGCGTAACCCACCGCCGAAGAAGCCATGAGCGCGGTGACCGCCCGTTTCTGGGCCCGTTGACGATCCACGGAGAGGCAAGTTAACCCCATGCCCGGTCTTCGAGAATCATCGGACCGTGCCTGGCCGGTCTCAGTCGAGGGTGAGCAGCTCGATGAGATCCTCGCCGTAGGCCTCGAGCTTGGCCGGTCCGATTCCCGACACTGCCAGCAGCGCCTCGGTTGTCGAGGGTCGGAGCGAAGCCAACGCCTCGAGGGTACGGTCATTGAACACGACATAGGCGGGCACTCCCTGGGCTCGTGCCTGCTCCAGCCGCCAGTCGCGGAGACGCTCCACCATCCCGGCGTCGGCGTTTCCCGCGCCGGGGGCGAGCCGGCCGGCGCTGCCCGCCTTGTTCACCCGCTCTCCCCAGGGCACGGCCATGGTGGCGCCGGTGCTGTCGAGACGGAGCAGCGCCCCGGTGGTGAGGATCTGGGTGACGGTGCCCCGGTAGCCGCCACTGATCTCGAGTTGGTCGCCGACACCGACGTGGATGCCGTCGGCGGGAGCCGTCGCCGCCTGGCGGTCCTCCCGACGGGGCGGTGGGGCGGTCGGTCTGGGTGCGGTGCCGTCGATCTCGGTGAGAAATCTCGAGGGCCGGTCTTCGTCGGCGAGGACGGCCACGGTGTCCCCACCCCGGGTCATGGCTACGTGGAACACCCGCCGCTCCTCTTCGATGTCGTCGGAAAGCTCATGGGGCATCGACCCTCGGTCTGCTCCGAAGACGATGACGTGGTCCCATTCCAGCCCCTTGACCCGGTGCACCGTGGACAAGGTCACACCGTCGTCGGTGCCCGCGACGCGAAGACTCTTCCGCAGCCAGGGCTCGAAGTCGGCCGGTCCCGGACCGAGAGCGGCTGCACGGCGCAGTGCGGTGAGGTCGTCGCCCTGCCCGGAGCGGTCGGCGCGGGAACGGCCCGCGTCGAGGGCGGCGGCGGCACGTTTGAGACCGATCTCGGAGGTGAGCACGTCGAGGAGGTGGGAGGTGGACGTGGTTGCCGCCGAGGCGGTCACGATGTCGTCGCAGAATTCGTCCCACCGGTCCCGGCGTCGCCCGTCGAGGCTCTCGCCCATCCGGGCCAGTTCGTCGACGGCGAAGGGACCGCGGCGTCGTCCGATGGTCTGGCCGAACACCCGGGTGATCCCCCGCCCGGGGCGCCGGATCACCTCGAAGAGGTCGTTGCGGGTCATCGCTGACGGGTCGAGGGCGATGCGGATCCAGGCGAGGGCGGCGCGGAGCAGGGTCCGGTCGAGGATGCTCGTAGTCAGCAGCGAATCGAAGGGGAGACCGCGTTCGACGAGGGCGATCTGGACGGGGAGCAGACTGGAGTTGACCCTGGTGAGGACGGCGATGTCTGCGGGGTCGGTTCCTGCCTCGATGAGCCGGGCCACCCGGTTGGCCGCCGCGATCGCCAGGTCGTCTCCCGGCTCGGATACCACCTCGAGGCCCTCTCGATCATGGTGGGCGGTGATCCGTTTCTCCACCCGGCGCAGGTTGTAGCCGACGAGATGGTCCGCGGCAGTGACCACGTCTACCGGGCAGCGGTAGTTGACCTCGAGGGCGTGCTCGGTGGCACCGGGGAACAAGTCGGCGAAGTCGATGAGATAGGAGGGGTCGGCTCCCGAGTAGCCGTAGATGACCTGGTCGTCGTCGCCGACGCCGAACACGGTCATGCCGGGCCCGGCGAGCAGACGGACGAGGAGCAGGTAGGCCGGGGTCAGGTCCTGGAACTCGTCGACGAGGAGGTGGCGGCAACGGTGCTGCCAGCGGGCACGGAGGTCAGGGAACCGGCAGAGCCCCTCAATGGCGCCATAGATCTGCTCGGCGTGGTCGGCCTCGCCGGCCCGCTCCAGCCGGTCCCGGTAGCGGCGGTAAGTGTCGGCGAACCCGGGAACGTCGTCGCGGGAGGCCTCGACCACGTCGGGGTGACGGAGACCGATGCGCACCTCGTCGAGAGCCTCGATGTAGGGGCCGATGACGTCGGTGTTGGCCCGGGGAGGTGCCGTGGTGATCGGCTCCAGACGGCGGCGCTGCTCGGCTTCGTCGATGAGCCGGATCCCCGGCTTGGCCATCCGGAGGATTTCCCAGCCGATGGAGTGGATGGTGCGGACGTTGAAGGCCTCGCCGCCGGGGAGGCGGTCGACCATCTCCCGGGCGGCGCGGCGGTTGTAGGCCAGGGCGGTGACCAGTTCGGGCTCGACGCCGCGGTCTTCGATGAGGTGGCGGACTCTCCAGGTGAGCACCCGGGTCTTTCCTGAGCCTGCCGGAGCGATCACCCGGGCGGGCCCGACGGCGTGGGAGACGGCATCGAGCTGGTCGGGGGCGAGGTCTGCCGATGGGGCGACAGAGGGAAGCACCGGGTTGAGTTTTCCCAGCTCCACCGTCTCGTGGTGGACGACACCTTCGAAGTCCAGTGGCTGCCGCGGCCCTCCGTCGATCCACAGCGGAGTGCCTTCCGCGGTGACGACATCGGCGGGGCCTTCGATGGAGACGCCGAGACGGGCGGCCGCCTTGTGGGCCCACCACCAGACCATCGGTTCGGTTCGGGCGTCATAGGAGTTGTGCCACACCACCTTGGTGAGCCGCTCCCGCAGGAAACTGAACGAACCGCCCAGCTCGTAGGGCGGGGCGTCGGTCTGTTCCGGTGTGGTGAGCTCGGCGGGGTCGACGGCGAGAACGTAGACGGTGGGTGTGCGCCCGACGTAGCGACGCTGGAGCTCGTCGACGGCGTCTGCCAAACGCCGCTGGTCTGCGAGGAGATCATGGTCGATGACGTAGTGGTCGGCCCCGGCCCACGGGTCGGGTGGCGTGGTCCCGGGGGCGATGACGACGGAGCGCCCGAGTGCTTCTGGGCCGGGTGATGTCACTGAAACAACAGTAGGGTTCCTCCCCGACAGGATCGGCGCGGCGCTGACCCCGGGTCTATCCGGTCCGGTCGGCGTACCGGAATTGCCGGAATGGCCACTCCCGGTTCAGCCAGTCGGTGACAGCCCGCCACACGACGGTGTCCATCTCGGCCCGGCTCTCGGTGACCCACGAGCTGACGTAGGCGTCGGTGTCGCCGTCGGAGTCAGGGTATATGTAGAGACATCCAATGACGTCGTCACCGTCAAGGATCGAATAGGTGAACGCCTGGCGTTCCTGGAACTCCCTGGCGTGTTCCTCCAGATCAGCGAGGTTGTCCTCCAGGGTCATTGGGTGGGGCCACTTTCCCCACTCGCCAGGGGTGGTGCGGATGTGGTCCATGCTCGAGCTCCAGGCCTCGTAGTCGCGACGGTTGTGCTCAGGCCCAAGCGGTTCGAGACGAAACCCCGGGCCCTGGAATGACCGCGGCGGCACGAAGCTCTCGGGGACGAATCCACCACTCATCGACCTGCCAGGTTAGACCCCGGTCCCGACCCCGAGAGGTGGACTAGTCCCAATGGGTGCTTCGGGGATGATCCCTTAACGCTTCCGTCCCAACCTCTACCTTGATAGGCGTGGAGGCGATGACGTCCCCGGCACGGGGAGTGGGGTATCTGACGGTGGTGATCCTCGTCCTGGATCTGGTGATCTCGGGCGTGGTTCTCTTCGTGCTCCGTGACACCTGGCGGTACTGGCTGTTCGCCGCCACGCTGCTCGCCTCGATCGCCACCCTCACGGTCGTGCTCTGGGCACTCGTGGCGGTATGGCAAGTGACCAGGTCGACATTTACGGAGCGGTCCTTCGGGTCCTGATCACCGCCTGGGAGCTGATTGCCGGCAATCGGCCTCCCGACCAAATGACCGGGATTTTGGTGACCCATCGACCGGAGACG
>JBKHKD010000048.1:0-15530 GCA_046537785.1 Actinomycetota bacterium
GAGACCGCAGACTGACGTCTGCGGTTAACTATCGGACCGCGATCTCCAACGTCCCGTCCTCGAGAACCCGCAGGCGATCGCCCTCCTCCAACAGGGTCGCCGAGTTCTCCTCCACCACCACGCCCGGACCTGAAGTCTCGAACCCGGCCGGGAGGGTCTCTCGCTCCCAGACTCCGTCAGTTCCTGCCGGGGTGGTATCGCCCGGGGCAGGTGGCAGGTCGGACCAGGTGATAGGCGGCTTGCCGGTGGCTACCGCTCGCAGGTTGACGACCTCCATGGCTTCCTCCGGCCGATCGAAACCGAAGCGTTCCCGGTGGGTGAAGTGAAACGATGGGATGATCTCGTCCCAGGCATCCCGGGCCGGGACCTCGAGCTCATGGGACTGTCCGACATATCTCATGTCCGCGGTGACGTCGACACGCTCGGACACACGGTGGAACATCGCGGCGAAGGCCGATCGTGCCTCGGCCGCCACCGACTTCACCAGAGAGGCGAGGCGGTCGTCCCCCTGATCGAGCATCACCGTTCGCACCGCATCGGCCCGGGGCGTTGCCAGCAAGAGGCCGAGTGCCGAGAAGACGCCGGAGTGTGGCGGAACCAGGACACGGGTGATTCCGAGGCGTCTGGCGAGACGGGACGCGTGCAGACCACCGGCACCACCGAAAGCGACGAGAGCCGACTGCCGAGGGTCGGATCCTTCTTCAACCGAGACCGCCCGCAGCGCACGCTCCATGTGTGCGTTCACCACTTCGAGAACCCCCGCCACCGCCCGGTCCACGTCGAGTCCGGCTAGTTCCGCGAGACGCTCGGCCGCGGCGCGCCCGGCCTCGAGGTCGATCCTGACACTGCCGCCGAGAGCGAGGTTGGCCGGAATATGGCCGGCGAGGACGTTTGCGTCCGTGACAGTGAGGTCCTCTCCACCGAGCCCGTACACAGCCGGGCCGGGGCTTGCCCCGGCCGAGCGGGGACCGACCCTGAGTGCCCCTCCGTCGTCGACCCAGGCCACGCTTCCGCCACCGGCGCCAATGGTGCGTATGGGCACGCTGGGCACCCGGTTGACCCGACCGGAAACCTGGTGGCCCGTGCCCACGGTGAGGGCCCCGCCCGAAATGCGGCAGACGTCGGTGGATGTGCCGCCCATGTCGAAAGAGATCACCGAATCGTGACCGTGATGACGCCCGAGGGCGGCTGCGGCCACCGCACCACCCGCCGGCCCGGACAGCACGAGACGTCCCGCGATCTCGGACGCTTCTGCAAACGGGACGAGCCCGCCCGCCGAGGTCATCACCAGCCTCGCCCCCGCGACCAGCCTTTCGTCCAATGACCTCAGATATCTGGCGACCGATGGAGTCAGGTAGGCGGAGAGGACGGTCGTGGCCAACCTCTCGTACTCACGGAACTCCGGGGAGACGACCGAAGAGAGGACCGTGGGCAGTTCTATCCGCTCCGCCATTTCCCGCTCTGCTGAGTCGTCGAGATAGGAGTCGAGGAGGGCCACGGCCACGATCTCGACGTCGCCAACCGAGTCGGGGTCGGAGGTGCGACGATTTCGGGGGACCAGAGGCTCGGGACGATCGATCGAGGAGTCGTAGAGAGCGGGCCGGTCCTGGCGCCCGATCTCGATCAAATCCTCGTACCCCTCGTTGGTCACCAGCGCGACATCGGCCCCCTTCTCCTCCAGGAGTGTGTTGGTGGCAGCCGTAGTCCCATGGAGGAAGACCTCCGCATCCAGGCCGGCGACGGCTTCGGCGACTCCGTCGGATTGGTCGGGAGTGGTGGGAACTTTGCGCCCGGTGAGAACACCGTCCTCGAGAACCACCACGTCGGTGAAGGTTCCGCCCACGTCGACTCCCAGATAGGCGCCCACTGGTTACGCTCGGCCCTGCATGGCCGTAAAAGTCGAACAAACCCCCAACCCGAACGCACTCAAGTTCTCAGTCGGCAGTCCCGTGGGTGGGCCCGGCACGTATGTGAAGGGCTCGGAGCCGGAGGAGGAGTTTCTGACCCAGTTGCTCGCGCTCAATGGCGTGGCGAGTGTGTTCTTCACCGCTGACTTTGTCACCATCACCAAGACTCCCGACGGATCGTGGGACGCTATTACACCCGAGGCGTCGGCGATCCTAGAGAGCCACTTCAACAGCTGAGCTTTCAGCATCCCTGAACAGGGGGGGGCTCTAGCGAGAGATCGTCACCGGACGGAGGACTCCGTCGGGCCCTGCAAGCTTCACCACGAGGTCCCAGCCGCCGTCGCCACGCTGGACGCCTCCAACCACCTCACCCTCGACGTCGCTGACCACGTCCTCGGGAGGATGGCTCAGGGCGAGTTCGCCTGGAGTTCCCGGAGCCGCCTGCTCGAGCGCTGGCACCGAGATCACCCTCGGCATCCCGTCTCCGGCAACCTCCACCGACATTGAGACCAACGACGGAGGTTGGCGGATAAAACCACCGTCGTCTCCGGACGCCAGGGACCGGACGAGCACGCCGACGTCGAATGAGGCCGGTCCGGTCTGGGTCACCGAGCGGGCGCGCACCCAGTCGACGAAGACTTGAACCCCCTCCGGGGCCTCCGGGAGAGGAGTCCCGCGCGGCAGCAGCGACGTGAGGATCTCGCGCGACTGTTCGGATCCGTCGACTGCCATGTATTCGACCGCAACCCACTCCGCATGGGCTACCACCCGATCGACCAGACGCTCCGGGTCGACGGCATACAGGTCAGCCTCGGCCACCACCACCGGACTTGCCACCGTCGAGGGCGTCGAGGACGCAGTCGACGGTGTCGTGGTCTCTGGAACGGTGGAAGGGGCAGTGGCTGGAGGCTCGGCCACCGGTGGCGGCACCGGCTGATTCCTCATGAACGAGTACGCCAACGCTCCCAAAACCACCGCACCCGCCACGGCGTATACGATCCACTGACGGTCTCCACTCTTCTTCTCGAGGGTCTCCCAGGGGATCCGCTCGTAGGTTTCCTGACGCTCCGTCTCCATATGACGAACGTATGGGGAGCCGGTACCCGGTTCAAGAGGGTCGTTCTCAGATTCCGGGGATCTGCGGGAACTGACGTGTCCTTGGCTATCGTCTCATTGGTAATGGCAGTAAACCCCGACCCGAAGCCGGGCCGCTGGATCCTTCCCCTGGTTGTCCTGGGGATGATCGCGTTCACCTATTTCTTCGTGCGCGCCCTTCCCGAGGCGTCCACCGACACCACGCTCCCTCCCGCTGCATCGGACACCACGACAACCGAAGCTGGCGACGGTGGTGGTGATGGTACGTCTCCCTCGACCACGGAGGCAGAGAACCAGCTCGACCCGGAGACCCAGTCGTACCTGGACGAGATCGACTCGATCAACCAGGAGCTGCAGGTGCAGCGCACCGAACTCGTCACTGTCAACGAGGCGTTCAACCAGGATCCCCGTGAGATCGAGTATGCGGAGGCCGAGGACAGCTTCGAAGCCATCGTGGCGGCCACCGACGAGCTGGTGACCCGCCAGACCGACCTGACACCCCCCGACGCTCTCGCTGGCAATCACGAGAGTCTGGTCGGTGCCATCGACCTGGCTTCCGACAGCATCTCAGAGGCACTCGAAGGCCTGCGCTCAACCGACGAGGGCCAGCAGCGCAACAGTGGCGTCGAAGCCTTCACCCAGGCAGCTGACGACTACGACACCGAGATCACCAACACCCACAACGCCGCCGGCTCCGACGGCGGCGACTGAAACCACGAACCTCAGGTTCTGTGGCTCATATCCGGAACTCAGCGCCTCGAGAATGATGGAACCGAGAGCCTCGAGTCTTTCTCGAGGCTCTCGGTTCCACATGTGAGCCGTACAACCTGAGGTTTCTGGTTCCACGACGGAGGGGCCGAGCTGCCGCTCGGCCCCTCCCATCCACGATCGCGCGTGGCGATCGGCCTAGATGTCGTAGTAGAGGTGGAACTCGTAGGGGTGGGGGCGGAGTTGCACGGGCTCGACCTCGTGCTCCCGCTTGTAGGAAATCCACGCCTCGATCAGATCTTCGGTGAACACCCCTCCCTGAAGCAGGAACTCGTGGTCGTCCTCCAGGGCCTGCAGGGCGTCCTCGAGACTGCCGGGAACCGACGGGAGACCCTCCAACTCGGCCGGCGGCAGGTCGTATATGTCCTTGTCCACCGGATCGTGGGGCTCGATCTGGTTCTGAATGCCTTCGAGACCCGCCATCAACATCGCCGAGAATGCCAGATAGGGATTGGCAGACGGGTCGGGGCAACGGAACTCGAGACGCTTCGCCGCCGGGCTCTGGCTGTACTGGGGGATACGCACCGCAGCCGAGCGGTTCCGGCTGGAATACACGAGGTTGACCGGAGCCTCATACCCGGGCACCAGACGGTGATACGAGTTCGTTGTCGGGGCGGCGAACGCCAGGATCGCCGGGGCGTGCTTCAGCAGCCCGCCGATGTACCAGCGAGCCAGATCGGACAGACCCGCGTAACCGCTCTCGTCGTACATGAGCGGCTCGCCATCCCTCCACAGCGACTGGTGGGTGTGCATGCCCGACCCGTTGTCCTCGAAGATCGGCTTCGGCATGAAGGTGACCGACTTGCCCACCTCCCAGGCAGTGTTCTTGACGATGTACTTGTACAGCGTCACCTTGTCCGCAGTCCGGAGCAGCGTGTCGAACTTCATGTCGATCTCGGCCTGACCCGCGGTCCCCACCTCGTGATGCTGGACCTCGATCTCGATGCCGGCCGCCTCCAGCCGGGCGGTCATCTCCGAGCGCAGGTCCTGGTAGTGATCGGTCGGAGGCACGGGGAAATAGCCCTCCTTGTAACGGGGCTTGTAACCGAGGTTGCCCCCCTCCTCGAACTCACCGGAGTTCCACGCGCCCTCAATCGAGTCGACGAAGTAGAAGCCCGAGTTCTGGTCCTGACCGAACCTCACGTCGTCGAAGATGTAGAACTCGGCCTCCGGACCCCAGTACGAAGTGTCGGCGAGGCCGGTGGAGACCAAATACTCCTCGGCCTTCTTGGCCACATAGCGTGGATCCTTTTCGTAGGGGGATCCGGTGACCGGGTCGTTGACGAAGCAATAGAGAATCAGGGTCTTCCGCGCCCGGAAGACGTCCTCCACTGCCGTCTCGGGGTCGGGCTTCAGGATCATGTCAGATTCCTGGATGTCCTGGAACCCGCGGATGGATGAGCCGTCGAATCCAAAGCCGTCCTCGAACGAATCCTCGGTCAGCTGATGGGTGGGAACGGTGAAGTGCTGGACCTGACCGGGCAAGTCACAGAAACGCAGATCGACGAATTCGAAACCCTCGTCCTCAACGAGGGACAAGACGTCGGCAGCCGTCTTGGTCACGATGCCTCCTTTCAATTCTGTGGTCGTGAACCAATCCCTTTGTATATCAAGTCAGTTGCTCACCGATTGCCGAAATGTGAACTCTGTGTTTCGAGACCTCCACAGCCCGCAATTACCGGCCCGACGGCTGTCGGCACCCGATAATCGAGGACAATGATCCACGTCTACCGCTGGGACGAACATGGTGTCTTCACCGTCGACTCGAGCGGGAAACCGACACTCCCGACCCGGAAGGACCAGTGGATCTGGGTGGACGTCGTCGACGAGGACATCGAGACCGTCCGGCAGCTGGGCAGAACCTTCAATCTCGATCCTGCCGCCGTCGAGGAGTCCTTCATCGAGACAAACCTGCCCCTGGTCGAAGAGCATCTCGACGACATCCTCGTGGTTCTCCACGGTTTCTCCACCGGAGGCGAGCGTCTCTCCACGCCCGAGATCGACGTCTTCATCGGCTCCCACTTCCTCATAACCGTGCGCGACGGACCCCGCGGCTCGATCGAGGCGATCAAGGAGAGGATGACCGAGGAGGGAGGACTCCCCGTGTCATCTCCGGCCTCGCTGCTCGGCTACATGGCTTTCGTCGCCGGCCGTAGGTATGCACCGCTGATCCTGGAGCTCGAACGTCAGGCCGACGCCCTCGAGGAGATGGCCATCCAGGGCGACCCGCAGACGATTGTCGAGATCCATGCCCTACGCAGAGACGTCATCTACCTGCGGCGCGCCCTCGGGCCACAGTTCGAGGCCTACGAGGACCTTTCCGAGTCGACCCACCCCGCCATGGACGACGACGCCCGTCAGATGTTCGCCCGGGTCGCCCTCCAGCACCAGCGTTCCCTGGCGGCGCTGGAAGCGGGACGCGCCCTGCTCAACTCTGTCATCGAAACCTACCGCGGAGCGGTCGCCGACCAGACGAATGAAATCGTCCGGGTGCTCACCGTGTTCTCGGCGATCCTCCTCCCTCTGACCCTCATCGCCGGGTTATGGGGGATGAACTTCGTCGAGATCCCCGGCGCGGAGCTGGAGTGGGGCTTTTGGGGATTGGTCGGTCTGATGGCGGTCCTCGTGGTAACCGTGTGGGTCTACTTCAGCCGCCGCGGCTTCATCGGGGCACCCCGGGTGCGCGAGTTGCCGAAGTCGGTAGGGCTCGGTCTCTACACCATCGGCTCCGCACCGATCCGGGTGGTCGCCGGCGGGATCCGCAGCTTGGGTAAGACCGAAGACAAATCCTGACCGACGGCTGACTACCGTCCGCCACCAAGTGTCCACCAACACCAAGCCATGACTGCGACGATCGTTCTGGGCGCCCAGTGGGGCGACGAAGGCAAGGGACGCGTCGTCGACTACTTCGCGGAGAACGCCGACTACGTGGTCCGGTTCCAGGGAGGCAACAACGCCGGGCACACCATCGTCGTGGGCGAGCAGAAGCTGGCGCTATCGTTGATTCCCTCGGGGATCCACTACCCGGACTGCACACCGGTGATCGCATCGGGAACGGTGATCGACCCCGCGGTGCTGCTCGCCGAGATGGAGATGTTGTCCGAGAGGAATCTCGACCCGACACGGGTCCGCCTCTCATCGAACGCCCACCTGATCATGCCCTATCACCGAAAGCTCGATGCAGTCATCGAGCGCTACCTGGGCAAGAACCAGATCGGGACAACCAAGAAGGGCATCGGGCCCGCCTACACCGACAAGTACTCACGCTCGGGGATCCGGGTCCAGGACCTGTTCGACCCGAAGATCTTCGCCAAGAAGGTCGAGACCGCCCTGGAGGAGAAGAACCGGATACTCCCCCGGGTCTACAACACGCTCCCGATGGAGCCCGGGGAGATCATCGAGGAATACCTCGGCTATGCCGAGCAACTGCGACCCCACGTCACCGACACCGCCCTACTCCTCAACAAAGCGATCAAAGACGGCAAAGAGGTCCTGTTCGAGGGAGCACAGGGGACGCTGCTCGACATCGACCACGGGACCTATCCGTTCGTCACGTCCTCGAACGCCACCGCTGGCGGCGCCGTCGTCGGGTCAGGAGTAGGCCCCAAGGCAATCGACGAGGTTGTCGGGGTGGCCAAGGCATATATCTCTCGCGTCGGTACCGGGCCCTTCCCCACCGAGCTCCATGACGAGGTCGGTGACAGGATGATCGAGCTGGGCGGCGAATACGGAACCGTCACCGGGAGGAGGCGCCGTTGCGGCTGGCTCGACCTGCTCGCCCTTCGCTATGCGGTGAGGATCAACAGCCTCACCAAGATCTTCCTCACCAAACTCGACATCCTTTCCGCATTCGACACGATCAAAGTCGCCACCGGATACCGGGCAGGAGACGACCGCTACGAGGAGTTCCCGGCCCAACAGTCGGTGCTCTACAACTGCGAGCCCGAGTACGAAGAGCTGGCGGGATGGCGGGAGGACATCACCGGTGTCCGGAAGTACGGAGACCTGCCGAAAGAGGCAAGGGCCTACATCGAGTACATCCAGGAGACCGTGGAGGCGCCCATCGGCTGGGTATCGGTCGGCCCGGAGCGTTCCCAACTTATCGAGATCTCATGAAGGTGCTCCTGGTTGGCTCCGGAGGGCGGGAACACGCTCTGGGTTGGCAGCTGGCCCGATCGCCACGGGTCGATGAGCTGATCTCGCTTCCCGGCAACCCCGGGCTCGCCGAGCTCGGACCGTTGGTGGAGGGAATTGGGGAGGAAGACGTTGGCGCCATATCCGCGATGGCGCGACTCCACGGAGTGGACCTGGTCGTCGTCGGGCCGGAGGCCCCTCTCGCTGCCGGTGCGGCCGACGCCGTCTCGAGATCGGGAATCCCCGTCTTCGGGCCCACCCGGTCGGCGGCGCGTCTCGAATCCTCGAAGTCGTTCGCCAAGGACGTGATGACCAGGGCCGGAGTGGCTAGCGGGAGCGCCGAGACTTTCACCGACCCCGAGACGGCCAAGGAGCACATCAGCCGTTCTGACGGGCCATATGTCGTCAAGGCCGACGGGCTCGCCGGGGGCAAGGGCGTCCTGGTCACGGAGGCGAGAGACGACGCCTTCGAGTGGGTCGACCGTTGGATAGAGACCGGTCCCGTGGTCGTGGAGGAGTTCCTCGACGGGCCCGAGGTGAGCCTTTTTGCAGTGTGCACCGAGGGCGGGGCGGTCCCGCTACAGCCAGCCCGGGACTACAAGCGCCTTCTCGACGGGGACGAGGGCCCCAACACCGGCGGGATGGGCTCGTACTCGCCGGTCGACGACCTTCCCGACGATTTCGTAGCCGACACCATGCGCGATGTGATCGAGCCGACTCTCCAGCAGATGCGGAACGATGGAACCCCCTTCACCGGGTTTCTCTACGCGGGCCTCGTCCTCACCGCCGACGGGCCCAAGGTCCTCGAGTTCAACGTCCGTCTCGGCGACCCTGAGACCCAGGCGGTGCTGCCCCGGATGACATCGGACCTCGTTGACGTCCTCGAAGGTGCCGAGCCCGAATGGACCGAGGCCGCCACCGTCAACGTCGTGCTCGCCGCCAAGGGCTACCCGGGCTCCCCGGAAAAGGGAGCCCGGATCAAAGGCCTTGCCAATGTCCCCGATGACGTCCTGGTGTTTCACGCTGGCACCGCGTCCGATGGCAAGAAACTGGTCGTGGACGGCGGCAGGGTGCTCAGCGTCGTGGGAACCGGTGACTCCACCGACGCCGCCCGCGACCACGCCTACGCCGCGGTGGAGAAAATTTCGTGGCCGGGCATGCAATACCGGAACGACATCGCGCAGGCCTGAGCGCTGACACCAACCCGACGCGTCTCGGGTACGGTCATTTCGATGAACTACAAAGTCGCAATAGTCATGGGATCGGGCTCGGACCGACCCGTCATGGAGAAGGCCGGAAAGATGCTCGACAGGTTCGGGATCGAGCATGAGATCCGGGTTTTGTCGGCCCACAAGACACCAGACCAGGCGATCGAGTTCGCCGAGAACGCCGCAGGCAACGGTTTCGGGGCGATCATCGCTGGTGCGGGCAAGGCCGCCCACCTGGCCGGCGTGATGGCGGCGAAGTCGCTGCTCCCGGTGATCGGAGTCCCCATCAACGCATCCCTCGACGGGATGGACGCCCTCCTGGCCACTGTGCAGATGCCCACCGGAATCCCCGTCGCCACGGTCACCGTCGACGGGGCCAACAATGCCGCCTTGCTCGCCGTTGCCATCCTCGCCGTCGGTGACGAGGAGCTGACCGCCAGGCTGGGCGAATACCGCAGGGAACTCGCCGAGAAGACCCTGGCGGGGTGAATCACCCGCGATCCGGATAGCATCGGTGGCCGCATGAGCGAGATGTCTTTGGACAAGCCCGACCCGCACGATTTCTTGGGGATCGACTCGTTGTTGAGCGAGGAGGAGATCCTGTTGCGGGACACGGTCCGTCAATACGTGGACAAGGAGATCAAATCCAACGTGGCGGACTGGTGGGATGAGGGACGGATCCCTCATGAGGATCTGGCTAAGGACTTCGGCGAGCTGGGCATGCTGGGGATGCATCTCGACGGCTATGGCTGTGCGGGGACATCGGCGACTGCCTATGGGCTGGCGTGTCTGGAGTTGGAAGCGGGTGATTCGGGGATCCGGTCGTTCGTGTCGGTGCAGGGGTCGCTGGCGATGTTTCCGATCTGGAAGTTCGGGTCGGAGGAGCAGAAACAGACCTGGCTGCCCCAGATGGCGAAGGGTGAGGTGATCGGTTGTTTCGGGTTGACCGAAGCCGACTCTGGTTCCGACCCGGCGGGGATGCGGACACACGCTCAACGCGACGGCTCCGACTGGGTGATCAACGGGTCGAAGATGTGGATTACCAACGGGTCGATCGCCGACGTCGCCATCGTCTGGGCGCGCACCGACAACGGGGTGCGTGGCTTCGTCGTCCCCACCGACACGCCGGGGTTCACAGCCCACGACATCAAAAAGAAGGCGTCGCTGCGGGCGTCGGTCACCTCCGAGCTGGTCTTCGACGACATGCGGGTACCCGACGACTTCGTCCTGCCTGAGGTGGCTTCGATGCGGGGTCCGCTGTCGTGTCTCAACGAGGCCCGGTTCGGGATCGCCTTCGGCGCGATGGGCGCGGCACGGGACTGTTATGAGACCGCCCTCTCCTACGCCAAGGAGCGGAACCAGTTCGACCAGCCCATTGCCGGCTTCCAGCTCACCCAAAAGAAGCTCGTGGAGATGATGGTCGCCGTCCAACGGGGAACTCTGGTCGCCCTGCATCTGGGACGCCGCAAAGACGACGGCAAGCTCACCCCCGAACAGGTGTCGTTCGGCAAGTTCGACAACGTCCGCAACGCACTCGAAGTCGCCCGCACCGCCCGGTCGATACTCGGCGGCAACGGCATCACCCTCGAATATCCCATCTTCAGACATATGGCCAACCTGGAGACCGTCTACACCTACGAAGGCACCAACGAGATCCACACACTCGTCATGGGCCAGGCCATCACCGGTATCAACGCCTTCACGTAAGCTGCTGCCGGGGTACTCCCGGCGTTCTCCGGGCCACAAACGTCGCCCAGCGACGTGTTGAACCCAGGGTTTGCATATGCACCGCTCGGCGTGGCGTTCTTCGGGCCACAGGCGTCGCCTAGCGACGTGTTGAACCCAGGGTTCTGGACATCGGGGGGTTACTCTCGTTCAGAGGAAGTCGAAGAGGTCGCCGTTGCGGTCGACGGCGAGGGCGTCGAGGTCGAGCCAATCGGCGACCAGGTCGAGCTCCTTGCGGAGGGCCCGACCCACCTTCTTTTGGTTGATCCCCGGCTCTCCGAAAGCGCCCTTCACCTGGAGGGTATTCGTGCGCCGATCGGTCTTGAGATCGACCCTGGCCACCAGGTCGCCGTCGAGGAGGAAGGGAAGGACGTAGTACCCGTACTCCCGTTTCGCCTCGGGCACATAGATCTCGATCCGGTAGTGGAAGTCCCACAGCCTGTCGACGCGATCGCGGTTCCAGATCAGGTTGTCGAAAGGGGACAGCAGAGCGGTGCCCTTGGGCCATCTCGGCAGCGCCGCATCCGGATGGAGGTAGGCAGGCCGGCCCCAGCCCTCCACTTCGACCTCTTCCAGGTCGCCCGCATCCACCAGGCGACGGATCACCGGACGGGCAGCGGGCAGACGGATCCGGTAGTAGTCGGCGAGGTCCTCGGCGGTACCCACACCGAGTGACTCGGCCGCAAGCATCAGCAACTCGGCCAGCGCCTCGTCGTGGCCGGGAGTGGGGGCATCCAGGTGCTCCTTTGGGATCACCCTCTCGGGCAGGTCGTAGACGCGGATGAAGTTGGGACGCTCCGCAGCCGTGACCAGACCCTTGAGAAACAAGGCTTCAAGGGCGACCTTGCCATTGGACCATCCCCACATGGCGTCGCTGTCCCTCTCTCCGGGTGCCTCGAGGTCCCTGGTGCGCAAGGGTCCCCGCTCCTCTACCTGCCGGTAGACCGACTCGAGATACTCGGGATGGTTCTCGTCGAGATCCTTGAGACGCTTCCACTGAAAGGGTTGGGCCATACGCCAGCGAAACAGGCGGTGGTGGTCCACGGGAATCAGGGAAGCCTCATGACCCCAGTACTCGAACATCTCACCCGAATTCCACAGCCAATCGTCCAGCGCGTCCCGGTCGTGGGAGCCGATGCGGGAGAAGAACGGCATGTAGTGGGTGCGACTGAACACATTGACCGAGTCGAGCTGGACGAGTCCGATCTGCTCGATGACCTTGCGGAAGTGCCTGACATCGACACGACCCTCGGCACGACCCTCGATGAAGCCCTGTGCGCCAAGCGCATAACGACGCGCCTGATCGTTTCTGATCGTCCGCATTGTCATCTCACGCTAACCGCCGTGGCATCATCCTCCCTGTGATCGAGCGCTACACATTGCCCGAGATGGGGGCCATTTGGGCCGACCAGCACAAGCTCGAGGCGTGGAAGAAGGTCGAGGTGGCGACCCTGCGCGCCTTCGAGACCCTCGGGAAGGTGCCGTCCGGAGTCGCCGACGCCACGGAGGCCGCTGCCTGTCCCACCCCGGAGGAAGTGGCCGAGAGGGAGGCCGTGACCAACCACGACCTCGCTGCCTTCGTCGACCTCCTCGGTCAGGGTGCCGGTGGAGAGGCCGCCGGCTGGGTGCACTACGGGCTGACCTCTTCGGATGTCCTCGACACCGCCGGGGGTCTTCTGCTCCGGGACTCCGCCGACCTCCTCGCCGCAGCCCTCTCCTCGCTCAGGGAGACCGTCGTGGACAGCGCATTCGAGCATCGTGACACGTACATGATCGGCCGCACCCATGGCATCTGGGCGGAGCCGACCACATTCGGCCTGAAGCTGGCGGGGTGGGCTTTCGAACTGAGCCGTGACGAGGAGCGGCTCTCCGCCGCCCGCGAGATCGTGAGCGTTGGGAAGCTCTCGGGAGCGGTGGGTACCTACGCCCACGTCCCTGCTGCCGTCGAAGAGGCTGTCTGTGACTCACTCGCACTGGCGGTCGAGCCAGCCTCGACGCAGGTGACCGCCCGCGACCGTCATGCCCAGTATCTGACGACGCTCGCCGTAGTCGGCGCATCGATCGAAAGGATGGCGACCGAGATCAGACACCTCCAGCGTTCCGAGGTCGGCGAAGTGAGTGAGGGCTTCCGCAAAGGTCAGAAAGGGTCGTCTGCCATGCCGCACAAGCGGAACCCGATCCTCTCCGAGCGAATGACCGGATTGGCACGACTGTTGCGCGGTTACTCCCAGGTCGGGTTGGAAAACGTGGCGCTCTGGCACGAGCGGGACATCTCCCACTCATCGGCAGAACGCGTCGTCCTCGCAGACGCATCCATCGTCCTCCACTACATGCTGGTGAAGTTCAAAGGTCTGGTCGACGACCTGGTCGTCGACCGGGAGCGGATGATGGCGAACCTCGAGTCGACCAACGGGCTGGTCTTCAGTCAGGCTGTCCTGCTCGCGCTGGTCGAGAGCGGGATGACGAGGGACGAGGCGTACCGGGTCGTTCAGCGCAACGCCATGGACGCCTGGGAGGCCAAGGGCCATCTCCGCGACCTGCTCCGCGCCGACCCCGAGGTGACCCTCGACGACGGCCAACTTGACTCATGTTTCTCCCTGAAACACATCAGCGAGACCTCGGCCCCTGTCTTCGAAAGGCTCCAGGAGCTCACCTGACTTAAGGGGTTAAGCCAGCAACTTGGCCTTGGCCGCGGCGAACTCGTCATCGTTGATGATGCTCGCCTTGTGGAGCTCGGCGAGCTGGGTGAGCTTGTCGGCCACGTCTTCGGCGAACTCCGGTTCCGGCGGTTCCGGCGGCGCCGGCTGGTGGGCGGAGAGCTGGGCATCCAGGTCGGCTACCTGAGCCCGCGCCTCGTACGCCGCCTGAATGGCGGTTTGCTGCTCGACGACGGCCTGCTCCCTGGCGACGTGGTCGTCTTCCCCGGCGGCCCCGTCGTCGCTGTCGCCACCGATGGCGGCACGGGCCGTGCCCGCCCCAACTGCGGCACGAGCCATGGTTCCGATCAATCCGGGGCGTCCTGACCTGTTCCTGGCCATTGCTAGCCCCTCCCGTCCAATAGCGTCTACGACCTCATCTCCGACCGAGCCCGACACGCGTATTTTGGCGATCACAGAGCCGCCGGCTCCGGTCACGGCATCGCGCAGAGAGCGCGACCAGGTGTGCTCGAGGACCAGGGCGGCGGCAACCTCCCCGGGCTGCATCGCCGCCGCAAAGGCGTGGACGTCCTCATCGTTGAGCAGTCCATTCGGCTCTTCGACAAGGCGCGCCAGTCCGGTCATCTCACCGTCGTCGGCGCCGAACTCGTCGAGCTCGGTGTACTCCACGTTCCCGTCCTCCCCTTTGGTGATAAAGAGGCCATCGACAATGGAAACGACCTCAAGATCGACTACGTGTTGAAGCGCGGCGAGCACCTCTCCGTTCAGTCTGGATTGGGGAAGGCCGACGACCAGCACCTCGATAGGGCCCATAGCCCTCCTTTCCGATTCGACTCTATACAAGCGCGCCGCGTGGCTATCCCGGGTCGTAGACCGCGTAGAGGTGGTCACGAAACGGCTTGGTCGGCAGCAGCACGAGGGCACCGTATGAAGTTCGGTAGTCCCTGACGGATATCGAGAACCGGTGGACGGAGTCCCTGGAAATCCCCCGATAGCGCCACGCTGTTCTGACTGCCTCGCTCAGCGACCACGAGGAATCAAGGCGCACCGACGAAGCCACGGCGGCCAGTCGATTGGTCAAGGAGGCAGGGGACGAAAAGCTCGCCGCCTTGCCGGCCAATTGAAAGAGAACGTCTTGCTGACGACGTTGACGGGTGAAGTCGGAGCCGCCGACGGCACGCCACTCGCCGTCGACGAGCTGTTCGGGGTGACGGGACCGCACCCAGGCGAGAGCAGTCTCCCCTTCCACCGTTTGGCAGCCCGCCTGCTCGAGTGTCAGATGCGCCTTGGCGTCCCGGGTGGGATGGTCGACACAGACGGTGATCCCTCCCATGACATCGACCAGACGAGCGAAGCCGTCGAAGTCGATTCTGGCCAGGTGGTCGATAGGGATTCCGGTGTAGTCCTCGACCATTATCGCCATCAGCTCCATTCCCGAGGCAACCCCCGAACACCCGCCGAGACCTGCGTTCAGACGGGTGAACGTGCCCTTGCAGACGTTCCAGACGAAGAGGTCGCGGGGGAGGTTCACCATGATCGGCGCCGAGCCGTCCGCGGGCTGAAGGGCGAGAATGACCGTGTCGGCGAGAAAACCGGAAGCATCGGTCCCGATGAGAAGATAGGACTCGAATAGCCCGTCGTCTATGGACTCTCCAAATGCAGCAACATTGAACTGCGGCTCATCCCCTTGCTCGGCGATGTGGTCGGCAATCCGCTCCATTTCCTCATCGATGTCGTAGAGGGGTTGTTCGTCGAAGTCGAGATCGAACTCGTCCTGGTCGTCGGGGACGGTCCGGGGGGTGGACTCGATGGCGCTTCGGGCGTGGACGGGATCGAAATCCTCCACGGCCACGGCGCCAAAAGCGGTGTTCACCTGATACGCATAGAACGAAGCCAGACCCAGCAGCGTCCCCACTACCAGGACCGTTACCGCCTTCCACGGATGAAAGACGACGAATTCGACTAACGCCATGTGACGAGGGGATCCCGCTCGGAGAGCAAACCTCGAAAATACTAGGTAGACCACCCTGCATTGA
>JBKHKD010000020.1:0-49398 GCA_046537785.1 Actinomycetota bacterium
CGTACTATCACGTCGAGTAACGATGAGGACGACCAATGGCTGAGGAATATCCCCCAATCCTCGATGCGGCGCAGGTGGCGGAGCTGCTGGGCATGAACGTTCAGATGGTCAGGCGTTACGCCAGGGAAGGGCGGCTGCCCGCCTACAAGCTTCCCGGTGGTCGGACCTTCAAGTTCTTCAGGGACGAGATCTACGAGTTCCTCAAGTCTCATCCTGCGGCACCCGCCGAGGATGAGATCAGTGGAGATCAGACGACCTCACAACGGCCAGAATCATCTTCATAGGGACGACGAGACGTCGCCCGTCGACGTCGCTCATGTCGATGTGGTCCTCGGCCACCACATCGAGACTGCCCATGACCATGTCGCCACCTGGCAGAGCCAGACGAACGGTCGCTCCGGACGCCGAATGTTCGTGCAGCAGGGCACGGAAGGTCTCCGCTCCGCCCGGCCGAGCCTCAGCGGGCTGATCGCTGGGGAGAAGCGACCATCGCGCCGTGGCGAGGACGACATCTGCGATCTGGCCGGGGCCATCGATGGTGACGTAGTCGTCTCCCGCCACCACCACCCCACCGCCAAACGTGTGCCCGCCGAACTCCACGGAGACCCGGTCCCCCCGGTTAGCCATCTCCTTGGCCTGGTCCGAAAGCGTCATGCGGCGCCGACGGTGCAGCTCGGTGAGACGCTCGTCCTCGGCGGCTTCCTCGTTCCATTCCCGACCCGCTCCCTGACGGAGCTCGGAGCCGAGATTCGGGTCCGGCTGTTGTTCATGTTCCATGGTTTTTCGCGCTCTCGACACGTCGCGGCGGCCGCGGGATAGGTTGTCGTGACCGTGAGCGTGGCTCCCAGCGCGAGGCTGAGGGAAGCGGGCTCCCCACAAGCGGCACGCCGACGGATAGGTCGGCGGCTATCGCTCACTCATGTCCTGATCGCGGTCGTCGTGATCCTGGCGTTTGTTCTCAATCTCCTCGTCCTCCAGGACCGGAGCTCCACCACCCTCGTGGCGATAGCCGACCAGCCGCTGGCGACGGGGTCACCGCTGGATATAAGCACACTCCGTCTCGTCCCCGTCGAGTCGACGTTCGAAGGTCTGCCGAGCCTTGTCACCGAGGACGAGCTCGGTGAGCTGGCTGGATGGGTGCTGGCACGACCGGTGGCGGCCGGTGAGACGGTCTACCGATCCGCCTTCGTCGAGGCAAGCTCGAACTCCGGACTTCGCTCGATGAGTCTGCCTGTCCCTGTCGAACACGCCGCTGGCGGCTCCCTCGTTGCCGGGGACCGCGTCGACGTGATCTCGGTGATCGACGGAACCGCCCGATACGTGGCCAGTGACCTCGAGGTCGTCTCGGTGTCCGAGGGCTCGTCGGGAGGCATAGGCGCCGTGTCGGCTCATCACGTCGTGGTGAATGTCGACTCGGATGAGGCGCTGCATCTCGCCGAGGCCCTCGACGACGGTTCGGTCGAAATCGTTCGGTTCACCGGATCCGAAGCCATCCAGGAGGTGACCGATGGTCCCTGACATCGCCCTCGCCGCATCGGCTCGGGAGTGGCCCGACCGGCTGCACCGCTTCCTGCTCGACCACGGAGGAGGACGGATCGTCGACCGGGTGATGGCTGCCGACCAGGCGACGTCCGGCGGGTTCGACGTGCTGTTGATTGACGATGTCTGCTCCTTCCTCACCCCCCGTCTGGTGGCTGTCCTCAAACAGTCGGGGACCGAGGTGATCGGCGTCTACATGCCCGAGGATGGACCGGATGCCAAGAGAAGGCTCCTCGAGTGCGGGATCTCCGACGTCATCGAGACCGACGCCACGCCCGAGGAGTTTCTGTCGAAGATCGACGGGTCTCTGTCGCACCGCGTCCCGGTGCAAGCCGACGAGGATTCCCGATCCACAGAATCTTTCCGGATCGCCGTCACCGGCCCATGCGAGGGAGTGGGCATGACCGAAATCGCCATCGGGTTGTCCCGGAGCCTTGCCAGCGACGTCGAGACGGTGCTGATCGACATGGATCAGAACTGGCCATCGATCGCGCAGCGTCTCGACCTGGCAGTTCATCCCAACATCCGCACAGCCGTCGACCACGCGCTCCACCACATGGACCGGTTGGACGAAGCGGTACACGACGTGGACGGGCTGTCTGTCGTGGGCGGTCGGGCCGATGGCGGTCACGGTGCGCGGATCACAAGGCCGGACGCGATGATGTTGATGGAGGGTCTCAGCGAGTCCCGCGAGGTCGTTGTGGCCGACCTTGGGCCGCTCGGGAACGCCGAGCCGGGCCTCCTCCGTGAGTTCGACACGGTGATCATCGTCGGGACCGCGACGCCTGTAGGAGTGGCCCGTCTGATCAAGACCGTCGAGAACGTCCTTGGCAGCACACCGTCGCTATCCGTTCTCGCCGTGGTCAACAAGACCGGCAAAGGCTCGTTCCGTCGAGCCGAGATCCTCGGTGAGATCGCCCGGACGCTCCCCGATGTGCCGGTCGTCACGGTTCCGTTCGACCATCGGCTCGAGCCGGCTGTCTGGGACGGAGTCGTCCACCGCGGCGGGCGGTATGGCAAGGCACTGCGGTCGATGGCCGGGGTGGTTGTGCGGAGTCTCAAATGACGACCGACGTCTACGAGACCCTGCGCCAACAGGCCCTGTCCCGGATCGATGGGACCGGACTCGACCCCGCAGAGCAGGTCGAGGCGGTGCGGGATCTCCTGGAGGCGACGGTTGAGGAGTATCAGCAGAGCGCCCATCTGGGAAGCGGTCGTTCCCTTGCCGATCCGAAAGCCACCGTCGAGCGTCTGGTCAGGTCGATCAGCGGTCGAGGTCCCCTCACCGATCTGTTGAACCGGGACGATGTCGAGGAGATCTTTATCGAAGGTGACAAGATCACCTATCTGGAGGCCGGCGGTGCCCTCCGGTCCGCCGAGGTCCCCTCCACCGAGGCCGAGAACCGACAGGCGGTTGAGCAGTTGATGGCCGCCACCGATCGTCGTCTCGACGCTTCCAACCCCATCGCCCAGGCCCGGATCCTCGATGGATCCGCCCGGCTCACCGCCGTCATCCCGCCGGTAGGAGACAGGCTCTCGGCGACCATCCGCCGCTACGCGCTGCGGCGACAGACCCTCGACTCACTCGTTTCTCTGGGATCGCTGCCACCGGCCGCGGCTTCCTTCCTGGGCGCGGCGATGGCGGCCAACGCCTCGGTGATCGTCTCCGGGCCGCCCGGGGCGGGCAAGACGTCATTTCTCTCAGCCCTCATCAGTTCCGTTCCAATCGAACACTGCATCCGTGCCTGCGAGGAGGTCCGCGAACTGCATGTGCCGCTGATCCATGGCTCCTACTACGAGGCCCGTCCTCCCGCCCTCGACGGGTCGGGTGAGATCAGTCTTCGGGAGTTGGTGAAGGTCGTTCTGGCGATGAGACCCGACCTCATAGTCGTAGGCGAAGTTCGTGGCGCTGAGGCCTTCGAGCTAACCCGGGCGGTCAACGCCGGATGCGGGTTGGCCTGCACCATCCACGCCAACTCCGCCTCGGACGCCCTGGAGGCTCTCGTCAACGCGGCGCTGATGGCGGGGGAGAACGTCCCGGAACGGGTCGTTCGCAAGGTCTTCTCCTCATCGATAGATCTGGTCGTGCATCTCGATCGTGCCGCCGACGACCGCGAGGGCGCCATCCGGCGACAGACCATGGAGATAAGGGCAGTGGTGCCTGCACTGCACGACGACTTCTCGTCGGAGACCATCTTCAGTCGCTCCCGGCTCGGTGCACCGCTGGAGTGGAGCGGCGCCCTGCCACCCGCCGGGCTGCTCGACCGGATGGAGAGGGCGATGGAGCGTGGGCGGACATTGAGGGGGCTGCTCAAAGGAAGCGAGTCGGCATGGTGAGCCTTCTCGCCGCAGCAGCCACGGCCACGGTGGCCGGAGTGGCTGCCTACCGGTTGGTGACCCGGCCGCGGCGCCGAAAGGCCCCTCGCGTAGCGGACGCCACCGTCCCCGGTCTCGACGTGACACCCATCCAGTTCTGGGCGACAGTCATCGGTGCCGGAGCGGTCACGTTCCTGGTGGTGTTCGCCCTCACAGGAATCATCGCGGTGTCCGCTGTCCCGGCCGTAGTGGTCGCCACCATGCCCAGGGCGTACTTCGTGCGGAAACGGGCACAACGCCTGGCACGGGTCCAGGAGGCCTGGCCCGACGGTTTGCGGGACCTGTTGTCGTCGGTGCGATCCGGTGCGTCACTGCCTTCCGCCGTCGAGAATCTCGCCACGTTCGGTCCCCAGCCTTTGCGTGAGGCGTTCCAGGGCTTCGACGTCTACTCACGGAGCCTCGGCGTGGTTCCCGCGCTGGAGATGGTCAAGGACGACCTGGCCGACCCCACCGCCGATCGGATCATCGAGGTCTTGATCCTCGCCTACGAGCGTGGTGGGACCGTCGTGCCTTCCATCCTCGAGGACCTCGCAGAGGCAACGACCAGGGATCTGTGGACGATGGAACAGGTCCGCACCGAGGCGCTGGAGCACAAGATCAACTCCCGGGTGGTGTTCGTGCTCCCGTGGATCGTCCTGGTGGCAATGACCGCGCGGTCCGGCGCCTTCCGCGACTTCTACTCGTCTTCCACAGGAATCCTGGTGGTCCTGGCCGGAGGGGTGATGAGTCTCGTCGGAGTTGTCATCGCCTCCCGTCTCGGTGCCCAGCCCGCTGAGCCACGGGTGTTCAAGGGCGGTCGGGTCTCATGAGCGAACAAGCTGTACTTGCCGCCGCGCTTACGTCTCTGGCCGTAGGTCTGATGATGCGCCAGATCGTTCCGCCGCCACGCCGACTTCGGGGACGGGTGGACCCGTATCTGTCACCCAGCCTGTCAATAGTCAATGGTTCCCGGGACGCTGGGCCGGTGCGCTCGGTGTTCGGGCCGATGATTAGGGATCTGGCCGACTGGGTGGGGAGACAGCTCGACCGTTCCGGCTCCGGGGTGACCATCCTCCGTCTCCGTCAGGCGGGCTGGTTCAAGGGCCAGTCCGAGCCCGAGATGCTGTCTGCCTACCGGATCGCTCAGCTCAAAGCCGTCACCGGAGGACTGGCGCTTGCCGTTGCGATGGGACACGTTGTCGGTGCGACGATCCCCATCAGGATGGTGCTGATCGGTCTTGGGCTGGTAGTCGGGGCCACCAAGACCCGGGGGCGGCTCGAGAAGGGGATCGAGAGGCGCCGGGAGCGGATGAAGATTGAGATCTACACCGTCAACCAGCTCCTGGCGATGAGGGTGCGGACGGGTGGCGGTGTGATTCAAGCTGTCCGCGCCACCACGGAGAGAGGGTCCGGCGAAGTGGTTGCCGAGCTCGAGGAGGCGTTGCGTCTTCACAGATCCGGATGGAGTGGGCCGGACGCCTTTCGCCGGATCGCCGAGCTGACACCGGAGCCATTCTGTTCCCGGACCTACCGGCTCCTCGCTTCCGCGGAGGAGAGAGGGGCCGACCTCGCCGGAGCGCTGCTCTCTCTGTCCGAAGACGTGCGGGAGACCAGACGTGAGTCGATCAAGCGGACCGCGACGAAGAGAAGAGCGGCAATGCTCGTCCCGACCATCGCCATTCTGGCGCCGGTTCTCATTCTCTTCGTGGCGGCTCCACTCCCGTACCTGATAACTGGCTGGCAATAGAAGGAGGAAAGGATGCTGCCGGTATTGAAGACATGGTCGGAGGCCATGAGGGCCGACGACCGGGGGCTGAACACAGCCGAGCTCATGGGCAACGCCGCCCTGGCCATCGCCGCGCTGGTGGTGATCTGGGGTGCGTTGCAGGCGCTCGGTGTCGACCTGGTCGGGTGGATCCGCGGACAGCTGATCGGGGGATAGACGACCGGGGCGTCACCTCCGTCCAGTTTCTACTGGCGTCCGGGCTTGCCCTGATCCTCTTCCTCGTCCTGGCCAACCTCGTCGTCGTCCAATACGGGCGGGGCGCGGTGCGGTCGGCACTGGAGCAGGGAGCCCGCGCCGGCACCACTGCCGGCCCTGCCGTCTGTGAACAGACGGCAGGTCGTGTGATCGAGGACCTCCTTGGTGGCCGGATGTCCGATGGCCTCGTCGTCGGGTGCGACCTCTCGGGAGAGTCGGTCGTGGCGACGGCTACGGGAGCCTTCGAGTCGTGGACCCCTTTGACCCCGGACTTCGGATTCGAGTTGACATCTCGCGGCGTCACCGAGCCATGAGAGACCGCGGGCACGCCCCCGTCGAGCTGGCGTTGGCGGCAGGGCTGCTGCTTCTCCCGGTGGCGCTGGTCGTCATGTCCTTCGGCCCTTGGTCGGAGCGACGGGTGACGGCCGAGGCCATGGCGGCCGAGGCCTCCCGGGCAGTGGTGCTCGAGTTGGATCACGCCGCCGGCGACACGGTGGTGTCCGAGATGACCGAAGCGGCAGGTCTCGATGCCAGCTCGGTCCGGGTTGGCTGGTGCGGGGCATCCCCCGCCACCGCCGCGGCGGGGTCCTGTCCGCTCACGCGCGGCTCGGCTGTGGGTGTGACCGTCGAGTTGTGGACTCCGTTGGTGGAGACGCCCTGGGGTGGGGTCGGCGGGCTCTGGGTGTCCGCATCTCACAGCGAGCCGATCGACCTGTATCGGAGTCTTGGATGAGCCGGCCTGATCGCGGGTCCGTCACGATATGGGTGCTCGGCCTCTCGATGTTGCTCCTCCTCTTCGGCGGCCTGGCTCTCGACTACTGGCGGGCGCTGGCGCTGCAGCGAGAGCTCGCCGCTGTCGCCGACTCGGCCGCGATCGCGGCCGCTTCCGGCATCGACGAGGAGCACTACCGGAACACCGGCGAGGTGATTCTGCAGCCCGATCGTGCCCGGGACCTCGCCGCCGCTGCCGTCGGCTGGCAAGGGGTCGACTTGATCGATCTGGCCGTCGATGTGGAGACGACCTCGGTGAGCGTGACAGTCACCGGTGAGGTGGAGTTGGGCCTACTCGGAGTGTTCGTGGATCAGAGCGAGCCGCTGACGGTGAGGGGTGAGGCTTCCGCGTTGCCGGTGCTGGAGCCCTGAGCGCCGCTGACACTGCGTCGGGTTTTCCGTATGGTCATTGTGGGTATGCCGCGTTCAGAGGGATGTTGACTTGAACCGTTCGCTGGAGGGACTGCGCGGCCTCGTTGGCGAGCAGGTGCTGGTGACAGGTGCCCAGCTGGTCGCCGCGGTGGGCAACATGGCCTTCGTCATAGTGGCGGCACGTGTCCTCCCTGCCCGCGGCTTTGCCCAAGTGGTCAGCTTTCTCGCCCTCTATCTGGTCGTCCACATGCCGACGGGAAGCCTGAGCGCGGCGAGCACGCTGAAACCGCAGGGGGCACCGGGACTGCGGCGGAGGTTGCTCCTACCCATCGCCCTGCTCGCTGCGGTGGTGGCGATGAGCGCGCCGTGGACAGCACCCCTGCTGGAGCTGCCTCCAGGCATGGTCATACTCACGGCGATCACCATGGCTGTGGCCCCGTTCCTCGCTCTGGAGAGGGGGCCTCTCCATGGCTGGAGCATGAACGGCCAGGTCTCGATGACACTCGTGGTGGAGCCGGCCGTGCGGCTGGCGGTCGGGATCCCTCTGGCCATCTCCTTCGGAGCGGTAGGCGGAGCCGCCGGGGTGGTCCTCGCCGGCTACGCCGCCTTCGCCGTGGCGGCGGTCCGTCGTCGCGGCGACCCGCGCGGTAAGTGGCTCGCCGGAGACGAGAAGTTGGACTCGTCCGTGGGCCGCGGCGCGGCGTTCTGGTGGACGGCCGGCGCCTTTCTCTTGCTGGCTGTCTTCCAGAAACAGGACGTGCTGTTCGCCAATCGTCTTCTCCAGTCCGTGGACGCGGCGACATTCGCTGCCGTGGCCACACTGGGAGGAGCGGCGGTCCTCGCCAGTGTCAGGGTCCCCCTGGTTCTGATCCCTCGCGCCGTTCAGGGGTCGCGCAAGGCTCTCGGCGTCGCCCTCGCTATGGCGGGCGGCCTCGGATTGGGAGCAGTGGCCATGGTGGCGATCCTTCCCGACCTGATCGTCACCACTGTTTTCCCCGACTACGAGCAGGCTGTTGGGTTCGCGGTGCCTTACATGAGCGCCATGGCGCTGCTCGCATTGTCCCGGGTGCTGGCGGCGTACTTCTCGGCGACAGGACACCCCCGGGCCGTTGCCGGTCTCGTCGGTTCGGCTGTGGTGCTGCACGTCGTTCTGCTGGTGGCGTTGGGAAGCGGCACCGGTGGCGTGGTCATGGCCACCCTCTTCGCCAACCTGGCTCTGGTGGTGCTGATGTCGATCAGAGCCGTCACGGCGTGGAGGGACCCCACCCCGGCGTCGGGACGACCTGGAGGGACCGGCCAGGTCATGGCGACGGTGTCAGAGAACTCCGGCCAGGTGGGCCACGACGACCAAACCGGCCCAGAGAGCGATCCCAAACACGAGTCGTAGCCAAAGCAGCTTCAACCGGCCCATCAGGGTGCTCCCATCCCCGACCCCATTGGGGCGATCCCGGTCCAGATGGCGAAAAACGAGAACGATCCGAAGAGGACCACAGCCCACACCATTGCCCACATCCGCCAACCCCGCAGACGGATCGCCCTGGGGAGGGCGGTGCGGTTCAGGCGAATGAGCAGCGCCGAGTAGACGAACATCACCACGCCGCCGGCGACACCGGCGATCACCATCAGCGCCAGGGGAGCGGCGAGGGCGAACAGCAAGACCACAGAGCCAGCCAGGATCTCGAGCCAGACCAGGATCACATACAGTTTCGACTCGCTCCATGACTCCCGATCGGCGAGCCAGTTGACCTTGGCGATGTCGGCGATGAGTCGCCCCAGGTGGTCGACTATGCCGAGATTGGTCGAGAACAGGACAACCGCACCCGAGATCCAGAAGAGCTTGGCGAACCAGGTGCCGAAGCGGTCGCCGAGCGCCTGTCCTTCGGCACGGATGAAATCGAGCCCTTCACCGACGTCGACCCCGAACAGGGTCGCCGCGCCGAGAGCCGACAGGGCGGCGATGATGACGAAACCCAGTAGGACGAAGAAGATGAGCTGCTCCTGGTTGGCCAGCTTCCACCATCGGCGCCAGCGTCGCATGTTCTCGTCGGTCTCCCGGAACGGCTCCCCGACGGGTGCCGCACCGGTCGGGTGACCCGTCAGCGGAGACTCGATGGGCTCGATGTGTGCGCCCATGCCCAGACCCTTGTCGCGCACCCAGTTCGACAGCGCCAGGTTCAGCGTGCCCCCGGCACCGGCGAAGACGAGGAGACCCAGGATGAGGGGCGGGTTGAGCTCCGGATGAAGCTGGAGACTCACACCGCCGACAGCGGACATCCATGTGTCCAGGTCTGTGCTCATGGCTACGGCGAAGACGACGAATACCACTACCCAACCCACCAGGACCCATTGGATGCGCTCGACCATCCGGTAGACCATCGGGGAGACGGTCAGGGTTACCCCGATGGCCACCAGGCCCAGCACCGAGACGATGGCCACGCTGTCGAGACTCCAGCCGAAGACGAAGCCCATCACGGTGGAAGCCGAGGCCACCCACCCGGGCCAGACCCAGATGAGCACGGTGAGAAGAACGAAGATCCATGCCCAGTGGTGCCACATGCGGGTGAACCCGGTGATGACGGTTTCGCCGGTGGCCATCGTGTAGCGCTCGATCTCCATGTTGACGAAGTAGTGGGTGAAGAGCCCGACGATCGCAACCCAGAGCAGACCGAGGCCGGTCCGGGAGCTGACGAACGGCCAGAGGACGAATTCGCTGGCTCCGAGGGCGACCGCCAGCAGAACCAGGCCGGGTCCGATGACGTGGCGCAGCGACGACGGTTCGGGAAGGTCTCTACGCGCTAGTTCCGCTTCGGCAGGTGGCTTTCTCCCGGGGTCTTCACCGCTCAACGTGTTTCAGCACTCGTTCTCTGTCAATAGACCAGGGGGTCGCCCACCTCTTCGACGAGAAGGGAGTAGAGCTGCTCGGCGGTCTCCGGCTCATCCAGCGGATCTTCCCGTGCCGGGTCGTCGACGATGTCGAAGAGGCGAACCTCCGAGAGATCGTCGCGGGCATGGAGCTCGTGCTGGTCTGTCCGCACCATGACCCATTGGTCGAACGCGGCCGTGGTGAACTCGTCGCCCTCCTGCTTCCCGGCCGGGTTGGCAATACGTGGCAGGAGATCACGTCCATCCATCGACGACGGCGGCGCCATGCCGAGGGCGGAGAGGATGGTGGGCACCAGGTCGTGAGTTGAGACGTACCCCTCATGGACTGCGCCGTCACGATGATCCGGATGGCTGATCAACAGCGGCACGTCGACGACCTCTGGCCAGAGGGCGTGGGTCGGCTTGCCGGTGATGCCGTGCTCGCCGAGGAGGATGCCGTGATCGCTGACTACCACCAGGAGGGTGGAATCGAGCAGACCGAGATTGTCGACCCGGTCGAGAAAGCGTCCCAGCCAGGCATCGACCATGGTCACCTCGGCGGCGTACAGCTTTTTCATCCGCTCCAACTGGGGCTCCTCGAGATACTTCGAGTCGCCGTAGAGGGGAGTGACGGGCTCGACACCCTCGATGGTCGGCTCGTCGTAGAGCTCGATGTAGCGGGGCGGGGGGTCCCAAGGCTCATGGGGATCGAACGAGTCGACCACCAGGAAGAACGGCTCCAGGTCGGCGGCGTCCTCGAGCAGGCGGGTCGCCTCCCGAAAGACACGAGGTGCGAGCCAGTCGTCTTCACCGGAGCGTCCGTCTGTGTTGGCGACGTACTGAACCAGCGCCGGATGCCAGCGGGAGCCCTGCAGCGGCTCGGTCATGTAGCCGGCGAGCCTGTCCCGGTCGGCGGCGCCGCTGGGACGATAGTGGTCGCCGTGCTGGCCCCTGATCCAGCGGAAGCTCCCAAACCCTCGCTGGAAGTTCATCGACGGGCCGTAGAGGTGGGGGGTGTCGGACACCAGGGCGGTGGTGTAGCCCGACTGGCTGAGCATCTCGGCCAGGGTCGTCTGTCGCTCCGGTATCCGCTGCCAGCCCAGCAGCCCCACCGTGTCGCCCCTGTGCCGTTCGACATCACGGAACGGAAAGGTACGCATGCCGGTGTGGAGGGCTCGACGCACGGGAATGGTCGGGAGTGACTCGGGCACGACCCGAGCGAAGCGAGTGCCACGCGCTGCGATCTCGTCGAGAGTCGGGGTCATCACCCATTCGTTTCCGTAGGCGCCGACGTAGTCCTTCCGCAACGTGTCCAGCACGACCACGATCACATTCATGCCGTTGGCCGGCTGGGCGAAATCGGGCTCTACCCGGGGGAGAGAATCCGGTGAGCCGGTGGCCAGGACCTTACGACCGAGACCCATGGCATCAGGCCCCCACTTGGCCAGTGGCACCGCGCCGACCGCCAAACCGGCAGCGCGAAGCAGCCCTCGTCGAGTGATGCGCATAGTTACCTACCTCGTTCCGCTTCGCGGTACCCCGCGGCATGGGTAGGTAAGCATAGGGTGAAGCGAGCAGGTTTCAGGACCGGGGTAAACGGGAAAGTAGAGCCAGCCTCAGGCGGAAAACGTTCGAAGACGGCAGGGCTAGGGTGTTACCGCATTGACTGGCACAATTGGAGCGACAGCCCGGGGGTTTGTGCACGCCGCATCGGCGACCGATCCGCATCCGGGCCCCAGTCTCGACATCATCATCCCGGCTCACAACGAGGCCAACCGCATCGGGCCCACCCTCGATGCCTTCCGTCGCGGCTTCCCCGGCGCCGGCGTAAGGTTCATAGTCGCTCTTGACGACTGCGAGGACGCCACGGCGGACATTGTCCGTCGCCACGCCGAACACGACGCCCGTGTCGAACTGCACGACTTCCCCAAGTTGGGCAAGGGCGGTGTGATCCGGCGAGCCTTCCGGGTTTGTGGGGCGGAGTTCGTCGCCTACGTGGATGCAGATGGCTCCACCTCCCCCGAGCAGCTCGCCAGACTCGTCGACGCCACCCGTCGTGCCGATGGTGCAATCGCCTCTCGCCGACTGCCGGCTTCGTCCGTGTTGGGAAGCCGGGCATTGGCCCGAAACGCTGCGAGCTTCGTGTTCGCCTGGATGGTCAGACGTCTGTTCGGTCTTCCCTATCGAGACACCCAATGTGGAGCGAAAGTGATGCGCCGCGAGACGCTGGGACGGCTCCTCCCGCACGTCACCACGACCGATCTCCTCTTCGACCTCGACCTCCTGCTTCGGGCTGACGACCTCGACTATCGAATCGTCGAGGTTCCCAGCGTCTGGGTGGCGCGCACCGGATCGAAAGTGAGGCTCCTGCGCGACTTCAAACAGGTGACGAGGTCGTTGCTTCGGCTCTGGATCGACTGGCGACGTCGAAGGGCGGCGTCCGGCGATGCGGTGCTTGGCTCGCTACCGCCGAAGTCGCGGGCTGCCGACGTCGTCCTGGTCTCTCCGTACCCACCTCCCGGCAAGGCCCATGTAGCCACCACCGGCGTCGCCGCCTATACCGTCGATCTCGCCCGTTCTCTCACCGACCTGGGGCTGAGGGTGGCGGTGGTCGCCCCTGACGAGCCGAACGCTCCATCCACCCACGCCGATGGCGGGGTCACCGTGGTGCGCTCCGGGCCGCGAGGCGCTCTCGCTCTCCCGCGGTCGCTGCGTATGGCCGGCCGGATGAACCCCCGGGTGATCCATCTCCAGCACGAGATGTTCCTCTACGGCGGGGTGATGTCGCTTGCCACCCTTCCCCTGGCGGTGGCCCAAATGAGACGTCGTGGGCCCGGGGCGTTCATCACGATGCACCAGGTACTCGAACCCGGCCAGGTGGATTCCGAGCTGATGAGACTGCATCGGCTCACCGGCCCGGTGACGGCGGCCCGACTGGCGGTCGCCGGCTACCAGCGTCTGCTTGCCGCCACGGGCACCACCATCGTCCACGAGCCGCAGCTCGCCCGTCATGTCCCCAAGGCGGTGGTGATACCGCACGGTGTCGGGATGGCAGGCGCTGTGGATCGCGACCATGCCCGGCGGCGACTGGGTCTGGAGGGTGAGCGGCGTCTGGTGGTGCTCTGCTTCGGATACGTCGCTCCCTACAAGGGTCTCGAGTCGGCTCTCGTCGCAGCAGCCCAGGTTCCCGAGGTGCGGCTGGTCGTGGCCGGTGGCGACCATCCCCGTCACGGTGCGGCGTACTCTCGGGAACTGAGAGACGACTGGGGACATGTGGCCCGTTTCACCGGCTGGGTCCCCGATGACGACATCGCCGCGTGGCATGCCGCCGCCGACCTGGCTCTCTTCTGCTATCCGGCTCCCCACTCGTCCAGTGGCGCGGTTGCAGTGGCCCTCGCCCACGGGACGCCTGTCCTGGCAGGTGATGCACTGGCACGGGCCATGACCCTGCCCGACGGCATGGCGGTCTCTCTCGAAGACGGGGAGCTGGCCGAGCGACTGCGCAGACTTGCCAACGACCCACGATTGCTGGCCGATTTGGGACGCGCCTCCTCCCGGGTGGTGTCCGGCCGTACATGGTCAGAGGTGGCGGAGCGTCATCTCTGGCTCTATCGGAGCGCCGCTGCCGACCTCTCGGATATCAGATCGCGATCGGCAGGGACACCGGAGCATCAAGGCCAGCTCGAGGTGGCATAGAAGCGATCGGCCACGTCTCCGGTCAGCCGGCGAACCCGCGAGATGTCTTCGGTGGATAGGCGTGTCTGCCAGACGTGGACGTTCTCGCGGCTGTTGCGTCGGATGTGGTGCAGCACCCCGTCGGGAGCTTCGACGGGGTTGCGCTCGCTGGTGGTGAGCGCGATGAACTTTCTCGTGTCGTCGGTGAAGGTGAGGTCGAGGAGGCCGAAGAGAGTCGGGAAAGTTTCGAGGGGGTCGGTGGAGAGATCTTCGTGACGTGCCACCACCCAGTCAGGATGCCGGGCCCGGTACCGGGCCACGGTCCCGTACATGACGCGCCACAGGATTGCGGCTTGGTATATGGAGTCGTCGGTGCCGGCAGCTCGTTCGATCTCGTCGGCGTAGGGCTCTAGGGGCCCTTCCATCAAGGCGGGCTGATGCAACAGGTCATTGAACCGGTTTGGTTCGGCGATGCGTTCGTAGCTCCAGGCAAAGGCGCCGGGATGACGCACCATGACCACCACATCCATGTCGAAACGGCCGGCGAGCCACTCCGCGGAGAACAGGGCGATCGGGTCTTTGACGAGTGGTCGGGGCCGGGACACGTGACGCCGGTACCAGAATCGGGGGAGATCGCGCACCATCCCGAGAGTGCGCAACAGACTCTCGTGGTTGCGCAGGTGCGTCCAGGGTCGGTAGCGAAAGCCGAGGGTGTCCTCGAGGGCTCTGGCGGCGCTGGCGGTCTCCTCGGTCCCGTCGTTCAGGTAGGTGTATTGCCGGGACCAGCGGTGGGCGAGAATCCCCAGGGGATGGTCCTTGTTGAATGGCTCGTGGATCACGCAGACACCCGGTGCGGTCGCCAGGGTCCTGCCCACCCATGTCGTCCCACTTCGGATCGAGCCCGTTACCAGGATCGGACGACTCAAGGGGTGTTCTCCCTCAGGTAGCCGTGAGTTGACAACCCCGACAAGGTCGTGGCGGTGACCATTAGCCGGCTCCACCGTCCCAGAGCCTCCTGCCACTGGTCGTCGTTGCGGATGCTCACGACGCCGCTCTCGAACCGCATCGGGTTCCCTGACACGGCATGACCCACATCCAGACGAATCTCATTTCCATGGAGTGGAGGCTCCTCCGTCTCTCCCATCATGTGCAATATCCGTTTCACCTCCGATTCGGGCTCGGCGACCAAGTCCTCATAGCGGAGAGTGAGCGAGGAACCCACCTGTCGGGTCAGCCGTCTTGCTGCCCAGTCGGCAATGCCCCACTCCAGTGCAGAGCGAAGAGGATGTTGCTGCGCCATCGGGTTTCCCGTGCCCGGGTCGTGCTTTTCCCGCGTCCATGAGTGGGCCACGGCCCGGCTGTCCCGAACCAGATGGATCACCGAGAGGTCAATCTCATCGGAGAGGGCGAGTATGTGGCCAAAGGATGGATCCTTGCTGGAGTCGACGATGCAGCGTGATCCTGAGACGTCGGCGATCGTTCGGTAGAGCTGCTCGTGGTAGCGGAGATATGTCGCCACCTCTGCTGCCAGGTTGCCGTCGGCGCGGGCGAGTGCAGGAATCTTGAAGACGCGATCTACCCGCTGCTGGACTTCGAGTATGTCGTCGACAGCCGGGGGAGGAGATGAGCCAAAGGCCCTCATCAAGACCTCGTGCCAAAACGAGCAGTCGAGACAGCGCTCTCCACAATCACAACGGCGGTTCTCGACGAGACCGCGCCGCCAGAGGTAACGAAGCTCCCCGGGTGCCACCCAACCGTCGATCTCGCCCAAGACCCGGGCGAGGAGGGTGCTCCCGCTACGGGAGTACCCCGTGATGAACAGCACCCTGGGCTTGTCACTGCTCATCACGAAAGACCGGAGGCCCCTCCCCGGCCGGGTAGCGCAGCCAGGATGTCGTGGCGGAGTCGCCCCAGCAGTGACCCGCGGAGCCGGGTGTCGTGCTCCCACACATAGCGACGAGCCCCGGCGCTCAACGTGGAGCCCTCGTGGTGGCCGAGCATCCTCATCGCATCGATCAGTCCACGCATAGCCTGCGATCCCTGACGGTTGTAGAGAGCGCGGAGCAGCCAGCCGGCCGCCACTAGAGCGGTCTCTCCCAGCCGCCGATGGTGGCGGTGTTGTACGAGGACGGCATTCCGGACCTGGTGGTAGACCCTCCCGTCGCTCCAGTCCATCCGTTTCTCTGGCGAGCGCTTGTGGAGGACCACGATCGACGGGTCATAGAGGATCCAGTAGCCGCCATCGATCAGCCGGTAAGAGAGGTCGAGTTCTTCCTCGCAGAAGTACAGGGCCCCGTCATAGCCACCTGCGTCGGTGAAGGCCTTGCGGCTGAGTGCATGGCCCACGCCGACGAACCGCGCCACCGGGACCGGCTCGGTGGCACTCATGTGCACCCGTGGATAGGCCCACGACTCCAGGTCGAGCTCACGCGTCGCGTAGTCCAGGGCACGAAAGGCGACCGCACCCAGTCGACGATCCGAGGCGAGACGATCCACGGCCCTGGTCAGGGCATCACTGCCGTCGAACACGGCATCGTTGTCGAGACACACCACGTAGTCGGCGTTCCCCGAGTCGATTCCGATGTTCCTTCCCTGAGGCACGCCGACGTTGCGGGATAGCTCGATGAGGTGGACCTCGGGTCGCTCGGTGGCCAGTCGTCGCAGGGCCATGACCTGGTCGCTATCGCTGCCCTGGTCGACGATCCACAGCGCCAGGGAGTCGGTCTCCTGGCCGAGCACAGAGTCCACCGCTGCGAGGGTGTCCTCCAGCCTGTTCCAGGACAGAAGGACGACGTCCACTGTGGGGAGAGTCGCTGTCATCTCGTGCCTCCAGCATTCTTACCCGACCGGTGAAATTCGAATCGTTAACCGTGTTGGCGGTTGACCGTTCCTTCAAGACGGTGGCCGTGACTCAGATCTCATCCAGAGGGTAGTGCGTGTCGGCCCCTCTCACTTCGGCTCCGCAGTACTGGCATCTGGTGAGGCCCGGAGGCACCTTTGAGTCAGCGCGCGGTGGGCTCATCTGGTGGCACACGCGACGCGATCCGTGGGGACCTCGTTCAGTTGATGGGGCGGCGCCGTTTCGACGACACGACGCCGGTGTTGAAGCCGGCGAGGTGGAGACGGCCGGAGAAACGGGCGTGTTCGATCTTGAGACAGCGGTTCTGCACCACCTGGAGCCCGGCGTCTATCGCCTTCTGCGCCGCCTCATCGTGGCGGAGGCCCAACTGGAGCCACACCACCTTGGCTCCCACCTCTATCGCCTGGTCGACCACTTCGGGGATGGCGTCGGGGCGACGGAACACGTCCACGATGTCGGGCACCTCGGGCAGGTCGGCCAGCGTGTCGTACGTCTCCAGTCCCAGCACCTCGTCGTAGGCCGGGTTCACCGGGTAGGTGCGGAAGGGCGTCCGCACCAGATAGGAGGCGACGAAGTTAGATGAGCGGATGGGGTTGGCCGACACCCCTACCAGCGCAACGGACTCGGAGTTCTGGATGATCTGCAGCCGCTCCAGTGCGCTCGCTTCGGGCACCCTCGTTGTTGTGGTCATTTCGCTTGCTCCAATGCCTGGTCGAGGTCCCTGATGATGTCGTCCACCGTCTCGATGCCCACCGAGATACGGATCATGTCGTTGCCCACCCCCATGGCTTCCCGGTCCTCCGGGGGGACCTGTTGGTGGGTGGTCGATGCCGGATGGATCACCAGGGTCTTGGCGTCGCCCACGTTGGCGAGATGCGATGCCAGGTTCACGCCCTCGATGAACCTCACGCCGGCGTCGTAGCCGCCCTTCAAGCCGAACGTGAACACCGCTCCCGGGCCCTCGGGGAGGTACTTCCTGGCCAGGTCGGTCCAGCGGTTGTCGTCGAAGATCGGATAACGGACCCAGGCGACGTCAGGGTGCTCCCGGAGATGGCGGGCGACCGCGGCGGCGTTGTCGACATGCCGCTGCATCCGCAGCGACAGTGTTTCGGTGCCGAGGAGCAGGAGGTAGGAGTTGAACGGCGAGATCGCCGCTCCGACGTCTCTCATCACCTCGACCCGGGCTCGCATCAAGAACCCGTACTCGCGGAAGTTCTCCCAGAAGTTGAGGTCGTGATAGGACGGCGACGGCTCGGTGAGGATGGGGAAATTCCCGTTGTCATAGGGGAACTCGCCCGACTCCACGATCACCCCGGCGATGACCGACCCGTGCCCGCCGATGAACTTGGTGGCGGAGTGGACGACGATGTCGGCCCCCCAATCGATCGGCCGGCACAGATATGGGGTGGCGAAAGTGTTGTCCACGATCAGGGGGATGCCACGCTCGTGGGCCATGCCCGCGTACAGCTCGATGTCCATGATGTCGGCGCCCGGATTGCCGATGGTTTCCCCGAACAAGGCCTTGGTCTTTGGGGTGATCGCCTTCTTGACCTGGTCGGGGTCGCCGAAGTCGACGAACGTGACGTCGATCCCCATGCGACGGACCGTCACGTTGAACTGGGTGAAGGTGCCCCCGTAGAGCGCCTTCGATGAGACGATGTGGTCGCCTTCGCTGGCGAGGGTGAGCAGGGTGATCAGTTGTGCCGACTTCCCCGAGGCGGTGGCGAGGCCGCCCAGGCCACCTTCCAGGGACGCTATCCGCTCTTCAAATGCGGCGGTGGTGGGGTTGGAGAGCCGGGTGTAGATGTTCCCGAAGTTCTGGAGGGCGAACAGGTCGGCGGCATGCTGGACGTCTTCGAACACGAACGACGTGGTGGCGTAGATAGGCATCGCCCGGGCGCCGGTCTCGGGGTCGGGCCGCTGTCCAGCGTGGATGGCCCGGGTGTCGAATCCGTATGTCTCTTCGGTGCTCATGTGAATCGAATCCTGATGTCGGCTCCCGCACCGATTGCAACCGGTGCGGGGCCGACGTTATTCACTCAGACGAGTTCGACTTTGAGCGGGATCGCCTGTTGGAGGGTGTGTCCTACCGGCGAGGTCGACACCACCTTGCGGTGGAGCTCGTCGATCTCATCAGCAGGCGCGTCCGATTCGATCGAGACCGTGGCCTTGACCGATTCGAACCCGGCGTGACCGCCGTCCCGAAGACCGAGGAAGGCGTGGAGGTCGAGGTCTCCTTCGAGCTCGACCTTCAGGCTTTTCAGCTCGATGCCCGATGCGGTGGCGTTGGCTGCGTAGCCGACGGCGAGGCAACTGCCGAACGCCCCGAGCACCTGCTCTACCGGGTTCGGTGCGGTGTTCTCCCCACCGAGGGCGATTGGCTCGTCGGAGGCGATGGGTGCGAAGTCGCGGCTACGAGCTTCGGAGCGGAAGCCGCCCTTCCATTCGACTGTCGACTTCCAGATGGTGTCTGCCTTGGAGGAGTCGCCCTGGATGGCCGACACGAGGTCGCCTACCGCGGCGATGTTCACTGAGTTGAGGGTGTTGATGGTCGTTGTCATTTGATGTCCTTTTCGTTTCAGACGCGCGTCGGCACGTCGGGATCAAGTGCGGGAGGGGTCGTCCGGTGTCTACCGGAGACCTGTCAGGACATCTGACATCGACGGGCACGGACGCTGAGCGCCTGCGATCTCACGATCGGCTGCTCCACCTCGATTCTCCTTTCACTCGCTGTCTGTTCACGCGCTCTTTCGAAGCGTGCGCGAGCGGGAGAACCCGTCTCGGCTACTCATCGGTCAGGCATTGGCACCGTTGACACGGTTGCCGCGGCTTCACAGGGCCTGTCCCTCCGCCGCTCTTGATGAGCGCGTCTATGTGACCGGTAAGTAGAGCGGGTCAGTTGCACCACGTCAAGGTCAGGACGCGGGTTCCAGCCTCAAGGTGGTGTTGAGCACACTGGCGTCGGTCATGTTGTCGAGGGATACCCCGGGGTTGTACTTGGCCCGTAGGGCATCGGAGACGGTCTCGATCTCGTCCTGGTCGTCCACGTGCACCGCCTGGAAGGGGATTCTCTCGTTGTCGACGAGGATGTCGACTCTCGGGTCGGCCAGGGCCCTCTGATACCAGCGGCCCGCCTCCCCCGTCACGGATCGGACGTAGACGGTGCCGTCGATCACGACGATCCAGATGATCGTGTCGATGGTGCGATCCCCGGTTCGGGTCCGGACGTGCACCTCTTTGGTCTCGTCTAGGAGCCTCAGTTGTTCGTCAGTGAGTGCCATGCCCCGAACCTACCCGGTGGGATGCCGTCTTTGTTCCGGAGCCGGTCGACAGGGCGGATCGTCGACCCCAGATTCACCATGTTCTCCCTTCCCCTACTGGTGGTACTACGACGTGCTGCGGGGCCTGGACTACTTCCGGTCGACCGGGTTGCCCGCCGATGATCGCTGTGCCGGGGCGATCGACCTCGTTGTCGACAAGCGCGACGAAGCGGGGCGGTGGCGGCTCGAGAACGTTCACATGGGGCCCACCCACTTTCGCATGGAGGGCCCTGAGGGGGCGCCCAGCCGGTGGAACACGCTGCGTGCCGGTCGCGTCCTGGAGTGGGCAGGGGTGTGAACACGTGTCCCGCGCCGGCGCCCGAAGGGTCTTGACTGTTAGGTCGGATCGTGCTCTATTATCGCCCACACAACGCGCTCATCTAGAGCGGCGGAGGGACAGGCCCTATGAAGCCGCGGCAACCGACTGGTTCGGTGCCAATGCCTGACACGATGAGTTCCGCTGTCGGCGGTGATCCGCTCGCAGCGCTCTCTGAGCGCGTAGAAGCGAATAGGAGACCGAGATGCCACCGCACGACAACTGTCCGATTCCCATACCCGCACCGGGGCAGATGTGTCTCTGCTCCCGGGTGGTCGCACCGGCTCTCTAAGCCGGACACGCCAACCGCCCAGGGAGCCTAACCAGGGTTGATCGAGCCCTATTCGGCGTATCCCGATTGATGTCCGACCCGGGGTCGTGACGTCTTCCGAGAAACAATCAAATCAGAGAGAGATAGAGAGGTACCAAATGACAACGACACAGGAAAAGCCGGTAAGCAACGGAGTAAATGTCCAGGCGCTGTTGGATGCGCGTAACGCGCTCGCCGACGCGCCCGAGGGAGCCCAGTTCACCTGGCGAGCCACCAACGAGTGGGCCGGGGGCACCCACAGCAAGTCGACGGTCGAGGAGTTTTTCGGCCTCGGCGAGGACCAGCAGCACAAGACGACCTTCGAGTTCTCCGCAGACCATCCCGAGGTCTTCGCTTCCGAGGATCACGGGGCGACTCCGGTGGAGTTCGTACTCGTAGGTCTGGCGAGTTGCCTCACCGCTGGTGTTGCCGCGGTGGCTCAGAACCGGGAGATCCAGCTCAACTCGGTGAAGGCGACGATCGAGGGTGACATGGACATCCTTGGCATCCTTGGGGGCGACCCCGAAGTGCGGAACGGGTTCCACGGAATCCGGGTCAACTACGAGATCGACGCCGACGCCACCCAGCAGGAGATCGAGGCCCTCGTAGCCCAGTCCCAGAAGCGGTCCGCGGTCTTCGACATCGTCACCAACCCGACGAACGTCACCGTCAACGTCAACTAGACAAAGCGGATCTGTGACCCGCATCCCAACGGTGGTGATCGGGGCCGGGCATGCCGGTCTCGCGGTCAGCAAGCTGCTGACCGACCGCGCCGTCGACCATGTGGTCCTCGAGCGCGGGGAGGTAGCCAACACCTGGAAGACGGAGCGGTGGGATTCCCTTCGCCTCCTGACCCCGAATTGGCAGACCCGGCTGCCCGGTCTCGCGTACTCCGGTGACGACCCCGACGGCTTCATGACCATGCCCGAGACCGTCGAGTTCATCGATCGGTACGCATCCGTCGTCGACGCGCCCGTCGAGACCAACACCAAGGTCGAGAGTGTTCGTCGCGATGGAGACCGCTATGAGGTCGTCTCCGACGGCCGGGTATGGGAGACGGACTCAGTGGTGCTGGCCACCGGCGGGTTCAACCTCGCCAAGGTGCCTCCTGTTGCCGGGTATCTCCCTCCTCACGTCGACTCGGTGACAGCCCGGGACTACAAGCGTCCTGAGCAGCTTCGTGACGGCGAGGTGATGGTCGTCGGCGCCTCGGCGACCGGTATCCAGGTAGCGGATGAGATCCAAAAGTCGGGTCGGCCCGTGACGCTGTCGGTTGGCGAACACGTGCGCATGCCCAGGACCTACCGGGGCAGAGACATCCAGTGGTGGCTCGACCGGATCGGACGTCTCGACGAGCGTTACGACGAGGTCGATGACCTGGTCCGGGCCCGTCACGTTCCCTCGCCACAGCTCGTAGGGACGCCGGACCGGTCCACGCTCGACCTGAACGCTCTCACCGCCCAGGGAGTGAGGCTGATAGGCCGGCTGAGCGCGATCAACGATGACACCGCCTACTTCTCGGGGTCGCTGCGCAACGTCTGCTCCCTCGCTGACCTGAAACTGATCCGCCTCCTCGACGAGATCGACGAGTGGGCCACCGAGGCCGGTTTGGACAGCGAGGTGGAGGCACCGCATCGTTTTCCGAACACCGTGGTCGAAGACGATCCGCCGCTCACGCTCGACCTGGCGAAAGGTGACATCCAGACGGTGGTGTGGGCGACCGGATACAAACCCGACTACTCATGGCTCGACATCGACGTGCTCGACCGCAAAGGCGAGATCAAACACGACGGCGGCGTGGTGACCGATTCCCCCGGTCTCTATCGCATCGGCCTCAACTTCCTCCGCCGTCGCAAGTCGAGCTTCATTCACGGAGCCGAGGACGACGCCATCGATATCACCGAGCACCTCGCCCGGTATCTCGAGGGGCTCGACCACGGAGTCCGGGTGAGGAGGGCGGGATAGTGCCTCTAGTAGCCGACTCCTCGCTCCCCGCCTTCGACTCGATGCGGGACGAGGGCGTGCCGGTCACGACGCCCGACGCACCATCGGGGCTCGCCGAGATCTCCGTCGGTCTGGTGAACCTCATGCCCGACGCCGCTCTCCGAGCGACGGACCGCCAGTTCATCAGGCTGGTTTCCGCTGGTGCAGACGAGTTCGACATACGCGTCGTCCCATTCACCGTGGCCGCCGAGCAGCGGGGCGAGGAAGCCCGCCGGCACATTGCATCGCACTACACGACATTCGAGTCGGTGGAGTCCCGGGGTCTCGATGCCCTGATCGTCACCGGGGCCAACCCGGCTCAGGACAACCTGGAGCGCGAGGCCTTCTGGAGTGGTCTCGGAAAGGTCCTCGATTGGGCGACTGATTCGACGTATTCGATTCTCTGTAGCTGCCTCGCCACCCACGCCGTGCTCCAGAAGTATCAGGGAATCAAGCGGACTCTGCTGCCCGAGAAGCGATGGGGCGTGTACTCGCACTACATCCTGAAGGACCACCGGCTTCTCGATGGGCTGTCGGGACCGATCGACGCCCCGCACTCCCACTGGTATGACGTGACCCGGGAGGAGATGGAGTCTGCCGGTCTCACTGTGGTCCTCGAAAGCGATGAGGCCGGTGTGCACATGGCGGTCGACCAGGACGACTTCCAGGTCTTCTTCCAGGGACACCCAGAGTACGACCTGGTCAGTCTCCTGAAGGAGTACCGCCGGGAACTAGGCCGCTACTGGCGTGGCGAGCGCGACGACTACCCGCCGGTGCCCGAGCACTACTTCGGGGCGCGGGCGATGGAGCAGTTGGAGGCATACCGCCCCGTCCTGGAAGCGGCCAAGCGTGAGAAGCGTCAGCCTCCCCGTCTGGTGGAGGCAGATCTGCTTCCCAAGAACCGGCACTCCTGGAACGAGGAGGGGAAGGTGATCTACCGCAACTGGCTGCGGGGGATCGCGGAGCGGAAATCCGCCTAGGGGCGACTTCACAGAGCAGGTGTGGAGCGATTATCCTGCATCTTTCCCCGCACCTTTTTCAGAGTGTGCGCGTTCGGGGGTGGTGTAATTGGCAACACGGCAGGTTCTGGTCCTGTTATTGAGGGTTCGAGTCCTTCCCCCCGAGCCAGGGCCGTTGTATTTTGGCCCTGAATGTGGTCCCGTCGTCTAGGGGTCTAGGACGCCGGCCTCTCAAGCCGGAAACGCCAGTTCAAATCTGGTCGGGACTGCCGGGAAAACCCCTGCTCAGCAGGGGTTTTTCCATTTTCCGGATCATCGCCTCTCAAAACGTTCCCGCTTCCTGATCGAGAAGGCCAAACTCTTCCCCGTAGCGATCGAGCATCGCCATGCAGAACTCGAGCAGATCCTCTATGCGACGACCACTGGGGTGGGAGGTTGACCAAAGTTCGAGATTCTCGAGCCTGTTGTCGGTGCGGTGACCGTTGATGTGGTGTACCTGCTCGTCGGAACTCAGGGCTCGGCCGAGATGCTTGGCCATCACCAGGCGATGCTCGGCGATCTTGGTAGCTCCTCCCGTCAAATGTCGGAGCTCAGGTGGCACCCGGAATGTTGTGGTAGCCGTGACTAATCCAACCTTTGCGATGGATTTTCTTGATCGGAATGTGTGCCAGCGGATCCCCATGCTTCAGTACTCGCCTGTAGTGGGCGGAGCAGTACCCCCTCCCGTGGACATCGCGCTCACAGTCCTCGACCTTGCACACTGATCTTTCCTTTCGTAATGGGGCATTGACAGGAAGACGGCTACCGCGTTGCACGCGTTGGTAGTGGCCGTGGCAAAGGTCCTTGGCGTCGACCAGTTCGTCGCAGTCTTTCACCTGGCAGATCCCGCGCACTCGCAGCGGACCCGGTGGCCCTGGTTCCCCGGTTCGCAGGACTCGCCGGTAGTGCATCTCGCAATAGCCGCGCGCCGATCGGTCCTGTTCGCAATCGGGGACTTTGCACTTGTCTCCCATGACCCGAATCTATGGGTCAGTTAGGACAGATTTCACACCTGGTCGGCCAGGGGAAGTTTCAGCTCGAAGACGCTCTCGCCGTTCTCGTATCGAAGACAGTGGCGTCCTGATCTCGTGTGAGACCGAAGCGATCAGCTCGTCCTTGGAGTTCATCAGCCGGTTCTTGACCTCCAATAGCCCCTCCAGGGTTTCCTGCGCATTGCGGAGCTCGGTCACGTCGAAGTCGACGATGACAATCCGGTCCCATGTCGGCTCGCTCTCGTCTCCGAGCGCCTTCCAGTGTGATCGGACCATGACGTCACCGACGAGGGTCGGCGCCGTGTGCTCCCGGATGATGGACGTGGTGCCGCTGAAAGGAGCGGTGAACTGTTGGATGAGGGTGGCGTATAGCTCCGGATACGCCCCTTTGGTGAAGGACCGCTCCTCGAAGTTCGGTGGCCGGGTCGAGTCCGGGGCCCCGTAGAGACGTACCCATTCCGGGCTCGCAGCTATTGGGTCCGGGAGTTTCAACGTCTCCTGAAAGACACTGTCGTCGGTTTCGAGTAGTTGGCGGACGGCCATGTAGGACATTCCGTCGAATCTCTCGATGATCGGTGTGTAGTCCGCCACCAGCACCGGTGTCGGCACAGCGGAGACGATCAGGTCCACCTCGGCGGTGGCCACTCTTTGGGACCTCATTGAATGGACATCGGTCCTGCAGCCAGGGGACTTGAAACCGTTCGCTGGTCCCAAGAGCCGTTGGTCGCAAGACACTTGACACCGGCTCGTTGCGAGATCACAGTTGGGTTGAGTCCTCATCCGGCGGGTAAGCACCGGGCATGTCTGCCAAAACATTCCAAAGAACGGCGTTTCTCGCCGTAGCCGTCCTCGCCGTTTCGTGCACGGCTGATGACGAGTCATTCCGGGTCGTCGCCAGCACAGACTCCACCAATGTCCTGCGTGCCGAGGTGTCGTTTACCAGTGACGAGGGGGGTGAAGTGGTCATCGAGGTAGCCGATCCCGACGGCGAGGGCCTCCGGGTCACACCTCCACCTGTCGAACCCGGCGATGTCTCCATTCCTGTTCTCGGCCTGGAGCCGGATACCGCCTACACGGTCGACGTGACCCACGGGGAACAGACCGGATCGACGTCATTCACCACGGGGCCGCTTCCCGCTGACATGCCACCCATCGAGGTCGACTCCAATCCGGAGGCGATGCAACCCGGTGTCACTTTGTTCAACGTCACACCGTTTGGCGGCAGTGGCGGTGGGGGGCCTTCGGACGACGGCTATCTACTGGCCGTCGACGAGTCGGGCGATGTCGTCTGGTATCACCGGCAGACCCACAGCATTCAGGATCTCCGTCAGACCGACGACGGTGATCTTCTGTTCATCCACCATGAGACCGGGGTGAAGAGGCTCGACGTTATAGACGGGTCGGTCACCGAATGGTCTGGGACCACCGGCCTCGACGACGCCCCTGAAGACGAGCACGGTCGGGCCTATGCCGGCGAAGATGCCATCCGTGTCGACACCGACCAGATGCACCACGAGGTCATCGAGCTGCCAAACGGGAATCTGATGACTCTGAGCAGGGAGCTCAGGGAGATCGACGGCTTCCCCGAGCCGCTATGCGATGAGGAAGACGACGAGTTCGACGGCTCATATGAGATAGGGGCAGACACGGTTGTCGAATTCGACCCGGAGACGGGCGAGGTGATCGACGAGTGGTCGCTGTTCGACATGGTCGACCCCCTCGACAGACTCGACCTGATCAAGTCCACTGAGTTCTGCGGGCCGTATCTCGACGATGTCTATCCCGACCTCGATGCTCGGGATTGGACCCATTCGAATGCCGTCGTGCTCAATGAGGAGCGAAACGCCCTGCTCGTCTCGGTGCGTCATCTCGATCAGGTGTTCGCGATCCGCTATCAGGACGACGACAACGGCCCAGCAGGCGAGTTGATGTGGGAGTTGGGACCGGACGGTGACTTCACCCTCACCGAAGGCGAGTGGTTCCTCCACCCCCACGCCCCTCAGTTGCTAGACGACGGGTCGATCATCATCTACGACAACGGGAACGAGCGGCCTGGCACATCGCTCGACGACCCCGAGAACCTGCCTTACAGCCGGGCCGTGCACTATGAAATCGATGTGGAGGCGGGGACTGCCGAACAGGTCTGGGAGCATGTCACCGACACCCCGGATGGGCCCGCATATGCCCCATTTGTCGGGGACGCCGACGTGCTCGACAGTGGCACGGTCCTCATCACTCACGGCGGTCTTCTCGATCCGCCGGCACACACTCCACGAGAGGAGGGCGTGGTTCCATGGGCGATGATCGTCGAGGTCGACTACGAGACCGGTGAAGAAGTCATGAATCTGCGCATCAAGGACCCGGCGGGTGAAGCAGGCTGGATCATCTACAGGGCAGAGCGTATCGAGTCGATTTATCCCCCGGACTACGCGGTTGAAACAATCGGAGCTTGAATATCCGTTCTGGATCGTGAGTGGTCGAGAGAGGGCACGTGATCGGGTCATCCCGGACGGGTAGAACATGGTCGCTGTCGAGCGTCCCGAGAAAGCGTCTAATCGCCGTGCTCATCGCCGTCATCTCAATAGCGGCTCTGACCTTTTTTCTCCTGGCTAACCGGGGACGAGCGGTACCACTCGGCGTCCTGCGCGCCGACACCCCGCCTCCAGACCGGGTGAGGCAGCTCCCGCCACTGTGGGAGCGATTCGGTTCTCTGAGCGTCACCCAACAGCTCACCGGCCCCGGCTCGCCCAATCAGACATTCAAACGATGGAACGTGGGCGGGACCGACCTCGGGTTCACGTTCTTTCACGAAGACTCGCTCTACATGGTCTTCGGCGACACCTACGGACATGAGCGTCTCGACTGGCGCTCGAACACCATGGCGAAGCTGGCCGAGGTGGAATCTCCCGCAATCGGCCTCGAGATCGAGCGTTTCATCTCCGATCCGACAGGACGTGCCACCGAGCTCCTCTCGTCACAAAAGGTGTACTGGGTGGAGCAGACCGTTATCCCGACCAACGGGATCTCAGTCAACTCGCGGATGGTCCTTCACTACATGTCGGTGCGGCGCTGGGTGGCTCCCGGCCAGTGGCGGATCAACCACGCCGGCCTGGCCTACTCCGACGACGACGGTCAGACCTGGGTGAAGACAGGGCCAATATGGGGGGAGAACTCGAACTTCGCCCAGGTTGCGTTCGCGCGCCCGGATGAGCAGCCAGACATGATCTATGTCTTCGGCATTCCAGCAGGTCGCTTCGGGTCGGCAAGACTGGCCAGGGTGCCCGCCGATTCCATTTTGGACCGCTCCGCCTACCGGTACTGGGACGGATCGGGATGGTCGCCCTTCGAGTCAAGAGCCGAGACCTTGGTCCCGGCTCCGGTGGGCGAGTTGTCGGTCGCTTGGAACGACTACCTGGGGGAGTGGGTCATGATGTATTTCGATCAGCGACACAAGGCCATCGTGGTGCGAACCGCCGACGAGTTGACCGGTCCCTGGAGTGAGTCCCGTCTCATAACCACTGCCCGGGATCATCCCCAGCTCTATGCCCCCTTCATAATTCCCTTTCGATCAAGCGAACCTGAGATCTTCTTCACCATGTCGCGTTGGGACAGCTACAACGTCTTTTTGATGCATCTCCGTCTCGACGGTGCTTAATCGTCGTTTGCTATCCGTTCTCGTCCAGTTCGATAGCCTCGAAGTGGAGGAGCTGGTTCGGCCCCAGGTTCAGTGATTCCGGGTTGGGGAACTCATCGCTTCCGCTGACCCGGTCGCGATAGGCGATGAAACCGTGCTCTACCCAGAGGGGAAGCGTTACGACGTCGTCGGCGAACAGCTCCTGGATCTCCCCATAGAGCGAGGCTCGCTCATCAGGATCGGCCTCGCGGGCCGCATCCTCCACCAGCTCCGGAATGTCTGGATGGGCGAGGTTTATTCCGCTGCCACCGAGACCACCGTCCAGGACGAATGAAGCCAGGTAGTTGTGAGGATCGGGGAAGTCGTGGAGCCAGCCGAGGAAAGCGAGATCGTAGTCGCCATCGACTACCGACCCCACGTAGGTGTTCCAGGGTTGCGCGGTGATCGTCACGCTGGCCAGACCAGTCGCCTCGATCTGGAGTGCCAGCTCGTCCATCGCGGCGGCGATGTCGAGTCCGAATCGCTCCGGTGGATACGCCAGCTCGATCTCGGCCCGATCGGTATCGGAGTACCCGGCCTCCGTGAGCAGCTCGATTGCTCCGGCCACATCGGGCTCTCCGTAGACTTCCCGGAACGAAGGTATCGACCCGGCGAACCCCGATGGGATTGGGGAATAGGCTGGTTCGAAGGCCTCGCCCAATGCGGAGTCGATGATCGCGCCGCGGTCGACCAGTCTGGCGAGCGCCTGGCGTACCAAGTGGTCGCTGGTGGGGCTCTCGCCGTGATTCACGGTGAGGAAGTGGACCGTGCCTTCCGACGCACGGGACACGTTGAGTTCATCCACTTCGGACAGCGAATCTGCTGCAGGCGCGTCGATTCCCCGCCATATCATGTCGACATCCCCGGCAGTCAGAGCGGTCGTCATGTCCTGGGCCGTTTCGAACACGTCGAGGATGATGCGCCGTGGTGCTCCGTCCTCAGCCAGGTGCCCGGGGTTCTCCTCGAGCACCAGTCGTTGTGGTGATCGACTCTCGATGTACCAATGACCCGCGCCGAACAAAGGGGTTTCCGGTGTCTGCGCCAACTCGTCCGCCGGATAGGCGTCGGGGTGGAAGGCGAGATAGGGCGCACCTGTCACGAGCACGGGAAAGAACGAATAGGCGTCTCGAAGTTCGAACACCACCGTGGTCTCGTCGGGGGCTTCGATGCGGGCGACGTACAGCGATATCAAGTCGGACCCGCGTCCGCCCAGATTCATGACCCGGTCGACGCCCTCGACGTAGTCGGGTGCAGTCAGAGTTGTCCCGTCGGGGTATTCGATGTCGTCGCGAAGCTGGAACGTGTACGTGCGCCCGTCCTCACTGACCTCTGGGAGGTCTTCCGCCAGGCCCGGCACGATGGCACCGCTCCCGGGCTCGAACTCGAGCAATCCCCCGCCGACGGCGTTGAGGACTTCCCAATCGCCGAATGTGAAGGCATCGGCCGGGTCCAGATTGGTCAACGGGGCGGTAGTCCCAACCCGCAGGACCTCCGAGTCGTCGACAGGCAGGGTGGATCCTGGCGCACCGTCCGACGTGGTGGTCGATTCATCAGTAGTCGACGTTGTCGAGTCCGGTGCGGTGGGACTTGGTGCTGGTGATCCGTTGCATCCCAATAGCGACACGCCCATCACCACCAGACAGACGACAAGTCGCATGGAGGGGGCCATACCCGGGCTAATTGAACGTGAAACGGGGTGGCCGCGGGTTTCATGACCGCGGCTTGTGGGAAGATTCGGGAGGTGACTGATAAGCATGCCGTCTGGAGGCGCTTGGGTCTCGTCGCGGGCCGGTCGCTGGTGGTGGGTTTGATCGGTGGTCTCGTCGGTGGCGGCCTCCTCTACTTCGCTTTCGGATTCATCGGGTTCGTAGGAGCTCCGATCACGTCCAAGATCGCCAACGGCTGGCGCGCCCTGCTCGATCCGGGATTGGGCAAAGGGCTCTCGGTAGGAGCCGGCATTGCTGTGGGATTTACTGGCTTGACCTGGGCCTGGGCCGGTCTCAGTCGAAAGTTCGAACAACGTTCCGCCCGTCCGTGGCTTGCGTCGATTGGAGGTCTCATGGTGATTTTCGCCAACCTGGAATGGCTGCGTAGCTCTTCCGGTTGGGATCTGGCCGGCATCGCTACGGTGTTCGCCATGGCTGCGATGACCACCATGATTGTCTGGCTGGCCGCCCCATGGGTACTGCGCGACTGGACTCTTCGGGATCGATCCAGGGACTCTACCGATGTTTAACAGTCGCTCGCTCGGGTAATGGGATTCCAACTATAGGGTGAGCACAAGCATGCGCACGACGCCGACGGCCGTAACCCGAACCCAATCAACCGGGCGCGGGTCAAAGCTCCTCGCTGTTCTCAGAACAGCGAGACCGCGTCAGTGGTCAAAGAACCTCCTGGTCCTGGGCGCTCCCGCCGCAGCTGGTGTTCTCTTCGTGCCTTGGGTTCTCGCCGATGCCGCGCTCGCATTCCTGGCCTTCACCCTCGCTGCGAGTGGGACATATCTGATCAACGACACGGTCGATGCCCCCGTTGACCGACTTCATCCGAGGAAACGTCACCGCCCCGTGGCAGCAGGGGAGATCTCGGGAAAGACCGCCGTGTCCCTCGGATTGGTCGCCATGGGCCTCTCCGCGATTCCCGCGCTACTCATCGGAAGGGGAGCATTCACGGCCACGCTCGTCGGCTACGTGGTTCTGACCCTCTCCTACTCGTTGTGGCTGAAGAGGATCGAGGTCGTCGACCTTGTGGTAGTGGCCTCGGGATTCGCCCTTCGCGCCGTTGGCGGTGCGTTCGCAATCGCCGTTCCCGTGTCGAGGTGGTTCCTGATCGTGGCGTTCTTCGGGGCACTCTTCGTGGTAGCCGGTAAGAGATTCGGAGAGCAGCAGAGGCTCGGGCCTGACGCAGGGACTCATCGTCCGACCCTCTCTGCATATCAGGAGTTCTACAGCCAGCACGTGATGACCCTGGCATCGGGCATCACCCTGGTGGGCTATGGGTTGTGGGCGCACGACCATGGCCACCTCACGGCACCCTGGTTCCTAGCTTCTTTCATGTTGCTCGTGATGGTCATGCTCCGGTTCGCCCTGAAGGTGCACGGCGGCGCGTCAGACGATCCGGTGGAGATCGCCTGGAAGGATCGTCCCCTCCGGGTACTGGCCTTGATCTTCTTCGCCCTCGTCGTCGGAGGGATCCAGATCGGCTGATCAGCCCTCGAGTCGATCGACAGCCCGCGCCGGTAGCAGGCGTAGAGCCGCTATCACCAAGCGAAGGATGCTCGGCACCCAGATGACAGTGCTCTTCTGGCGTGCCAGGGCATCGGTTACCGCTTTGGCCACGGCCTCAGGCGAAACCGCAAATGGTCGAGGTCTCTTGCCTTTCGTCATCGCCGTTTCGACGAAACCCGGTCTGACCACCAGGACGTTGATATTGGAGTCGCTCATAGTCAAGGCCAGGCCTCTGGCCGTGAAGTCGATCCCCGCTTTGGACGATCCGTACACGAAGTTCGATTTTCGGGGAAGAGCCCCCGCCACCGAGGAGAGCAGCACGATGGCCCCTTCCCCCCGATCGCGCAGCCGCGACGCGACATGGAGCAGAGACGAGAGGGCTCCGACGTAGTTCACCTCGGCCATCTCGACGCCTAGAGCCGGTTCGTTGGCGACTTCATCCTGGTCTCTCAGCACCCCGAAGGCGACGATCACGGTGTCGATGGATGGGTAGTCGGCGAACACTTCCTCGAAGAAAGTCTCGTGGTTCTCCGAGTCGGTGGCATCGAAGTACCGGTGGTCGACCTCGGCGTCGAGGGTGGGGCCGTTGGTTCGATCGGGATCGCGCGAGCCCAGGATGACCTGACGGGCCCCGTCGGCCACCAACCTGCGGACTATCGCACGGCCGATGTCGGAGTGTCCTCCTAGGAGGAGGATCGTCTGGCCCCTTCCGAACGCGTCCCGGGGAGACATTCAGGCTGCCAGCAGCAGTCGCTCGGAGAGATTGGACCGGATGCGTTCCCGAGGGTCCAAAATGGCTCGCAGCTCCCGCCACCGGGACAGGTCTGGATACATGTCACCAACGACATCGGCTCTCATGCGTGCGTCCTTGGCGAGATAGACCCTGCCGCCGGCGCCGGCGACTAACCGGTCGCAATCATCGAGCACCGTGGCCAGATCAGGGTCGCCCAGCGGCATGTCGAGTGCCAGTGTCCAACCCGGCTGAGGGAACGAGAGCAAGCCTCCTTCCGATGCACCCATCCGCTTCAACACCGCCAACGCCACGGGGGTGCGGGTCCCGGCGAGGGTCCTGGCGACGTTGATGAGTGTCGCTTCCTGGCCATTGGGCACGACGAACTGGTATTGGATGAATCCGCGCCGCCCGTAGAGCCGGTTCCACAAGGAGATCCTGTCGAGAGGGTAGAAGTAGGACTCCAGGCTCTCCAGCCTCCCGGCCTCACTCTGGGGTGCCATCGAGTACCAGGCCTGGTTGAAGGCGTTCACGGACCAGTCATTAATGGCACCACCTGGGATCCAGGCGGGGATCGTCAACGTTCGTGTGCTGGGGGTTGGTGGAGTGTCCTCCTTCTGTTCCCGGCGGGCATGTTCCGCCGAAGTCACAATCCCGCGTCCTCTTCCCCGCTTGGTGATGTCGACCCATGCGACCGAGTAGGTGCGTCTCTCGTCGGCCTCAGAGAGAAGCTGCATGACGGAGTGGAGATCTTCGCCTTTGACTGTGTCGACTGACATCCAGGGGCTTTCTATGGGTTTGAGCCGGAGAGACGCCCTGGTGATGGTCCCGGTCAGGCCCATCCCGCCCACGGTGGCGGCGAATTCATTGGTTCCCGGGGTCACGGTGATCGGGCTGCCGTCTCCGGTGAGCAGGTCGAACGAATCCACGTACTGACCGAGTGACCCTTCGCGGTGGTGGTTCTTGCCGTGGACGTCTGCGGCGATGGCACCTCCGACGGTGACATGACGGGTGCCGGGTGTCACCGGGAGGAACCAGCCGGCTTCCACGGCGACATCGATGATGTCTCCGAGTGACGTTCCCGCTCCCGCCGAGACCACTCCGGAGTCGACGTCGAGCACCATGCTGTTCATCGCCGTCATCTCCAGGACGAGCCCACCGCCGAGGATCGCGGCGTCTCCGTAACTTCGGCCGAGGCCGCGAGCCACGTAGCCCGTTTCTGGAACCTGGAGATCGATCAAATCTTCGACGGTCTCTGGCCTAACTACCTCCGAGATGGCGTTCGGCGAGTTGCCCCAGCCGCTGAGAGACCGTCGAGTTCGCGGTGGCGTGTCGTGTCGATGGTCGTTCTGCTGGATGCTCTTGCCGGACCTATCGATCAGCAAGCCGTCACCTCGCGAGGGACTCGATCGTTCTGCAGAGGCAACTCGGAATCGACGGGACAGGACCCGGGCACAGCCAGCAAGTTGCCTGTTGAATCCGGGTCGTCCACCGTTCCGACGATCTCGAAACCCGGCGCTCCCGAAGCTCCGACGAAGACGATCCGCTCATAGTCAGGCACCTCTGCCACGGCAACGACGGCTCCGTTTTCCAGGACCTCGTAATCGAGTTCGAGCAAGCCTTCCAGTCGGTCCTGCAAGCGAGGGTCCGGAACGAGAATGGTGTCGATGTGAGAGGGGATGTCGAGGCTAGTTCGGGCCTCGGTCAGTCTCTCGACGCTGTAGTCGGAGCTGTTCTCATCACTGGTGAAGAGATGACCGAACGTCTCGCCCTTGTCGGTCCCCAATCCGTAGACGACGAACTCGGGAAGATAGAAGGAGAGATGACGGAAACTGCCCCCGTCTTTCGGCTCTGCGAGCATCATGGTGCTTTCGCTGTCATACGTCTCGACCCAGTTGAGCATGGTCTCCCAGTGGGCGTCGTTGCGCGGCAGGCTCACCTGCTGGATTCCCCGTTGAACCAGAGTGTTGGAGGCCATGCGGTCCGGGAATTCGACATCCCCCCTTGAGACCGTGGCAAAGGCGACTTCCGGCAGCAGGAAAAAGCCAAGGCCGTTGGCGACGATGAGGGCACCCGCCGCCGCCACAGCCTTGAGCGAGTGGGCCGTGACGAGCGAGCTGAATACCTTCGAAGCCCAGATGATGCCGATGGGCAAGATCACGAGCACATAGCCGAGTTGTCCGCTGTGAACGAACAAATACGTGAACAGCGCGGGGATGCCCCACACCATCATCAGGCGTCGGTGCTCAGCGGATATCGCAGGTGGTTTCCGGCGTGAGAATCTTTGGACCGGTATGGCGAGGAGGGCGAGATGCATGCCCAGGACGACCGCCAGGGTCACGACGATGAAGTTCTGGAGGACCCCCGCGCCCGCTCCCAGCCAGGTGGCGCCACCGGTCAATTCCGCCAACTGGCGGGACACCTGGAGATAGTTCAGGGGTCCTCCGGACATGACCATCAGTGGCACAAGCCAGACCAGTACGAGACCGGTCAGGAGCGCGGCACCGCGTAGCCTGACCTTCCAGGGAAAGGCCAGTGCTCCGTACACGATGAGCGGGAAGAAGAGAACGAGACTTGTCTGTCGAACCGCCCCCATCAGTGCCAAGAGCACTATTGCGGCGAAGAGAAGACTCTGGGTGCGCTGCTTTCTCGCCTCCAGCACGAGCAACACGAGTGGTAGCGCGAGGGCGACCTCGACGATGTAGGTCAGAGGTACCGCGCTGTAGTACCAGACGAGCGGTGATGTCCCGAAGAGGCCAGCGGCCACCAGAGCTGCTCGTTCGCTGACGATCCTGGTGGCCAGTAGGTAAACCCCCATCGTGGCCGTTGCGCCGGCGACCACCGAGATCCCGGTGAGAGCTAACACGGGATCTCCGACGAACCAATCGATGATCCGCCCGAGGAACACATACCCGAGGTACCCGGGGGGATGTGGCTGATGCGCCTCGAGATCGAAGGCGCCTACTCCCAGAGCGAAGTTGACCGAATCCCAGTTGACCAGATACGTGGCCCGAAAGGGGATCCTCACGGCAGCAGCGACGACGAAGATGGCCGCCGCCCGCACCCAGTGTCGTTGCCACAATGGGACGTCGCCTACCGGCCCGTTGGCTCCTCGAGTCCGAAACGGGCTACGAATGGTCGCTGGATCCGGGAATGTACGTCCCATCAGTAGCAAGTACCCCGCCACTCACAGGGTAAACGTGTCTCCAGACCTACCTGCGAAAGTGGCGGAGTCAGGCTAATTCGCGATGGGGTTTTCCGAACATTGATCCACCAGGACATCTGCAAACATCAGCCATGCCCCCACTCCGACTCTCCGGCGACCTGAGCCGGTAAGCAGCGCGACCTGTCCCATGGTGGGCCCGTGGCAGGACGCGGATGAAGTCGGACCACTCACCCCATCCCGAGCCCGCCCTGGTGGAACGCGTCCTTCTGTAGCAGTTGTAACCGACCAGGTGAGAGAACGGGCAACCGCTCGGTTCGGCTTGTCGCGGAAGCGATCCCTATACTCCCGCCCCGCTCCGATCTACCTGATCTTTCCCGGAGGAATTACGCAATATGACGGACACGATTCTGTACTTCGCGCTTGTCGCGGGTGTGCTGGCCCTGGCGTTGGCTGTTTACTACACACGTGCGGTGCTGGCGGCCCCCCAGGGCAACGAGCGCATGGTCGAGCTGGCGGCCGCTATTCGGGCCGGTGCCATGACATTCCTGAGGAGGGAGTACACCTGGGTCTCTGTCTTTGTGGTGGTGATGGCGGTGCTCATCGCCACGCTCCTGGACTGGGGAGCCCCCTGGGGCGCGACGGCGTATGTGTTTGGAGCCGTGCTGTCGGCGCTCGCCGGTTTTGTGGGCATGCGCATCGCCACGGCCGCCAACTCCAGGACCACCGAGGCGGCCCGGACCGGAGGGATCAAATCGGCCTTGCCGGTGGCATTCCGCGGGGGAGCAGTCATGGGGTTCACCGTGGCCGGTCTTGGGCTCCTGGGCGTTGGTCTCGCCATTTGGCTTTTCAACGAGGACGGCGGACTGCTTGCCGATCCGAACTGGGTGGACATAGTCACCGCTATCGGCCTCGGTGGCTCGTCCATAGCCCTGTTCGCCCGTGTCGGTGGAGGTATCTACACGAAGGCTGCTGACGTAGGCGCCGACTTGGTCGGCAAGGTCGAGGCGGGAATTCCAGAGGACGATCCGCGTAACCCGGCGGTCATCGCCGACAATGTCGGCGACAACGTCGGAGACGTCGCCGGCATGGGAGCCGACCTCTACGAGTCCTACGTTGGTTCGCTGGTAGCCCCGATTGCCTACTCGATCTTCGTCTTCGCCGGTGATCTGAGAGTCTCGGCCATCGTCTTCCCGCTCGCGGTCGCCGCCCTGGGCATGTTCGCCTCGATCATCGGCTCTTTCCTTGTTCGGGCCAAAGACGAATCCCACCTGGCCGCCGCTCTCCACCGGGGCACCAACTTCGCCATGATCGTCACCGCACTCGGTGTTGCCGGCCTCGCCTACTGGGTGTTCGGTGATGTCGCCGAGAACTGGGCGGGCGTCTGGATCGCCGTCGTGGCAGGTCTGCTCGTCGGGTGGCTGGTCGGCAAGATCTCAGAGTGGTACACGTCCGATCACTACAAGACCGTGAAGGAAATCGCCCGTCAGGCCCAGACCGGCGCCGCCACGGTCATCATCTCGGGCGTGGCCGAGGGCATGCGTTCCGCCGCCTACTCGGTCATCGTGGTCGCCGGAGGCATCGGTGCCGCCTATTGGGCCGGCGAGTGGGGGATGGGCGACGGGGGTGGCATTTATGGCGTCGCCATCGCTGCCATCGGTGTTCTGGCCACGCTCGGAATCACGATCTCGGTCGACGCCTACGGTCCGATCGCCGACAACGCCGGTGGTATTGCCGAGATGGCGCACCTGTCTCCCGAGGTCAGAGAGTCGACCGACGCTCTCGACTCACTGGGCAACACCACTGCCGCGGTTGCCAAGGGATTCGCCATTGCCTCGGCCGCCGTCACCGCCCTGGCCCTGTTCAGTGCCTTCACCCAGGCCGTGAACCTGGAGACGATCGACATTTCGTCGGCGCCGGTGACCATCGGGCTGTTCCTCGGGGCGATGTTCCCGTTCCTGTTCGCCGCCATGACCATGAACGCGGTGGGCCGCGCCGCAGGCAAGATGATCGATGAGGTCCGCCGCCAGTTCAAAGAGATCCCGGGCTTGCGCGAGGGAGATCCTGACGCGCGCCCCGAATACACGCTTTGCGTTGACATCGCCACCGCTGGGGCCCTTCGAGAGATGATCATCCCCGGTTCACTGGCGGTGGCGCTTCCCCTGATCGTCGGCTTCATCGACGTCGAGGCACTTGGCGGTTTGTTGGGCGGCGCTCTCGTCACCGGCTTCCTCTTGGCCATCTTCATGGCCAACGCCGGCGGCGCCTGGGACAACGCCAAGAAGTTCATCGAGACCGGCGCGTTTGGCGGCAAGGGCAGTGATTCCCACAAGGCGGCCGTCATCGGTGACACCGTGGGCGATCCCTTCAAGGACACCTCCGGGCCGGCGATGAACATCGTCATCAAGGTGATGACCATCGTCTCGCTGATCTTCGCCTCGGCATTCATCGGCTGAGCTTGCTTCCGTGAGGAGCTTCTTTCCAGGGAACGGAAGGAAACTCATCACCGAGTGGAGACCGGGCGTTTTCGCCCACCATCTTGTCCCCTCGTATCCTCGATAGGGAATGTCAGGTCAGCCTTTCCCAGTCAAGGACACCCGCAAGGAGATCGTCTTCATCCGCCACGCCGAGTCGCAGGCGAACCGCGACGGCATCTGGAACGGGCGTACCGACGGTCCCCTCTCTGAGGACGGCGAGGCAAGTCTCGAGGCCCTCGGGCGTCGTCTCCAGAGCTGGGACTTCGACGCTGTCGTCTCCTCGCCGCTCCGGCGCGCCCGTCGCACTGCCGCGGCGTTCGCCGACGAGGTCGAGATCGACGAGGACTTCGTCGAGATCGACCTGGGCAGCTGGGAGGGCATGGAATACCGCGATGTCCAGGAGCGACACGGAGACGAGCTCCGTGAAGCGATCTCCACTCGGGAGCTCCCCATGGGAGGCACCGGGGAGACTATAAACGAGGTGGGGAAGCGGGCCATCGGAGCCGTGGATCGTCTCTTCGACCGGATGTCCGACAATGAGCGGGTCGCCGTCGTCACCCACGGGGGATTCATGCAGGCGGTCCTCCACCGGCATCTGGCCGGGGGCGGCCGTCGGGTCAGGGCCTTCACTGCCAACACCGGCATAACCCGAATCGTCCAGCAATTCGGCAGACCCCGTCTGGCCACGTTCAACGACACCGGGCATCTCGGCCCGCGGTCATCAGTCGTCGACGAGCATCTGACCAGGGGTGACAAGGTCGTCAGCCTCATCCGCCACGGTCAGACCCGAGCCAACGTCGAGAAGCGCTGGCAGGGTCATGGCGACTGGGACCTCGACGAGATGGGCCATCGCCAGGCAGAGGCACTTGGCGACTGGTACGGACGCCATCCCACCGTCTACTCATCCCCACTAAAACGGGCTTCCTCGACCGCCGAGCGGGTTGCGCTCAACGGGATCATCCCGGTGGACGACTTCAGGGAGATCCATATGGGAGAGTGGGAGGGGATGACCACCGACGAGATAGCCGAGAAGTTTTCTGACGACATGGAGAAGATCTACCGCCACGGGGTGGATCTCCCCAGAGGCGGCACCGGAGAGACGTGGGCAGACCTGACGATGCGGTTCTCTTCTGCGATCTCGAAGCTGGAGCACGCCAAAGAAGGGCTGACCGTCGTCGTCGCTCACGGTGGCGCCATCCGCTCCTACGTTTCCTCACTCACCGACACCGACGACAGCCACAGCGAGTCGTTGTTCACGCCTTCCAACGCGTCCATATCCCATATCGCCATAACCGAGCGCGGACCCGAGATACTCGACTACTCGGTTGCTGCCCACCTCGAGTCGCTCCAATAGTCTCGGAGATACCTTGAACACCTACGACTCACGTCGATACGCATTGGTGAATCGCTGGGATCCGTCCCATCTGCGGAGAATCGATCGGCTGGTGGCAATCTCTGATGACGACCGGGTCCTCGAGGTCGGCTGCGGCCAGGGTCATCTCACCCTCACCCTGGCGGACAGAGGTGTGGACGTCGTCGGTGTCGATGCCAACCCAAGGGCCATCGAGCTGGCCGGCTCCGATCTGGTCCGGCACATGTATGCCCAGGAGCTCGACTTCGAGGACGAGACGTTCGACATCATCCTGTCGGTACACGCGATCGAGCACATACCTCCGCTGGAGGAAGCCCTCGCCGAGATGGCCCGGGTCCTCAGGAAGGGAGGGACCGCGGTCTACATCTACCCGGCGGAGCCGATCCAGGGTCTCTACGCGATCCCGACTTCGATCATCCTGCACGGCACTCCGTTCAAGGCGCGGGAGGTGCACTGTCACCGGCTCTGGCCCGCCCGTCTGAGGGAGCTCTTCGAGCCGCTCGGCTTGAGGGAGACGGCGACCGAGTTCAGTCTCTTCAAGACACCGCAATTCGCATCTGTCTTCGAGAAAATCGGTTAGCCGTTGTTCACCTGCCAGACCTGCGGCAAGGAGTTCGACCTGCCCCAGCACATCCTCGACCGTTATCCGGGCTGGACTCCAAAGCAATGTCTCGAATGCCGCAACCAATCCTCCGGGATAGAGGGCAGTGGCGGATCGGGAAAGAAAGCCTCCAGCGCGACGAAAAACCGGGACATGACCCTGGCCGAGGTCCTCGCCACCTTCCACGACGGGCCGCAGACAGGGGTCTTCACCGATGGTTCCTCCGAAGGCAACCCGGGCCCGGGAGGTTGGGGTGCGGTGCTCGTCGTCGACGGTCAGGTGGTCGCCCAGGACTACGGCCATGAGCCTCACACCACCAACAACAGGATGGAACTGAAGGCGATGATCGCCGGTCTTCGCATGATCCCCCCGGATACGCCCACCGACGTCTACACCGACTCGCAACTGATCGTGAACATCCTCACCAAGTGGGCCGAAGGTTGGCGGGCCAAAGGGTGGCAGAAGAAGTCGACCGGGCCAATTGCCAACCTGGAGCTGGTGAAGGAGGCCTACGAACTCGTCAAGGCGAAGCCCAACGCCAACATCCGCTGGATCAAGGCGCACAGCGGCTACCGGTGGAACGAGTATGCCGACGCTCTGGCCACCGCCTACCGGAGGGACACCCTTTGAAGGTTCCGCCGGTCACGGCGGAATACATGCGGGACTGGGCGCGCCATGCCCACGGGTCACCCCTGTATGCCGAGCTATGCGAGGTCGTCGCACGTTCGCCCGAGATGCTTCGGATCGTTTCTCGAATCGAGAACCGACCGCCACCAAACGTGTTCTTCGCCGCGGTCCACTATCTGCTGATGAAAGGCGGAGATTCCGATCTGGCGCGTTTCTATCCGTCGCTCGTCGACGATCCCCTCTCCCCCGAACACGTCGGTGGGCCGTTCCGGGAGTTCGTGACGGCTCGGGAGGAGACGATCGTCGAGTTGGGCCGCACGAGGTTCACCCAGACCAACGAGTGCCGTCGCTGTGTCGCCCTCCTTCCCGCTATTTGGGCGACGGGGTTCTCCCATTTCCACCTGATCGATGTCGGTGCGAGTGCAGGTCTCAATCTCCACGTGGACCGCTATCGATACCGCTGGGATGGAGTGGAATGGGGTGTGGATTCAGCGGTCTATCTCGAGACGGAGTCTCGGGGAAAGGCGCCAGTGCCAGCGGACATCGAGGTGATGAGCCGTACCGGGCTCGACCTCAACCCGATCGACCCCGCCGATCCCGACGGCCGTCTCTGGCTCGAAGCTTTGGTATGGCCGGAACACGGAGAGAGAAGACAACGTCTCCAGACGGCACTGGAGATGGCCTCCGAAGTCCCCGTCGACATGGTCACCGGGTCGGCGCTCGACACGCTTGGCCCGGTGTTGGATGGGCTACCAGCAGGGGAACCCGCGATGGTGACGAACTCGTTCACCCTCAACCAATTCACCCCGGAGGAGAGAGGTCAGTTCGCCCGGATATTGGCCCATGCCCGGGAAAGGAGACCTGTGGCCAGGGTCTTCTTCGAGCACATGCGTTCCGAGGATGCGTGGCACACCATCGGCATCGACACGGGGTCAGGGGAGACCGTGCTTGGAGAGGGCCACCCCCACGGGGAATGGGTCGAGTTCTACGCCCGTCCGTAGACAGGGATCAGCGCTCCGTTCATCACGCCTGACTTCTCGCTGAGGATGAACTCGGCCACGGCCGCGATCTCGTCGGGCGTTGGCCAGTCGACGTAGTCGGCGTACGGGAGGGAGCGCCGGGTTGCCGGGGTGTCGATCACCGAGGGCATCAACACATTGGCGGTGACCCCGGTCCCGTCGAGTTCGGTGGCCACGCTCTGGCCCAGGGAGGCGACACCTGCCTTGGCGATGTTGAAGGCAGCCTGGGCTTCGAAGTTGTCGACGGCGGCGCGGCTTCCGACCAGGAGGATCCGTCCCCATCCCGCCTCTTTGAGATGCGGGACCGTGGCGCGCACCGCATAGAAGGCAGACCGCAAGTTCAGGTCGAGCATCCGCTCGAAGCGCACGTCGTCGGTGTCCTCGACATCACGGCCACCCGCCCAGCCGCCAACCAGGGAGCACAGGCCATGGATTTCGCCCCAGCGGTCTGCCACCTCCTTGATATAGCTGTTGACCGCCTCGGCGTTGGTGCAATCGACTCGAGTGAGCATCACCCGTTCCTCGTCGACTTCGAACTCGGTCTCGAAGGACTGCGCCTCGTCGGGAAGTAGATAGGTCACGGCGAGTCGATAGTCCTTCGCGATGAGACGCCGGGCCAGGGCAGTGCCCAAGCCTCCGGTTCCTCCAGTGATCACAACTGTCTTCGTCACGTCCCTCAATATAGGTTCTGACCGTCAGCGCCCGGCTCCCATCCGCCGACCAGATCGCGAATCCAGCCTCCCTGGGGGGCAGAAACGGCTGCTTGCAGGTCCAACTCCGAGTCGACATCGAGGAGCAGTCCCGGTCTCGCGACAACGCTGGACTCCGGGAGCATCTTCAGGTGTCTGTGGAAGCTCGCCGGTCCAAACGAGAAGTCACGAGGACCCCGGGTTCCGATCGCCGACGTTCCGCCGTCGGACGAGGGTGCTATCACCGGGCCGTCTTTCAGCATCCGTGACAGGGCGGTGATGTCACCGGTGTCGATGAGAGGCAGGTCGGCGTGGAGAACGAGCCATTCGCTGTGCGTCTGGTCGGCCCAAGCCACACCCGCCGAGGCCGCTGCGTCTATCCCGACCCCGGGGTCGGCCACACTCGGAAATCCGGCCCGGGTGGCCCATTCGGCAACTTGGGCGTCGGCAGTGACGATCAAGGGCATCACCCCGGCATCGGAAACGGTCGTGGCCACATGGTCGGCAAGCCCGCGGGCAAGAGCGGCTCGGCGTTCCGGGTCGAGCGCGCCGGCGAGTCGCTGCTTGCCGAGAGCAAACGACTTCACAGGGATCACGGCAACCGTGGGCACGGGGCGAGCGTAGGTCCGGTGTCTCCGAACCCAGGTTCCAGACGTTGCTTAGCGACGTCTCTGGCCCTGAGAACGAGCGGGAGAATCTAGGGGATGACCAGGACCGGACAGGTGGCGAGGTGGGTGAGTCGATCGGCGGTGGAGCCGAGTATGACCCGCTCGGCGAGACCGGCGCCACGGCGCCCGATGACCATCATGTCGGCATCGCTTTTCTCACACACGGCCAGTAGTCGGGTTACCGGATCCCCGAGTTCTTCGACCATTTCGTAGTCGACGCCTTCGAGGTCGAGGGCTTCTTCGTATTCCCTGAGAATCTTCTGCTGCCCCTCCACAAGGGCGTCGGAGAGTGATTCCGGGCTGGGCGGCGCCCCGCCGATTCCCCACCAGCCCTCGGGGGTGCGTACCACCGTGACCAGTTTGACCTTTGCCCCCCAATGACGGGCTATGGCTACGCCGTGCTCGGCGGCACGCCAGCTCCCTTCCGACCCGTCGACACCGATAATGACCGTTGAAATCTGCCAATCCATGGGTTGAATCTAAACCAAAGCCTGGACCACGTGGCCGACCGCCAGTCCGTAGAGACCGGCGAGGGTGTCGTCGAACGTCACCCCCACAGCTCCCGGCATGCGATCGATCCGGGCCACACCCGGGGCGAAGTTCTTGAAGATGTCGGCTGCCCTGAAGACGACCCACGCCACCACGGCCCCGGGCCAGGGACCGAGACCGATGACCGCGATGAAGGCTCCGGCGGCTTCGTCTACCACGATCCAGCCGGCGTCGCCCTCGGGTCCGACGAAGGGGCGAGCAGACCAGAGACTCGCCAGCGTCACGATGACGGCTGCCGCCAGCTGACCCTGCCAGCCGATCCACTCACCGACGAGCAGGGCGATGGGAAAGGCGAAGAGAGCCCCAACCGTCCCCGACCCGATGTGGCTTCCCCTGACCCGACCGAGGATGAGGCCGGCGCCGAACCAGGAGGCCACTAGCCGATGCATGCGCTCGACAATAGGACCGTGGGAGTCGCCGGTCGGGTTTCATCTAGACGACTTGGCGTATAGCCTTGCGCCATGGAAACGGCATCACACATCTGGAGCGACGGCGAGTTCGTCCCGTGGGACGAAGCCAATGTCCATTTCCTCTCTCACGCACTTCATTACGGCACCGGCGTATTCGAGGGGATCAGGGCGTACAACACTCCGGAGGGGACTGCCGTATTCAGGCTCCACGACCACATGGAGCGTCTCGATGTCTCGGCGCGGGCATACGCCATCCCGATGAAGTGGAGCGTTGACCAGTGGGACGAGGCATGTCTCGAGCTGCTGCGCTACACCGGTCTCGAATCGGCCTACATACGCCCCCTGGTCTTCTACGGAGGCGGTTTCATCGGGATCAACCCGGCCAAGAACGAGGTCCACTCGATGATGGCGGCCTTCCCGTGGGGCGCCTATCTCGGTGACGATGCCGCCGAGAAGGGGATATCGACCATCGTTTCCAGCTGGCGGCGGATCTCTCATACCGCGCTGATCCCAACGGCCAAGGGCTCGGGCGGGTATCTCAACTCGGTGCTCGCCAAACAGGAGGCTGTCGCCGCCGGCCATGACGAGGCGATCATGCTCAACGAGAGTGGGTCGGTTTCCGAGGGCAGCGGTATGAATCTCTTCCTCGTTAGCAAGGACGTCGTCTACACACCGCCGGTGTCCTCAGGGATCCTCGAGGGGATCACCCGCAACTCGGTGATCGAGTTGCTCAAGGACGACGGCGTCGAGGTCGTCGAGGTGGAACTTGCCCGGGGCAGTTTGTATGCCGCAGACGAAATCTTCCTGACCGGCACCGCGGCGGAGGTCAGTCCCATACGCTCAGTCGACGGTCGGGTGGTGGGCTCCGGGGAGCGTGGCCCGATAACGAAGAAGGCCCAGGAACTGTTTCTCGCTGCGACTGCGGGCAAGCTCGACGAATATCGCCATTGGTTGGAGTTCGTTTAGTGGCCCAGCAGCCGAACGTCGAGATAACCGGAGCCGAATCGCCCCGCCCCGTGCCGCAGCCTGGCACCGCGGTGAAGTGGCGCGCCGACAAGCCCGGGCTCCCTACCGCCCCCAATGACATGCCCGGCGGTGGCTACTACGGGACAACAGGGCCGGATCATGGGTATGGAGCCAAGCTGGTCAATAACGCCGATCTCCCCGACGACGACCCCGACCTGCGCAAGGTGCTCACCGGCCTGGTTCTTGCCAGGGCCGCATCGTGGGGCCGCGCCCCTGTACCAGAGGACCTCGAAGTGGCTCTGGCTCTATGCGGCTACGACGAAGATCCGCCCCAATGGGTCTTGGAGCGACGGCAGCGCTGGCTCGATGCTTCACCCCACGAGCAGCGTCCCGGGGCTACCGCTGTGGCTGAGGTGGATCGCAAGACTCTGATGATGAAACCCGGCGAGGCCCGATTCGCTCTTCGCCACTCCAAATAGGCCTGAGTCTGCCAGTTCTGTAGCGTCGCGAGCTGCGATGAAAAGCCTGCCATGAAGATCGTTCGCATCAAGTCCGGGGATGACATCACCTACGGTGTCGCCGACGCGGAGGGTGTCCTTGTTTACAACGGGTCGCCTTTCGTGGCCTGGGAGCCGACGGAAGTCGTGGTCCCGTGGGCAAACGTGACCCTGCTGGCGCCGGTGATTCCGACCAAGGTCCTTTGTGTCGGCAAGAACTACGAGGAACATGCGGCGGAGTTCGACGGGGAGGTCCCCGATGAGCCGCTCATCTTCATGAAGCCGTCGACGTCGGTGGTGGGCCCCAACGCCAATGTGGTGCATCCCGTTCTCTCCAGCGAAGTCCACCATGAGGCGGAGCTAGCGGTGATCGTTAGCAAGCCGGCGCGGAAGGTTAAGGCAGAGGACGCTTCCCAGTACATCTTCGGTTACACGGCCGCCAATGATGTGACGGCGAGGGACCTTCAGCGAAAGGACGGGCAGTGGACCAGGGCCAAGGGCTTCGACACGTTCTGTCCCCTGGGACCGGCCATCGAAACCGAACTGGACCCCCTGGAGCGTCTCGCCGTGGTTTGTAGGGTCAACGGTGAGGTCCGACAGGCGGGGTTCACGTCCGACATGGTGTTCGGGGTGGCCGAAATCTTTGAGTACATCACAGCCTTCATGACTCTTCTCCCGGGAGATGCCATCCTCACCGGGACCCCTTCGGGCGTGGGCAAAGTGGAGCCTGGCGACATAATGGAAGTCGAGGTCGACGGCATCGGCACGCTGACCAACCGGGTGGTGGCGCCATCATGACGGTGAGAGTGCGGATGGCTCCGTCGCCGACCGGTTTCCTCCACGTCGGCACCGCCCGGGCCGCGTTGTACAACTGGCTGTACGCCCGCCACACCGGCGGCACATTCATTGTCCGCATCGACGACACCGATCTCGAGCGCTCCACCCAGGAGTTCGAGGACGAGATCCTCGGGTCGTTCCGATGGCTCGGTCTCGACTGGGACGAAGGCGTGGAGGTCGGCGGCCCGCACGGCACCTATCGCCAGTCCGATCGTCTTGATCGCTACTCGGGGCTGGCCAAGGAACTGGTCGAGTCGGGCCACGCCTACTACGACGACCGGACCTCCGAGGAACTCGAGGAACTGCGCCAGCGCGCCCAGAGGGAGGGCAAGCATCCGGGCCACTACATCCGTCGTCCCGAGAAGGAAGCGACGTCGGGGGTCATCCGTTTCTCGGTGCCCCAGGACCGCGGAGTCGAGTTCCACGATCTGATCCGGGGAGACCTCTCGTTCGCTCCCACCGACATCGACGACTTCGTCATTCTGCGAAGTGACGGGAACCCCACATATCACCTGGCTTCCACCGTGGACGACATCGACTATGAGATCACCCACGTCGCGCGTGGAGAGGATCTGTTGCCCTCGACACCGAAACATGTGTTGCTAACCGGAGCACTAGGTGGGTCGAGTCCTGAGTACGCCCACCTTCCATTGCTCGTTGGCCCAGACGGCAAGAAGCTGTCGAAGCGTCACGCGGCGACGGCTCTCACCGAGTATCGGGAGGCGGGTTTTCTGCCCGAGGCCATGTTCAACTACCTGGCGATCCTCGGGTGGTCGCCCGACGGGGAGACCACCATCTTCAGCCGGGAGGAGGCCATCGAGAAGTTCGACCTGGTGAATGTGTCGAAGAATCCCGCCGCATTCGACCTCAACAAGCTCACCTGGATGAACGGTGAGTACATCAGGGCGATGGAACCAGGTCGCTTTACCGAACTGGCCCGGCCACATGTCGAGCAGGCGATCGGCCGGGAACTCACCGAAGACGAGTGGGTGACCTTCGGCGAGATCGCACCGTTGGTCCAGGAGCGAACCAAGTTGTTGCCGGAGGCGGGGGAGCAGGTGACGTTCCTCTTCGAGGACTTCGATGCCTACGACGAGAGGTCCTGGAACAAGGTCATGACCAAAGAGGGCGTCGACCAGGTTCTCGACGAGGGCACCGCGGCACTCACTGCTCTCGAGACCTGGGAGGTCGAGACGATCGAATCGGCATTGAGAACCATTCCCGAGAAGCTGGGCATTGGAGCGGGGAAGACGTTCCAGCCGCTGCGTGTCGCGGTTACCGGATCGTCGGTGAGCCCGCCGCTGTTCGAATCACTCGCCGCTCTCGGGCGCGAGCGGACTCTCGAACGTTTGGGACGTGCCCGAAAGGAGTTGGGCTGAGGCGCGGACTGGCTATGTGAAGAAGCCGATACTCACCATCGCCCCGACGATGGCGACCAGGACGGTGAGCATCCAGCTGGCCATCGAGCGACGCAACGCACCAACCTCTGCATGCATCTCAGCCCTCAAGTCCGCGATGTCGGTCTTGAGTTCGGACCGCATGTCGGCCATTTCGGTCCGCATGTCAGCCATTTCGGACCGCAGCTCGGAGGCCATGATCGAGACGTCGCCTTTTGTGGCGACCTGGTCGAGATCGTGGAGGGGTATGGCACTCATGAGAGTTTCGGCCCGTTCCGGTCCGAGTAGTTGGCTCAGACCAGTGTACAGGTCGCTTCTGGCTGCCTCTGAGATGGCCATGTGCTCACCATGCCCGTTACCGGCCCGGATGTCGAGATGGTTGATTGAACGTCGGCCCTAGATTGGGCTCGAAGAAGTTGGGCTGACCACCAGCCCGACGTAACCTCTACGCGAACCCGGTCCCGTCGTCCAGTGGCCTAGGACGCCGGCCTTTCAAGCCGGAAACGCCGGTTCGAATCCGGTCGGGACTGCCAGTTCTTCCCCCTGGTCAGGGGGTTTTCCGGCGACGTCTGTGCTTCCTCGTCGTCGGTTTGGGCCGCTCCTGGGCCGCCCGAGAACGCCGCCAGAGCATCGAGACGATCGGCGGTCCGGTCATCCAGGCCTTCCATCAAGTGCCCGTAGCGATCCATCGTTACCTGGATCGAGGAATGACCCAACCGTGTCTGAATCGTCTTTGGATGCTCGCCGGCGGCGATTAACCAGGAGGCGTGGGTGTGTCTCAGATCATGGATCCGGCACGGCTGGCCCACAGTCTCGGCGACCGCCTCGCGCCAGATCCTGCTGAACGACCCGCGACGCAGGAACGCACCTCGCGCTGTCGTCCACATCAGTCCGTCGACGAGCGGGTGCTGATTGATGTGCAGTGCGATCGCATCGAGGGCGATCCTCGGGAGGGTGATGGTTCGTTCTGATGCCGCTGTCTTCGGCTGTCCTAGGCGTGGAGCCTCTCCGGCCGCCTCGATGAGTGCCGATCGAACCGTCAGGCGACGGCGGAGCATGTCTATGTCAGCCATACGCAGACCAGCGAGCTCTCCCCAGCGAAGACCGGTGTAAGCCGCCACGACCGGCAGAGCTTGGTAGCGGTCGGGGAGTGCTTGGGAAAGCAGGTCGACCTCTGGTGGGTCTAGGAGACGCATGTCAGATCGGCGCGGATTGGGTAGGCGGATCCCTTTTGCGGGCGAGGAGAGGAGCCGACGGTCGTTCACCGCCTGATTGAGGGTGAGCCTGACCCATCGCATCGTCTTGGCAACAGTCTCGGCGGCATATCCGTCGGCAGTCAGCTTGACGATCAATTCACGAAGCAGCTCAGGGGTGAGACGGGAGATTGGAATGTCGCCGATCACCGGGACAGCGCGGGCGTGGCACGCTCGATCAGTTTCGACGGTGCGTGCGGCGAGGTGCCCGCGACTGGCGAGCAACTGATCCGAGTATTCGGACCATGGGACCTTTCCGAGATCCGGGTCGACCCATTCCCCCCGGTCGAGCTTCGCAAGCTGGGCGCTCAGCCAACGCTCTGCATCGATCTTCCTCTCGAAGCTCTTGGAACGTTCCCGTCCGTCGGCGCCGTAGTAGCGGGCGCGCCACGGAGCCGAACGATCCGAACGTTGCTGGATCCATCCTCTCATCGGCGCGCCACCTGTCGACTGGCTTCAGGATCGACCATATCCCCATCCACCTCGACAGGGAAGGGTGGCGTACTCAACGTGGTTGCTCCTCATCCAACCGCCCTCGAATCCACTTCTCGACATCACTCCATCGATATCTCACGTGCCGGCCGACCCGGAACCCCGGAGGACCTTCGCTCCTGTATCGCCACTGGTACAGGGTTCCAACCGGGATGCCGAGGTACCGAGCCAGCTCTGCAACCGTCAGCAGCCTCTCATCCGTTGCCATGGCCCCACGCTGCGACCCCACCCTTTCGGCAGTCTTTCGGATCGACTGCCGGATGTCTCCTTGACACGTAAATCGGGCGAGATTCTTCGAGCCTCCGTGGATTAAGCGACACGCTGTGGCGACGCGACAAGGTGATTTCTGGGTCGAAATCCCCGACACCGCAGGTGTGATGCTCCTATGTCTTGTCAAGTGGCGTGGGAGGGTTTTCGAGG
>JBKHKD010000064.1:0-3659 GCA_046537785.1 Actinomycetota bacterium
CGGCGATCTCACGTTCTTGGATGCACCATTTTGCGAACTTGCCGTAGAAGGCCTTGTAGCACTTTGCCGTATTGGCCGCGACCGGAGTCTCGACAGTCAGCCGCGCTACCTCGCTGACGGCTGCGGAGGAGAGCAGTTCCTTCAGGCGCGGTTCGGTCACCGGCGGCAGCCGGTCGAGTAGAGCCTGGAGGACATCGGCTTTTGACACCCATCCCACAGTTCCCGCGCGTCTGCTGTAGTCAAGAAGCCGCAGACACCGTCCCTCCACTGCGGCTACTTGACAGCCAAGCCCTATAGCGGACCTTCCTCATCGGATCGCCCCCGGCGTGCCTTTCTTGACCTGGGGATGAAACCTCAGTTTGGTGAAAGCCTGATTTCACCAAACTGAGGTTTCATCGGGTCCGGTGACTGGCGTGATCCGACGGTCTGTGACCCTTGTCACGAGCCGCCGGGAAAGCCAGCGCAAGACCGGACAACAGAAAGCGCCGGGCGGTCCAGAAGACGACGACCTGTCAAGGAGTTGGAATGGACCCCGTATCTGTTGTTGAGAGTCTCGGTCAGGTGGCGGCCGCCCCGCCCGAGGACTGGCATGCAATGTTGAAGAACCTCGTCGAGGGCCTGTTTGCCTCGGAGGTGATCTTCGACGCCGAAGAGCTCGAAGCGGCCCAATGGCCCGCCGAGCTCGTCGAACTGATGAAAGACGCCGAGGACTTAGCCCGGCAGACCCTGACCGAAAACACCTACAGGACCTACAAGTCGTCGGTGGTCAGGTACTTGCGGTTCTGCATTGAAAGCCAGGTGCCGCCAGAGCGGATACTGCCATATACGTCTCCGGTCGTCGGCGCATACCTGCGGTGGATGGGACTTGGGGAGTCCACCGACGAGGTTAAGAGCTCGGCATCGACCCTGAATGTCGCCTGGGCTGCTCTTAACGAACTGCACCGGATCTGTGGCTGGGAGCGTCCATCCACAGACCCGAAGCTGGTCCGGGTCCTCGATGGGCTGCAGGGGCTGACGGGAATCGCACCGACAAACCAGAAGGATCCGCTGACCGTCGACCTGCTATCTCTGGCGGTGGATACCTGCAGACAGCCTCGCCCGGAGACGGTCCGCGACCGTTTCCTCGCCCATGTGCTGGCCGTCGAAGGGATCGGGCCGACCAGGGCGGCCAGCCTCGACTGGACAGACATCTCCCTTGCCGAACGACATGTGGAGGTGCAGGTCGACCCGGACAACACCGTCCGGCTGCCGAAAGTCGACGTGGGACCCGACCCGGTACGGGCTGCAGCCCAGCTTGCCGAGTTGCAGGACCCGACACCCGACACGCCGGTTTTCACCCGCGTCGAAGGGCCAGCTACTTCGAGAAGACTCTCCAAAAAGCGGCTCAGTCCCCAGGCGATCGGGAAACGGGTGCGGTCCTGGAATCAACGGCATGGCATGCAACTAGACTCCTCCGCACACAGCAGCTGGCCGTCAGCTGCTGTGATTGCGACCGTCGGTTCGCTGCCGGAACGTTCAGGCGTGGACATTAGAGACGAGGCTCTGCTCCTCGTCGGCTGGCATTCGGCGATGCGTCGTTCCAACATCACAGCCATCCGCTGGTGTGACATAACCAACGGCGGCGTCGAAGGATTCGACGTCTTCCAGTCCCGCTCCAAGACTGACCAGACCGGCCGGGGCCACGTCCACTATCTGGTGGGCGAGACCGACGATCAACGGCTCAACCCACGCACCGCCTTCGAAGCCTGGGCCAGCTATGTCGCCGAGACTCTCGGGATCTCCGAGCGCGAGCTCGCCTCAAGTAAGAACCCGGTGTTTGTTCATGTGGACCGGACAGGAGCACTCCGATCTGAGGAAGCGCTGACTGAGGAATCAGTCGCACAGATCGTGAAACGTCGGGTCGAGGCGATTGGCGAAGACCCAGCTAGATATGCGGGACATTCACTTCGGTCCGGTGTCATCACTTCACTGGCACGCGACGGAGCTCAACTCCACGAGATCCGCAAGGTCAGCCTCCACAAGAGCGCAGACGTCCTGATCGACTACATCCGGGCGGCACGTGGCTCCAAAGACTCTCCGCTGCATGGCCTCATGCGACAGGTCGCCGACCAGATGACCTCAGCCGCAGGCCAGGAGACAGTGGAAGAAACGGGCTTGTCGGAGGGTGATCGGGGTGACGGTTCGAGGGGTACCCCATCCCAACAGAAAGGGTAAGGAAAAATGAACCCAGAGCGGGCCGTCACCCGACTCACAAAGCTCAGCCCTGACCGGCTGCCGGGCCTCGCCGCAGAACTGGTTGGAGCGGTTCTGGCACATGCCGCGGCCGACCATGACTATCAGGCGGACGACAGCGCCTGGCGGATGGTGGAAGCGATACGCTCCTTAGAAGAGGGAGACGTCAATCCACGGTCTTCGGAAGGCTGCAGAGGACGCCACCACCACAGCGGCAGGACTCCGAATGGACGGGATCCTTGCCCGGGTCGAGGCGACAGCCGCCCTTGCAGGCCAGGCCGCTACCGAGGCTGCGGTGGATTACAACGCGGTGGGAGCCGTCGTCTCAAGGATCGTGGACCTCGCCCGCACCCTCGGTGTATCCGAATCCGTGCTCACCGAGATCTGCGCCGACGCCGAAGACAATTAGAAACAAGGGCGGTTGCGAGCCGCCCCAGTGAAACTGAATCATCTCTGAGAGCCCCGGGTTATCCGGGGCTCTCCTCTTGTAACACCACGGGTAAGGCCTCTGCTGCGTCGAGCTAAGCAGCGTCAGGCCTCCAGTGAGAGGACGCCGGCCATCGATGAGATGGCGACGGAAGCGAACCGAGATGGGTTTTCAGTTCTCGTCGCAGGCTCCTGGAGAGCGACGCTGTGTTCCAGCGGCGGCCCGGGTGGAGCCGATCCCACGGGCTAGGAGCCTGACCTTCGGCACGGGTCAGACCCTGGTGTTTCGATCCGAAACCCGAGAACCGGGCGTCGTTCCAGACCGGGGCGAGGGCGTCGCCCAGAGCAGACTCCCCTAAGAGCGCGCCTCCCAACGTTTTGAGGCTCTCGCTGACCACGTGGAAATCGTCGACTCTCAAATCTCTGGCGTGTTCGAGGCTGTAGACGTGCTCTTGGATCCGGCGGGACAGATCCGCGGTCTGGCCCACATAGATCGGAAGCGTCCCGTCTGAGATCCGTTCGTATAAATGACACGATCCCGTGTAGAAGATCAAATACACCGCCCTGGCACCCCTCACCTCGGTGATCGGCATCGGATCGGAGTCGAGCACCGAGCGCAGCACTTTCTCACCTGCCCGCTTCTCCCATGACTCCGACTCTCGCCGTCGGCTCGACACTGAACCCAAGAGGACATCTCCCACTGAATGACGTCTGCTTCTTCTGTCAGTTGTGGCCTCTGCCTCTATGAGGTGGGCGGATCGGTTGTCCAGAAAGAGGGTGGGAGAGCCAGAGCCGACGCCAGTCGCGGCACTGATGTGCAGAGCCAACTCGTTGGCCTGGAAAGCAGCTATTTGACCCGGTTCATCCACACAAAATCCGGGCTGCTCATCCGGGAGTCGTTCAATTTCCTGTCGGTGTCAGCCGATACCTTCATCAGCAATCGACGAGGGGACGCTCGATGCGAATCAGAACCGTCATGCTGCTGTTTGTGCTAGCCCTGG
>JBKHKD010000003.1:0-171330 GCA_046537785.1 Actinomycetota bacterium
GGCGGGGGGTAGGCCCGAAGGGCCGGAGGGGGGTCGTCCCCCCAGCCAACAGGCGAACCCCGAACCGGGGACACCCCACACAAACGGGGGTCGACCCCAGGCCTCAACCACCGAGAACCGCAAGACCGGCGGGGGGTAGGCCCGAAGGGCCGGAGGGGGGTCGTCCCCCCTCAAAATATCAGTGAAAACCGGGGCGTCCGCCCGACATGAGGTGCTGCTCCACCGCATAGGGGATGGGTAAGTCCCGCACCTCGTCGGGGCCGCGGACGAGGCGACGGCCGATCTCGGCAAACCAGGTGTCGTTGGCAAAGGCCCAAGGCCAGGCCCGGATTCCCACCCGGGCACCGACGATGGCGCCCACGACGGCGCCGAGAATACTTCCCCCGATGCGGGCCGCCTCCGAGATTGCCACGTGATGTCTCGGGGCGACCGGCGCCGCCAGCAGCAATCCAGCGAGAAACATCGATATCGGATCTTCTGTGTCACCGCCGACCGCATCCAGCGCCTCGTCACCGCTGGTCAGCCCGACAGCCGGCAAGAGGGCATCGATCTGGCCCGGGATAGCCTGAAGCCGGTTCCCGCCTTCGAGACCAGTCGCCATGGCTTCGAGACCGGTCTCGAGACTCTCCCGCACTCCTGCAACGAGGTCGAGACCCGACTGGGCAAAGCACGAGGCGGCGACGGCCGCCCCGGCGAGGACACCGGCGGCGACGGTTGCTGCGTCGCTGTGGAAGAGCCGGCCAAGCTCGATGGACTCGGTCACCAGCCTTTCAGGCTCGCGCCGGTAGGCGACTCCCAAAACGGTGGCGCGTGCCGCCGCGTCGAGGGAAGGCTCAGCTCCTGGCACCGGGGACCCGGCACGGGCGCGGTCGAGCCACATGCGAAACTCCGGGCTCTCCGCTCGATACACCGCATCCTCCTCGTGTAGGCCATCAAGCTCTAGAAGCGAGGTGACCAAACGGTCAGAATCCATGTCACGGTTGGCGATCAGGTCGTATGCGATCACTGTCGCCTGCTCGGTAATGGCCGAATACCCGAGCTCCCACGCCCCTCCTGCGGTATCCCCTGCCGCAAGACCTAGCAGGAAACCGTCTCCTTCCCCGGCGACGACGGTGTAAAGGGCGTCCGAGGAGACCTCGTCGCCTGACTGTTCTACGAGCTCTGACATCGGGTACGAACGTTAGTTCTGTAGCTTCGAACACCAATGGACCGAATCGTCGTCATCGCCAATCCTGTCGCCTCCCAATTCACCGGCGGATCTCATCGGGATGTGATGGCCACGCTGACGGCGTCGCACGAGGTCGATGCACTGTGGCCGGCATCGACGGCGGAAGTCACCGCGGCCACGGTCCAGGCCGTCGACGAGGGAGCATCGACTGTCGTGGCGATGGGCGGCGATGGAATGGTTCATCACGTGTCCCAGGGTCTCGTCGGCACCGACACGGCCCTCGGGATCGTCCCCACCGGCACCACCAACGTGGTCGCCCGTCTGTTCGGGATCCCGTCGAAGCCCACCAAGGCGGCCCGGCTCATCGCCAGGAGACCGGAGCCGGTACGGACAGGAACCGTCCGTCTGAGCCTGGACCGGGGAGACACCCAGACGGTACATAACGCGGTCTTCGCCTGTGGTCTGGGCCTCGACGCGGAAGTGGTTCAGGTCGCCGACCAGGACCCCTATCGGAAGTATCGGTTCGGGTCACTCCACTACGCCCGCTCGGCCCTTGGCGTGGGATTCCGGACCTATGCCTCGGTGAAGCCCCACGTCAGGTTCATCTCAGAAGGGCAGGAGATGACAGGGACCACGGCGTTGATCCAGTTCCGTGAGATCTACACCTACTTCGGCAAGATCGCCCTGAGCATCGATGGAGAAGAGCCCGACCCGATGTCGGTGTTGATCCTGGAGCGTCTCAAGCGACGCCGGATACCCACCATCTTCTTCAGCGCGCTCATGCACCGCGACCTCGGTTCGATCCCGGGCTTCGAACTCTGGCCGGACCGCGAGACGCTCTCCTTCGAGGCCGACCCCCCGGTGCCCGCTCAGGCCGACGGTGAGAGCCTGGGGCTGGTGGACGGAGGGACCATTGATTGGGCTCCCGAAAGTCTCTTAATCATTCGGGGCGCTCCCTAGCGGGACGGAGACTCTCCACCTCGACCGCCAGTTCGGCGATGGACGCCACCGACAAGGCTCTCTTCGCCAGCACCGTGCGGGCCGGGCGGATGACGGCCTCGTCGAGCAGGGCGCGCGCCCTGTCGACGCGGGCGGTGTCGGCACGCCGACCCTCACGGCTGAAGAGCCGGCGCAGCCAGCCCGCCGGTACGGGCTCGCTACCGAGCTGACCTTCGATCCTCCTGACGTGGTCGGGGACGTCGGCCGCAATGCCGGTGAGCTTTCCGGCGGTCTCTCCGCCCGCTTCGGCCGCCAATGCTTCCAGGAAGTCGGTGAGAACCTCGATGGCCTCCGTTGGCTTGCCGCCGGCGAGCTCGGCTGCGGCCCGATCGACGGTGTCGGCAGCGCGCCGGTCGAAGTCATGACCCGCGCCAGCCTTATCCTCGAGGGCCCGGCACGTGGCGGCCAGGTCGGTCAAGAGCTTCCCGTAGAGAGTGCCCCGATCCGCTCCCTTCTGCTCAAGAGCGGCAGCCAGGTCTTCCAGACCCACCGGCGGCCCGCTCGGTGGCGCCGCGGACGTGGTGATGACCCGGCTCGCAGTGAAGCCATCTTCGGCCAGGGCAGTGATGAGGTCGTCGCGTACGTCGTCCGTTTCATCCCCGGTGAGACGATCGACCTGGTTGAGGACGAAGAGAAACTGGTCCTCGTAGTCGGAGAGAGGCTTCAGGAACTCGTCATGCAGGCGGGCATCGCGGTATTTCTCCGGGTCCGTCACCCATACCACGATGTCCACCAGCGGAAGGAGCGAAGCAACCTGGTGGCGATGCTCCACTTCGACACTGTCGGTGTCCGGCAGATCAAGCAGACAGATCCTGGCTCCGAGATGGGTGTGACGCTCCTCCACCCCCAAACGGTCCAGGTAGCCGTCCATAGCTGCTCCCGCGGCCACGGGTACCGCTGCGGCCGGTCGGGAGGTGGTGGGCCGGACACCTCCCACATCAACCAGCTCGGCTTCACACAAAGCGTTGAACAGTGACGATTTACCCGAGCCGGTGCCTCCAGCCAGGGCGGCAACGAGTACATCCTCGGGGTAGGAGAGCCGGGTGCGCACCGCTTTCACAGACTCGATCAAGGGTTCGAGCGTTTGGGTTTCGATGACCCCTGCCGCGGAACCCAGAGCCAGATCCGCCTTTTCCAGCAGACCGATCAGCCGGTCACGCATAGGAGGGTGCGATAGTCGTACTCACCGCACCGACCGCATCCCCCAACTCCTCGACATCGAGAGCGCCGAACCGCTGCCTCATAGCCTGGAACACCAGGTCGCCGGTCTGGTCGTAAATGACCTCCAGCCTCCCCTGGAGCTCCCTCCCGGCGCGCTCGATGAGCACGGACGCCTCGTGGCCGAAAAGAATCCGAGCCGCGGGCGAATCCTTCCCGCTCAACGCGGCATCGAGGAGAATCCTTTCACCGAGTGCGACGTGACGCTCGTCATGGTCTTCGGCAATCCGGGTGACGAACTCGACCCAACCCTCCAGGGTCGAACGCGCCAGGGAGACGACTTCAGGGACGATCCCGGCGGGGTCGACGCTGCGGGAGAGAAGGAGGGGACGCTGCTCTGCCAGCCATCGCCGCAGGTCGGAGTGGACGACGGAAAGGAGCTGGTCGATCAGGCGTGTCTCGATACCCGCCATTTGCTCCCGGTCGACACGGCGGGACCTTCTCTTCCATTGCCGTACCGCCCGGGGTGACGGTTCCGATGGCGGATCCTCATAGAGGCCCTCGTGGATGCCGCCAAGATCCAGGGCGACCGCCCGGGCCGGAAGATCGGAGGACAGCTCCTCTGAGAGAGTCTCCAATTCCTCTGCCAGATCGCTCATCTCCCGAAGCAGAGCCGAAACCCGCTCGACGGTGGTTCGCAAGACTCGCGCGAAGACCCGCGCCGCGAATTGGTCTCGATCGGCCAGCTCCCCATCCAGCCTTCGCCGCAATGACCGCACCGAGAGCTCGGGGATCTGGTGAGCATCGCCGGCCAGATGATGTTCCGGAACAGTCACGATGTCGTCGTCGAGCCCGGCCGCGGCAAGCTTCGATCTGAAGTCCACGATGGCTCCGGCCGACGGAGAGCCAACCCTGTTGAGGACATAGATCACCGGAGCGCCACGCGACACTGCCCGACGCAGCACCTGCCAGGGAACATCGTCGGCGTAGCGGAGGGCCGAAGAGACGAACACGACAACATCGGCGTTGTCGATGAGCGTCTCGGCGATGGCCCGGTGCTCCGTAGACGTGGAGTCGATGTCCGGAGAGTCGATGAGAGCCACCGAATCGAAACCGGATGCATCGTCGAACACGACCTCGCAGGAGACTCCCCCGACATTCGCGTCGTCGTCCATCTGCCCGGGTGGGGCAACGACCAGGGGCCGCTGCGTGGTCGGGCGGAGCGCTCCGGTGCGGGACACATCCCGACCCACTAACGAGTTCAGCAACATCGACTTCCCCGATCCGGTCGGGCCGGCGAGGACCACGGTCGTCGGCGGCGAGGGCCGTTCGGTCCGGGGGATCAGATAGGTGCGGATCATCCGGGCCAATTGGTCGCGCTCGGCCGACCACCCGGTCGCGTCGGGACCGAGCTCGAGTGCTTCCAGCGCTTCTGCGAGCCGGGTCAGGGCGTCGCGGGCTTCACTCGGTGACGTCAAGGCAACCACCATTCGATTTTCGCACGGCGACCACCCTCCGCCCGGTATGGAGGCGACGGATGTTCAGACAGTCCAGCCCCGATCCGGCTTCTCGAACCAGACATGCACCTGTCCCGTGCCTGTGGCGTTTTCGTAATCACTGAACATCTCTCCGGGCGCGATGCAATCCGGCCCGCCCACGGAACCAAGCATCATGAGGTAGTGCCCGAAACCACCTTCGGGGTTGTGGGGCATGTAATCGTCCATGGTCTCGACGATCCGTCGGTGGTCACCCGCCTGCATCCATTCGAGACGCTGCTCGTCGGCAGCCCTTGCCTCGGGTGTGATGATGTGAACCGGATCGGATGCCTCATGCCTGGGGATCTCCGACAACGGCCAGAAGGTGTGACTGAGGCCGCCGGACGCCAGGACAACGACCCTCCGGTCCAGCTGCCTCACCGCCTCCCCGATGGCACGACCCATGGTGAGGAAGTCGTCGGGCTCCCCGGTCTGCACCACTGAGACCGAGACCACCCGCTCGTCCTTGTGCAGGTAGTGCACCAGGTTCACCGTTGCGTAGTAGACGGGCAGGTAATCGTCCTGGGAGGCGTGGGTCGGTGTCCCCATCTCGTCTCCGATCTTGGCGGCCAGCATCGCCAGCTCCGGGTCACCGTCATAGTCGTAGGGAATGGCTGACATGCCACGAGGCAGCTCGGAGGAGGTCATGTGGCCACGGCGATGCTCGTGTGCCGAGAGGATGTGCTCGACCGTGCTCTCCCAATGGGAGTCGATGATCACGATCGTGTCGGGCCGGAGCCGGTCGAACACGTCGTTGCGAAGTCGGACCAGGCCCGGCACGAGACTTATCTCCTTGCCGTCGTTCAGCTCTCGACGAGACGCTTCGTCGAACATGATGGTTGGTGCGTGGCTGATCAAGCCCACGCCGATGATCTCACCCATAGCGTTCACCTTATCCTCTTTGCCATGCCTTCACAGAGAGCAGAAGTCTCCGACGTGGCCGTCTCCCCCGACCACTACATAGGGGGCACCCGCGTCGGCTCGGAACAGACCTTTGAGGTCCGCTCTCCCCTTGACTGGGATTGGAAGCTGGCCGATGTGGCACGCGGCAAGGCCCTGAGCGCAGACCGGGCGGTATCAGCCGCGGTCGACGCCTTCCCTGGCTGGTCGGCGCTGACACCGGGGCAGCGGGCTGAGCATCTGCACCGGCTTGCCGATCTCATCGATGCGAACGTCGACGACCTCGCCACCGTCGAGTGTGCCGACATGGCAATGCTGCTCGAAAGCCTCCAGGCCCGGGTCATCCATCGGGGTGCGGAGAACTTCCGCAACTACGCCGACCTCGCCGCCGGGTACGAAGGACGCAGCTGGTCGTCGAAAGGCACCGACAACGTCGTCCAGCGGATGCCCGCCGGCCCCGCGGTGATAATCACGCCCTGGAATGCTCCCTGGCTGCTGTCCACCTGGAAGATCGCCCCCGCACTCGCCGCCGGCAACCCGGTGATACTCAAGCCTGCCGAATGGGCCCCGCTTTCGGCCTCGATCCTCGCCGACCTGGCACACGAGGCTGGGCTTCCCCCGGGTGTGCTCAACGTAGTGCAGGGAATCGGCGACGAGGTCGGTGCCGCCCTGGTCGGGGACCGGAGGGTGCGCCGCATCTCATTCACCGGCTCACCGGAGACCGCCCGTCACATCGGTGTCGCCGCCGCCAAGAACATCGTCCCTTTCACCGCCGAGTTGGGAGGAAAGGGCCCATTCGTCGTCTTCTCCGACGCCGACCTGGATGCAGCTGCGAGCAAGGCCGCCGGCCAGTACGACGACTCGGGCCAGGTCTGTCTCGCCGGAACCCGCCTGCTGGTCGAGGAATCCGTGAAGTCGGAGTTTCTCGAGCTGTTCCACGCCTACACCGACCAGCACGTCCTCGGGGACAGCCGCAACCCGACCACCACGATCTCGCCGATGATCCATCCCGACCACTTGGCCCGCGTCGGAGGATTCGTCGAGCGAGCCCGGGACCACGGCGACGAGATTCTCCGGGGTGGCGAACGCTGGAAAGAGGACGGTCTCTGGTACGAGCCCACCCTCATCGCTCCCAAAGACAACTACTCCGAGGTGGTCCAGCGGGAGGTATTCGGGCCGGTTCTCACCTTCCAAACCTTCTCCGACGAACAGGAGGCCGTCGCCCTGGCCAACTCGACCGACTACGGCCTGTCGGGGATCGTCTACACCGGATCCGAGGAGCGGGCGCGCCGGGTGGGATCGGCGATCAGGGCGGGAACTGTCTGGGTCAACACGTTCCTCGTCAGGGACCTGACCGCACCGTTCGGTGGCTGCCGGATCTCGGGCATCGGCCGGGAGGGAGGCGACTACGCCCTCGACTTCCACAGCGACCTCAAGACTCTCCAGATCAGCCAGGGAACGGTGGACTAGCGACGCATCGGATGGGGGAAGACCTCGCCCATCTCAGGCATGTCCTCGGTGAGGGGCATCCCGGCCAGCCAGCGTGACATCGGGTAGGCACTGACACCGTGGACGACAATCGAGGTCAGCACGGTCAGAGTCACGGTGTCGATGACGATCTGGTCAAGCGAATCCAACTGGCGCGCCGCCACGAGCAGGAAAACGATCGTGGCGAGACCGCGCGGACCGAACCAACCGAGAAAAGCCACCGTGCGCGTGTTAAGGCCCTGCCCTATCAATGAGATCCCGATGGCCAGCGGGCGTACCACCATCAGGGCGAGGAACGCAACCACCATCGCCCCCACGGGCACTCCGCGCTGCAACAGACCAGCGGCCGGGCCCGCACCGAAGATCAGCAACGCCACCATTACGAGCGTGTGGCCCTCCTCCTCCACGAACTCGTAGAGGTACTCGCATCGGGTCTGGATCAGGTGGCTCACCAGCCCACCGGCGATGAAGGTGGCGACGAAGCCCGAACCTCCTATCAGCTGGACACCGGCGAAACAGCCGAGAGCGAGCACCACCGCGGCGATCCTCTGGTGCAGGGGGTTCATCCAACCCGATTCGGTCCCCCTGGCGATCAGCCGGGCACCCAACCAGCCGACGACGACACCACCGAGGATGCCGAAACCGATCTGGGAGATGATCAACCTCGTCCCTCCCCCTACACCGGAGCCTTCCCCCGCATCGATGATGCCGATGGTGATGAGCAGGACCGGTACGACGAGGCCGTCGTTCAATCCCGACTCGATGTTGAGGGCCTGGCGGATCCGGTTTGGCACCACATCGGAGACGAGTACCGGTTCCGCCAGAGCGGCGTCGGTGGGCGCAAGGATTACTCCCAACAACAGAGCGACACCCAGGGAGACACCGAGGATCCAACCGAAGAGCACCGTCCCCACGAGGATGCTGACCGGAAGGCCGAGCGCGAGCATCCGTAGTGGCCACGAGTAGCCGCGGCGTAGCCGGGATATATCGATGCGCGAGGCGTCACTGAAGAGGACCAGGGCGAGGGTCAGTTCGAACAGCATCAGGATGAGCGGGCTCTCCATGTCCACCGGTCCGACAACCCAGATCCCAGCGCCAACCCCGACCACGGTGATTACCAGGGGCTCGGTGAGCCATGCCCGGTCGAGCCGTCCCGACACCGCCGTGACCGCCAATACCGCCACCGCGCCCAGGAGGACGATGGCTTCCGGGCTCAATCCGACCTCAGCGTCGTGCCACTCCTCCAGGAGGCGGCGACCCGGTGGTAGAAGCCTCCGATGATCTCTTCAGGCACGAGAAGTGAGAGCTCGTCGTTGGGGGCTTCGAACACCTCGAGCTCCGCCGTGGCCTCCCATACGTCGGCTATTTCACCGTCGTAGCCTCGCATTGTTACCAGTTCATCCATGGATGCCGACCCGTCCGACTCGATGGAGGGCCAGTAGCGGTTGTGGAGCATGGGGTGAGCGTTGACGAACCCGGGACTTTCGGTCGGGGAGGTGAGCTCGATGCGGGCATGGGCGATGCGACGCCCGGCCCGGCTGACGGTGGCTCCGAAGCGTCCCCCTGCCTCGAGCCTCGGGCCTGCCTTGCCGACAATGACCGGTCTCGTCATCCAGATGTCACCCAGCTTCTTCGGATAACCCTGGTGGTAGCCGCGGACCATGGCGAAGTCCTTGTCCACCCATATGAACGGACACCTGCTCCAGGTCTCGTCCTCCCACTCGCAGCGGATGACGGCGAAGCACTCCTTGTACTGGGCGAGCACGGGGTCGAGGATTTCGGAGAAGTCGTCGCCACAGCTCTGCCAGTCGGCCCAGATGAGAGCCACTGCACCGGGATCTTCGGTAGCCAGGGTCGCCCCTTCGGGGAGGAACTGCTCGACGTTTCCGGGATCGGTGCGGTATTCGACCGTGATCATCTCCCCCGAGTAGTGCCATGGGGGTGTCGGGATCAGCGAGGAGCGGCCGCTGGGAGTTTGGGGGAAGAGGAAGGAGCCCATCACAGGAAGGGGAGGTACTCGTCCATCTCCCAGTCGGTGGTCCACTTCTGGTAACGGTCCCACTCGGCCCGCTTGACGGTCACGAAACCGTCGACGTAAGCGGGCCCGAAGGCCTCGACGAGGTCGGTGTCGGCTTCGAGGGCGTCGAGGGCGTCCGAGAGAGATGGCGGGGTCACGACATCGGTCGAAGCCTGTTCGATGCAGTCGAGAGTCTCCACCGGAGGCAGCTCGTAACCCTTCTCGTAGCCCAGCAGTGATGCAGTCAGGATCGCCGCGATTCCCTGGTGCGGGGTCACCGAACCGTCCCCCACCCGGTGCTCGAGACGAGTGCCTTGCCCCCGCGCCGGGGGAACTCTCACCGTCACCCCGCGATGGTCGTAGCCCCAGTTGGCCCAGTATCCGCAGAGGGAGCCCGGCTGGAGCCGCTTGTATGCGTTGACGGTGGGGGCGAGGAGGGCGGTCATCCCCACATGGTGGTGCAGCATCCCGGCGGTGACCGATCTGGCGGTCTCGCTGAGACCGTCCTCGGAGCTGTCGTCGGCCATGACATTGTTCCCGTCGCCGTCGCTGAAAGAGAGATTGACGTGGAACCCGGAGCCACCGCGGTCGTTGATCGGCTTGCCCATGAAGGTGAGGAGCATCCCGTTGCGGGCCGCCACCTCCTTGGCCATGACCTTGAACAGGAAGGCGTCGTCAGCTGCGGTGAGGGCGTCGTCGTAAACGAGGGTCAGCTCGAACTGGCCGTTGTCGTACTCGCTGTTGACCGACTCGAGGGGTATGCCAGCGGAGGCCGCGGTCTTCATGATCTCGTCGATCGTCCCCGACGGGTCCACCGCGGTGCCGGTGCCGTAAACGTAGGCGCCGGGTGTGCTGATGGGCTGCCAGCCGGCATCGCCGTCGGGTTCGAACAGAAAGGCCTCCAGTTCGATCCCCACCATCGGGACCAGCCCCTTGTCAGCCCATTTCGCCACCGCTTCCTTCAAAACATTGCGGGGCGCCAGCGGCACCGGTTGCCCTCCCCTGGTGATGTCGGGGATCACCACCGACGTTCCTTCCTGCCAGCCGGTACGGATCTTCTCCGGGTCAAAGGTTGCGTCACAGTCGGGAAGACCCTTCCAGAAGAGCCCGCCGTCATGGGGATACATCTCGCGGTCAAACCCAAGGGTGAACAGCGAGATGCAATGGGCGGTGCCGTCCTCAGGTTTCTGAGGCGTCAGGTACTTGCCCCGGGCCAATCCGAGATGGTCGGGCCAGAGCAGTCGGACACGGTCGAAGTCGTTAGCCATCGAGACGGATCGTAGATGGGCGGGCCCCGGCTACGCAGTGGCGCGGCAGAAGTATTACCTTGACGGGCGATGGCCCACTCATTGGAGCCGGACCGCCAGCTCAGGACGGAGCTGACCGAAAGGGTCCTCGACTATCTGAACGACTGGTACGACGCCGCCCCGGAGATGCCCGCTCAGGGCGAGGAACTCGATGCGAGGACCCTGGAGTCGTTCCGCCGGCCGCCCGAGGAGACCGGACGGTCACTCGACTCCATCCTGGCAGACCTCGACCTGGCGGGGAGCGACGGCCACATGCATCCCTCCGGCGGCCATCTGTCGTACATCCCCAACGCAGGCATGTACACCGCGGCTCTGGCCGAGTTCCTCGCCGCGGGATTGAACCGCTACACGGGCGTGGCCAGCGCCGCCCCCGGTTTCGCCGCCATCGAGCACGGAGTCGTCGACTGGCTCTGCTCCATCTTCGACATGGGCGCCAACGCATCGGGGCTCCTGCTCTCGGGGGGCTCGATGGCCAACTTCACCGGGATCGTCACCGCACGAACCGACAGGCTGGGCGACCATTTCGACGACGGGGTGATGTATGTGACCAGGCACACCCATCACTCAGCGGCCAAGGCAGCCCGTCTCGCCGGGCTACGCAACGACCAGGTGGTGGCCATCGATGTCGACGACGAGCTGAGGATGTCGACCGAAGCCCTGAAGGGCCGCATCGCCGCCGACCGGAAGGCAGGACTGCGCCCGTTCCTGGTGGTGGCCTCGGGGGGGACCACCGACACCGGAACGATCGACCCGCTGCCCCACGTGGCGGATGTCGCCTCCAGCGAGAATCTGTGGCTCCACATCGACGCCGCCTACGGGGGCTTTTTCCAACTGACGGAAAAAGGCAGTGCCGCCCTCTCGGGCATCGAGCGGGCCGACTCGATCGCCCTCGACCCGCACAAGGGGCTCTCCATTCCCTTCGGTGTCGGTGCCTTCATAACCCGGAACGAGGAAGATCTGGTCGACGCCCACCAGGGACGGGGCGCCTACCTCCGTGACGACGACTTCTACAACGGGATCCGCGACATTGCCTCGCTTGGCCCGGAGTTGAGCCGTCCTTTCCGGGCGCTCTCGGTGTGGCTACCGCTGCAACTGCACGGGGTGGCTCCGTTCCGGAAAGCACTCGACAACAGTCTCGACGTCGCCCGGCATGCCTACGAGCGTCTGCGAACGGTGCGTGGGGTGGAGGCCACGTGGAAGCCGGACCTGTCCATCGTCGCCTTCAGATTTGATGACGATGAGTTGGGCCGCAAGGCGTGGATGGCAGTCAACGAGGACAAGAAGGTCCATCTCAGCCCGACAATCATCGACGACCGCTTCATCCTCCGCTTCGCCGTCCTCAACCGACGGACGACCACCGAGCACACCGACCACGCCATCGACATCATCGAAAAGACCCTCATCGGGTAGTCGTGCGTCCCGACGCTGGGTTCATGGAGCGGTCCCGATCCCTCGAGTCGGCGTACCTCGAATCGGACGATCCAATCGTCCAGTCCGGATTCTCAGGTGGACGCGAGAGATGGGTTGTGGAACGGTCGCCCCTCGTCGCAGGCGTACACCAGGATGGAACCTTCCTGGACGTCGGGTGTGCCAACGGGTTACTGGCCGCCGATGTCGTGGAGTGGACGGCAAGTCGTGGTTTCACCTTGGCTCCACATGGCATCGACCTCGGTCCCGGTCTCGTGGCGTTGGCCCAAAAGCGCTTGCCCGCATTCGCCGACAACTTCGTGGCCGCCGACGCCTGGTCCTGGGAACCCGATCGTCGCTGGACCTTCGTGTATTCGCTGCTCGACCTGTCGCCGCGTGAACTGTGGTGCGAGTGGCTCGCTCGACTCATGGGATGGGTGGAGCCCGGTGGACGATTGATCGTGGGCTCCTATGGGAGCCGATCACGCGAGACCCCTCCCGAGGATGTCGCGGCGGTGATGGAGACCTGTGGGTTGGCAGTGGCGGGCTCGAGTATTGGAGGGGATCCGGTCACCACCCAATTCGCCTGGACCGCCCGACTTACTACCAACTGAGTCAGTCCGGCGGGCCTCGTTTGGTGATGTAGGTGTGGCCGAGGGGGCTGGTCCATTGGTGGTCGCCGTTGGGTAGCCGCTCATATGTCCAGTTGGCGTGGTGGCGGGTCATGTGGTGGTGGCGACACAGAGGCCCGAGGTTGTCGTTGTGGGTTGATCCTCCGGCGGCGTGGGGACGGCGGTGGTCTAAGTCGCAGTCGTAGGCTTCCAAACGGCAGCCGGGGAACACGCAGGTGGGATAGGCGGCCCGGACCTGTCGTTGTTGGGAGGCGGAGGGTCTCCGGGAGAGGGTGCCGGTGGCTACGGGTTTGCCTTGGTCGGTGACGGTGAACGTCCAGGTGCCGTCTACGTTTTCGAAGACGGTTTTCTTGGCGATCTCGGCTATGACGGACCCGAATCCGGCGAGTTCACCCGGCTCGGTCGACAGTCCGACCAGTGTCTCAGCAGTAATGGTGATGTCGGCACGGCCGCCAGAGAACACGCCGTGGACGCATTTGCCCCTCAGCAGGTCCAAGGCGACATCATTTCTGATCTGGTCCAACGTCCGGGGGTCGCCCGAGGCTTTGATACGTCGGGCCAGCTTTTCGACGAACCTTCGGGCGGCGGCGACCCGTTCTGGGGAGGCGGAGTTGATTCCCAGGTTGGCGGTGTGATCCGGATTCCCGCTGGCCACCACCTTCCGCTCGGAGAGACCTTGTTCGTAGGAGGCTCTGGAGCCGTCGGGGTCGGCGGTCTTCACCAGCCTCCCCAGCCGGTGACCTAGCTGGCCCGTGGTCAACTCCGGAGCGTCGTCCAGGATCTGATCCAGGACCATGTCGATGGTCTCTTCGGGCAGATGGGAGAGGTGGTCGTCAAAGACCCGCACCCGGGCGGGATCCAACTCACCCCGGGAGAACAACTCCCACACCCTCCGGAGCGTGCCGGTGAGAGCGACAGCAAAGTCGACCTGCCGCTCCGAAGACCGACGAGTCAACGAAAGAGCAGCCGCTACCTCCACGGCGGCATAGTCCACCTGTTCGGAAGACCGCAACACTCCAGCGTCGGCGTCCGACGGCGGCGAGAACGCGATCTCGCTGATCGCCTCGTACTTGTGAGCCTCATGATGCGACGACAGCCGGGCCCGGGCCTGCATCAACCGGACGACATCGTGACCGTTCAGCCGGTTCGGGTCAACGCTCGAGACAATGGCGGCGAGAAACGGACCCGGAGGAATCGACTCCAGACCATCGGGTAGGACATGACGATCCGGCTCGAGCCAACCGGCGTTCCACTCATCGACAGCGTGCAAGTAGGCGAAGTCGTCGACGTCAGCGTCGCACCAGCCACTGGTGACATCTGCCTCCCCCGCTGGAAGCCCGACCGAAGCAACCTCCGTATCGAACATATGTACGACTCTACACCATCCTCCGACAAATGTCAACCTCCAACACCAAGAAATCTAAGAAAACGTAGAACGCGCCGATCAACGCACCCCGGACATTGACGAAGGCGAAAGGAATCACCACTCCCGGCGGCTCAGCCACTCCGGATCTGGCGACATCGCCGTCGGCGGAATGGATGTCTATCGGCGTGGTCCCACCCGACAGCTGCCGGGCGCAACCGAGATGATCGGGATGGGCATGGGTGATGAGAATCCTGGTCAACTCCGTCGGGTCCCGCCCGATCGGACGACGATGTCGTTCCAGCGTCCCGGTCTCTCGAAGTACGGCGAATGGCCGGTGTTCTCCACCACCGCAACCTCGCTCCCCGGGATCGAGGCCGCTGCCGTCTCGATGATCGCCGGGGGGAAGATCGGGTCGCGCTCGCCGACGACGAAGAGGGTGGGAGCGGTCGGTAGCCGCGGGCGCTGGCCCCAGCACCCCCGTGCTACCGGTAGAGCGGCCAAACCCACGCTGATCCCAGGTGACCACCCGATACTGCTCCGCCAGGAACGGGACCTGCTGATACCAGACGGCGTGGCTGCCCCCCATGCCATGCCCAAGGACGACGGTCTCGGCACCCTCACCCCACATCTCGTAGTAGATGTGCTCGCCACCGGAGTCGACCAGCCCGTTCACAGAAGTCCGCTCATGTCACCTCGACCGGGAGATGTTTGATCCCCCGGATGAAGTTGGAGCGGAGGCGGTCGGGCTCCCCCACCTCGAAGCTCGACACACGGTCGAGAAACTCCTCGAAGAACACCCGGACCTCGAGCTGGGCCAGCGACGCCCCCAGGCACTTGTGTCTGCCGGTGCCGAAGGTGAGGTGGGCGTTGGGCTTGCGGGTGATGTCGAAGGTGTACGGATCGTCGAAGACGTCAGTGTCGTAGTTGGCCGACGTGTACCACATGACCACCCGGTCGCCCGCTCCCACGGGAGCACCGCCGATCTGGGTGTCCTCGACTGCGGTCCTGCGGAAATGCATAGTGACTGCCGAGGCCCGCAGGATCTCCTCGGTGGCGTCCTCCGACTTTCCGGCGATGTCTGACCGCCAGAGGTCGAGCTGGTCGGGGTTGTTCTTCAGGAAGAGAAGACCGTGGCTGATGGTGTGCCTGGTGGTTTCGTTGCCGGCCACCATCATGAGGGTGAAGAAATTCTTGAACTCCAGATCGGTCAGTGGCTCGCCGTCGGGCTCGGCTGTGAGCAGGGTCGTGATGATGTCGTCCTTTGGCTCCCGGCGACGCTCGAGGGCGATGTCCTCGGCGTAGCGAAAGACCTCGAGGGCGGCAGGAGATCGGAACGGAAGCAACCGGTACTCCTCGGTGTCCACCTTGTCGATGATCACCGGGGTGTATTCGGGGTCGGCATTGGAGATCATCTGGTCTCCCCAGTCCACCATCTGGCCGGCATCGTCCTCGGGGATGCCCAGCAGCCGGCACAGCATCCTGATGGGCAGCTCCCGGGCGATCTCGGTGACGAAGTCGAACTCGCCCAGAGGCAGCACCCGATCGAGGACCACTCCGACCAGCTTGCGGAACGCCGCCTCATAGGTGGCGGTCACCTTGGGAGTGAACCCGGGCTGGACGAGACGGCGCAATCTGGTGTGCTCGGGCGGGTCGAATTCCATCATGGACCGTCTGGCCTCGAGCTCTTCGGGATCCATCTCCTCGATCCGGATGCCCCGCGAGGCGGTGAACCGGTTGTAGTCGCGGCTCACCTCGGTGACATCGGCGTGTTTGGTAACACTCCAGAATCCGGAACCGTCGCTCTCAGTTGTCCACGGCACGGGGTCTTCCCGGCGCAGACGCTCGAACGTGTCGTGGGGAAAACCTTCGACATAGGTGTCGTGGGAGGCGATGTCTGCGTGACGGTCGCCGGTTCGTTCTTTGAGGTTTCCTATTGGCATCTGAGCTCCGAACTTAATCCCGCCGTGAACCACACTGGTGGGTGAGCACGTTTACTACGAGTGGTACTCCCTGACGGCACCAAGTCAGACCGGAGCCGACCCGGCCAGGGCCGGCTGGCCCTGTTCGCGGTCGCGGCACTGGTCATCGTTGCTGGATTCGTGGCTCTCGGCTCGTTGAGCCCGTCGGACCCGGTTGCCATAGAAACGACCACCACGACGAGCACCACCGTCCCGGACCTCGATCCTCCGATCGACCTTGAGAACTTCAGCGTTGACCAGATCGCCACGGGCCCGCCCCTGGAGTGGGAGCGGGCAGCATCGAGCCCTACCGGCTACCCGCTAACCGTGACCGAGCGCGAAGGCACCTTCTACTTGTTCGCCAGCGACTATCCGCCCTGGGCCCAGGAACCGGGTGGTCTGGTCACCTGGAAATCCTTGGACGGCGACAACTGGGAGCGAGCAGGCGAGGCCGTCATCTCCCGGGAGTTGCAGGTGATCAATGTGATCGCCTCGACGGGAGGCTTCATTGCCATCGGATCCAGGCCCGGCGGCAACCATCTCATTATCTGGCGGTCCGACGACGGCATCGAGTGGACACCCACGGAGATCCCCACCGAGGCCGAAAGCCCATATATCACGCCTCGTCCCACCGCGGCCACCACATTCGGTGATCGACTTGCCATCGCCTCGGGCTACCACATGGACCAGAGGACCCTGGTCACGGACCATCTCGCCGCTGCCGGCATCGACGTCGACCTCCCGATGATGAGCTGGGACATCAGGTACGCCGGCGAAGACGGCGTCGAGCTGGCCGTGCGAGGACCACTGGGAATACCCGTGCTCACTACGAGCCTCGAAGAGCTGGGATTGACCGAACAGGAACAGCGGTGGGTGATGCGGGGACTGGACCGGGAAGGACAGTCCGAGGTCTTGATCGTGGACGGGACCGGTAACCGGGAATCAGCATCTATCCCGTTGAACTGGGTGACCAACATGGTGTCCCAACCCGATGGATCCCTGTTTGCCAGCGGTTTTGGCGGTGCGGAGCTCAACGACGGCTTCGTGTCTACAGATGGCCTGCGGTGGGAGCCGGTCGAGGACGCCGACATCGGCAGAGCCATCTCTTGGGGCGACCGTCTGATCGGGGTCACCAACGGGCCGGGTCTCGAGGTGTTGATGTCCTCCGACGGGCAGACCTGGGAGGAAACCGGCGTCGCCGATATGTTCCCCTCACAGTGGGACTGGCACCCGATAGCCATGGGAGCGGGTCCCGACGGTCTGGCCATGACCCTGGAAGGGCACAACACCGCCGGCCCTCTCGCCGGGCAGGCACGCGAGCAGCAAGACCACGAACATGCGACATTGACTTCGGACGGCGCCACACTCAGCGTCGACCATCAGCGCAGCGCCTACGTGCTCGAGGTCGACGGGGAAACCCACACCTGGAACACGTTCCAACCAGGTTCGGCTCAGGTGCCCGAACAGCTCGAGATCGACCTGGACAACGAGGCGGTCCTCTTCCGGGACCCCGAGACCGGTGAGACGCTGGCACAGTTCGGTTTCGACGAACTGCGTCGCCTGGAGACCGGGTCTCGCTCCACCGAGTTCGCCGAAGTCATCGACCACCATGCCCTGGCGTTCATCGCGGACGGCTCCGGGTGGGAGATCCGGGACCTCGACCCCATCACGGGCGAGGACTCGAGAGTCATCCTCATCGAAGTGGGGTCGGGGCGTCTGATAGTGGTCACACACGACCCGGTCTTCGACCCCACACACGCCCCGCCGGCCGGCTTCGAGCTTTGGACGGCGCCGATCCCATGATTATCCCCGACTCCGGGGACACCGGAAAAGATGCCGACCCTGCTCACCGGGCGATCCTGATAGGTATGACTGTGGTCTTCATAGCCCTGGGCTTCGCGGCCATGGGCTGGCTGGCAGCGCCCGACACGTCCGTCGAGGACGGCATAGCCACTCCTATCGACGAGGACTTCTCGGTGAGCCAGATCGAGCAGGGACCCAGCGTCGAGAATGCCGGATCCACCCACTTCGACACAGGGATCCCGCTCGCCCTCACGAGTTATGAAGGCAAGCTGTATCTGTTCGCATCCGGCACGACCCGGGCCGATCCAAGCGGGATGCTGGCGTGGAAGTCCGAAGACGGGCTCACCTGGACCTCTCTCGGTGAGGTCGTCGGGGACGAGAACGTGGTCTCGACGGTGACGTCGACCTCCGCCGGGCTCGTGGCTGTCGGGCGCCGGCACGACGAGACCGGAGTGACGATCTGGACTTCGCCGGACGGGTTGGAGTGGCAATCCGTGAAGTCCCCACCGGTAACCGACCACCCGTACGTCGTGCCCGATCCGACAGCGGTCGCGACAACGACCGGAGGAGTGGTCGTCGCCGGCCGGGTGGAGGTGGACCGGGAGCGGCTGCTCGAGGACCACCTGAGCGACGCAGGGGTCGAGATCGATCTCGACAGCGTGAACTGGGACACCCGTCGCACTGCCGAGGGTGATGCGGTTTTGAGCGTGTTCGGACCACTCGGGACGCTGGTGGTGAGCAGCACTCTCGGAGACCTGGGCCTCGACGAGGAGCAGATCGAGCTGGTGGCCTCCCGATACGACGACGGACCGGGGACGAGAATCTGGGTCTAGCAGGAAGACACCGGCTGGGAGACGGCGTCGATCGATGCCCAAATCCACTCCATGCTCCCACGAAGGGACGGAACCTTGATCGCCCTCTCGGCCGACACCGCGCACACGTCGATCGATGGCCTGCAATGGCAGAGGAGCCGGGTGGAGCCGTCGCTGGAAACGGCCACGACCTGGAGAGACGGCCTGGCTGGCGTGGCGGACGGCTCCGCCTTCGAGATGCTCGTCTCCGATGACGGCTCGACATGGGACCGCACCGGGGCCGGCAGCGAGTTCCCCACGGCTCTCGATTGGAGGGCAACGGCCTTCGGTGCTGGACGGACAGGCATCGCCGCGGCCGTAGAGGCCAGGACGGGGTCGGTCATCCGTCCCATGGGGCCGACCACCCTGACGGCGACGAACGGAGCCACTCTTACCCTGAACTTCGTGAGAGGCGTGATCCGGTTAGAGGCGGAAGACAGCGCTCAGACCTGGGTGTGGGACCGGGGCGATGCGATCTCAGAGCCCGAGGGGATAGTGGCCGATCTACGCGACCGGGTGGTGACTCTCACGGACCCCGACACCGGCGATTCCCTGGCCACGTTCACATTCGAAGAGCTCACACGGGCGAAGAACCAATACAACACCGAGCGGTTCGAGCCGGTGGGACATCAAGCGCTGGTGTTCTCCGCGGACGGCGAGAGTTGGAGCATCCAGGATATCGCGACAGAGATCGGTGACGACTCCCGGATCCACTTGATCGAGATCATCGGAGACAGGATGGTGACAGTCGCCCGACACGGACGCGAGCCATTCACCCCCTACCCCGTGCCCGGATTCGACGTTTGGACGGTGAGACTCCGATGATCACTCCAGACGGCACCAGCTCCGAGAAACCAAAGCGAACGCCCGGCCGCGCCGTGCTCCTCGGGGTCGCGGCCCTCGTCGTTTTTGCGGGGCTGGTGATCCTGGGCAACCTCACCACCCCCGATCCGGCCGCGGTCGAGGACTCCACGACGAGCACAGCGGATGATCTCGATCCGCCCGTCGACAACTTCACCGTCAGCCAGATAGCCAGAGGCACTCCATTCGACTGGCAGTCCAACCTGACCGTGGACCGCGGGTACCCACTCGAACTACTGGATCACCGCGGCGACATCTACCTGTTCGTCATCGATGCCCCCGACTTCAACGGTTTCCGCGCCACTGGCCTCCGTGCGTGGAAATCGGCCGATGGTGTCATCTGGGAGGAGCTCGGCCAGGTGATCCCCGAAGGGCACGTAATCTCGGGAGTCAGTTCGACCGCCCAGGGTCTGGTGGCCCTGGAGCCTGGCTCGGTGGGTGCCGGTTTCACTGTCTGGCGTTCTTCCGACGGCGCCGAATGGGATCCCGAGGACGTGGCCGTCGACGCCTCCAGCAACCTGGTAGTCATGCGCCCCGTGAGCTCCGGCGGGACCGAAGGACTGCTCGTGGTCTCAGGCAACAGGGACCTGCATGTCGCCGACCTGATCGAAGAGAGACTTGGAGAGCGCTACGGCGACACCGTTCAGTTGGGGCCATATGGCTGGTCGACCGACATCAACTTCGAAGGCGAACTCAGCTTCACCCTCTACGGCCCGGTGGGTCTCCCACTCGCCTTCGTGACAGCAGACGAGTTGGGCCTCACCGAGGAGGAACGGGAGCTGATCACCGACATCTACGAAGACACCGACCGGCAGTCGATCTGGGTCGAAACCGACACCGGATGGACCGTCCGGGAAATCCCGGATGCCACCGTCATCCAGTGGATCGGAAGCACACCGGACGGTCGGGTGATGGCCATCGGTTACGGCAGCCGGGGTCTCAATGCATGGGCCACCCGCGACGCCTCGTCATGGGAAAGTCTGCCCTCGTTTCCAGGTCCCTATCACATCGACCACTGGAGAGACCGCATCGTGGGTCCTTCCACCGAACGACGGGCAAACCTCCTCGTCTCCGATGGGGGCGGGGGCTGGGACGAGATCGGCCCCGCCTCCCACTTTCCCGACGACCTCGATTGGAGTGTCGGCGAGGTGGCCGCCGGACCCGGTGGCGTGGCCGCGATCATCAACGGCTGGGGCGACGCCTTCGGTCCGGTCATGCCAGACCAGCCACCGACCCTGACCGACGACGGTGCCGTCCTCACCCTCGACTTCCGGGCCGGCGTGTACTCCATCACGACACCGGACTCTGACCGAATTCACACCTGGTCGATGGGAGGCAATCCGCCGCGGGGGATGGAGCCCGACCTGGAGGCAGGAACCATCTCCTTCCACGATCCCGATACCGGCGAATTGTTGGGGACGTTCGACTTCGCCGAGATCAACACAGCGGCCAACGACTACTGGTCGGACCAGGGCTCGAGGGAGAACGTGCAGGCCTTCGCTTTCACCGATGAGCCGATCGACTGGATCATCCAGGACCTGACCGTTCTCGGCGACGTCGAGAGCGCACACCTGGAGGTGACGGGCTCCCACGTCGTGGCCGCAGGAATCCATGACGGTTTCAACGCGACGACCGAGTCCGGCTTCGAGGTGTGGTCGGCAGAGATACCGTGATCACGCCCGACGGCACCGACCCGGCCGGTTCGCCACACCCGAGAAGACGACCGACAGTGCTCGTGGGGATAGCAGCCCTGATCGTGTTCGCTGGCCTCATGGTCCTCGGTGGGCTCACCGCCCCCAACCCTGCCGCCGTCGAGGAGACGACCACCACCGAAGAGGTCGAACCACCCATAGATCCTGAGAACTTCACCGTCAGCCAGATCGCCACCGGCGATCCGCTCGACTGGGAACTGGCGATGGCGATCGACGACCGCTACCCGCTGGAGCTGCTCGAGCACGAGGAAGACCTCTATCTGTTCACCGGCTCGGAATATCTGGGAGGCCGCGACTCCGCCGGGCTCATGGCCTGGCGTTCCAGCAACGGCACCAACTGGGAATCGCTGGGTGAGGTGATCTCCACCGACCATCGCATCACCACCGTCGAATCCACGGTGCAGGGATTGATGGCGACGGCGATCCGCCGGGAAGACGGTGCATTGATGCTGTGGGAGTCCGGGGACGCCGTCGGGTGGACCGGATCGGAGATACCGACCGGCACCGAGGGCCCCTATCACCTCGATGTCGCCTCCGCCGTGGGTGCGAGCAAGACCACGCTGGTGGTTGCCAGCAACGCCCGATATGACCGGGAGAGGCTGCTGGAGGATCGGCTGAGCGAGTTGGGAATCGAGTTAGAGCTGTCGGATCTGGCCTGGGACCTCAGGTGGCTCGGTAAGGACGGCCATCACCTGCTGGTCACGGGCCCGTTCGGCATACCGGTGTTACAGCAGCCGATCGACGGATTGGGGCTGAGTGAAGAAGAGCGACAGGAGCTCACCAATGAGCTCTTCGATCCGGTCGGGACCGATGTCTGGGTCAGGAGCGGAAGCGGCGAATGGGAGACCGGATTCATTGGGGACACCCGGGTCATCGACTCCATAGTGCCCACCCCGGATGATCGTCTCGTCGCCTACGGGACCGGAACCTCCGGGCGGCTGACAAGAGCCACTCGCTACGGGATCGACTGGGCACCCGCGGATTCGACCGTCAGCCCACGGCAGGTCCACAGATGGAAGCAACGATACGTCGGAACAGTCGACGCCCCCGACCTCATGGTCTCCGAAGATGGTGAATCGTGGCAGGCCGCCGGGCTTGACGAGAGGTTTCCCGACGAACTGCCCTGGGCTCCCATCACGCTGGGAGCGGGGGAAGGCGGGGTGGCTATGTTCGTGAGGGGAGACTCGTTTGGATCCCCGGTGCAACCCGAGTCGCTGGAGCTGACTGCCCCTGACGGTTCACCAATCCTTCTCGCGCAGCAGGGAGGCGAATTCATGATGATCTCGGAGAACGGCGAAAACCGCTGGACCCTAAATGCTGGAGGAGACTCCATCGATGTCGACGTCGCGGAGAAGCGGATGACGCTCAGAGATACGGAGACGGGAGAGGACAGGGTCGCCTTCACTTTCGCCGAGCTCCGCCGGGCCAATCTGGACTACGGAAGGCATGTCATGGATTCTGCCGAGTTCTGGAGCATCATGACATTCAGCGGGGACAGCGAGGAATGGGTCATCCAGGATATGGTCCCCGAGATCGGCGAACACGCCACGATCTGGTTTCTCGAAATAAAAGAGGATCGCATCGTGGCAGTCGTTCGAAACACGTTCGATACTCTCGTCCAAAGCGGAAGTCCGGGCCTTGAGATCTGGTCTGCTCCGATCCCCTAGTGGCCAACTACCGTCTCGAGTGATGACCGAGTACCGCCGCATCTTGCTCAACGACCATCCGACACAGGTGCACGTCGAAGATGGCGAGCTGGTGGCCGCCGACGGACGCAGGGTTCCGATTTCCGGGGCACGACACCTGCCGCCGGTGCAGCCGTCGAAGATCATCGCCACCCATCTCACCTACAGGAGCAGGGTGGACGAATTCATGACCAGGCTTCCGCCTGCACCGACCTACTTCCAGAAGCCGACGACCGCCCTGAACGCGCACATGGGCAGTGTGGTCCGGCCACCGCGGTGCAAGTATCTCAACTACGAGGGAGAGATAGCCATCGTCATCGGGCGCATGGCCTTCGACGTCTCCCCCGACGAGGCCGCCGGGCATATCGCCGGATACACCATTGCCAACGACTTCGGGCTTCACGACTTCAGGGACACCGACGCCGGTTCGATGCTGCGGGTCAAGGGCTCCGACACTCTCTGCCCGATTGGGCCCGGCCTGGTCGACGATTGGGACTTCCACGACAAGGACATCCGCACCCTGGTCAACGGCGAGGTGAGACAATCGGCCAACACCTCCGAGATGGAGTGGGACATGCACTATCTCGTGGCGGACCTGGCCCGGACCATCACCCTCCTCCCCGGAGACGTGATCCTCAGCGGGACTCCGGCCGGGTCGCGGCCGGTGGAACCGGGTGACGAGGTCACGGTGGAAGTCGAAGGGCTCGGTTCTCTCACCAACAGGATCGTGGAAGGAGCCATCCCCGTGAGGGAGGATGTCGGCGCCCAGCCAAGCGAGTCGGAGGAGGTCGTGTCCACGGCATTCGGAGGAGACTGGGAGTTCCGCGGCATCAGGGCACCGCAGGGCCCGAGCTCGGAACACTACGAGTCGGAGATGGTCGAATGAAGCCGCTGGTGGGTATCACTTCGTGGAGACGGCACCTGGAGACCTTCTATGGGCCCGACACGCTGCAGACCCTCTCCGCCCACTACACGGAGTCGGTCTCGGAGGCGGGGATGATCCCCGTGATGTTCCCGGCGGCACTGGACCCGGACGATGCCGCCCGGCTGGTCGACGTGGTAGACGGCGTCCTGATCTCCGGCGGCGACGATGTCGACCCCGCGAGCTACGGGGCTCAGAACACCGACTCCAAGAAGACCGACATCGCAGTCGACGAGTTCGAGGTGGCGGTAGCCCGAGTCGCGCAAAGCGAGGGCAAACCCGTCCTCGCTATCTGTCGCGGCCTGCAACTTCTCAACGTCGCCCTCGGCGGGACGCTCCTCCAGGAAGTGACCTCGGAGGGCGGAGTCCACGAGCCGGTCACTCGCGACCACGAGGAGATGCAGGCCCGTCGCCACGTGGTCCGGTTCGAGCCGGATTCGACACTGGCCACGATGTACGGCGCCCGGGAGGCAAAGGTGAACACCCTCCACCACCAGGGGGTCGACCGTATCGCCGATGATCTAATCGTCGAGGGCCGCACCGACGACGGCCTCATCGAGGCCGCCCGATATTCAGGAGACTGGTGGGCGCTGGGCGTGCAGTGGCATCCAGAGCGTCTCGACGGCGATCACCAACTGATCTTCACCGAGTTGAGGAAGGCGATCGAAGCGGGTTAAGCCGGGACAAACGCCGGGACCAGAGCCTCGGCGATCTCCTCGAGACGCGGTGGCACGACGCTGTAGTGGATCCAGCGACCGCGTCTCTCCCCCTGGACCAACCCGGCCTCACGCAACACCTTGATGTGATGTGACACCGTGGGCTGGGAGAGGCCGAGCGGCTCTTCAAGATCGCAGCCACACAGTGAGCCCTCGGGAGCGGCCAGCAGCAACGAGACGATACGGAGACGAACCGGATCACCGAGCGCACCGAGCATCGCGGCCATTCCCTCGGCCTTCTCCTCGTCGATCGCACCCTCATGGAGAGGGGTACAACAGAATTCCATGGGGTCATCCTAGCAAAATATTGACAAGCATCAATATATAGGTGATGATCGATGCATCGAAGACCGTCTATCTGTCCAAGGAGGCACGATGACTCTTCGCAACACCGATCCCTGCTGCGGCGGCTCAGGCTGCGGCTGCGGCTGCTGCTGACGGGATCAAGCTGGAGGCGCTGCTCAACGGAGCAGCGCCTCCGCAGTCCGACCCTCGGCACAGTCGTCGAGGATGGGGCAGTACCCGCACCAGGGGCCACCGTTGCGATCCAGCGTGGCTCCCTGGCTCCACGCCTTGCGCATCGTGTCGACGAGCTTGGCGACATCGGTGGCGACCCGGGACACGTCGTCGGTAGAGGGCACGGTCCGGTACCGCTCCCCCGTCTTTACCGACACGGCCTCCACGTACGCGGGGAGCTCGTCCCGGTCGAGTGCCCACAGCAGCGAATAGAAGGAGAGCTGGTCCTCGGCGTCGCCGATCTCCCCTGTCTTCCAATCGACCAGGCGGTGGCCACCGAGGTCTTCTTTGTAGACGGCATCGATGGTCCCGACGAGCTGGATGCCGTCGTCGTTCTGGTAGTCCAGCATTACCTCGGAGCCCTCGAAGCCCTCGCCCGGGAGCCTGGTGAACCTCTCGTAGAGGCCCCGCACCTCCTCGATCACCCCGGCCAAGGCTGACGGTTTCAAGGCCATCCCGGCGAGCTTGTGGTTCAGGTTCGAACCACCGATCTCCTCTTTGCAGGCCTGGACGAACTCATCGGTGGCGATTGGCCCGGCGGTGAGATGCCTGGCGAAGATGCGGTGGGCGAGGCTGCCCCGGAAGGCGGGACGGGTGTCAGGCCCATAGATGCCCTGGAGACGGGCATTGGCACTGTCCGGGCACTTCTTCCACGCCACATACGTTGAGGCAGATAGACGGACCTCGTCTCCAGGAGCAACGGGTGGAATCGAAACGGCCATCGACACCGAGAGTAAACGATGACCACGACGGGTAATGGATTCTCCTAATGACCCCTCCGCAAGTAGCATTGACCGAGCACGTTCTGGGCCAGTTTGGGGCAGCGCCCTCCTCATGAAGAAGCAGCTCTCTTTCCCGATTCACCCCCTTCTCGCCGCGGCCATCGTCGCCGGTGCATTTTTTGTCGTCCTCTTCGGGGCCTACGGGTTGACCCGGTGGGCGTCCGCCGGCGAGGTGATGGGGCGTGTTCAGGTAGCGGAGATAGAACTCGGGGGCAGAACCGAATCCGAGGCGTACAACGCTCTCGACGCGATCGAGATCAACCGTCTCAGCAGACTGGCCCGGTTCACCGTCGACGGCAACGAGGTGGAGCTGGAGCCCGGCTCGACAGGGCTCGACATCGATGAGGACGCTGTCGTCGCCGAGGCGATGTCCGTTGGGCGGGAAGGCACCTTCGCCAACCAGTTCCTCTTTTGGCTGACCAACATCTTCTCGACCACCGAGACCGAGTTGGAAGGCTCCCTAAGCGACACCGCGATGGAGGAAATCTTCGATGAGTGGGACACCGAGGTCATCGGCAAGCCGATTCAGCCGGGTTCGATAGAGCTTCGCGAAGGAGAACTCGTCGCCAACTATCCCCAGACGGGTGTGGGTGTGGAACGGGGGCCGGCCAAGCGCATCGTGCTGGAAACGCTACTTGCCGAGGACTCGATCACCGCCGACATACCCACAGAGACGGTGGAGCCGCTGCTGACGAATGCGGACGTGGACCAGGCAATGGACGAGGCCCGGAAGATGCTGGCAGCCCCGATGACCCTTGCCTACGAGGGACAGCAAGCGGTCCTCGACGTCGGTCAACTCCGGGAGGCCTTTGTCTCCGAGACGATCACCAACAGCCCGCCCCGCATCGTCAGCTCCTTCGACCCGGAGGTGATCGACACCTTCCTCGAGCCGATCCGCTCGGAGTTCGAAGCCGAGCCGGTGGACGCCGAGTTCCGCATCAACGACGACAACACGGTCTCGGTCATTCCGGGCGAGAACGGCACGAAAATCGACGAGGTGGAGACGGCCGCGCGTCTCTACGAGGCCAGCCAGACCGATTCGCGCACCATCACGCTACCCATAGTCGAGGGCGCCGAGCCGGAGGTGACGACCGAGTATCTGGAAAGCCTGAGGGTGGAGCACCTCGTCTCCCAGTTCACCACCTATCACGACTGTTGTGAGCCACGGGTCACCAACATCCAGCTGATGGCCGACGCCATCGACGGAACCCTTGTGCTCCCCGGGGAGACCTTCTCGATCAACGACCATGTCGGGGAGCGAACGGTGGAGAACGGATTCGTGCCCGCACCTTCGATCGTCGGCGGCGAGATCGTCGACACCGTCGGAGGCGGCACCAGCCAGTTCGCCACGACCTTCTACAACGCGGTGTTCTGGGGCGGCTACGAGGACGTTGAGCACAAGCCGCACTCGTACTACTTCTCCCGGTACCCGGAGGGAATCGAGGCGACACTGTTCTGGCGCTCCATCGACGTCAAGTTCCGCAACAACCGGGACCATGCCGTGTTGATCGACACTCGGTACACCGACACCTCGATCACCGTCCGCTTCTTCGGCTTCAATGACGGACGCACCCTCGTCGGGGAGCAGAGCAGCGGCGAGACCCACATCCGGGTGGAGAACGAAGGCGGACCCGAGGCGCTTCATGTCGAGGGTGACGTCTCCGACCGCTACGCCTTTACCGAGCCGGGCGATCCCGAGTACCGGGGCGATCCCGATCTCGACGTCGACGAGGAGCGCCAGGTGCAGGGCGCCGCCGAAGGCTGGAGCGTGACCATCACCCGCACCATCCTCAGGGGAGGGACCGACGTGGTCGAGGAGCAGGAGTGGGTGTGGCGCTACCAGCCGCAAACGGAGATCATCGAAGTGCACCCCTGCAAGGTGCCGGATTCGGAGTCACCGTGCCCCACGACCACCACGACGACCACGGTTTCAGAGTCGACGACGACCACCGAGGGCACCGACGAATCCGATTCCAGCGACGACGACTAGCGGCTACTCCTCTTCGTCGCCGGCATCCTCTGTCTCTTTGCTGGGGCTCTCCGCCCCTTCCGTCTCCCCGTTCGGGCCCTCCGCATCGGCATCGGGGTAGAAACGGAGGAACGAGTGGGTGATGTCGGCCACCTCGGCCGCGGTCTCGTCGTCCCAACCGCCGTTCCGGCGGACCGTCACGATGTTCTGCAACACGAAGATGTAATCGATTCCGGAGTCGAGGGAAAAGAGACGCTCGGCGAGCTCACCGGGCACCCCGTGGCGCTCCGAATCCGGGGTGATCATGTGCCCGTCCTGGCCGGTGAAGCTGCGGTCGGTGTCGATGACCAGGACATCGCCCATGGTCTTGGTCTCTCTGATAACTACGTCTTGGCCCATGTTGGTGGGAGACTACCTCACCCTCCGAGGGACCCGGCTTCCTGGCCGATCTCGTGGACTTTGACGAGGTTGGTGGCAGCCTGGATGTTGGGCGGGACCCCGGCGACCATGACCACGTTCTCTCCCGGAGAAACGACACCCTCCTCCAAGAGGATGGTGGCTGCGGCGGCGATCTCGTCGTCGGTGTACTCCTTACGCTCGAACACATGGGGGTGGATCCCCCAGAAGAGAGCCATCTTGCGGCGGGTGACGGTGTTGGGGGTGAAGGCAACGACCCGCTGCGGGGGTCGGTACTTCGAGATCAGCCGGGCCGTGCTGCCGCTCTCGGTGAAAGCCACGATGGTCCGGGCCCCTACGTTCTTGGCGATTTGGGTAGCGGCCTGAGCCACGGCGGAGGCGATGTCGTTCTCTCCCCCGACGAAAGGGACCGCGGTCTGCTCGGTCAGTGTCCCCTCCTCGATGGTGCCGCATACCTGAGCCATGGCTCGCACCACCCGCTCGGGGTGATCGCCGACGGCGGTCTCCCCCGAAAGCATCACCGCATCGGTCCCGCCCATGACCGCGTGGGCGACGTCGGTCACCTCCGCCCGGGTGGGCCGCGGGTTGTGGGTCATCGTCTCCAGCATCTCGGTGGCGGTCACCGCCACGCGACCGGCAGTGTTCGCCCGCTTGATGATGTCGCTCTGGATGAGGGGAAGCCGGTCGAGCGGAAGCTGCACCCCGAGGTCGCCGCGGGCGACCATGACACCGAAGGAGACTTTGAGGATCTCGTCGAGGTTGTCGAGCGCCTGGGCTAGCTCGATCTTGGCGATGATGGGCACATCCCCAGCGAGAGACGCCACTGCCTCGACGTCGGACCCGGTGCGCACGAAAGACGCGGCGACGAAGTCGACTTCGAGCTCGCGTCCCAGGGCGAGGTCCTGCTCGTCTTTGGGGGTGATGTTGCCGACGGAGAGGTCGCTGTCCGGGAAGGCGACCCCCTTGTGGTCTGCCAGGACTCCGGGGTTGACCACCCGGGCACGGAGCGCGTCGTCGCTTCGCCCCACCACCTCACACGAGACGAGGCCGTCGGCGAGAATCACACGATCACCGGGATTGACGTCCGACAACAAAGCGTCATAACCGACAGGGATCCGCCCGGCATGTCCCTCGCCGGCGTCGGGGACCAGATCGACCTCGGTGTCGGTGCTCAGGCTGATCCGCCCGCCGGGGAACTTCCCGACCCGGAGCTTGGGACCCTGGATGTCCTGCATGATGGCGACCGTGCGCCCGGCGTCCCTGGCCGCATTGCGAACCCATCCGTAGAACTTGCGGTGGAGATCGTGGTCCCCGTGGGAGAAGTTGAGGCGGGCGACGTCCATCCCCGCGTCCACGAGCGAGCGGACTCCCTCCTCGCTGGCCACCGACGGCCCGAGGGTGGCGATGATCTTGGTCTGCCGCGTCATACCGGCATCCAAGCTACTGACAACCGTAGGGGGTAACCGTGTTCATCGGCTGGGCTTCCTCGGCTGGTCCGCCGACGCCAGTTCACGAATCGACATCGCCCGGGGCGGCCTGAGAGCCAGTCGGGGGGTTCGACGGGGGTCGTCCCCTCTCATGTCGAGACGGAAGTCGCGTGATCATTTTGTCTTCCTTCAGGTCTGACGGGATGAGGCTGACCCCGGCGGGGGGTTCGAGGGGGGTCGTCCCCCCTCAAAGTCAGAGTTGGAGTCGAGCTTCTTCGCGAGGAGCTGGTTGACCAGCTTGGGATCGGCTTTGCCCTGGGTCGCCTTCATCACCTGGCCGACGAGGAAGCCGAGAACCTTCTTCTCGCCCTCCTTGTAGTTGACCACGGCTTCCGGATTCTCATCCAGGACCTGGTCAACCACAGATTCCAACTCGGAGGTGTCCGATATCTGGACGAGGTCCCTCGCCTCGGCGACGTCCCGAGGGTCGCCTTCGCCGTCGAGGACGCCTTCGAGCACTTCCTTGGCCGCCGATGATGACACCGTGCCATCGTCCACGATCTCCACGAGCTGGGCGAGCTGGGCACCGGTGAGCGGAACCGCGCCGGGATCGGACTCGGTGCGACGCAGCCAGGCCGTCACCTCGCCGGTCAGCCAGTTGGCCGCCGCCTTGGGCTCGGCTCCGGCAGCGACAGCGTCATCGAAGATCCTCCGGAGAGATGCGGGCGAGTCGGAGAGCACACCGGCCATGTAGACGTCGAGACCGGCGTCGAGGTAGCGGCTGCGACGCTCGGCGGGGAGCTCGGGGAGACGGGAACGGATTTCTTCCACCCATTCGGAGTCCATCATCATGGGGACGAGGTCGGGCTCGGTGAAATAGCGGTAATCCGAAGAACCCTCCTTGGTCCGCATGGCATGGGTGACCCCCGCCTCCTCGTCCCAGTGACGGGTCTCCTGGATCAGGTCTTCATCGGACTCCAGCACCTGTATCTGGCGATCGATCTCGAAGGCGACGGCGCGCTCGAGGGAGCGGAACGAGTTCATGTTCTTGACTTCGACCTTGGTCCCCAACTCGTCTGCGCCCTGCTGGCGGACCGATACATTGGCATCGAAGCGGATCGAGCCTTCCTCGAGCCGGGCATCCGAGACCCCCAGCTCGGCCACCACGGCCCTCAGCTCCTGGGCATACGCTCTCGCTTCGACAGCGCTGCGGACGTCGGGCTTGGAGACAATCTCGACCAGGGGCACCCCCGAGCGGTTGAAGTCGAGGAGGGTCGACTCCGCACCATGGATCCTGCCGCCCTCGCCGACATGGGTCGACTTGCCGGTGTCCTCTTCCATATGGGCCCGCTCGATGCCGATCCTGGTGGACTGCTCATCGACCACGACATCGAGGTGGCCGTCGTGGCACACGGGAACGTCGAACTGGGAGATCTGATAGTTCTTGGGGAGGTCGGCGTAGAAGTAGTTTTTCCGGTGGAAGACCGACCGCTCCGACACCTGACAGTTCAGCGCGAGCCCGATGGCAATGATCCACTCGATCGCCCTCCGGTTGGGCACCGGGAGCGCACCGGGAAGCCCGAGACACACAGGGCACACATTGGTGTTTGGTTCGGCGCCGAACGACACGGCACAGCCGCAGAACATCTTCGATTGGGTGGACAGCTCGACGTGGACCTCGATGCCGATCACCGGCTCCCAGCCGCTCATCCCGCCACCTCCTCGAGAGCAGGGCGGGCGTCGAACGCGGCGAGACGCTCCACCTCGGCGGCGACCCGGAACATGGTGGTCTCCCCCAGCGCCGGAGCCATGACCTGGAATCCAACCGGGAGGTTGCGCTCGTCGACCGCCACCGGGACCGAGATCCCAGGGTGGCCGACCAGGTTCAGGGGATTGGTGCAGATGTCGGTGAGATACATCGAGAGCGGGTCGTCGACCTTCTCCCCCGCTTCGAACGCAACCGTTGGGCTGGTCGGTGACACGAGGACGTCGACCTGCTCATACGCCATGGCGAATTCGTCCCTGAGGGCGGCGCGCACCTTTTGCGCCTGCCCGTAGAAGGCGTCGTGATAGCCGGCCGACAGCGCATAGGTGCCGAGGAGGATGCGGCGGATGACCTCCGGGCCGAAGCCCTCAGCCCTGGTCCTGGCCATCAACTCCTCGGTGGTTCCCCCGTCGGCTCTCATCCCGTAGCGGATACCGTCGAAACGGGCCAGGTTGGCCGAGGCCTCGGCGGGCGCAACCAGATAGTAGGCCGACAGGGCGATGTCCACGGTGGGGAGGGACACCTCGACCACCTCGGCGCCGGCAGCTGCCAGGGCATCGAGCATTCGGGTCATGGATTGCTCCACCGCCGGCTCGTATCCTTCGCCGGCGAGCTCACTGACCACACCGACCCTGAGCCCCTCGACCCCTCGATCGAGCTCGGCGGTGGGGTGGGGATACTCCCCCGGCCAGGACGTCGCGTCGAGCGGGTCGTGACCCCAGATCGCCTCCAGCGTCAGCGCGGAATCTTCGACGCTCTTGGACAACGGTCCGATCTGATCGAGAGACGAGGCAAAGGCGATAAGCCCGTAACGGCTGACCGTGCCATAGGTCGGTTTGACCCCGACGGTCCCGGTCAGGGACGCAGGCTGGCGGATCGACCCGCCAGTGTCCGACCCCAGGGCGCCGAAGGCCGACCCGGCGGCCACCGCCGCGGCGGAGCCCCCCGAGGAGCCTCCGGGAACCCGGCTGATGTCCCAGGGGTTGAAGGAGGGGCCGTATCCGGAGTTCTCCGTCGACGACCCCATGGCGAACTCGTCCAGGTTGGTCTTGCCCACGATCACCGCACCCGCTTCGCGGAGCCGGGTGACCACGGTGGCGTCGTAAGGCGGGATGTATCCCGCCAGGATCTGGGACGCGGCGGTGGTCTCGAGACCGCGGGTACACATGTTGTCCTTGAGGGCGATCGGGATCCCGTGCAGGGGGCCGCGGTCCTGGCCCGCCGACAGCTCCCCGTCGGCCTTCCCCGCAGACTCGTGCGCTCCTTCCCGGTCGAGCTTCAAATAGGCGTGTAACTGCGCCTCGGTCCGATGGGCCCTGTCCAGAGCAGCCTCCAACAGCTCGACGGCGGTGGTCTCCCCTGAGCGAAGTCGCTGACCGGCCTCGACGATGGTGAGGTCGTGGAGGGAGTTTTTCAAGGTCACTCCACTTCCATTGCCGGTGGCGCGGCGAAGTAACCGTCGGCGGAGTCGGGGGCCTGGGACAGGACCTCGTCGCGGTCGAGGGAGGGGCGCACCTCGTCGTCCCGAAAGGCGTTCTCAAAGCGGAGTGGGTGGGAAGCCTCCACCTCAGGATCACCTTCGAGCGACTGGACCCGGGCGGCGTGCTCGAGGATGTCGGCGAGCTGTGCCTCATATCCCTCGAGCTCGGTGTCGCTGAGGGCAAGACGGGCCAGCCGGGCAACGTGGGCGATGTCTATTTCGACCATGGGACGGCGAGTGTAGGAACCTAGGAGAGTACGGCGACCAGGGCGTCGTAGGCCCAGTCGAGATCGTCGAGGGCCACCGACTCTCCGGGCTTGTGGGCGAGCGATGTCTCTCCCGGCCCGAAATTGACTCCGGGGATGCCGCGCTCGGCGAGCTGGGCGACGTCTGTCCAGCCCTGTTTGTGCGAGATCGCCGCTCCTGCCGCGGTGGCTAGTTCCTGGAACAGGGGATGGGTTGCCTCCGGATAGGCCGCCGGAGCGGTGTCGGCGACCTCGAAGGAATCCGCAGCTTCGCACAGCTGCCGGAGCCGATCGACAGCCTCAGCGGTGGTGCGGTCCGGAGAGAAGCGGTAATTGATGTTCAGGTCGAAACGAGCGGGAATGACATTGTTGGCCATCCCGCCGGAGGCCCTGGTCACCGAGATGACCTCCTTGAACTGCAAGCCCTCGATCTCATGGACTTCAGGCTGGAGCCCGTGCATCATCGTGAGGAACTCCCCGGATTTCGTGATCGCGTTGTCACCGAGCCAGGGGCGGGCCGAGTGGGCGGCCTCCCCTATGAACGACACCGTCGCATTCACCGATCCCTGACACCCGAGGTGCATCTCCCGGTTCGTGGGCTCCATGACGATCCCTGCTTCGGCTGACGCCAGCTCGGGGCTGGCATCGAGTGTCGGTCCCAGCTCGTTACCCGAGATGGGACCCTCCTCCCCTGCGTAGAAGATGGCAGCGACCCGGCCGGGGTCCAGGGTCTCCAGCAGATGGATCATGACTGCCAGTCCTCCCTTCATGTCGGTTGCGCCCAAACCGTGAAGACGATCGCCCTCGATGCGGGCGCCGACATGACCCTGGAGCGGAACGGTGTCAATGTGGCCGACAAGCAACACCGTTCCGGGACCCGGCTCACCCACCACCAGTGAGCTCTGGATCTTCCGTTGGGGCAGGCCGTCGAGCCGGTCGACGATGGCGTCGCGGATTCCGGTCTCGTTTCCGGTCTCCGATGGGATGTCGACCAGCCAGGCGAGGGTGTCTGTGAGCGTGGGGGATGACATGGGCACTGGTCAGAGAAGGTAGTACCCGTCGCTACCCTGCCGTGCGTGTTCACCGACTCTGCCCAGGCCACCGGAATCGCCACCTACGCCGGGGATCGGATCCTCGATGTGTGGTACCCCGACCCGACCGACGACAGCGCCGACCTGTCATCTCTCACCCTGGTCGACGAGGCCCGAAAGGTGGAGACCAGGGTCGTGACAACGACGATCGACGACCTCTCGGAGCCACCTGCGGACCCGGCCGACGCCTATCTGCGGCTCCATCTCCTGTCACACCGTGTCTACAAGCCACACGACATCAACATGGACGGCGTCTTTGGCGTCCTCAACAACGTGGTGTGGACTACCGAGGGACCCTGCGACGTCGACAGTTTCAGCGAGGTCAAGAAGGTTCTGATCGGCGCAGGCCGCTCCCCCGCAGTGACATCGGTCGACAAGTTCCCCAGGATGATCGACTACGTCGTGCCGTCTGGGGTCCGGATCGCGGACGGCGACCGGGTGAGACTCGGTGCCTATCTGGGTAAGGGCACCACTGTGATGCACGAAGGATTCGTCAACTTCAACGCCGGCACCCTCGGCACGTCGATGGTGGAAGGTCGTATCAGCTCCGGCGTGCTGGTCGGCGACGGGTCCGACATCGGCGGCAGTGCCTCGATCATGGGGACGCTGTCCGGCGGAGGTAGCGAAGTGATCAGCATCGGGAAGAACTGTCTTCTCGGGGCCAACTCCGGGGTCGGGATCTCCCTCGGCAACGGCTGCGTCGTCGAGGCCGGTCTCTATGTGACCGCCGGCACCGTGGTGAGCCTGCCCGACGACGACACCGCCAAGGGCCGGGAGTTGTCGGGCGTCAACGACATGCTCTTTCGCCGCAACTCGGTGACAGGCAGGGTCGAGGCACTTCCCCGCACCGGCGACTGGGGCGGACTCAACGAGGCACTGCACGCCAACTGATGCCTTACCGTCTCATCTACGCCGGGCTCGCCCTGTTGGGCATCGCGGCCATCGCCCTGAGCATCGTTTTCTCGCCCGAGGGTGAGACCGTGGAACTTCCCGACCCGGTCGAGTCGATCTCACCACAGCCAGGCGACCTCGTCCCTCCCCAGGCCTCCATCCGCATCGACCTCGAGGTGGGCTACGAGGCCCACATCGTGATCGACGGCTGGCCGATCAGCGACGCCAACTTCGAGGAGGCCACGGGTGTCTACACCTGGTCTCCCAACCCGAACCACCCCACGATCACCGAGTGGACCCCCGGCGACCACACCGTGGAGGTCACCTACAACACCTACACCGGACTGCCCGACACCGGCAGCTTCGAGTGGACGTTTCGAGTTGGTTGAGAGGGGGACGACCCCCTCCGGCCCTCCGGGCCTACCCCCGCCGGGCTCCGCCCGTTACAGGTTGGCTGAGCCCGATCAATCCAGGGCTTCCAACCCCTCGTCCAACATTCGCTTGAACGTCTTTCCGTCGACGATGGGGACGTCGAGCTCCTCCGCCTTGGTCACCTTGGACGCCCCCGGGGACTCCCCGACGATCAATGCGGTTGTCTTTCCGGACACCGAGCCGGTGGCCTTCCCGCCGCGTTGCTCGATGGCGGCTTGGGCTTCCTCGCGGGTGAACCCCTCGATGGTTCCCGAGATCACGAAGGTGGCACCTTCGAGGAGGTCGGAAGTCACGTCCTCCTGAGGCTCCTCTCTGAGACGCACCCCGGCCTCGCCGAGTCTCTCCACCAGCTCCCGGTTGGCCGGGTCGGACGACCATTCCACGACACCGGCGGCGATCTTTGGGCCGATCCCGTCGATGGCCTCGATCTCCTCGGCGGTGGCGTCCATGAGCTCCCGTATGCCGCCGAAGTGACGGACGAGAGTTCCTGCCACCGTGCCCCCGACGTGCCGGATGCCGAGAGCAGTCAGGAGCCTCGCCACCGGACGGTCTCGGGCGGCCTCGATGGCTTCCGCCAGGTTCCCGACGGAGACTTCCCCCCAGCCCTCGACCTCGAGAAGCTTGGTGGTGTCGAAGGTGAAGATGTCGGATGGGTCGCTGATCCACCCCTTCTCCAACAGGAGATCGATGGTCTTGTAGCCCATGTGCTCGATGTCCATGCCCCCGCGGCTGGAGAAATGGAACAGCCACTCCCTAACCCGTGAGGGGCAGTCGAAGCCGCCGGTGCAACGGGCCACTGCCTCATCGTCGGGGCGAACGATGGGATTGCCGCAAAAGGGGCACTCCGACGGCATCGACCACTCTTTCTCGTCGCCGGTGCGCGCCGACACCACCGGGCCGACCACCTCGGGGATGACGTCGCCCGCCCTCCTCACGATCACCCTGTCACCGATGCGGACGTCTTTGGCGCGCACCTGCTCCTCGTTGTGTAGCGTCGCCATGCCGACGGTGGCACCGCCCACGAACACCGGCTCCAGAACGGCGAAAGGGGTGGCCGCACCGGTGCGCCCGATGTTCACCTGGATGTCTTTCAGGGTGGTGACCTGCTCTTCCGGCGGATACTTGTAGGCGATGGCCCACCGGGGAGCTTTGGCCGTGTACCCGAGGAACTCCTGCTCTGCCAGAGAGTTCACCTTGATCACTACACCGTCGGTCTGATAGGGCAGGTCGTTGCGGCCCGCCTCAGCACTGTCGACATAGTCGAAGACCTCATCAATGGTTTCCACGACCGTGGTAGAAGGGTTGGTGCGCAGGCCCAGTCCCCGCATGTAGTCGAGAGTCTCCGAATGGGTCTCGACCGCCGGGCCGCCCTCGATGAGCCCCATCTGATAGATCCAGATCTCGAGCTTGCGGCCGGCGGTCACCGAAGGATCCTTCATCCTGACACTCCCCGCCGCGGCGTTGCGGGGATTGGTGAAGACCGGCTTTCCCTCCTCCATCTGCCGCTCGTTCACCCTCTCGAAGGCCTCGTAAGACATATAGACCTCGCCACGGGCCTCGAGGATGGATGGTGGATCATCGCCCAGGAGCCGGAGGGGGATCGAGTCGAGGGTGCGCAGATTTGCGGTGATGTCCTCGCCGGTGGTGCCGTCGCCACGGGTGGCCCCGGTGTCGAGGACGCCATCGCGATAAGTCAAGACTACGGCAAGCCCGTCGATCTTGAGCTCGCACACGTAGCCGCTTGGCTCTCTCCCCAAAGCCCGCTCCATCCGCGCTTCCCACGCCGCCAATTCCTCCCTCGACTCGGCGTTGTCCAGCGAGAACATGGGGCGCAAGTGCTCCACGGGCCGGAACAACTCGCTTGCGGGAGTGCCCACACGCTGGGTCGGACTGTCCGGGGTGATCAGGTCGGGGTGTTGTTCTTCCAGCGCCTTCAGCTCGCGCAGCATCTCGTCGAACTGGACGTCGGAGATGATGGGGTCGTTGAGGACGTAGTAGCGGTGGTTGTGCTCCCGGATCTGTTGGCGCAGCTCCTCGATGCGTTGGACGGGGTCTGACATGGGTGAGACGTTACCGCTGGCCGGTGTCAGGTTTTCGGCCGCTGAACACCTCCGTGCGGTACTCGACAGTGGCCGTGCCACCGTCACTCTCGACACTCTCGGCCAGGGCGTCGAGGAGACGGCTGCGATCGGGCTCATCCAGCATCATGTGGTCGCTATAGGTGGAGTAGAGAGCTCGATACCGGTCACTGGTCAACTCCTCGGACCACTCATGGGTAAAGCGCCGGGTGTCGACGAATCCAGCCGCCTCCATGTCGGCCCTCCAGTCCCGGGAGTCACGACGTTTGATCCTCTCGTCGAGCTCGGCGAGCAGCTGCGGGGCGAAGCGGTTGTAGATCTCCTCGTGGCGCTGATAGCGGTCGAGGGGGATATTCCACATGAGTGCCAGAACCCCTCCCGGTCGCAGCAGACGGAAGGCCTTGTCGAAGCTGCCCTGCCGGTCGACCCAGTGCCAGGCCTGGGCGGCGTAGATCATGTCGGCGGATCCGGGCTCTCCTGCCCAGTCCTCGAAGGTGGACACGACCACCTCCACACCGGGGAGTTCCTTGGCTACCAGGATGTCTGCCATCTGCGGAGACGGTTCGAGACAGATGAGGCGAAGTCCCGGTCTCGCCATCGCCTGCGTGGCCTTGCCGGTGCCAGCGCCTATCTCGACTGCAGTCGCCGCGTCCACCAACGCCTCGACGTGGGCGATGGAGGCGTCGGGATAGGAAGGACGGGCCGTCTCGTAGGTGGTGGCGTCCCGACCGAAGATGACGGCGCGGCTGTCGTCTTCCACTTCAGTGGGTGGTGGAGATCAGGGCACCGCCCAGGACAAGGTCGCCGTCGTAGAAGGCAACGGTCTGACCCGGCGCCACCGCCTCCTGCGGTTCGTCGAAGTTGAGCGAGCCGTCGCTCAACCATGCGGGCACCGGCTCCCCGTGGGCCCGATATTGGGCCATGACCGGGCCATCGAACCCGGACCCGCTGGTCCAGGTGAGGCTGTGCAGCCCAACCTGGTCGACCGCCAGCTCCTCGCGTCGACCGACAACCACCGTGGACGTGCCTGCTTCGATCCGGATGACGAAACGCGGCTCGCCCACCGAGACCCCGAGACCCCGGCGCTGACCGATGGTGAAGCCGGCCACGCCATCATGGGTGGCGACCTCGCGGCCATCCGTGTCGACCACGCTGCCGGGCTCGAACACCTCGGGAGCGACATCGCGCAGAAAGCCCCGGTAATCGCGCTGGCCGACAAAGCAGATGTCCATCGACTCTGCCTTACGGGCCGTGCGCATCCCCATCCCGGCGGCAATTTGACGGACCTGGTTCTTGGTCAGCTCCCCGACCGGGAAGCGTGTCCGGGCCAGCTCTCGCTGGGTGAGCATGGAGAGGACGTAGGACTGGTCCTTAGCCGGGTCGGTCGCCCGCAGGAGCTGCCAGGTGCCATCGACCTCCCTGGTTCGGGCGTGGTGGCCGGTGACGAGGACATCACACTCGAAGTCGTCGAGACGCGCCAGCAGGCGGTCGAACTTCACCGTACGATTGCACTCGATACAGGGGTTGGGGGTGCGTCCGGAGGCGTAGTCATGGACGAACTTGTCGACTACTCCATTCTTGAAGTCTTCGGTGTGGTCGAGGACGTAATAGGGAATGTCGAGCTGGGCTGCGACCCGCCGGGCGTCCTCGGCGTCGGAGACCGTGCAACACCCTGCGGTCGGCGCCTCGCCATTGGGACCGGCCCACAACTTGAGCGTGACCCCCATGACGTCGTGCCCGGCATCTTTCATCAGGGCGGCGGCGACCGAGGAGTCAACGCCCCCGGACATGGCAACGAGAACTCTCAATGCGATCCCCGTCACCTGAGCCGGGAGACGATGTCGACGACGGCATCTGCCGCCTCGTTGACTTCGTCCTTCGTGGTGGTCCACCCGAACGAGAAACGGACACTCTCCCGGGCCTCGTCTGGGGTCAGCCCCATGGCCTCCAGGACGTGGGAAACGGTGGCCGCGCCCGACTGGCAGGCCGAACCGGCCGAAGCCGCTACCCCGTGCTGATCCAAGAGCATGAGGAGAGTCTCGTTGCGTACCCGGGGAAACCGGATGTTGAGATGGTGGCTCGAGCGACCCTGCGACGGTGTGTTGACCCTGGCGTCGTCTACTTCGGCGAGGATGCTGGCCTCCATGTTGTCGCGGATCTGGCGGATCTCGATCTCGAACCGATCGCGTTCGTCCATGGCGATTTCCATCGCGGTGGCGATGCCGACGGCGGAGGCCACATCGTGGGTTCCCGATCTCCGGCCGAGCTCCTGGCCCCCGCCATGGATCACGGGCTCGAGGGCGGTTCCTTCTCTGACATAGAGGATTCCAGCCCCTTTCGGGCCACCAAACTTGTGAGCGGAGACGGTGAGGAGATCGATCCCGAGACCGTCGACATCGATCCCCTGCGAACCAAACGCCTGCACCGCGTCGGTGTGGATCAGTGTTTCGGGGTTCACGTCCTTGACTTCGGCAGAGATGGCGGCGATGTCCTGGATCGTTCCCGTCTCGTTGTTGACCATCATCACCGAGACCACTGCGGTGTCGTCGGTCACCGCCGCAGCCACCTCATCCGGAGAGACCCTCGCCTCCGAATCGACGCCGATGATGCTCACCGGCATGCCCAGACGCTTGAGGAAGTCGGCGGTCTCCAGCACAGCTTCGTGCTCGATCGCCGTGGTCACCAATCCCTGTCGGGGAGTGGCGCTGAGCACTGCCCCCTTGATCGCCAGATTGTCGCTCTCGGTCCCGCCTCCGGTGAAGACGATCTCCAGTGGTCTGGAACCGATTACAGCGGCGACCCGCTCCCGGGCCTCCTCGAGAGCGTTTTTGGCGGCGCGAGAGACACCATGGACTCCGGAGGGGTTGCCGAAAGTGTCATGGCCATACGGGGCCATCGCTTCCCAGACTTCGGGACGCATTGGAGTGGTGGCGGCATGATCGAGATAGATCATCACCGGATATTCTCGCAGGAACGCCATGGCACGCATAGCCGTTTCGAGGACGATGGAGGCCCCCACCGACCGGGTGTGGGCCGCCATGGCCGACCTCGGCTCCCATGTTGAGTGGATGAAGGACGCCCGCTCCATCGTGTTCACCACCGATCAGCGCGAGGGCGTCGGGACCCGCACGCAGGTCGAGACCCGTGTCGGGCCCCTCCGCACCCTCGACATCATGGAGGTGGTCGGCTGGGAGGAGGGAAAGTCGATCGAGGTGGCCCATCGGGGTCTGGTGAAGGGCCGGGGAACGCTGGCAGCGACACCACTCGCTCAGGAGACGCTGGTCACCTGGGAGGAGGAGCTCACCTTCCCCTGGTGGCTTGGTGGTGGCCTCACCGCCTGGCTGGCGCGCCCGGTTCTCGCCGCTGTCTGGCGGGGGAACCTGAGAAGATTGGAAAGATCCCTCACTTCCCCTTGAAGTCGGCTTCCCTCTTTTCGATGAAGGCGTTGACGCCTTCCACGGCGTCGTCGGTGGCGAAGGCGGCCTGGAATCCCTCTTGCTCAATGGCGAGGGCATCGTCGAGGGGGACACCGCGACCGGCAGCCAGGGCTTTTTTTGCCTCGGCAATTGCGAGCGTCGCCTTGGTGGCCCATTCGGCAGCATCCTCCAGGGCGGTGTCGAGAACTTCCGCGGCAGGTAGGACCTCATCGGCGTAGCCGATGGCTTTCGCCTCCTCGGCACCCACCTGTCGCCCGGTGTAGATCATCTCCTTGGCAGTCTGGAAACCGACCACCCGCTGGAGACGCTGAGTCCCCCCTGCTCCGGGAATCAGCCCCAGCAAGATCTCAGGCTGGCCGATTTTGGAGTCCTCGGCCATGTAACGGAAGTCACACCCGAGAGAGAGCTCGCAACCCCCGCCCAGGGCATACCCGTGGACAGCGGCGATGGTCGGCTTGGCCAGGGAGTCGAGCCTCGAGATGGCCCCGAGCAGGGTCGATGCGGTCGTCTCCCGACCCCCAGAGTCAAAGGTCTCCTTGAACCCCTTGATGTCGGCGCCGGCGGCGAAATGCGGCTGGCCGGTGACAACTACTGCCCTGATGTCGGGATCCTCGCACTCGACAAACGCCTGGTGGAGCTCGGTGGCGAGCTGCTCGGAGAGGGCGTTGACCGGAGGACGGTTGAGACGGACCAGGGCAACGGCCCCTTCTTTAGTGACTTCGATGAATTCCATGAGGGCGACCCTATACGGCTGGATTCGTGGTCACCGCGGGAAGGTCGCGCATCGAAGGCATCTTCGCAGGGGCCACCGGTTCGACTCTCATCCGTGCGTCGACGACGACAACTCCCTCGCCCGGGGCGAGGACCTTCACCGGGTTCATGTCCATCTCCATCAGCTCCGGGACAGCCACGATCAGTGCTGAGACTCTCCGGAGTGCCTCCTCGAGAGCGTCCACGTCACCCTTGGGGCTGTTGCGGTAACCCTCGAGGAGCCGGTAGCTCTGGGTGTCACGCACCATCTCGTGTGCGTCGACGTCGGTGATTGGGTGGAGACGAAAGGCCACGTCTTTGAGCAGTTCCACATAGACACCGCCGAGCCCGAAAACCACCATGGGCCCGAAGTTGGGGTCCTGGGCCATTCCGATCAGCACCTCGTGACCGCCGGGAACAAACTCCTGGACCAGGACCCCTTCATGGGTGGCCACCGCGGACGTCACCTGCTCGTAGCCTTCTTCGACTGCCTCATCGCCCTCGACATCGAGCACGACACCGCCGACGTCGGACTTGTGGAGAGCATCCTCGCTGATGACCTTCAGCGCCACCGGACCTCCGATTTCGGCCGCCACGGACCGTGCCTCCTCCACCGTGGTCGTGGCACGGGTTATCGGCGTCCGTAGCCCTGCCACCGTGAGCAATCGATCGATCTCGTCGGCCCCCAGCCATCCACCATCTTCTCCGAGACGCTCCAGTGCGGGCTCGACGACGTCACGGATCTGTTCCACGACCTCCTCGTCGAACTCCATGGGTTGGCCGAGCTCCCGCTGACGCCATTCGCCGTGACGAACTGCCCGGGCCAAGGCGTGGGCGGCAGCCTCGGGAAAGGTGTAGGTGGGGATGGTCCGGTGATCCTCCGCGCCGACAAGGAGCTCGCCGACACTCTCCGCCTGCATGAAGACCGAAAGCAGAGTCACCCTGCCCTCGTGCTTTTCCTGACACTCGCGCATGGCACGCGCCACTCCTTCGGCACCGCCCTCGGTAGTGGGCACGTAGATCACCATCACAGAGTCGACCTCGCCCGACTCGAGCAGCAACGAAGTGGCGTGTTCGAACTCAAATGGACCACCCGATGCGATCAGGTCGACGGGATTGTGCGTCGATGCCTCGTCGGGGAGCCGGGCCGCAATCTGGCTCTGGAGCTCCTCCGACAGCTCGGGGAGATGGAGACCGTTGGCTTCGAGAGCGTCAGCGGCGAGGATTCCGGGACCACCGGCATTGGTGATGATCCCGACGCGATTCCCGGTCGGGACCGGCTGGTTGGCAAGGAGGCTGGCGGTGTCGAAGAGGTCCTCGATGGTGTCGACCCTGATCACCCCGGTCTGGCGGAACAGGGCGTTGACCGCCTCGTCCGAGGAGGCCAGGGCGCCCGTGTGCGAGGACGCCGCCCGGCTGCCCGCGGAGGTCCGACCGGCCTTCACGGCGATGATGGGCTTCTTCTTTCCCACCCTGCGGGCGATCCGGGAGAACTTGACCGGGTTGCCGAACGACTCCAGGTAGAGGGTGATCACGTCGGTCTGCGGATCGTCCTCCCAGGCCATGATCAGGTCGTTGCCCGAGACATCAGCCTTGTTTCCCACCGAGACGAACTGAGAGATGCCGATGTTGTTGCGGGTGGCGTAGTCGAGGATGGCGATGCCGAGAGCGCCCGATTGGGAGGACATGGCCACATTGCCGGCCGGCGGGTACACGGGAGCGAAGGTTCCGTTCATTCGGACCGCGTTGGAGGTGTTGAGCAGTCCCATGCAGTTCGGGCCCACCATGCGCACGCCGGACTCCCTTACGATCTCGAGGAGACGTCTCTCTTCCTCGGCGCCCTCCTCCCCGACTTCGGAGAACCCGGCCGAGATGACGACGATCCCCCTCACCCCGGCGTCGACGCACTCCTGGGTGACTTCGAGGACGAATCGTTGCGGCACCACGATGAAGGCGAGGTCTACTTCGTCGGGCACCTCCCCGATGGAGGAATACGCCCGGACCGACCGCACGACGCGGGCGCTGGGATTCACCGGGTAGAGCGGGCCCACGAACCCATGGGAAAGGATGTTGTTGAAGAGTCGCCCGCCGATCGACCCGGGGTCATTGGATGCCCCGATGACCGCGATGGAGCGAGGGAAGAACAGAGGCAGCAGCGAAGCGGCTACGGCCCTCTTCTCGTGGTCCGCCTTGGCCGCAAGAGACTCCTCGCTCTCGGAGGTGGGGAAGTCCACAGTGAACACACCGGAATCGAGGGTGCGGGAGAGCTCGTAGCCGGAGTTGCGGAACACTCGCATCATTTGACGGTTCTCACCAAGGACGAATGCCCGGAAGCCCTTGACGCCATGGGAGCGGGCGTACGAGGTGAGCAGCTCGAGGAGCCGTGTCCCCAATCCGCGACCCTGGTGATCGTCGACGACGGCGAACGCCACCTCGGCACGGTCGGTGTGGCCCGACTCGCGGTCATAGCGTCCGACCGCGATCATCTCCCCCTCGTGCATGGCGACGAGGGCCATGCGGTTGTCGTAGTCGACATTCGTGAAATGCTCGATTTCGGAGTCGTCGAGAGATTTCTTCACCTGGAAGAAGCGGTAGTAGCGGGACTCGGGGCCGAGTCGCTCGAAGAACGCTTTGACCAGCTCCCCGTCCTCGGGTCGGATGGGCCGGATCCGGGCGCCGCCTCCGTCCCGGAGGACGACGTCCAGCTCGTATTCGGATGGGTATTCAGCCATGTTTGAAGTGCACCTCTAAGGGGAACTTAATGGTCTCGAGGCGGGTTGAGACCGCCCGCCAGGAAGAATTGGTTGTGCACTGCGAGCCGGTAGAATCGGTCTCGCGGGGGTCGGCGAGGAGGGAAATGTCTCCACATCTGAGACCTTGAGTTCGATTACCCGTGTCTTCGTGGGACCCGGGTCCGGTTCCTCTCCCCTCCCCCACCCACCGGCCCGGGTCCCACGTCCTTTTCAGGCTCCGCGATACTCTCCCTGGCGATGATCGCTGCTCAATCCGAGACCACCACTACCACGGGCGCGGCCGAACAAGAGCCGTCCCGTCCTCTCACCGAATGGCTGATCGACGTGTTCAACGTCGACCGCGAAGGCCTCACCGCCGGCGTCCTTGGGGACCTCATCGAGCCCCTGCTCCAGGTAGTCCTGATCCTTGTAATCGCCTTCCTGGCGGTGCGGCTGTTGCGCCGGGGACTCCGCAAGGTCATCGAGCGCTCCAAAGTCAACAAGCCGGGACTCGACTTTGGCGACCTGTCGCCCGTGTCGACCCGCAAGGTGCAACGAATGGACGCACTCGGGGCGGTCGGTCAGAGCGCAATCGGCGTCGTCATATGGATTCTCGCCCTCTTGATCGTCCTGGGGACCACCTTCGGCATCGATATCACACCGCTTCTCGCCGGCGCAGGGATCCTGGGCCTCGCCATCGGCTTCGGCGCCCAGCACCTGGTGAACGACATCATCTCCGGCGTGTTCATGCTGCTCGAGGACCAGTACGGGGTGGGCGACGTCATCGACGCCGGGGATGCCATCGGAGTCGTCGAGGGCATCGGTCTCCGCAGCACCCGTGTGCGCGACGTGACGGGCACACTGTGGCACATACCCAACGGGGAGATCCGCCGCGTCGGCAACATGAGCCACGGGTGGTCCAGGGCGCTTCTCGACATAAGCGTTGCCTACGGCACCGACCTCGATCATGCCGCCGAGGTCATCAAGGGTGTTGCCGACGACATGTACGCCGAGGAGACCTACAGCGGGCTGTTCCTTGCGGAGCCAGAGATCTGGGGCATCGAGTCACTGTCGGCCGACTCTGTCGACATCCGTCTCGTGATCAAGACCGAGCCCGGGGAACAGTTGGCCGTCGCTCGTGAGCTCCGCCGGCGCATCAAGATGGCGTTGGATCACGCCCAGATCGAGATCCCCTTTCCCCAACGCACGGTGTGGATCCGCCAGGACGACGAGGAGACTCCGGAGCCACCCGAACGCGACCTATCCCAGCCCACCGCCGCAACGGGCAAAGCGGCCGCTGAAGAGGGGGCCGTCGGGACCGACGAGGACGACGCCCCGACTCACGACGCCGACGCTGACAAGTAGCACGCACGGGAGGCGTGCCCGGGGTGGGATTCGAACCCACGCGAGCCGAGAACGGCTCAAGGGGGTTTAAGCCCCTCGCGTCTACCAGTTCCGCCACCCGGGCCAGTTGCAGATATTCCTGAAAGGAAGTGTCACGGTCAGGTTAAGCCGAGTAGCTCCATGGCGAGACCGTCCAGGGTGTCCTTGACGCTGATCAGGGTGGTGTCGACTCCAAGGGCGCCGACAACGGCATGGGCGACCATGGCTCCGGCCCGTATCACCGGGGCACGCTTGGGGTCGAGGGATGGGATCGCGGCGATCTCCTCGAGAGTCATGCCGCAGAGGAGATCGACAACACCGTCGAGGTCGAGCGTATCCAGCCAGAAGCCGTGGACCTGGGCCGCGTCGTACGCGGAGAGATCCTGGGCGATGGCGGCGAGACTGGTCCAGGTCCCGGCCACCCCGACGTGAGTGGCCACCTCGCCGAATTGCAGCCCCTGAAAAGCCGACCATGCCAGCTTCATCGCCGCCTCGTAGTCCTCGTCGGGCAGCGGATAAGTCGATGACATCCGGTCGGTGAGCCGGACCGAGCCCATCTGGATCGAGAATCCGTCGTCGTACATGACGATCTCGGTGCTCCCTCCCCCGATGTCGCTCACCCAAATCGGCTCCTCGAGGAGAAAGTCCGCCGTGGCGCCATCGAAAGCAAGGATGCCCTCCCTGCCTCCGGAGATGACCTCGGGTCGCACCCTTAGAGCCGACTCCGCACGCTCGAGGAACTCTTCCCGATTCTCCGCATCCCGGCTCGCTGAGGTCGCCATAGCCGCCCTGCGCTCGACTCGCCTTCGATCCATGATCTCGCCGAATCTGCGCAGCACGTCGACCGTCCGTTCCACGGCCTCCCCGTCGAGCTTGCCGGTGGCGTCGACCCCTTTGCCCAGGCCGGTCACCTCTACCCACCGTCCCACCTCATGGACACCGTCGGTGATCAGGAGTCGCATCGAGTTGGTCCCGATGTCGACGACCCCGACTCTCACGGCCGGTTGACCCACTCAGGATTCATCCCGCCGTCAACAACACAGCGGACTTCGCAGTCGAGGGGCTCGATCCAATCGGCGACCAGACGTCCGACCGGGTTCTCGCCGCCGGCGGCGTGGTGGGCGTAGTGGGCGTGGAGACACTTGACGCCTTCTCTGGTACCACCGACCCCGCCGGAGGGTCGGGGGGTGGCCGTCTCAGTCACGAGACGATCGCGCTCGGCCTCGTAGGCCCGGTGGGCGCTCTCCAGGGCCTCAGCAAACTCAGGGTCGGCGGCAGCCTTGGACTCCATTCGCTTGACGCCCCCCGACCCTTCCAGCCGCCCGATCCGCGTGGTAGCCAACGGGCAGGTGAGCCAGTAGAGGGTGGGAAAGGGAGTGCTGTCGTCGAGGTGGGGCGGTACCCGGATGACGACGGGAAGACCGAGATGACAGCGGGCTACGACTTCGGAGTCGGCGCGAAGCGAACGTCCGATCTGGACTTCGACGACCTGGCGGTCATCGGCCCCCGCCACTAGGGCACCACGTCGGCCCCGGTGAGGAACTCCCAGACCTCGTCGACCCATGTCTTGTCCACCGGCTCCGGCTCTGGCGGGGCGGCCTCGGTGTCATCGGCGGAGCCGGGAGGATCGAGGACCACGTAGGCAGTCTCACCAGGTCTGACATAGCCGAGCTTCTCCCGGGCCAGACGTTCGACCTCCGAGTCTGTGTGGAGGGCCTCGACATCTGCCTGGAGCCGTTCGTTATGGGCCTCGAGCTCCGCCAGTTCCGCACGGGCCTCGGCGACCTGTCTCTGTGACTCGATGATCTGGTTGTAGGGGACGACCTGGGTGACGAAGGCGGCACCCATCAGGAGGATCAAAAGGGTGGCGATGGCGGCCCCGGGACGACGCAGGACGGTCATGTCACCCTCCGGAATGCGTCCCATCCCGCGAAGCGGGCCTCGTCGCCGAGACGTTCCTCGATGCGGAGGAGTTGGTTGTACTTGGCGGTTCTTTCCCCGCGGGCGGGGGCGCCGGTCTTGATTTGACCGGCGTTCGTGGCAACGGCGAGATGGGAGATGAAAGTGTCTTCGGTCTCCCCGCTGCGATGGCTCACCATGCGGGTGAAGCCGGCGCGTTCCGCGGTCTCCATGGTGTGCAGCGTCTCGGAAACGGAGCCGATCTGGTTGACCTTGATGAGGATCGAGTTGGCAGCCTTCTCATCGATCCCTTTGCGGAGGATCTCGTTGTTGGTGACGAACAGGTCGTCCCCTACTAGCTGCATTTCGTGGCCGAGACGCTGGGTCAGGGCCTTCCAGCCGTCCCAGTCCCCCTCGGACATGCCATCTTCGATGGAGACGAGGGGATGCGAGGACGCCAGATCAGCCAGGTAGTCGATCATCTCCGCGGCATCCAGCTCACGCCCTTCGAGGTTGTAGTGGCCTTCCCGATGGATTTCGGTGGCGGCGACATCCAGGGCGATGGCGATCTCGTCGCCCACCTCGTATCCGGCCTCCTCTATCCCTTCGAGCAACAGTTCGATTGCCGCCTCGTTGGTGGGGAGATCGGGGGCGAAACCGCCCTCGTCGCCGACGTTGGTGGCCAGCCCACGGCCGGCCATGACCTGCTTCAACGCGTGATAGACCTCCACCCCGGCGCGCAGCGCCTCGGAGTAGGACGGGAAACCGGCAGGAACGAGCATGAACTCCTGGATGTCGACCGAATTCGCCGCATGGGCGCCGCCATTGAGGACATTCAGACAGGGAACCGGAAGCACCCTCGCTGGGGGCCCACCCAGATAGCGATACAGAGGGAGGTCGACACTTGCAGCTGCGGCCCGGGCAACCGCCATGGAAACGGCCAGGATGGCGTTAGCCCCCAGGTTGGCCTTGTTGGTGGTGGCGTCGAGGTCGCGCATCGCCAGATCGATCTCCTCCTGACGGGTGACGTCTCTGCCCACCAGGGCGTCGGCGATCTCCCCGTTGACGTTGGCCACTGCCCGGGAGACGCCCTTGCCGCCGTAGGCATCCTCGCCGTCGCGAAGCTCGACTGCTTCTAGCGTCCCGGTGGAAGCGCCGGATGGCACGAGGGCGCGGCCGAACCCATCTGCGGTGAAGACTTCGGCTTCGACCGTCGGGTTGCCCCGCGAGTCGAGCACCTGTCGTGCGTGAATTCGCTCGATGGTGAAGCTGCTCAATTGGATCCGCTCTTGCCTGGCCGCGTCAAGCTACCACTGTGCCTGAGTTTTCCCCGGACATCCAAAGGTTCACTCCGACTTGGCGGCCTGCCAGCGACGATTGAGCTCCTCCAGACCGAGATCCTCGAGGGGACCCTCCTCCTCCATGCGGCGGAAACGCTCCTCAAATGTCGCGGTTGACCGTCGAAGTGCCATCTCGGGGTCGATGCCGAGATGACGGGAGAGGTTGACCACCGAAAACAACAGATCGCCCATCTCGGCCTCCGGATCCCCGCTTCCGTCGAGCGCAGCCTCCACTTCGGCGATCTCCTCACGCAGCTTGGGTACCACCTGGGATGCTTCCTCCCAGTCGAAACCGACCTTGGCGACCCGGTTCTGCACCTTGGCGGCCCGTTGCAGGCCGGGCATGCCCTCCGGCACCCCATCCAGGGCAGACTCCGTAGATCGGCCGTTCTCTTCTGATTTGATCCGGTCCCAGTTCCGTTTCACTTCGGCGGCGTCGGCAACGACGACGTCGCCGAATACATGGGGATGACGACGCACCAGCTTCTGACGCATCACCTCCGCGGCTCCGTCGATATCAAACGCTCCCCGTTGACGGGCAATCGCCTCATGAAACAGGACCTGGAGGAGCACGTCGCCCAGCTCGTCCTCGACAGCGGAGTAGGCGACCCAGTCGACGTCGTCCTCGGGAAGTCTCCCGATGGCCCCGTATAGCTCGTAGGACTCTTCGATGAGGTATTTCATCAGGCTGTGATGGGTCTGACTGCGATCCCAGGGACACTCCTCGCGGAGCCTCCTCATCACCTGGACCGCCCCGATGAGGCCTCCTGGCTCGGAGTCGACGAATAGGGATGTGCGAAAGCCGGCCAGGCCAACAGGGAGGTCGTTTGCTACCCCGGTGATCACCTTCTCATCAGGGGCGCCCAGCCCGGACAGCAGAGTCAGCTCACTGTCCTCGGGCACGACGCGCGACACCGCCTCGAGCACATCGGCGAGGACCTCGGCCCGATCCAGATGGGCGATGATCGTCGGCTTGTCCAGCACCAGAGGGTCCGCCAGGTCGTGCCCGTTGAGGATCTGGAGGCCCCGGCCGAGAGGGTCGTAACCGACCTCCGCCAGGACGACGTCGACGAACGACTCGGCCGAGATGACCTCCACGTCTCCGGCCTTTTCGATGATCCTGCGCACCGCGAACTCGCCAACCATCGGGCTGCCCGGGACGGCGTAGATGACAGGGCGGTCGGCGGCAAGGTCCATCACCCTGCGGGCAATGGCGTCGTAGACGTCGTCAAAGGAGTCCGACTCCTCGTAGATATCGTCGCAGAACACCACTTCCCGGAGATCGGCTAGTTCGGCCGCGGCAGGGTGATACGCGGTCCTGACAACGACCGTGGTGGCATCGTCCACCAGTAGCTCCCTCACCGGCTTCGGGACCCGGTCGAGTGAGCCTGGGCCGAGGCCGGTGACGGTGATCACTCGTCGAGAATGGTGGTTGTGGGACTACCAGTCCCATCAGTGTTCGGTGGAGTCACGGTGGGGGGAACGGGCGACCAGGTGCCGAATTGCTCTTCGACGGTCACGTCAGCCGATTCCATCGCGTCGAGGTACCACTCCTCCAAGTCCGAAGAGACCGAGGTCTCGATGACGGTAGAAGCAAGGTCCTCATCGGAGGGCAACTCATCCGCATCCGGCTCGGTGCGATCGGTCACGAGGATCACGTGGAAGCCGAACTCGGTCTCAACAGGCTCGGTGTTGACTTCGCCTACAGGACTCTCGAGCACAGCATCCTGGAAGGGCCCCACATAGTCGGCCGGTGAGCTGCATCCGAGATCTCCACCGTTCTGCGCTGACTGGGTGTCCATTGACATCTCGGTGGCCACATCGGAGAACTCCTCTCCGGCGTCGAGACGGTCCAGTGCCTCGTTGGCCTCCTCCTCGGTTTCGACGAGGATGTGGGACGCGCACACCTCGGTGTCCTGAAGCATCGCATCGGCGCGTGCGTCCTCAATGTCTTCGTCGGTCGGGGAATCGGCCTGGTCGACAAGCGTCTCGCGGATGCGACGGTCGACGAGGGTTTGCTCGGCAATGCGGGACAGGAATCGTTCGGTTATGCCTCGGGAGGAGAGGAACTCCTCTCTCGACTCGCCCTCGTTGGCGAGCTGTTCGTAGAGCTGGGTTTCCTCCTCTTCGATCTCCTCGTCAGTCACGGTGACGTCGTACTCCTCTTCGGCTGCATCGAAGAAGATGGTCCACTGGATTATGGCGGCCAGGTATTGGGCGAAATCCGCCACAGGAACGGTGCCCTCGGAGTCGATCATGGCGTTGACATCGTCCACCGTGATCTCGGTTCCATCGACGGTGGCGGCCAACTCCCCGGAGCCTTCTCCGTCACCACAGGCGGCGACGAGCATCGCTCCGAGCACGACAAGAGATATGAGTTTCTTCATTTGGAAGTCCTTTGAAAAGGGGAAGGCGTGACGTCGATGGTAGATATGTGTCTCTTTTAGACGAGATCAGTCCTCCCACATGTTTCTTACAAAGTCGATGAGGTGTTCGACGAGAGGTTGCTTCGCCGGGATGAACAACGTCCCTTCGGACGCCCGCAGCACCGCCTTCGGCTCGAGACGCTCCAGACGCACCTCTTGAGACGGCCGGAGATCCACCGGGCCCAAACGCACCTCGTCGCGGAGCTTGACGATCTCGGTCAACCCCACCCGGATCGCCTGGACCCGGAGACGGGCCAGTGAGATGAGCGAGCCGACCTCAGCCGGCAACGGCCCGTAGCGGTCGCCCCACTCGGCGACGACATCGTCCACTTCCTCGTCGGTGGTGGTGACCGCGAGACGCCGGTAGGCCTCCAACCGCAGCTCCTGGTCCTCGATGTACGACTCCGGGATGTGGGCGTCCACCGGCAGGTCGATCCTCACCTCCGGTGGTCCGCTGGCCTCCACCGGGCGGCCTTCCATCTCCGACACGGCCTCGGCCACCAGCTCGGCGTACAGGTCGAAGCCAACGGCGGCGATGTGACCCGACTGGATCTCGCCCAGGATCGATCCGGCTCCCCTGATCTCGAGGTCGCGCAGGGCCAGCTGGAACCCGGATCCGAGATCGGTGGCCTCCCCGATGGCCTCGAGACGGCGGTAGGCGTCCTCAGAAAGAGAGTGGTCGGTGGGGTGGAAGAGATAGGCGTAAGCGCGCTGGCTGGACCGGCCTACGCGCCCCCGGAGCTGGTAGAGCTGTGCCAGCCCGAGCAGGTCGGCGCGCTCAACGATCAGGGTGTTTACCTTGGGCAAGTCGAGACCTGACTCGATGATGGTGGTGGCGACCAGGACGTCGTATTCGTGGTTCCAGAAGTCGATCATCACCTGCTCGAGCTGCCCCTCCGACATCTGCCCATGGGCCACGACGTAGCGGGCATCGGGCACCAGTTCTCGCAGCGTCGCCACCGCCCGGTCGATTGACTGGACCCTGTTGTGGACATAGAAGACCTGTCCCTCCCTGAGCAGCTCGCGGCGGATGGCGGCCGACATCGCCTGGTCGTCATAAGGGCCGACGTAGGTGAGGATCGGGTGGCGGTCCTCGGGGGGTGTCCTGATGTGGGACACGTCGCGGATACCGGTGAGCGCCATCTCCAGAGTGCGCGGGATCGGGGTTGCAGTGAGCGTCATGACATCCACCCCCACCCGGAGACGCTTGATGGCGTCTTTGGCCCCGACCCCGAAACGCTGCTCCTCGTCGATTACCAGAAGCCCCAGATCCTTAAACCTGACATCGTCGGAGAGGAGACGATGAGTGCCGATGACCAGGTCCACCTCCCCGGTGGCCAGACCTTCCACCACGGAACGCTGCTGTTTCCGGGTGAGAAAGCGACTCAGGACCTCTACCCGGATTGGATAGGGGTCGAAGCGCTCGGAAAACGTCTGATGATGCTGCTGGGCGAGGAGTGTCGTGGGGCACAACACTGCCACCTGCTTGCCGGTCTGGATGGCCTTGAACGCCGCCCTGATCGCAACTTCGGTCTTTCCGTATCCGACATCCCCGAACACGAGCCGGTCCATGGGCCGGTCTGCTTCCATGTCGGCCTTGACCTCGTTGACGGCACGGAGCTGGTCGGGCGTCTCCTCGTAGGGGAAAGCCGACTCGAGCTCGCGCTGCCAGGGTGAGTCCGGGTCGTAGGCATGGCCTTCCGCCATGGCACGCCGCCGGTGCAGTTCGACCACCTGGGCGGCCACCGCAGCCACCTCGCGTCGTACCTTCTCCTTCTGCTCCGACCAGTCCTTGCCCCCCATCCGGGACACACGAGGTGTCTCTCCGCCGGTGTACCGCTTGACCGCGGCGAGTTGTTCCACCGGAACGTAGAGCCTGTCGGAGCCGGCATAGGCCACCACCAGGTAGTCCCGCTCGACACCGACCATGGTCCTCGTCACCAGACCCTCGAATCGGCCGATCCCGTGCTGGTAATGGACGACATAGTCGCCTTCGGTGAGATCGCGGTATTGCTGCGACGCCTGAGAGCGAGTGCGACCCGCCTTGCGGTGCGCCCTCCGCCTTCCGGCGATCTCCTGCTCTCCGAGGACGGCCACACCGAGCGACGGAGCGACGAAGCCCTTGTGAATACCGGTCGAGACGATGGCCGACCCGACCCGCTCCAGCTCTTCGGACCGATCAAGCGAAAGCCCTTCCTCGGCCAGTGTCCGGGCCACCCGGTCGGCGGCGGCCTCACCGTCCATGGCGATAACAGCGACGATTCCCTTGCTCAGGATCCGGTTGAGCCCCGAGGCGACAGACTCCGGGTTCCCGGCGACGGCGTCGAGCGCGGTGATCTCGAGGACCTGATCGTTGGGCCCGGTCGGCGCTGACGGGATCTGAAGGTGCGGCCGGTTTTCTATCGACTCCTCCAGATCGATGTACAGAGGCGGATGGTCCCCTGCATCAGGCGCAGACTCTCCCCAGGTCGGTGCCAGGGCGGCGGCCAACTCCGCCTCCTCCTTGATCAGGTCGCGGGCCCGGTCGAATGCCCGCACCGGGTCGACCAACACCAGGGAGGCCTTTTGAGGCAGCTCATCGAGCAGGCTCTTCTCATCGGCTAGCCAGGGCAGCCACGACTCGATGCCCGGGAAGAGCTGGCCCTCGGCGATCCGATCCCATGTCGATGCTGCCCAGGGTGCCTCCGTCAATAGCTGGCGTGCCCGCTCCCCCATCTCGTCGCCGGGACGCACCTCCCGCGCCGGATAGGCAACGACCCCTGGTGCGGTGTCCATCGACCGCTGGCTGGCCACGGAGAACTCGCGCATCTCCTCGACCTCGTCGCCCCAGAAGTCGATCCGGACGGGCTGGTCCGACTGGGCGGGAAAGATGTCGACAATGCCGCCGCGGACCGCGAACTCGCCTCTGGCCTCGACCCGGTCGGTGCGGGTGTAGCCGATCCCCACCAAAGTGTCGGCTATCGAGTCGAAGTCGACGACATCACCCTGCTCGAGATGGAACGGCTCGACCGGCGACGAGCTGAGTCTCTGAATAGCGGAGCGGACCGAGGCGACCACGATCAAGGGCTTGCCTGAGCGCAAGCGATGCCGGGCCTCGGAGCGGCGGGCCATCGTGGCGATGTTCGGAGAGACGTGCTCAAAGGGAAGGGTCTCCCAGGCAGGAGCGGACAGGACATCGTCGGTGAAGAGCCGGATATCATCGACCAGCTCCTCCGCCTCGGTCTCCCCGGGCATGACCACAACCAGGGTCTCCCCGGTCGACTCGAAGAGCCCCGCCAGAGCGAAGGCCCTACCGCCGGGCGCCACGGCCCAGGTCGAGTCGAGGTTGGGCAGCGAGGCGGATCGCCACGGGGTGAGCAGGGGGTGCAGCGGAGCGGTCATCGGAGTCCTCGATCGTACCGACGGTTGGGCGGTGTCTCCGCCCGTATCATCGCCATGCCTCGAGAACAAGGACGGAGACATGAGAATCGAACGGACACTGATGGCCGTCGTTGCCACCGGACTGATAGTCCTGACGCTGACCCTGGCCACACTCGCGGTGACGGCGCTGACTGGCTGGTGGGCGATCACGATCGTCCTCGGGGTGGTCGTCGTCGCGACCGTGGCGTTCCGTGCCCTCAGAAGACGCATCCCGAAGGGCACGGTCATCGAGATCGACCTCGACGGCGGCGTCATCGAGACAATGGGCTCCGACCCCCTGTCACGCGCCATGACCATGCGTTCAGTGACGGTGCGCGACGTCGTCGACGCCCTCGAGCGTGGCGCCGCGGATCCGCGGGTCACCGGCGTGGTGGCACGGCTGGGCAATGGCCGCATCCGACTGGGTCACGCCCAGGAGTTGCGTGACGCGGTGCACCGGTTCCGTGACTCGGGCAAGAAGGCCATCGCCTTCGCCGAAGCGTTCGGGGAAAGCCGGTCTGCCACCGTCGACTTCTATCTGGCGACTGCCTTCGGTGAGATCTTCCTGCAACCGAAAGGGCTGGCCTCCGTCGAGGGGATCGTCGCCAGGGGCACCTTCGTCCGTGGCGTCTTCGACAAGCTCCACCTGGTCCCCGATTTCGATCACCGCAAGGAGTACAAGGCCGCCAAGTACGCGTTGACAGAGACCGGATTCAACGAGGCACATCGCGAAGCGCTGGGAGGTGTGGCCGAGGATCAATTCTCCCAGATCGTTTCAGGGATAGCCCAGGACCGGGGTCTCAGCCAAGAGACGGTCGAGAGTCTCATCGACAGCGCTCCGCTCACGACCGGCGAGACCCTGGAGTCGGGTCTCGTCGATCACGTGGGTTATCGAGACGACGCCTATGAGGCGGCCGGCGACAGGTTCATGTTCCATGACCGCTACCTCAAGAAGGCGGGCCGCCCGCACCGGAAAGGCGAGCGCATCGCCCTTATCTACGGGGCCGGTTCCATCGCCAGGGGCACACCCCGATTCGACCCTCTCACCCGGGGGTCCTCTTTCGGGGCCGACGAAGTGGCCAAGGCGTTCCGTCTGGCCAGCGACGACGACAAGGTGAAGGCGGTCGTATTCCGGGTGGATTCCCCCGGGGGTTCGGCTGTGGCCTCCGAGGTGGCGAGCCGGGAGGTGGCGAGGGCGAGGGAGAAAGGAAAGCCGGTCGTCGTGTCGATGGGGAACGTGGCAGGCTCCGGCGGTTACTGGGTGTCCGCCGGTGCCGACAGGATCGTGGCCCAGCCCGGGACCGTGACCGGGTCGATAGGCGTGGTCTGGGGCAAGCTGGCCAACCGTGAGGCGTGGAGGCGTCTCGGGGTCACCTTCGATGAGATCGTCTTCGGGCAGAACGCCACGTTCAACACAGCTCAGGACGAGTTCAGCGACGCGGAACGGGCACGGGTGACAGTTCTGCTCGACGACATCTATAACAACTTCGTCGCCGGTGTCGCCGAGGGTCGCAGCATGACTCCGCAACAGGTGGAGGAGGTCGCCAAGGGCCGGATCTGGACCGGTTCACAGGCGCGCGAGCGGGGACTGGTCGACGAACTCGGCGGGCTGGAGACCGCCGTCCGATTGGCCAAGGATCTGGTGGGGATCGCGCCTGAGGAGGGAATCCGACTCGTCACCTTCCCGCGAGAGCGGGCCTTGCCTCTGCCGAGGAGGGAGGAGAGCAGCGAGCCGGTCGACGGGGCGCTGCGAGCCCTGGTCGACATGGCCACCGGTATCAGGCAGACCACTGCCGGCGCTCATGCCCGCATGCCCTGGTTGGGACTCGTCGATTGAGGTCAGCGCCGTCTCGCCATGAAGGCGGCCCAGCCCGCGGCCAGGCCGATCACGTAGAACAGGGCGGCGAGGAGCCAGACGGCCATCTCGAAGCCGTATAGCGTCACTGTGAGGTCGCTCTGACGCAACGGCACGAGCAGGGCAACGGCGACGGCGATGGCCAGCCACATGAGGATCTGGTATTTGCCGTTGAAACCGGAACGGTTCTGCTGATCTGTCACGTCTGCTCCTGGAAGGAATCTTGCTCACCGCAGGCTAAGCAACCCCTCCGTGCGGAACCAGTCGAGGGTGCGGGCGATTGTGTCCGCTGCCGGGGTGTAGTCGAGTCCCAGATCCCGGGTCGCCTTCGTCCCGTCGTAGCGGTGGCCGTTGACCATCACCCGTGCCGACTCGGAACAGAGCAGGGACGGCCTGCCCATGATCCTGGTTGCTCCATCCGCGATGGGCGCAGCCGCCCTCACCACGGTCGGGTTCAAGAACCAGGGCGAACCTCTCCGTCCCAGAAGCAGACGTATCTCCCGCTCCGCCTGACGGACCGTGAGGGTGTTCCCGCTGAGGATGTATCTCTCCCCGGCAACACCCTTCTCGGCGGCGAGCAGATGTCCCCGAGCACAGTCGTCGATGTCGACCAGGGAGATCGTGGTGTCGACGAGAAACGGGATTCGCCCTCGAGCGGCGGCCAGGAATATGGCACCGGTGCCGGTGGACCGCCCTGGACCCTGCACCGACGAGGGATTGACCGCGACGACCTCGGTGCCCTCCGAACGGTTGAACAGCAGCCTCTCGGCCACCGTCTTCGACCTCTCATACTCGGAGAGGAAGTGGCCCCGATGAGGGGAGTCCTCGGTACCCACGGTGCCGTAAGGCTCGCCGATGGTGACTGCCGACGAGGTGTGGATGAGTCGCTCCACTCCTGCCGACTCAGCTGCGTCGAGGACGAGGAGGCTGGCCTCGACATTGATCCTCCACATGCGAGCGGGGTCACGGGAGCACATCTCGTTGACCCCGGCGATGTGGAAGACCCTCTGGCTGCCCTTGACCAACCGACCGACCGCATCGGTCCCTAGGACGTCTCCATGGACGACGTGAGCACCCAAGTCGTCGAGCTTCTCCGAAGCTTCGACCGATCGGGCCAGGGCCCAGACTTCGTGCCCGGCGGCTAGCAGATGGCCGACGACCGCCGATCCCACCACCCCCGATCCGCCGGTGACGGCGACCTTCACGTCTTGACCTGGTTAGGGCCCGACTTGACCACGTCCCAGAAGGCGGTCATGTAGCCCCAGGCGGAACCGATGGTGGCCAGCACCGCGACCAGCATCAGCCATTGGTCGAAGTACCAGGGGCCCCAGGGCTCTGCGAAACGGACGAAGGCGAAAAAGATCGCCGCGTACTGGGTGAACGCCTTGATCTTGCCCCAGGCCGACGGGTCGATCAGCCCCCCTCGCTGAGCGACGACACCCCGCAGCGCCATGACGGTGAACTCCCGGAAGATGATGATCGCCGCCGGCCAGATCGAGACCCGATCCACCGAAACCAGGGCCAGGAGGATGCCGGTGACCATGATCTTGTCCGCGGTCGTGTCGAGGAAGGCCCCGAGAACGGTGCCTCCGGTGGTGCGCCGGGCCCAGTAGCCATCCAGGAAGTCGGTGAACGAGGCGACGAGGAAAAGTACCGCGGCGATGACGAAATGACCCTCGATCTGGTCGGCGCGGGCGAAGGCCATTATCGGGACCACCATGACGATCCGAAACAGCGCCAGCATGTTGGGGAAATTGAGGGTCATCCGCGTTCGATCATAAGCGGTGCAGCCGGGCAATCACCCGGCAGAGTCAGACCCAGTCGAGGGAGCGTTGGATGGCCTCTCGCCAGCGGTCGTGGAGACGCGATCGTTCGGTTTCGGGCATCTGCGGCGACCAGCGGGCGTCTTCGGACCACATGGCGCGGATTTGGTCGAGGTCGGACCAAACTCCCGCGGCTAGCCCTGCGCCCAGGGCCGCCCCGAGACCGGTCGTCTCGGCGACGACAGGACGGACGACATCGACACCGAGGATGTCGGCCTGGAACTGCATGAGGGTGTTGTTGGCCGTCATGCCGCCGTCGACTCTCAACTCGGTGAGATCTACCCCAGAATCCTGGGTCATCGCCTCGACGACGTCCGCCGATTGGTAGGCGGCGGACTCCAGGGCGGCCCGAGCAACATGACCCTTATCCGCGTAGCCGGTGAGACCGACGATGACTCCGCGCGCGTCGGGTCTCCAGTGGGGCGCGAAGAGACCGGAGAAAGCCGGTACGAAGTAGACGTCGCCGTTGTCCTCCACCGTGTTGGCCAACTCCTCGATCTCAGACGCCGACGAGATGAGCCCCAGATTGTCCCGCAGCCACTGCACGAGAGCCCCCGTAACGGCAATCGACCCCTCGAGCGCGTAGACGGTCTCTTCTCCAGCGATCCGGTAGCCGACGGTGCTGAGCAGACCGGCCTTGGAGGCGACCGGAACGGTGCCGGTGTTCATTACCATGAAGTTGCCTGTGCCGTAGGTGTTCTTGGCCTCGCCGGGAGCGAAACACGTCTGACCGAACAGGGCGGCGTGCTGGTCACCGAGAATGGCAGTGAGCGGCACCCCATCGAGCGGACCGCGACATTCACCGATCTCACCGACGGACGGCACGATCTCGGGGAGCATGTGGAGTGGGACACCGATCTCCATGGCCAGGTCGGAGTCCCACGACGTGGTGACCAGGTCCATCAGCAGCGTGCGTGATGCATTGGTGACGTCGGTGACGTGCCAGCCGGTGAGATTCCAGGCAAGCCAGGAGTCGATGGTGCCGAACGCCAGCTCGCCACGTTGCGCGCGATCGTGAAGATCGTGCTGGTCGAGCAACCAGCGCGCCTTCGGGCCGGAGAAGTAGGTGGCCAGGGGCAGGCCCGTCTTGTCCGCGAAGCGACGCGGTCCCTCCTCCCCAGCGAGCTCCTCGCAGAGGTCCGCGGTCCGCGTGTCCTGCCATACGACGGCATTAGCGACGGGCTCGCCGGTCTCCCGATCCCAGATGACGGTCGTCTCCCGCTGGTTGGTGATCCCGACGGCGGTGAGATCGGCGGTCGTCAGCCCGGCCCCATCCAGGGCTGCTGCGATGACCTCGCAAGTTTTGTCCCAGATCTCCACAGGGTCGTGCTCCACCCATCCGGGTCTCGGGAGTATCTGTCGGTGCTCCCGTTGTGCCATCGCCACGACTGACGCGCCCCGGTCGAAGATCATGAATCGGGTGGAGCTGGTCCCCTGATCGATGGCGCCGATGAAGTCAGTCATCGCGACCCCTGCGGGCGGCCTGTTCCTGGGCTCGCTCGCGGTCCTCGAGCCAGCGCTCCACCACGTCGGCAGCCTCTTCGACCATTAAATCGACCTCCGATCGCTCGCTCTTGGAGAAAGGGTTGAGGACATAGGTCGCCGGGTCCTGAGAACCGGGCGGACGCCCTATGCCTACCTTTAGACGGGAGAACTCCTTGGTTCCCAGCGCCGACTCGAGCGATCTGATGCCGTTGTGTCCTCCGCTGCCTCCCGCCACCTGAAGCCGGAGCCGGCCGAAGGGAAGGTCGATGTCATCGTGAATCACGAGAAGATCCTCGGGCGACACCTTGTAGTAGTCCAGGGTGGCGCGGACGGCCCGGCCCGACTGGTTCATGAATGTGTAGGGGAGGAGAAAAAGGGTGCGGTCATCGCCAACCCCGATCTGAGCGACCTGGCCGCTTATGCGCGAAGGAGCTCTTCCAGGGGACTCACCTAGTCGCTCCAGGAGACGTTCGACGACCTCTGCCCCAACGTTGTGCCGGGTGCCCTCGTAGTCGGCCCCCGGGTTACGGAGCCCGACGACGATGCGCACCGGCTTATTCGTTGTCCTCTTCTTGGGACTCTTCGCCCTCTTCGTCAGACTCTTCAGCGCCCTCTTCAGCAGCTTCCTCACCCTCTTCGAGTTCTTCACCTTCGAGCAGCTCGGGCTCTTCGGGCTCGGGCTCTTCGATCTCGGCCTCCGGCACAGTCACTGACATGACGACGGCATCGGGCTCCTCGAGATACTCGATGCCCTCCAGTTCGGGCAGGTCCTCGACACGAAGGGAGCCACCGATCTCCACCTCGGTGACATCCAGCTCAATGTAGGCGGGGATCTCTGTGGGAAGCACCTCGATGAGCACGTGAGTGCGTCGGGGGCTGAAGACACCACCCTCCTCCACACCGACGGGTGTCCCTTCGAAATGAAGGGCGACCTCGGCGTGGGTCTTCTGGGTCAGGTCGATAGTGAGGAAGTCGACATGGCGATACTCGTTGCGGAACGGGTGGCGCTCGATGACACGGGCCATCGTGGTGACGGTCTCGCCGCCCTCGATCTCCAGGTTGATGATCGCGTTGGTGCCGGCCTCGGTGTGGAGGGCGACCTGCAAGTCGTGCGAGTCGACGGAAACCGGGATCGCGTCGTCGAGGTCGGGCCCGTAGACGACGGCGGGCACCAGGCCCTGACGCCGGATGCGCCGGGACTCTCGAGAGCCTGGCTTCCTGCCGGCCTGAGCGCGCAGGCTTACTTGCTCCATTCGAAAAGACTCCTTGGAAAAAGCGAGGGGGTAGCCCCCGATTATGGCCGCGATCAGCCAGTTGTGCCAGACGAGACCCTGTCGATCCAGCTCAAGGTGGCGGTTACATAACGGGCAGTCATCGACTCGACGTCCCAGCCACCCCCGCGCGGTCCGTGTCGGGCGTTCTCCAGCAGGTCCACGTCTGCATTGGGCAGACCGGCGATGTGCTGCTCGAACAACTCCATTCGCGACAGCGGATCCTTGGTGCCCTGGAGGAAGAGCATCGGGATCGAGATGTCGGCAAACTGGTCGACGCGCAGCTTCTCGGGCTTGCCGGCCGGGTGCAGCGGATAGGCATAAAGGATGAGGCCGGCGGCCGGATATCCCTCCGCGACCAGGTAGGTGCCCATCCGCCCGCCCATCGACCGGCCGGCGAGGAATAGCTCGCTGACCTGTCCGGACAGGGTGTGGGCGGCGGCGCGATGACAGGCGAGGAGCTTCTCCTGCCGGTCCGGGCTCTTCGCTCCCCGCTCGGTGTAGGGATAGTTGAAGGTCATCACAGTGTGGCCACCGGCGGCCAGCCCCTCTCGTAGCAGCGTCATGGAGGGATGGCCCTGTCCTACTCCAGCACCGTGCGCCAGGAGGATCCCGACCGGGCCGGATCCCTCGACGATGGCTGTCACCTCTCCCCCATCCCAGGCGACCTTCGTCGTCTTGCTCATCCGGTGACTGTAGAGGGTGGTTACCGTCGGCTTGATGGAACTGGTCATCTATGACACCGCCGAGCAGGCTGCGGTCGGGGCGGCGGAGCGCATCGCCGATCTCCTCGCTGACTCGAGCGAGAAGTTCACCCTCGGTCTCGCCGGGGGCAGCACGCCGGCTGCGACATACGAGGCTCTTCGGGGCAGGGGGACCGGATGGGATCGGGTCGATGCCTGGCTATCTGATGAGCGATGGGTCCCCCACAACGACGAGCGCTCCAACGGGCGGATGGCCGCCGAGACCCTGATGAACCATGTCGATGCCCGTTTCCATCGCCCACGCTGGAGCGAGCACATTGACGCCGCCGACTCCGCCGTCCACTACGAGGCGACGATCCGCTCGATACACGAAAACGGACGCCCAGACCTGATCCTCCTCGGCATGGGAGCCGACGGCCACACCGCCTCGCTGTTTCCCGGAAGCAAAGCCCTTGAGGAGACAAGCCGGCTCTTCGTGGCCAACACCATCCCGGATAGTGGAGAAGTTCGGCTGACCGCGACTTACCCGCTGTTGTGGAGCGCACACCGGCTGTTGGTGATGGTCACCGGCGAAGCCAAGGCACCTGCGCTCGCCGAGGCCTTCGCCGGGGAGTCGGTCCCCATCGCCCGTATCCGCGAGGGCGAAGCAGAAGTGGAATGGCACGTAGACCGCGCCGCCGCCTCACAGCACTCCTGATCGTCGGCTTACTCGGTGGCTGCGCCGGGACGGGCGTCGAGGAGTCATCGCCGACCACGGTCGCTACCACGACGACTACGTCGTCCACTACCACCACCACGACTTCGACGAGCACCACCGCGTTCTCGACGTCGACTACGACATCGGCGACCACCCCGACGGCACCTACGGGCGCTCTGGATGCCGATGTTGCGGTCCCGGAAGGTGATGGTCCGTTCCCTGCGGTGGTCCTCGTGCACGGCGGCGGCTGGGTGACCGGCGATCCCGGTCTCATTGAGCCGCTGGCTGGCTATCTCAACGACAACGGTTTCATGACAGTGAACCCCGCCTACACCCTGGCCACACTCGACCGACCTGCGTATCCAGACGCCGTGAATGACATTGCCTGTTCGGTCAGCTATGCGGCCGAGCATCCTGACTCCGACGGGACGGTGGCCGTGATCGGGCACTCGGCCGGAGCGCATATAGGGGCCATTGTCGCCCTAGCCGGACCGGACTATGTCGAAGACTGTCCGATTCCGGGCACCGGCGTCCCCGACCGCTTTATCGGGCTCGCCGGCCCCTACGACGTCTCCCGACTCGGTCTCGCCGTGGCCGCCTTCTTTGGCGGCGGCCCGGAACGTTTTCCCGACGCGTGGGACGCCGGTAATCCAGAGCTGCTCACCGACGAGAACCCGGACCTGGAAGCGTTGATCATGTATGGGGAACTCGACGGGATCGTCTCCGACACTTTCGCCATCGACTTCCACGATGCTTTGCTGGATTCGGGAGCGGACTCTCTCCTCGAGCTGGTGGAAGGAGCCCGTCACAAGGACATGCACGACCCCGACTTCGTCGGCGACCTCATCGTCACCTGGCTGAAGCGCTAAAGACTTCTTAGTCTTTAGCCATGGACACCCTGCGACGGTTCGGCTGGCTGTTTGCCCGGCTGGTAGCCCTCGCCGTGCTGATCATCAGCGGCTGGATGTTCATCATCAACCTGGTCGAGATCAGCTACGCGGGCTGGATCCTGGCTTGGATACTGCTGTCGGGCTTGGCCGGCGTCGCCGGAGGCGCCCTCTATCTCCTCAGCATCGACGGCCGCGCCCGCTATCGAACCAGGATGCGCCGCTCCCTCGGCTGGGTGGCGATGCTCCTGGCGATGGCTCTTCCCACATCGCTCTCATTCTTCCTGCTGCCTACGTTGGCAGTGCTCATCCCGACACTCTTCATCGCCGACGCCGGAGGAGAGCCCCTCACGTCGTCGTGATGTCCCTCGGGGTCATGCGGGGCCCGAATTTGGGCTCGTGTCCCAGGTGGTGGAGAAGACGGATCACCCTCCCCCGGTGGGGCCGGAACGGTTCCAGCAGCTCCAGCATCTCCTCGTCGGTGCCCCGGTCGCGTCCGGTGAGGTGGTGAACGACGATGTGCTTGAAGTGAAAGTCGCCCACGGCCACCTGGTCGGGATCGCCGTGAGAGACCTCCACGGTTTTGGCGACGGTCCAATGCGAGACCCCCAGGAAGGACGACAGAACTCTCCCAGCCTCCTCGGGGGTGGTCTCGCGTAGCTCCTCGATGCGGATTGCCTCGCTCGCCACGGCGCGCAGCACATCGGTCCTTCTCTTCTCCAGATGGAGTCGGTGGTAGACGTAGTAGGGCGCAGCGGCCATCCGCTCCGGATCAGGAGGCAACAGAAGCCGGCGGTTGGGCCCGGGAGCGGGCTCCGAGAACGCCCTGCGCAGTCCGCGCATGGCCCTGGACGCCTCGTGTCCCGTCACCTTCTGCCCGCAGATTCCCGCCACGAGGGCACGGAAAACCAGACCCGTCCTGCCGAAACGATCGCCCGGATGGGTGCGATGCAGCTCGGCCACGACAGGATGGTCGGGGCCGAACGCCGCCGGATCATCGTCCAACCCGCCGATCGACCCGAGTCGATCCAGCAGCCAGCCACCGCCTTCTCCCCAGGCCTCTCCGATCAGGTCCTCCCTGGTCCGTCTGATGCGCAGCGAACCCGGTCCCTCCGGGGTGCGCGCCGGCAGCCACCAACCGTCTTCGGCGAAGTGGCCATGCAACGGTCGAAGGGTCCTCCTGAGATCGAGAGGACGGCCTCCGATAGGCAAAGATCTACTCTCCACCGGCTCCATCTTGGTCGTCTCCTGGATTAGTCGCCGGATGTGCCATGTTGGAAGAGTCCCGACAATTGGAGGAACCAATGGCACGAGTGAACATCGTCGGCGACGGCCCTGGCGGCCTGTCGGCGGCCCTATTCCTGGCGAAGAACGGACACGAGGTCAAGGTGTTCGGCCAGGACGAGACAGCGATGAACCACGCCTACCTCTACAACTACCTGGGCATTCCCGAGATCGACGGCACCGAGTTCCAGGGCATCGCCCGCCACCAGGTAGAACAGCACGGGGCCGCTCTCCTCGACGAGGAAGTCTCGACGGTGTCTGAGGGTGACACTTTCACCGTGACCACCACCTCAGGGGACCACGAGTCGGATTACCTGATTCTCACCGAAGGAAAGAGCCCCGATCTGGCCCGTTCGCTCGGCGTCGACGAGGACGACTCTGGCGCCATCGTGGTCAACGCCGACTACATGTCCTCCATCGACAAGGTCTACGTCGTTGGTCGCTCCGTACGGCCCAGTCGCAGCCAGGCCATCATCTCCGCCGGCGCCGGTGCCGTAGCGGCACTCGACATCCTGGCCCGGGAGGTCGGAGAAGATGTCCAGGACTGGGACACGCCACCGAAGGACTGAGGCCCTTTGGTAGGTTCGGGAGTCGACGCGACCTTCCGCGTCGAAGGAGAAGTGTGTCAGTCGACTCCGGGAAGATGGAGAGGGAACTCGGCGAGGCGCGTCGTTGGCTTATAGGGGCAGGAGTCGTGATGGCGGTCGAAGGGCTTGGCTTGGGTCGCCTCGTCGGATTCTCTCCGCAGCGCATGGAGGGTGTGGAACTCATCGTCGCCATGGCGATCGCCGGCACCGTTCTCCTCTGCGGAGCCGTGATCGCACTCCTCGGGGTTCGCAACCGGGCGACGATCGTCACAGGGACCGCCGTGATCCTCGCGGCCGTGCTCTCGTTGTCGGGAGTGGGGGTTGGCCTCGCCACGGCCGACGACGGGGGGAGCCTTCTCGTGCTGACAGGTCTTGCCAGCCTGGGGGCCGGCCTCGCAGGCTTCGATGTCGTGCTCAAGGCACGCAAACCGGTGTCGATCGATCCCGGGGGATAGCCGGCCGCAAGAACAACGCCGCGGTCACTCAGGAGTCCTCCCCTGGCCATCACGTACCCTGACCCGGAATGCGCGTACTGCTCTCCTGGTCCTCGGGCAAAGACTCGGCGTGGGCCCTTCACACTCTCCGCGACCAAGGCACCGAGGTGGTCGGGCTTCTCACCACGCTCAACGAGGAGACAGACAGGGTTTCGATGCAGGGGGTCCGCCGGGAGCTACTCCTCGCGCAGGCGGAGTCAGTGGGATTGCCCGTGTGGGAGGTCCCGCTCCCGTCACCGTGTTCGAACGATGAGTACGAACGGCTGATGGGCGAAGCGATCGAACGAGCCACGACAGAGGGGATAACCCACGTCGCTTTCGGCGATCTGTTCCTGGAAGATGTCCGCGCCTACCGGGAGGCAATGATGGAGCCGACCGGGATCACCCCTCTGTTCCCCATCTGGTGTGGGGATAAGGGCACCCGCGACTTGGCTGGACGGATGCTCGATTCCGGCGTGAGCGCGGTCATCACATGTGTCGACCCGTCACAGCTGGACCCTTCGTTCGCCGGGCAAAGCTGGAACCCTGCTGCCCTTCCCGCCGGGGTCGACCCGCTCGGCGAACGAGGCGAGTTTCACACCTTTTGCCGGGAGAGTCCTGCCTTCGCTCAACCAATACCAATAGCGACCGGCGAGCTGGTCGAACGGGAGGGTTTCTGGTGGGCCGACTTGACTCTGGGCTAGCTGCCGCGATAGAGGTTGGGCTCAACCGGTCGACGATCAGAGAGCTGATGGACTCCGTTTCTTCCGGGAGCCGGACTCCAGGAAGTATGCCCCCAACGTCCCGGCCAGGGTCGCGAAGACGATCACCGAGAACACCGCCAGGATCACATCGAGAAGCTTGGCGAAACCGTCCGGTCGCTGAAGCGGTTCACCCGTGATAGCTGCCAGCGCCGCGGCATGTAGGGCGTCCCCGTACTGGTCATAGACGGCGAACTCATACAGCAGCTGGCTGCTTCCAAGGATTGTGATCGCCGAGATGACGGCCAGCCATCCCACCCTGTTGCCAACCAGGCCGCGGGCCGACCGTGAGGAGCGGACCGCCGACGAGAGGACGCGCCCGGTACGCAAGATGCGAAAGGCCCAGAAGAGGCGAAGGATCCTCAGGAAGGGAAGCACGAAGAAGAGCATTTGCCACCAGTTCTTCCGGAGGAACGCCGCCGTGTCAGGAGCCACCCATAGCCTGAAAACGAACTCTGCCAGGAAGGCTGATCCAGAGCAGCCAGCTGGCAACGGTGAGGACGGTGCTGAGAGTGGTCTCAGGGTCGGTCATCGATTCGGCGAAGACCACCAACAGGAAGAGTATGGCAAGTGCGCTCATGACTGGTGTGAGGCTGTCGAGGAGCTCGTCGGCCCACTCCTGGCGCGCCTCGACATCAGATTGCGCGGTTGTTCTGCGTCCGGCTCCCGGGCTGGCGCTGTGATTGCGTCTCGAGGACATGACTTCGCCATACCCAGCTGAGCACGGCTGCAACCGGGCAACGGAGGTCATGGGTCCATCAGATGGGGCTCGCTCAGATCGAGAAGGGCTCTCGACATGTTCGCGCCAGAGTCACGCCCGCTTCCCAGCCCGGAGCACGACCGCCGGGCGGCGGCTCGACGCGATCGATATCTACCCCGCTCCTGGTCAGCAGCCACGAGATCACCGAGTTGGCGTCCCACATCTCCCCTGCGTCGGGAACCTGCCTCCCCCATATGAAAGCCGGAACCGATGGAGTGCTTCTCGGCCGTCTCTCAGGCGACGGCCCTCGCCGCCCCCGTCGTGCTCCCTCTGGTCCTCCTCTGAGGACTCAGCTCAGGCCGCTGAGCCGGCGAAAAGAATGTCGTCGATCTGGCCGAGGGCGAGGGCCAGGCCTTCGTCCATGCCCATGGCCATCATCTGCTCCATTGCCTCTAGTGAGGGGAAGCGGACACTGATAGTCATCCGGGCACTGCCTTCGGACTCCTCGACGATGTCGACCCGGAGGCTTGCAGTGGGCATCTCGGGGTTGGGCTCGCCCCGGTCGTCGGCGAACCCCTCCTCAAGATCGAGCCTGTTCGGCGCGTCGACGGCGACAAACTTCATCCACCCCCAAGTGGGAGTCGCCCTCCGGCCCTGTCATGTAGTACTTGACCTTTCCACCGGGGGTCAGGTCGTGCTCCACCACGGTAGCCGGGTAGGTGGGCGGTCCCCACCACTTCTCGAGTTGGCGCGGGTCCTCCCACAACCCCCACACCCGATCGACAGACGCATCGAACTCCGACGTGATCTCGAACGTCAAGTTCTCGGGGTCCTTCTTCGTATTCGTCACGGTCATCTCTTGTCTCCTTTTTCGGACTCGGTGAGGATCTCTTCCATTCGGTCGATCCTGCCTCGCCACATCTCCTCGAACTCTTCGAGAAGCTCGCTGGCCAGCCGGATGGTCTCGATGTCCGTCTGGACGAGTTGCTCCCTGCCGCTCCGCTCCTTGCCGACCAGACCGGCCCGCTCAAGGACAGCGACGTGCTTCTGCACCGCGGCGAAGCTCATCGGGTAGTTGCGCGCCAATGCGGAGACCGACTGGTCTCCACTCATGGCCCGTCGGACGATGTCTCTTCGGGTGGCGTCAGCCAGAGCGTGAAAGAGTCGGTCGACTCGCTCCTCGTCAACGGTATCTACAACCATTTGGTTGTAGATTAATGGAGACCTCGGCGCAAAGCAACCCCGCCGCTCAGACCCGCATCGCCGATCCGTCAGGGTCGTAGGGAGACGGCTCGATGATGCGGGCCGGGCGCTCGACCCCAACGACATGCGTGGTCAGCTCGGTGCCCACCGCACAGTGTTCACGGTCGATGAGGGCCATGGCGAGGCTCTTGTCCACGACGTGCCCGTACTCCCCCGACGTCACATAGCCGACCCGTTTCCCGTCCGACCACACCGGCTCGTACTCGGAACCGTCTGCATCGACGGAATCGATCTCCAGGGTGACCAGCTTCATGGGGGCACTGTCCTCGTCGCGCTCCTTGCGAGCGGCTTCGACGCCGATGAAATCCTTCGACCAGTCGATCCAGCGGTCCATCCCCGCCATGGCGGGCGTGTAGTCCTGGCGGAACTCCTTCGACCAGATGCCGAAACTCTTCTCCATGCGCAGCGACCCCATGGCGTTGAACCCGTATTCGACGGCGCCTACCTCCTGACCGGCTTCGAGAAGGGTCTCCCGGAGGAGGATGTGCTCGGTGGCCGGGCAGTGGATCTCGTAGCCGAGTTCGCCGGTGACCGAGATCCGGCCCACCTTGGCCCGGATCATTCCGACGTCCATCTCCCGGCAGGCCATGAACCGCATGGCCTCGTTGGAGATGTCCTCATGAGTTACCAGTTCCATCAGCTCCCGCGAGTTGGGGCCGCTGATGCCGAAGCCAACGACACCGTCGGAGATGTCGCGAACAGAGACGCCGTCTTCCAGGTGATCGTCGAACCAGCGCATGTGCCATGCCCGCAGGTAGTAGGAGCCCATGATCCACCAGGTGCCGTCGCCCCAGTTGAGAAGGGTGAGGTCGCCTTTGAGACGACCGTTGTGGCCCAGCATCGGGGACAGCTTGATCCGCCCCGGCTTGGGCAGCTTCACCGACATCATCCGGTCGAGCCAGGGCTCGGCGTTGGGACCGCTCACCTCGTAACGGGCGAACCCGGTGATGTCAATGATTCCGACGCCTGAGCGCACCTGGCGGCACTCCTCTCCCACGATGCCGAAGGCGTTGGACCGCTTCAGCGTGGGGGTCTCCTCGAAGCCCTTCCCCCCGAAGTAGAGCGGTACCTCAAGACCATAGAGCTCGCCCCAAAAGGCGCCCGCGTCGTCCATGGCGTCGTAGGCAGGGGCCTTGCGCAGCGGCCGACCACCCCAGAGTTGCTCGTTGGGGTAGGTCATCACGAAACGGCGCGAGTAGAACTGGCCGGTCGTCTCCTTGATGTACCGCTGGTTGGCGGCGTAGTCGCCGAAGCGGGCAACGTCCATGGCGAAGGGGTCTTCCTCGGGCTCCCCCTCGATCATCCACTCCGCCAATGACTTGCCGACACCTCCGCCCTGGAGAAACCCGGCCATCACCGCACACGCCGACCAGTAGTTGCGCAACCCCGGGACCGGGCCGACGAGCGGGTTTCCGTCCGGGGAGAAAGTGAACGCCCCGTTGACCCATCGCTCGATGCCGGTGTTCTCCAACACGGGATAGCGGGCCATGGCCGCGGCGATCTCGTCCTCGATCCGGTCCGGAGCCGGGGTGAGCAGTTCGATTCCATAGTCCCAGGGAGCACCGTCCATGTTCCAGTGCTGGTGGTTGATCTCGTAGATTCCGACGAGGAGCCCGTTGCGCTCCTGACGCATATAGGTGAAGCCCTCGAGATCGATCATCATCGGCATCTCGCCTTCGAGCGCCTCGATCTCGGGAATCTCCTCGGTGATCAGATAGTGATGCGCCAACGGCGAAACCGGAGCCTCCCAGCCAACCATGCGTCCCACCTGTTTGGCCCACAGGCCAGCGGCGTTGACGACGTGCTCGGCGTGGATGGTGCCCTTCTCGGTGACCACGTCCCAGGTGCCGTCCGGCCTCGGATTCAGTTCAACGACCCGGTTGTGCTCGACCACGTCGGCACCGCGTTGTTTGGCGGCCCGGGCGTAGGCGTGGACCACGGCCGAGGGGTCGATGTGCCCTTCCCGCTCGGCCCAAAGGCCTCCGTAAACGCCGGTAATGTCGACGATGGGACAGGCGTCGGCTATCTCCTCTGGGGTCATGAGCCAGCAGTCGTCGATACCCATGGTTTGATAGATCCGGTAAGTGGCCTGGAGCCACTCCCACCGCTCGGAGGCCGAGGCAACCGAAATACCCCCGGTCATGTGGAGCCCGATGTCGTGCCCGGTCTCCTCCGCCACCTCGGAAAGGAGGTCGATCGTGTATGTCTGGAGGGCCGACATGTTGGGATCGGCGTTAAGGGCATGGATGCCCCCGGCGGCATGCCAGCTCGAACCGGCGGTCAACACAGAGCGCTCGAGAATGGCGATGTCGGCCCATCCCATCTTGGCGAGGTGATAGCCAACACTGGCCCCCACCACGCCACCGCCGATGATCACGACCCGGTATTGCGACTCCATGACTTCTCCAGACTTCGGTGGAGCGCGCCAACCTAACGTAAAAGACGAAACCTGACGTGCCCCTTCTACTTGTGCCGGTACGTGGTACTTGTACCATCACCCGGCACGAATGTGGACGGCCGACAGACAGTTGAGGAGTAGCCCGTGAGTCCCGCATCCTTCCCCAGCGACCTCGATATCGCTTACGCAGCCGATCTGAAGCCGATCATGGAGGTCGCCACCGAACACGGGCTCGAAGAGTCCGAAGTCATCCCGTATGGCAGCACCAAGGGCAAGGTCCATCTCGACGCCTTGAAGCGGATCGGTGCCAGCCCCAAGGGCAAATACGTCGACGTCACCGCCATAACCCCGACTCCCCTCGGCGAGGGCAAGACCACGACCACCGTCGGGCTCGTCCAAGGACTGGGCGCGCTCGGGCACAAGTCGATCGCCTGCATCCGTCAGCCCAGCCTGGGCCCGACCTTCGGGATCAAGGGCGGAGCCGCTGGCGGCGGCTACAGCCAGGTGGTTCCCATGGACGAGTTCAACCTCCATCTCACCGGAGACATGCACGCCATAACCGCCGCCCACAACCTGGTAGCAGCGGCCATCGACGCCCGCTGGTTCCATGAGGGCCGGCTCACCACGGAACGACTCAACGAGCTCGGGCTGGAGCGCCTCAACATCGACCCCAACAAGGTCAGCTGGCGCAGGGTGATCGACGTCAACGACCGAGCCCTTCGCAACATCGTGATCGGCCTCGGTGGCGCCGCGGACGGGAGACCGCGGGAGACCGGATACGACATCACCGTCGCCAGCGAGTTGATGGCGATCCTCGCTCTGGCCGACGGTGACAACTACGCCTCCGCATTGCGCAACCTGCGGGACCGCTGTGGTCGGGTGGTCATCGGCGACGCCAAGGACGGCACACCCATCACCCTCGAGGACCTGGGGGTCGCCGGAGCGGTGGCAGTGCTGATGAAAGACACCCTCCACCCCACGATCATGCAGACGCTGGAGGGCCAGCTCGCTTTCGTCCACGCCGGTCCCTTCGCCAACATCGCCCACGGGAACTCCTCCATCCTCGCCGACCGGGTGGCGCTCCACCTCGGTGACTACGTCGTCACCGAGTCGGGTTTCGGTGCCGACATGGGCATGGAAAAGTTCTTCGACATCAAGTGCCGGGTGTCCGGGCTGAAGCCCGACTGTGTAGTCATGGTGGCAACGGTGCGAGCCTTGAAGACCCACGGTGGCGGGCCCAAGGTAGTCGCCGGGCGTCCCCTCGACCCGGCCTACACCGAGGAGAACCTTCCGTTGCTCCGGGCCGGGATGGCCAATCTCGAGGCGCATATTGCCACCGCGAAGTCCTACGGCGTTCCCGTCGTCGTGGCCATCAACAAGTTCCCCACCGATACCCAGTACGAACACGACCTGATCAAGGAGATGGCACTCGCCGCCGGTGCCCTCGACGCGGTCACGACCGACCACCACGCCAACGGCGGTGAAGGCGCCAGGGACCTCGCCGAGGCCGTAGCCAAGGCATGCGAAGAGCCGTCCGACTTCAACTACCTCTACCCGCTCGAGCGACCGATCAAAGAGAAGATCGAGACCATCGCTACCAAGGTCTACGGAGCTGAGGGAGTCGAGTACTCACCCCTGGCGGAGTCGCAGATCGCCAGTTTCGAGCAGTCCGGGTACGGCTATCTGCCCATCTGCATGGCCAAGACCCACCTCTCGATCAGTCACGACCCCGCCCTAAAGGGAGCCCCCAGCGGGTTCACCGTGCCGGTGCGCGAGGTGCGCGCCTCGGTCGGCGCCGGATTCATCTATCCACTGCTGGGCGAGATGAGAACAATGCCGGGCTTGGGTGCCAGCCCTGCCTACATGAACGTCGACGTTGACGCTGAAGGCAACGTGGTCGGCCTGTTCTAATCCACCACGTCTGAACCGCTGGCTGCTAGAAACGAGCCGAACGACCCCTAAGGAACTCCCTCTATTCGGCCGACGTTGGTGTGCAGAATGCGGCTGAATCCCTCGACACTGATAGTACTGCTCGCCGTCCTGGCCACGACCCTCTCGCCATCTCCGGCGGCTGCAGCCAGCTCCAACTCGTTCGTCGACGACGACAACAGTCGATTCGAGCCCTTCATCGAGACCGCCAAGCAGGCGGGCCTCGTCAGCGGCTGCAACCCTCCGGACAACGATCGGGTCTGCCCGCACCATCCAGTCACCAGGGGTGGTCTGGCGATCATGTTGGCCAGGGCGATCGGGGCGCAGCCCTCGTCGACCAACCACTTCAATGACGATGACGGTCATGTCGCCGAAGGAGCCATCAACGGCCTTGCCGACGCCGGAATCTCGACGGGATGCGACAAGGATCGCTTCTGCCCTGACCGCCAGATCAGCCGAGGGGAGATGGCTGCCCTCATCACCAGAGCCTTCGAATGGGATCAGCAGGCCGACCCTGATCAGTACGTCGATCTGGACGACACGCCGTTCGATGAGCCTCTGGTGAAGCTTGCGGCACGGAGGGGGCTGCTGGCATGCGATCCACCGGTCAACCAGCGGCTGTGCCCGGAAGCCTCGGTTCGGAGGGACGAGGCGGTGTACGCCCTTGTCTCCGCGCTCGGCCTCCAACCGGCCATCAACACAGCCAGGCCCGCCACCGATGGGCCTGCCCTCGACTTCGGGGACGGTTTCTACGATCTCGGTCTCTGGGACGGCAGTTACCCGAGCTCACGCAACCGGGTCTCGATCACCTCTGGAGGATTTCACGAAACGGGTCTTCGCGTCCGGATCCCCAAGGGGTCTCATTATGGAGCCGACTTCAAGCTCAAACTCGAGGACGCAGCGGACGTGGTTCCGGAACGGCTCTTCTTTCGCTACTACCTCAAGTTAGATCCCGATTGGCGGACGACGTCCAGCGGAAAACTACCCGGGTTCTCCGGGGTGTACGGCAGCACCGGCAAGGGGGGATACCAGAGCAGCCCCGACGAGCCGGGATGGTCGGCGCGTTTGATGTTCGGCCCCAACCACACGACCGACGACCGGGTCGATCTCGGTTACTACGTCTACCACCTGGGCCAGGAGACCCGCTACGGCGAGGGTCTCGGCTGGAACGAGGCAGGAAAGCTCCGACCCGGAGACTGGTACTGCCTGGAGGGAGAAGTGGACATCAACACCCCGGGACTGGCCGACGGAGCGCTGCGCGCCTGGGTCGACGGAACCCCGGCGTTCGACCTTTCCGGCCTCGAGTTCCGGAGACCCGATGAGCCGCAGATCAAGATCGAGTCGTTCTGGTTCAACGTCTACCACGGGGGGAAGGCGGTAGCCCCTCAGTACTTGGGCATGACTATCGACGAGGTCATGGTCGACACCGAGAGGGTGGGATGCGGTCCGAGCAAGATAGTCGCCGAATCCGTCGATGGTGACTTCAACGGAGACGGGTTCGGCGACCGGGTCAGTTGGGAGGAGAATTGTCCCGACGGGACCTGTTTCAGACTCGAGACCAGCCATTGGAACAAGGTGACCGCGAGTCACCAAGGCGATGATGGGATCTGGTTCAGCCAGGACAGCCGTCGAATCGGGATGGCCTCGGGTGACGTCAACGGCGACAACAGGGCCGATATCGTCTACTACGGCCGCTGTGACCTCTCCATCGAGTGTTGGCGGGTCCACGACGGGAAACAGGGACTCACCGACGGGAGCAACTGGGGTGACGGTGCCCGGTTCTCGGAGAACACGGTCTCGCTGACCCTCGGTGACTGGAATGGCGACGGTTTCGACGATCTGGCCTACCAGGGCATTTGCTCGTCGGACAATCGGCCTTGCTGGCGGGTACACACGAGCGACGGGAAACGATTCAACGATGCAAAGAACTGGGGAGCGACACCGGAGACAGCGGTCACCGCAACGGCCGTGGATGTCAACGGCAACGGCCGTGACGATCTCGTCTACCAGGCCCCTTGCGAAGAGTCCCACTGTTGGTTCGCGCAGATCTCCGCGGATGGCACCTTCCAGGATCCGGTGGCCCTGGGGCCGGCAATGGAGAGCTCTACCGCTGGCGTGTCGTGGATCGATTTCGACGGCGACACGAGAGAAGATCTCGTCACATGGGTCAACAGCGCAGACGGTTCGTGGGTCGAGGTCCGCCACAATGAAGACCTCGAACTCGGCTCACCCGTGACTCTGATGCGACTCGAATCCGAAATCGAGAACGTGGCACTGCGACGTCTCCAGAGCCGGGAGACGGTGCAAGCCGCGGTCGCGGTCTCCTGTGACGACAACGAGCCCTGCGTCGAGAACTTCGTGGCGGCGCCCTCCCGCGGCTTCGTTGATATCAACGAGTTCATGGAGATGATCCGGAATCGACCCGGCGGGCCCCGGATCCAGTAACGACGTTTTGTGATGTCCTATCCTTCGAGGAAGCTGTCAGGGAGACGACGTGGCAAACGAAAGAAGACCACCTCGTGGCGGCCCCACGGAGCCGCAGCTGATCACCATCTACTGGCGGGACATACCGGCCCAGGTCATGGCACGTGCCGGAGCCGAGAAGGCGCGAGCCGCACTGGGCAGCCGCTTCCAGACAGCTATCCATCGTGCTGCGGCGAAAGCAGGGAAGAACCCCACCGACCACAGCCTCGAAGAGTGGCGGGAGGAACGCTCTCCGTGCGCAGGCGACGTCGAGAGCGAACTCGATGCCGCCATGCGTCGTCTGGAGCGCCAGTTCCCCGATGAGGTCCTCAACGAGCGCGTGAGGAACGCCGGTTGGGCAGATCGATGACATGAGTGGTCGACGGGGCCGGGAGAGCCCCCGGCTCACGATCATCTACTGGCGCGATATCCCGGCTCAGGTGAAAGCGCGGGCTGGAAGAACCCGCGTCAACTCACCACTCCCCGACCGGTTCATGGTGGCCGTCGACGGCGCGGCTACTCGGGCCGGGAAGACAACTCACGACGAATACATATCCGAATGGCGGGAGGAATCCCGTCCCTGTGGCGAGGATCTACAGGCCGAGGCCGATCGTGAGGCGGCAAGGATCGAGGAGGACTACCCACCCGACCTGGTCAGGTCATATGTACGCAACGGCGGCTGGGCGCCGTAGCGACTCATTCAGCGGATCTCGAGGAAGCCCGCCCGCTCACAGGTCTCAAGCATTGTCCGGATGTCGTCATAGTCGCGTGGCCCGACGGGGACGAAGCGCTCGATCATTGCCAGGTCGAGGAACTCGCGGAAGCTCTCCCTACGATGCAGGTCGAGGAGCACCGCACGCACCTGTTCGCGAAACTCCTCGTCGTAGCGCCTCGAGACAGCCACGGGTTGGATCGTGGAAGGGCCCAGCGAATCGATCACTCGAAGAGACTCGGAAAGCTTCGGCTCATCCCGCATCTCGACGGCCAGTACCTGGCTGTCGATGGCGGCGGCGTCAACCTCACCATGGCTCACCATCCGGATGGCCCTCTCATGGAAACCCGCCTCGATGACCTCACCGAAGAATCCGTTGGTCTCCCCCAAACGGCATAGGTGATAGCGGGTGATCCCGTACCCGGACTGAGAAAGAGGCTCGTTGTATGCCCACGAGCGTCCGCGCAGCTCCGAGAAGCTCCGGATCTCACTGTCGGCACGGACGATCACGTCGGAAAAGTAGATCGGTCGTCCCGAATAGCGGGCACCTCTGAGGACTGGAGCCGCGATGGGGACCGCGGGGGCCAGTCCCTGACGCTCGAAGTGGACATAGGGAAGACTGCAAACGAAGCAGACGTCGTTGATGTCGGCGACACAGCTCTCGTAATCGTCTTCGACCACCAGTTCGGTGCTCAGCCCCAGACTTGCCCCGACCTCGTCGGCGATGGCCTGGTAGAGCGTCAGCAGATTCGGTGCGAGGAATGTTCCGAAACGAAGATCCGCCATCGGAGAAACCTAGGCAATCCGGTCTGCTGTCCGCGTGAGAAATCCCTAACCCTGGCGACTCTTCAGTTCCTCGACGATGGCGGGGACGACTTCCTTTAGGTCTCCGATGACGGCGTAGTCGGCTTTGGTGACCATCGGGGCTTCTGCATCGGTGTTGATGGCGATGATGGTCTTCGAGGCCATCATCCCGACCCAGTGCTGGATGGCACCGCTGATGCCGCAGGCGACGTAGAGGTCGGGGGCGACCACGGTGCCGGTCTGGCCCACCTGGTCTGAGTGGGGTCGCCAGCCGTTGTTGGTGACGACACGCGAGCATCCCACGACTCCTCCGAGCAGACCCGCCAGTTCCTCCAGGGGCCCGAAGCCTTCGGGGCCACCGACACCACGACCTCCGGCGACCACGACGGGAGCGGTGGCGAGAGTGATCCCCTCAGTGGTAACTACCCGGTCGACCACTTTCGTGGTGAAGTGCCGCTCGACAAGGTCGGGATTGAAGCTTGCCGTCTCGAGCGAGGAAGGACTGGCCGCCGGAGCGGCCTCGACGGCGTGCTCGGTGACCGTCGCCAGTTTGGTGGGTGCGTCCAGGGTCGCCTCCTCGAGGAGGCTCCCTCCCCAGCGGGTGCGGGTGATGGTCCAGGTGTCTCCTGTGGCGACCTCACGGGCATTGGCCACCATTGGCAACCCGGTGATGGCGCCGACGTGGGCCATGACCTCGTTGCCGCGATCGGAGCCAATGGCGACAACGGCTTCGGGGTCGATGCTCTCGATGAGCTGGGCGATTGCAGCGCCCCATGCTTCGGGGCTGTAGTCGTCCAGACCTTCATGGGTGAGCACGTGAACCGTCTCCACACCGAATTCCCCGAGACTCGCGGTGTCGACGTCGGTGCCGACCCAGGCGGCATGCAGGTCGGTTCCGAGATCGGTGGCCAGGGAGCGGGCGAAGGTCAAAGCCTGAAAGGCGGTCTCCTCGAGGGTCCCCCGATCGTGAGTGATGACAGTCAAAATCATGACTTGAGGACCTCCTCCAGAACATCCACTACGGCTGGTGCGGCATCGGCACCGTCTCCGAGGATCGTGGTCTCGGACACCTCCTGGACCGGCGTGACGAGCCGGACCATGGCCTGACCACTGCCGACGCGCTCCTGCTCGACTCTGTTGACCTCCACCTTCTTCGCGCTGAGCCGGCCCTTGAGTGTCGGGTATCGGGGCAGGTTGATGCCCTCCTTGACCGCAACCACGGCAGGCAGGGGAACGCGGTAGACCTCCGAACCGGTGGCGATCTCACGTCGCAGTGTCGCCGTACCATCCTCAATGTCGATCCCCTTGATGCCGCTGACCACGGGACGCTCCAGATCATGGGCGACCCGGATGCCGACCTGGTATCCGCCGGCATCGGCGGACTCGTTCCCAAACAGGATCAGATCGAACTGACCTTCCGACTCCAACTCCTTCACCGCCGATGCAATGGCAGCCGAAGTCGAGATCGGTTCCCAGTCGGAGCCGTCCGTGGGGATGAGCACCGCCTCGTTTGCTCCCACCGCCAGCGCGGAACGGAGCTGTTCCTCGGCCTCGGGCGGGCCGAGAGTGAGCACGGTCACCGTGCCCCCGTGAGTTTCGACCTGCTGCACCGCTTCCTCCACGGCGCATTCCTCATGGGGACTGACCGCGAACGACAGCAGGCTGGTGTCTATCGACTGGCCATCTTCGTTCAGGACTATCCGGGCGCCCGGGGCGGGCACCCTCTTAATGCAGACGAGAATCCTCACCGCTGCCTACTTCATCCGCTCGTTGTCGGGGTCGAACAGCGGGGTGCTGCCCGCCACCGCCACCTTCACCGGAAAGAGGTCGTTCATGTACATCACCTGAAGATCGGTGCCCTCGACCGCATAATCCGGTGGGAGGTAGGCCATGAGCAGATACCTGCCGACCGATGGACCGGCGCCGGCGCTGGTGACCCGCGATACCCGGCCCTTGGAGTCGACGATCCGTTCGCCGTCCGTGGTGAGAATGGGCTCGTTGCCACCGGTGGGGAAACGGGCGATCCCGTCCGAGGAGGTGTGATCCTCCATGGTCAGGGTGCAGAGGATTGCCGCCGGCTCTTCTTCCCGGGCGTCGAGGTACGCCTCCTTGCCGATAAATTCGGCGCTCTTCACCTTGGGCCGGTCGAGACCGGCCTCCACCGGGTTGTACTCCGACTCGAGCTCGGCTCCCATGAGCCGGTAGCCCTTCTCCAACCGGCCGCTGGTTCCGTAGACGCCGCCACCCACGGGAATGACCCCGAGGTCCTCGCCGGCCTCATAGATTCGGTTCCAGAGGGCCAGACCGTGCTGCATGGTGGTGTAAACCTCGAAGCCGAGCTCGCCGACATAGGAGATGCGGAAAAGCCGGGCCGGGATCGATCCAATATGCACCGCCTTGGTGTGGCCGAAGGGCAGGGCATCGTTGGAGATGTCGTCCGTGGTGACCCTGCTCATCAACTCCCTCGCCTTGGGACCCCACACACCAACGGTGCAGAAGGTGGAAGTCTTGTCCTCGAAATGGACCGACCCGTCTTCGGGCAGGTGGTATCGGAACCACTGGCTGTCACGTGGCCCATCCGAGCCACCGCTGATGATCCGGTAGTGGTCTTCGCCGATGCGCATCACCGTGAGGTCGGCCCTGAAGCCACCTTCCGCCGTCAACAACGGCGTGTAAACGGCCCGACCCACCGGGACGTCGCACTTGTTCACGGTCATCTTCTCGATGTAGTCGACGACACCGGGGCCGGTGACATCGAAGATGGCAAAGGCGGTGAGGTCGATCATCCCCACTCCCTCGCGCATGGCAAGATGCTCGGCATTCTGAATCGGAGACCACCAGCGTGAGTCCCACTCGTGGGGCCGCTCCGGGATCTGATCCCGGTACCTGTCCATCAGGTCGGCGTTCGAGTCATACCACTGCGGCCGCTCCCAGCCACCGGCCTCGTGGTAGACCGCGCCCAGGGCGGACGTTGCCGGATAGAAGGGGCTGGTGCGAATGTTGCGCTCCGACTCCCACTGCTCCCTCGGGTGGACGATGCCGTAGGTCTTGTTGAAGTGCTCGTGACAGCGGGCGAGAGTATGCGCCTCGGTGCGCTGATACTCATAGAAGCGTGCCACGTCGGAGCCGTGAGGGTCGATCTCGGGGTAACCCTGGGTCATCCACTCGGCAAGCGCCCGACCGGTGCCCGGACCCTCCTTGATCCAGATGGCAGCACAGCTCCACAGGTTCCTCACCTCGGTCTCCCCCACCAGCGGAGAAGCGTCCGGCGTCAGCGAAAGCAGACCATTGATCCCATAACGCATTTCGGCATCGCCCAGCATCGGCATCAACTCGATCGCCTGCTCCAACTGGGGGTCGAAGTCGTCCTGAGTGAGGGGGAGCTCGGTCGGCGACAACCGCGCCTCATCGATCGAGGGGATCGTGTCCGGGTGATGGAAGATGGGACGATGAGCATACGAGCCGACCTCCATCGACCCCGCGGTCTGGCGCTCATAACAGAACGTGTCCATGTCGCGGATGATCGGATAGCCGATCTCGTTGCCGGTTGCCTGAAGCACCTCGAGGGGGCCGACGTCGATCATCTGATGGACCGCCGGCGTCAGCGGGATGGTGGCCCCCGCCATGGCAGCGATGCGGGGGCTCCAGACACCGCAGGCCACCACGACATGGTCGGTCTCGACACGACCCCGGTCGGTGACCACTGCCTTCACCCTGCCCCGCTCGGTCTCGATGTCGAGGACCTCGGTGTTCGGCGACACGGTGAGCGCGCCCTTGTCCATGGCGCTCTGGCGCATGAGGGTTCCCGCCTGAAGTGAGTCCACCACCGACACCGACGGCGTGTAGAAGCCGCCAAGGAGGATCTCCTCGTCGACGAACGGGACCATTTCCTTGATCTCGGCGGGTGTGACCATGTGCGACTCGATCCCCCAGGCCTTCGCCGAGGTCATCCTGCGCCGCAACTCCTCCATGCGCGCCTCGGTGCGCGCCACCTCGATGCCGCCGCTGGTGGTCTGGACGCCCATCTCCTCATACTGACGCTGGCTGTCCAGAGTGAGACCGGCCATCTCCTTGTTGTGGTCGACCGGAAAGATGAAGTTCGAAGCGTGCCCGGTGGAGCCACCCGGATTGGGAAGCGGCCCCTTGTCGACCTGGACGATGTCCCGCCAACCCAACTCGGCGAGATGGTGGACGGCGGAGTTACCGACGATCCCCGCTCCGATCACTACGACATTGGCCGAGGTTGGTACGTCGCTCATAAGCCCTCTCTCATTCTGGTTGCCTCATACCGTCCAGTGGACCGCACCGTGTTTCATTGGAATGCTGCTTTTCACAAAGCGTTTTCCGGGATAGTATTGCAGCCAAATCCCACTGTACAGTACTCGTCCCACGTAGTGGTACGGGTGGGAGGATCAAGGGATGACCGAGGAAGAGCTGGATCTGACGACCCTTTCTGACGACGATCTCGTCGCCCAGATGCACGACGACCTCTATGACGGGCTCGCCGACGAGATCGACGAGGGCACCCGGATCCTTCTCGACAGGGGCTGGGACCCTCAGAAGGTCCTCAACGACGCCCTGGTTGAGGGGATGCGAATCGTCGGCATCGACTTTCGCGACGGAATCCTCTTCGTCCCCGAAGTCCTCCTCGCCGCCAAGGCCATGAAGGCAGGAATGGCCGTGCTCCGGCCGTTGCTGGCCGAGACCGGGGCCGAGACCATCGGGAAAGTGGTCATCGGCACCGTAAAGGGCGACATCCACGACATCGGCAAGAACCTGGTCGCCATGATGCTCGAAGGGGCGGGATTCGAGGTCATCGATCTCGGAATCAACACCGACGCCGACGCCTTCCTCCAGGCCCTCGACGAGCACAAACCCGACATTCTCGGGATGTCGGCGCTGCTGACGACCACAATGCCCTACATGAAGGTCGTGATCGACACGATGGCAGAAAAGGGCGTCCGCGACGACTACATCGTCCTCGTGGGCGGAGCCCCCCTGAACGAGGAATTCGGCACCGCCGTCGGAGCAGATGCATATTGCAGGGACGCCGCCGTTGCCTCCGACACGGCCAAGCAACTCATATTGGAGCGGCGTGGCGCTGCCTAGTGCTCCGGCAGTCTCGGGGGTGGCCTCCCCGGACCCCCGGGGGCCGTCTGTCCTCGTCATCGGTTGCGGCGCCCTCGCCAGGGAACTGCTCGACGTCGTCTCAACCAACAGTCTTCCCAATATTCGGGTGGAGTGTCTTCCCGCCATCCTCCACAACCGACCGGAGAAGATCCCCGATGCAGTCAGGGCACGGCTCGATGCCGCCACCGGCTATGACCGGGTCTACGTGGCATACGGGGACTGCGGCACGGGCGGGCTGCTCGACCGCGTCCTGGAGGAATACGGCGTCGAGCGGCTGCCCGGCGCCCACTGCTACCAGTTCTACGCCGGCATCGACACCTTCGACGACCTGCACGACGACGAGCCCGCCACTCTCTATCTGACCGACTATCTCGCACGGCACTTCGACCGGCTGATCTGGAAGGGACTCGGACTCGATCGCCACCCCCAGCTCCTGGAGGACTATTTCGGGAACTACCAGCGGCTTGTCTATCTCGCCCAGACCGACGACGAGGACCTCACCGACATGGCACGCGCCTCGGCAGCTCGCCTCGGTCTTCACTACGAGCGGCGACTGGTGGGCTACGGCGAGCTGGAGCGACAGTTGGTGGAGGTAGGACGAAAGGAAACAACCGTCCATGACTAGAACCGTCGTCGGGTCGGAGACTAAAGAAGTCGTGATGGGCTTCGACTATCCATTCGTAATCATCGGCGAGCGCATCAACCCGACCGGGCGCAAGCTTCTCGCCGAGGAGATGCGCAACGGGGACTTCTCCAGAGTCGAGAGCGATGCGATCGCCCAGGTGGAGGCGGGAGCCCACATGCTCGACGTGAACGCCGGTATCCCCCTGGCCGATGAGCCAGCCATCCTCGCTGAGACGGTGAAGCTGGTGCAGTCGATCACCGACGTCCCGCTCTCCATCGACTCCTCGATCGTGGCCGCCCTGGAGGCAGGTCTGGAGGCTTACAAGGGCAAGGCCCTGGTCAACTCGGTGACCGGAGAAGAGGAAAGGCTTGAGGCCGTGCTCCCCCTCGTCGCCAAGCATGGGGCCGCAGTGGTGGCCATCAGCAATGACGAGACCGGCATCTCCGAGGACCCCGACGTCCGATTCGACGTTGCCCGCAAGATCGTGAACCGCGCCGCGGACTACGGGATCGCGAGTGACGACATCGTGGTCGACCCGCTGGTCATGCCGATTGGGGCGATGCCGACCGCCGGGCGGCAAGTCTTCCGGCTCACCAGCCGTCTCCGTGACGAGCTCAAGGTGAACACGACGGTGGGAGCCTCCAACATCAGCTTCGGCCTGCCCAACCGCGTCGGGATCAACGCCGCGTTCGTAGCCATGGCGGCTGCGAGCGGGCTCACCTCGGCCATCACCAATCCTCTGGAGCCCGAGATCCGCCAGGCGGTCATGGCGGCCAACGTGCTCAACGGTAACGACCCCGACTGTGTCGGCTGGATAAAGACCTACCGCCAGCCCTCGGACGGTGGCGAGGGGAGTCGTCGCCGCACCGGTCGCCGCACCCGGTGAGTGAGAGCCACGTCCGCGTCCTGTTCACCCCGTCGGGGCGACAGGGCGACTTCCCCGAGGGCAGCAACGTTCTCGACATAGCCCGCGAGCTCGGAGTCGATCTCGACTCCATCTGCGGTGGCCGGGGCATATGCGGCCGCTGCCAGGTGCAGCTCGGCTCGTCGAAGCACATCGCCTATGACCCGGCCAAAGTCTCCGAACCGAACATGGTCGAACTGAACTACCGGGGGGCGCGACCTCTGGAGGAGGGTCATCGTCTCGGCTGTCAGATGCAGGTTCTCGACGACGTTGTCATCGACGTTCCAGCCACCAGTCAGGTGCATCGCCAGGTGGTGCGTAAGCGACCCGAAGTGTCCGATATCGAAGTCGATCCGGTGGTCCGTCTCTACTACGTGGAGACCCATGCCACCGAGCTGGGCGACTCGGCAACCGATGAACGACGGGTTGTGACCGCCCTGGCCGAGCAGTGGGAGCTCACCGGTCTCCGGCTCGACCCGCGTGCCCTTCCCGACCTGCAGACTGCCCTGCTCGAAGGCAAGGACGCGGTGACGGTTGCCGTGCACGATGGCACTGATATCACCGCGGTCTGGCCCGGTTTCCACGATCGGACACTGGGTGTGGCGTTCGACGTCGGATCCACCACCATCGCCGGCCACCTCTGCGACCTGCTCAGCGGCGAAGTGCTGGCCTCCAGCGGGGAGATGAACCCACAGATCAGGTTTGGTGAGGATGTGATGAGCAGGGTCTCCTACGCCATGATGAACGAGGGAGGAGCCGAAGAGCTGACACGCTCGGTGCGGTCGGCCCTCGATCGGGCCGTGGGAACTCTCCTCGCCGAGACGGGCTTTGAACGCGAGGACGTGCTTGAAGTCGTGCTGGTGGGCAACCCGATCATGCACCACCTGTTCCTCGGGCTCGACCCCACTCCCCTCGGAGCGGCACCCTTCAACCTCGCCACGGATGAGGCGGTAAGGATCGACGCAGCCGACCTGGGCATCTCGATCCATCCCCGCGGGCGGGCATATGTCCTGCCCTGTGTCGCCGGCCATGTCGGCGCCGATGCCGCGGCGGCGATGCTCTCGGAGGCGCCACAACGCAGCAAGGCGATCCAGCTGCTGGTCGACGTGGGCACCAACGCCGAGATCGTGCTGGGCAACTCAGAGCGAATCCTCGCCGCCTCCAGCCCTACGGGCCCGGCGTTCGAAGGAGCCCAGATCTCATCCGGCCAGCGTGCCGCTCCGGGAGCCATCGAAAGAGTAAGAATCGACAGGGGGACGCTGGAGCCGAAGATCAAAGTCATCGGAGGCGAGCACTGGTCCGACGAAGACGGGTTCTACGCCGAGATCGAAGAGACCCCGGTGACCGGGATCTGCGGGTCCGGCATAATCGAGGCAATCGCCGGGCTCTACCTCGCCGGGGTAATCGACGAGGACGGAGCGATCAAAGGTGATTCCACGACCGATCGGGTGGTGGCAGACGAGCGCACCTTCGCTTATGTGCTCTGGCCGGACCCGCAGATCCTCATCACCCAGGCCGACGTGCGGGCCGTGCAGCTAGCCAAGGCCGCCCTGCTTGCCGGAGCGCGCCTGCTCATGGACCACTACGGGACCGAAACCGTCGACCAGATCCGTCTGGCCGGAGCCTTCGGCAACCACATCGACCCGCTGTACGCCATGGTCCTGGGGATGATCCCCGACTGCGATCTCGAGTCGGTCTCCGGGGCAGGCAACGCCGCCGGTTCGGGGGCGATCATGGCGCTTCTGAGCGGGGAGGCCCGCACCGAAGTGGAGGAACTCGTCCGCCGGGTCGAAAAGATCGAAACCGCGACCGAAGCGAAGTTCCAAGAACACTTCGTCGCCTCTCTCGGAATCCCCCACAAGACGGCCGGCTACCCCAAGTTGTCAGAAGCAATCGACCTTCCAGAGCGAACCGGAAACACACAAGGCAAACGTCGCAGACGCAGGAGAAGCAGCAATGACTGACCGCAGCGGACGCAGGAAAGGCGGTGGCCGTGAGGCGAGGCGCGCCGGGCGAGCCGCCAGCGCCCAGGCCTCAATGCCGTATCTGACCCGCTCGATCCCACCGTACGAGATCCTCGGCGACGAAGGGCTGACCATCATCGAACAGAATGCCGACCGGATCCTCGAGGAGGTCGGCATCGAGATCGTCGACTTCCCCGAGGCACTGGGGATATTCGAGTCGGCAGGTGTCACCGTCGACGGGACACGAGTTCGCTTCCCCAGGGGAATGTGCCGTGACCTCGCGGCATCGGCGCCGTCGCGGTTCACCCAACACGCCCGCAACCCGGAGAAATCGGTGGAGATAGGCGACCCGCACATGGTTCTGGCACCCGCCTACGGCCCGCCGTTCGTCCGCAACCTGGAGGAGGGCCGCAGGTACGCGACCATCGAGGACTTCCGCAACCTCGCCAAACTGACCTACGTGTCCCACCAACTCCATCACGCCGGAGGCACACTATGTGAGCCTGTGGACCTTCCGGTCAACAAACGCCACTTCGACATGATCTTCAGCCACGTCAAGTACAACGACAAGCCATTCATGGGGTCGGTTACCGCTCCCGAGCGGGCCCAGGACACGGTGGACATGGCAAAGATCGTCTTCGGCGAAGACTTCGTCGCCGAGAACACGGTGCTCCTATCACTCTGCAACGCAAACTCCCCGCTGTCGTGGGACGGGGCCATGCTCGGGTCGGCGAAGGTGTACGCCGAGAACAACCAGGCCACGATCCTCACCCCGTTCATCCTCGCCGGGGCAATGGCCCCGGTGACGGTGGCCGGCACCGCGGCCCAGACGCTGGCCGAGGCCCTCGCCGGGATCGCCTTCACCCAGATCGTCCGTCCCGGAGCCCCGGTCGTGATGGGGTCTTTCGCCAGCTCCATGTCCATGCAATCGGGCGCCCCCACCTTCGGAACCCCCGAGCCCGCCCTGGTTCTGTGGACGGTGGCGGCGCTGGCTCGTCGGCTTGGAGTTCCCTTCCGCAGTGGCGGGAACCTCACTGCCTCCAAGGTGCCCGACGCGCAGTCCGCATATGAGAGCGCGGCGACATTCTTCCCGACGATGCTGGCCGGAGTCAACTTCGTCCTCCACACCGCGGGATGGCTCGAAGGGGGCCTCGTCATGGGCTACGAGAAGTTCATCCTCGACGCCGACATGGCGGGGATGGCGGGCACCCTGTCCACCGGGGTAGACCTGTCTGAGAACGGCCAGGCGATGGAGGCACTGCTCACCACCGGGCCCGGACAGCACTACCTGGGCACCGAGCACACCCTGGCCAACTTCGAGTCCGCCTTCTGGCGCCCTGTCACCCCGGACAGCAACAGCTTCGAGCAATGGGAGTCTGAGGGCTCGAAGGAAGCGGTCACCAGGGCGCATGAGAGGTGGAGACAGATGCTTTCCGATTATGAGCCGCCGCCGCTGGATGACAGGATCGAACGAGAGCTGGCAGCCTGGATCCAGCAGCGCAAGGACTCGTTCCCCGACTCCGACGTCTCATGAGCACCAAAGCACTGAACACAAGAGATCTCGACCAGACCCAGATCGACGCGATCCGACGGACCCTGCTCAGTCCCAAATACGAGCTGATTCCGCTGAAGAACGTCCTGGAACAGGCGGAGTATCTGCCGGAGGGTGCCGTCGTCTCGGTGACCGCCTCGCCCCAGAAGGGCATGGCCGACACGGTCGATCTCACCATCGAGCTGAAGAACCGCGGCTTCGATGCAATACCCCACATCTCGGCCCGTCTCACCAAGGACCGCTCCGAGCTCGAGACCATCTTGAGAAGGATCGACGATGCTGGCATCCACAAGGCCTTCGTCGTGGGGGGCGACGCCACCGATCCCGGAGAGTTCTTCGACGGACTCGCCGTCCTCACCGCTATGGAGGAGATCGGTCATGGGCTGACCGAGATCGGCATCCCTGCCTACCCGGAGGGACATCACATCGTCGACGACGCCACCATCAACCAGGCCCTCGAGGACAAGCTCCCCTACGCCTCCTACCTCACCACCCAGATGTGCTTCGTGCCCGATGCGATCGAGAGTTGGTTGAAGGATGTGAGAGATCGGGGCATCGGGCTCGGCGTTTACATCGGCGTCCCCGGGGTGGCAGAACTGACGAAGCTGATCTCAATCTCCATGCGAATCGGTGTCGGAGCCTCCGCCAGCTTCCTCGCCAAGAACAAGAGTCTGGCGGGGAGACTCGTTCGACCCGGTGGCTACAGCCCTGACGACCTGATCGTCGGGCTCGCCTCGATCCTGGCTGACCCGGCCGCCAACGTCGCCGGCTTCCACGTGTACACCTTCAACCGCGTCGAGACCACGGAGGCATGGCGCCACGACATGCTCGCCGCCCTCGGCTGAGGGCGCGGTCCGATCGACTCGACCTTGCCCGCCTGTACCGCTAGGTGGCACGGGTGCCGTAAGATGGTCCGTGAATGGCAGTCGTCGAATCAGTAGCGCGTGCGATCGGAATCGTCGAAGCCCTGGCTCAGTCGCCAGCTGGTCTCTCCGAGACGGCCCGACGCGTCGGTCTCCCCAAGAGCACCGTGGCGCGTTTGCTGGCCACCCTCGAGGAGTTGGAGGCCGTGGAGCGGGATGAGCACGGCCGTCTGTACCGGCTCGGCCCCGTGCTCAAGCGTCTCTCCTCTGCCGCAGGTGGTCCCGCCCAGTTAGCGGCATTCGCCCGGCCGTATCTCGACTCCCTGACTGCCCTGACTGGCGAGGCCGCCGGCATTGCGATTCCAGACGGATTTAAGGTCCACTACGTCGATCAAACCGAAGCTGAACACCCCGTGCAGGTGCGTGACTGGACCGGCGAGTTGATCCCGATGCATGTCGTGGCCTCAGGGCTCGTCGTGATGGCACACTGGCCCGAGCAGCAAACGAACCGATACCTCGGCCGCAATCTCGAGAGAATGACCGAGAACACGACGGCCGATCCCGACGCGATCCGAAAGCGTCTCGCAGAGATCAGGACAAAGGGCTACGTCTGGGTCTTCGAGGAGTTCGTAGAGGGGATCAACTCTGTGGCCGCTCCGGTTCTCGAGCGCAACGGGCTGATCACCGCAGCGCTGCACGTCCACGGGCCTGCCTACAGGTTTCCCGGAGACGAGGACGAACACAGTATTGGCATGGCGGTCGCCGACGCCGCCCGCAGACTGTCATCCGCCCTGGCGCGATGACAACCTGGGTGGCCCTGCTTCGTGGCATCAATCTCGGCAGCCACAACAAAGTGGCGATGGCCGAACTTCGTGAGCTGGCAGATGAGCTCGGTCTCGCCGACCCGGAGACCTACCTTCGCTCCGGCAACCTGGTGATCGACTCCGAGCTCTCAGAATCCGCGCTCGTTCACACACTCACTGATGGCATCGAGGAGCGATTCGGGCTCCAGGTGCCGGTCATCTGTCGATCTTCCGAACAGCTCGGCCGGATCGCCTCAGGCCACCCGTTTTCGAGTCTCGGACTCGACGACAGGTTCCTTCACGTAGCTTTTCTGGACCGTGAGCCGGAAGACACGGTCGACAAGATGATCGATGAGGCTGACTATCACCCCGACCGTCTGGAGGCTGACCGGCGCGAGATCTACCTGGCATATCCTGACGGCTCGGGTCGGTCGAAGCTCAATCAGGGTCTCCTCGAAAGTCGGCTCGGCGTGTCGGTGACCGCCCGGAATTGGAGGACCGTCACCAAACTGGCCGACATGGTCGGGGAGCGGTAAGTCAGTCCCACGCGCCAGGGTTGCGCCGGTGATAGCGGCGACGCCACCCGTTGCGTCGCAACACGAAGGTGGAGCGCGCAGGCACCGGAATCCAGGGCTCCACCGTCTCAGGGATGACCGGCTTGCGGGCGATCCGCTCCGCACCGTATATGCCAACCGCCAGGTGGACGAAGGCAATCGCCCAGAAGAAGCCGCCCGGCCCCAGCAGATCCATCGCCACCGAGGTCGTGAGCGGGCCGAAAACCGACCCGACCCCGGTCAGGAACACCACGGCCACACTGCCCGTCACGGCTTGGCCCGGGGGGAGGACGTCAACCACGTGGCTCAGAGCCAGTGAGTAGAGGGGAAACGACAGTCCACCGAGAAGGAACATGACCCCGACCAGCCCCCAGCCCTGCGGACTCATGCCCGGACCGAATGCTCCGGCAGCCGCGGCCGCAAACGCGACCAGCAGAATTGATTGTCGTCTGCCCAGACGGTCCGACATCGCGCCGAGAGGAAACTGGAGGACCACCGAACCAACGGCTGCGGCGGCGACGAAGAGACCCGTTCGCGCCTGAGGCACACCCACCTGGACCGCATAGACACTGGCCATGGCGACGATGGCGCCGTTGGCGACGCCCGCACCGACGGCCGTGACCACACCCAGGGGAGCGTTCGCCCATAGATCCTTGTACTTGGCCTTGGGGGGTAGCTCGAAGTACGGGGCGTCGTTGATCGAGAGAGAGATGGGTGCCACCGCGAGTGTCATGAGGGCGCCGGCGATGATGAACATCGTCGGCTGAAACGGATCACCAAAACCGACGAAGAGCTGGCCGAGGCCGAGACCACCCATGGACACCACCATGTACATGGCCATGACCCGACCCCGGTTCTCGTTCGATACCAGATCATTGAGCCAGCTCTCCACGACCACGTAGAGACCGGCCATGGCAAAACCGAAGACCAGGCGCAGCAGCATCCAGGTGACCGGAGTAACCAGGAGAGCGTGCATCAAGGCCGTCACTGCCACCAAAGACGAGAGCCCGGCAAAGACCCGGATGTGCCCGACACGAGCCATCACCCGCGGGGTCACCCTGGAGCCGACCAGGAAACCTGCGAAGTAGGCAGCCATCACCAGGCCGGTGACCCGGGTATCGAACCCCTCCAACTCCGAGCGGACACCGATCAGGACCCCGACAAATCCGTTGCCGACCATCAGGAGTGCGAGCGCAGCAAACAGGCCCCATGCCGCGAGAAGAGGGGTGCGAACAGGCGAGTAGGCCAGCGGGCCGCGGGTCATGACGCGCGCATCGTATCTCCGGGTGTTCAACTTGAGGGACTCTTGTGGGTGGGCCGCGGGACCCAATAGGGTCAGACCTCTAGCCCCTCGATCCTCCCGGAACCGGTGTACAGGGTGAAGGTACCGTCGCGAAGAAACCCGATCACGGTCATGCCGAACTCTTCGGCCAGCTCGACGGCGAGACTGGAGGCCGCCGAGACCCCGCAGACCATCGAGATCCCGGCGACTGCCGCCTTCTGGGTGATCTCGAACGAGACCCGCCCCGATACCATCAGACCCATTGGGGGAAGCGGCCACTTCTCCCTCGCAAGATGGCCGATGACCTTGTCGACGGCGTTGTGTCGTCCAACATCCTCCCGAACGGCCAGGATCTCGCCCGACCGATCAAAGGCGGCCGCCGCATGCAGACCCCCGGTCGACTGGAACGCCTCCTGGTGCTCGAGCAGCTTCGCGGGCAGCACCTGGATCACCTCTATGGGGACAACCGGGCCTTCCGGCGGCGTGGCGCCGGTGACCCGGATGGCGTCGATCGAGGCCTTACCGCAAACCCCGCAGGAACTCGTGCTGTAGAAGTTGCGCTGGAACTGGTCGGGATCGATGCTCACCCGATCGGCGGTGACCATGTTCCAACGGCCATCACCTATGAACTCGACATCGACGATCATGTCGGGATCGGTGACGATCCCCTCGGTGATGGCGAAACCCAGGGCGAGTGCCGCGTCGTGGCCCGGGGTGCGCATGACCACGGCCAGTGGTGTGCCGTCGAGACGCATTTCCATGGGCTCCTCGACAACCAGGTCATCGTCGAAGAAGGCGCCACGCTCCTCGACCTTCACCACCCTCCTGCGGGTGACGGCCTCATCAGTCATTGCCGTGCCTGATGCAACCCAGGGTTGTAGGCGTCGGTAAGCGACGTCCGTGGCCCAAAGAACGAACGGCCCGCGGAGAGTCCTCGAACCCAGGGTTGTAGACGTCGGTAGGCGACGTGTGTAACCCTGGGTTCAGACTCCGGCCCTCAGTCATCGCCGCTGTACACGTACATCCAGCCGAACCGTCCCTTGATGCAGAGGTTGCCCAGCGTGACCTCGTGGTCGAGGGGTGAGGTGACGTCGACGATCCGGCCGTCCTGGGTGTGGATGTCCAGGTTGCACCCCACCCCGCAATAGGAGCAGACGGTTCGGGTGACCTCCTGTCTCGACTCGTCCCAGGTTCCGGCCTCCTTCATATCCCAGGCGATCTTGCCCTCCAACGCTCCCGTGGGACACACCGCGATGCAGTTGCCGCAATAGACACAGGCCGAGTCCGGGAGAGTGACGTCGAACTCGGTCGAGATGTGGGCATCGAAGCCCCTACCGGCGGCCGAGATGGCGAAAGTGTTCTGGTGCTGCTCGCCGCAGGCGTCGACACACTTGTAACAGAGGATGCAGCGGCTGTAGTCGCGCACATAGAGGTCGTCCTCCACCTTGGGCGGCTCCTCGACCGTGGCCACCGTGTCCAGCCCGGGTTCACGATGATGTCCTGGCCTTGGCCGCTCCCGCGGAGTCTCCCCCTCCGGCAGGCCGAAGCGGGAAGGATCGGCTCCGTGGCCCTCCATCCAGATCTGTACCTCGTCGTCGGCCCGGTCGAGCTGGCTGGCGCTGCCGAGGAGTTCCATGACCAGCTTGCGGCTGTGCTCGGCCCGTTCCGTCCCGGTGTTGATCACCATTCCGTCCTCGAGCGCCCGGCTGCACGAAGGAACCAGGACCCGGGAACCCTCGACATCCACCATGCACACACGGCAGGCGTTCGCCGGTGCCAGGGTGGGGCCGTAACAAAGGGTGGGCAGGTCGACACCCGCCTCCCGACATGCCTGGAGGATGGTGGCGCCCTCGTCGACGGTCACCTGCTGGCCGTCGATGGTGGCTGTCACTGTGGATACGGAGCGGTCGGTGGTGGTCATGTGGGAACTCCGTTCAATCCGAGACGCATCGCCGACTGAATTGCTGAGGCTGCTGTCTGGCCGAGACCGCAGATGGAGGCGTCTGTCATCACGAGGGCGAGATCGTCAAGACGCTGCTTCTCGTCTTCTACCGACCCCAGAGTCGCGCCGGCGCTGAGACGGGCCAGGGCCTCTTCCTGGCGGACGGTGCCAATACGGCACGGCACGCACTGGCCGCAGGACTCGTCCCTGAAGAACTGTGCGATTCGGCGAAGCACCGGACCGAAGTCGGTCTGATCGTCGAAGACGACGATGGAGCCCGAGCCGAGGGTGGTGCCCTCAGCCCTGGTGTCCTCGAAGGTGAGGGGCACGTCGAGAGCGGGCCCACCGGCGAAGACCCCGGCGGCGCCACCCATGAGGATCGCCCCCAGCCCGCGACCCTCTCGCATGCCTCCTGCCAGATCAACCAACTCACCCAAAGTGGTGCCGAATTCGACCTCATAGACTCCCGGGCGGGCCACGGCGCCCGAGACGCAGAACAGCTTGGGCCCGGTCGATTGTTCGGTGCCGATCCGGGCGAAGGCCTCTCCCCCGCGGTCCACCACCTCCAGAGCGGCCAGAAGGGTCTCGATATTGTTGATCCCAGTCGGCTTGCCGAAGACACCTGACTGGGTCGGGAAGGGTGGCTTCTGGCGGGGCTCTCCCCGGAGACCTTCGATTGAGGCGAACAGGGCCGTCTCCTCTCCACAGATGTATGCCCCCGCTCCACGACGCACTTCGAGGTCGAAAGACTCCCCGAGGTGCCCTGCCTCACGAGCCTGGGCGACGGCAGAGGTCAGGCGTTTTTCGGCGGTCGGGTATTCACCCCTGACGTAGATGTAGCCTTTACCAGCACCGGTAGCGAACCCGTAGAGCGCCATTGCCTCCACGACGGCGAAGGGATCAGCTTCCATGAGGAGACGATCCTTGAATGTGCCGGGCTCGGACTCGTCACCGTTGGCGATGACGTACTTTTCATCCCCGGTGGCGCTGCGCACACCTTCCCACTTGATGCCGATGGGGAAGGCCGCGCCACCCCGGCCCCGCAGGTTGGACTTCTTCAGTTCCTCGATGACAGCCTCGGCTCCCATCTCCCGGGCCTTGTCCAGGACCGTGAAGCCTCCGGCCTCCACATACGAGTCGATCGAGCCGGGATCGACACTGCCGATCCTCCGCAGCAGGGTCAGGTCCTCCGGATCCTGGTGGATGACACTCGCAGGCAACTCGTCGAACACAGGTGTGGAGACCGACTCCACCGTGACCGGGGCGGCGTTTCCGTAGCCGACACCGGGCCGGTGATACATCGCGGCGGGGGCCCGGTCGCATTGTCCGAGACAGGGGCTGCGCTCGTAGTCCGTGTCCGCCTCGTCGAGGGCCGCGCAGAGGTCCTCGGCTCCGTACTGGGCGCAGACAATGTCGTCACAGACATGGGTCGCCGAACCGCTCGGACCTCCGACGTCGAAGAGGGCATAGAACGTCGCTACTCCGTAAGCCTCGGCCGGGGGGATGGTGAGACGATCGCATATGTAGGAGAGTGCCCCTTTGCTGACCGAGCCGGTGGCGTCCTGGACGGCATGGAGGGCCGGGAGAAGGAGATGTCGCTGCTCCCGGGCGGCGTGCCCGCCGTATGCGACCCGTCCGTTGAACCCGTCATCGGGGCCGAGGAGGGCATCGACTGCTTCCCGCTCGGCCTCCGTGGGCCGGTCGAGCATGAGACGGAGATCCATCAGGCGCTGCCTGCGCCGACTGGCTCGACGCGAATCGCGGTCGCCTTGAATTCTGCGGTCCCCGACTTGGGGTCCCAGGCATCGATGGTCAGCTGATTGACGTCCGTATCGTCGGGGAAGTGGACCGACATGAAGGCCAGCCCCGGCCGGAGGGAACGGTCGAAGCGGACCGGGGCTTCGAGACTGCCCCGACGCGAGGTGACCTTCACCAGGTCTCCCTCTGAGACCCCGAGACCGGCCCCGTCCTCGGGAGATAGGTCGAGCACACCGGCGATGCGACGCGGCGAGGAGTAGCGACCGCTCTGCACCCCGGTGTTGTACGAGTCGAGACGACGACCGGTGGTGAGCCGGGTGGGAAACTCCTCGGTGAGCTCATCGACCGGCGCCGCGTACTCCACTGCATGAAACGGAGCCGGCGTTGTGGTCAGCGGACGCTCCCAGAGCCGGGCGTGTAGGAACAGCTCCCCGTCAGAGGTCTCATCGGGGCAGGGCCATTGGATGCCGCCCATCGACTCGAGACGCTCGTAGGACATCCCGCCGTGCAGCGGCGACAGTGCCCTCATCTCGTCCCAGGCCTCCTCCGCCGTAGGGGTCCTCCAATCGTGGCCCATCGCCCGCGCCAACTCGGAGAGGATCTCGATGTCGTCTTTGGCCTCCCCGGGAGGGTCGATGGCTTTGCGCACCCGCTGCACCCGCCGCTCGCTGGAGGTGAAGGTGCCTTCCGCCTCGCCCCAGCCGGCAGCGGGAAACACCACGTCAGCGAGCTCGGCGGTGGCGGTGAGAAAGATGTCCTGGACCACCATGAACTCGAGATCCTCCAGACGACGTCTCATCTCCTTGGCGTCGGCCTCCGACTGCATCGGGTTCTCCCCCAGGACATAAAGGCACTTGAGGGCTCCCTCGTCCATGGCCTCGTGCATCAGGCTGATGTGCTTGCCGGCCTCGGATGGGATCTCCTGACCCCACACCGCCTCGAACTTGCCCCGCAGGTCGGCGTTCTCAACGTCCTGGAACCCGGGAAGCTTGTTGGGCAGTGCCCCCATATCCCCACCTCCCTGAACGTTGTTCTGGCCGCGCACGGGGACGAGGCCCGAGCCGTAACGACCGACGTGGCCGGTGAGAAGAGCGAGGTTGATAAGAGCGAATACGTTGTCGGTGGCGTTGTGGTGCTCGGTGATCCCAAGGGTCCAACAGATCTGTGCTGTGCCGGCGCTCCCATACTCGTGGGCGAGCTGTTGGATGGCCGAGGCAGAGACCCCAGTGATCTCCTCCGCCCGCTCCAGGGTGTAGGCGTCGACACACTCGGCGTACGCATCGAAGCCCTCGGTGGCGTTGTCGATGAACTCGGTGTCATGCAAGCCCTGGGTGATGATCTCGCGCCCCACCGCATTGGCCAGGGCGATGTCGGAGCCAACGTCGATACCCAGCCAGACATCGGCCCACGATGCGGTCGATGTGCGACGGGGGTCGACGGCGAACATCCGCGCCCCGTTGTGCACCCCTTTCAGGACGTGGTGAAAGAAGATGGGGTGCGCCTCTCGGGCGTTGGAGCCCCACATCACGATGAGATCGGTCTCCTCGATCTCCTGGTACGAGCTGGTGCCACCGCCCGCTCCGAACACAGCCGCCAGACCGGCGACAGAGGGAGCGTGTCAGGTGCGGTTGCAACTATCGATGTTGTTCGAGGCCATGACCATCCTCGCCCACTTCTGGGCGATGTAATTGACCTCGTTGGTCGCCTTCGAGCAGCTGAACATCCCGAAGGACTCTCCGCCATATCGAGCCAGGCCTTCGGCGGCAGTGGCCATGGCCTCGTCCCAGCCGACCGGGGCCAGTTCGCCGTCCTTACGCACCAGCGGGCTGGTCAGCCGTGAGTAGTCGCGTTTCACACCTTCACCTCCCTTCCTGTTTCGTTACCCCGAGAGTACAGATTCGACCGGACTCACGAGCCACTGCATCTACGATTCCGGTGACGTGAAAACCATCGACGAGTATCTGGCGGCGGCCAGGGCACGGCTCGAAAGGGTGAACCCGGAGGACCTGGAGGCGGAGATCACCGATGGGGCCGTGCTGGTCGACATCCGTCCGGAGTCGGACCGCAAGGCCGACGGAGAAATACCGGGTGCACTCGTAGTCGACCGGATCGTCCTGGAGTGGCGTCTGGCGCCATCGAGCGATGCCAGGTTGGTCGACCTGGAGCCCGGTCAGCGGGTGATCGTCTTCTGCAATGAGGGCTATCAGTCGAGCTTGGCCGCGGCAAACCTCCTTGACCTTGGGGTCGAGGGGGCAACCGACCTGGTCGGTGGCTACCGCGGATGGAAGGAGCGGGTCTCCGGGTAGAGACGGCTGACTCAGAACACCGGGTCCAGAGCCCGTCCTGCCACATGATGGCCACTCTGGAGCACCAGATGGATGTTGTCCTCGTCGACGAGAACTCCCACGTCCTCTGTCGGATCGGCGTTGACTACCAGGAGGTCGGCGAGCTTGCCGACCTCGACTGTTCCGATCAGGTCATCGAGGCCGAGGACGTAGGCAGCAGTGGAGGTGGCCGCGACGAGGGCATCGGCCGGACTCATGCCCGCTTCGACCATGAGTCCCAACTCCGACGCCGCCATCCGGTCCGGCTCCCCGTCCCAGCCCATGGCGATGGGCACGCCGGCTTCGATCGCGGCTGCGAGGGTGCGATGTGCCTCCTCCACGTTGTAGGCGCCGCGCTCAACCAGATGTGCGGTCCACTGATCTGCCTTACGTTCGGCGACATCGTGGAGAAAGGTGAGGGTGGGCACCAGCACTCCCCTACGCTCCGCCAGTTTATCCAGCAGTTCCGGAGCGCGGTGAAGGTAAAAACCATGCTCGATGGTGTCGACACCCTCCTCGATGGCGAGCCGGGTCCCCTCCAGCCCTTCGCAGTGGGCGGCAACCCGGTATCCGAGCCGATGGACTTCGTCCACGACGGCCGCCACCTCTTCCCTGGTCATCTGCGCCGGTCCGGGATTCTCCAGTTCCACAGACCGGGCTCCGGTGGTCATGATCTTGACGAAGTCGGCACCCGTCCGGATCTGTTCCCTGGCCGCCTTCCGCATCTCGTCGGGACCGTCGGCCTCCCGGTACATGCCCGGGAAATGCCGGCCCTGTGGTGAGCTTGCAGAGACGAGCCGGCCCGAGATCAGCAGACGCGGCGCCCGGAACGCTCCATAGCGGATGGCCTGGCGGACCTCGAAGACGGTTTCGCCAAATGCCCCCATCTCCCGGATCGTCGTGATTCCCATACGCAAGGCTTCCCGGAGGTTTGCCCCGACGAGGTGACTCACGACCCCGGGATACGGAGCCTCCTCTCCCTCCCCCTGTTCCGGTGCGGTGTGGATGGTGAGATGGGTGTGGCAGTCGATGAGCCCCGGCATGAGAAAACGGCCGCCGAGATCAATCACCCTGGTGTCGGCCCGGGCCTCGGACGGATCCGCGGATACAGCACCTATGTAGCCGTCCGTGATCCTGACCGACATCGCGTCTCGAACCGGTGCCCCGGTGCCATCGAACAGCCGGACATTGGTGAGGACGGTCGTTCCCGAAGCGGGCTCGGGGTCGGCGAGAAGACACGGGAGCAGGAAGGGGACTGACATGGCCGCCACCCTACGCCATGCCTCGTCCGACCCAGTAGTGTCGCGCCGCGATGGCACACCTTCCCCAATCCACCAAGTATCTGATCGTCGGAGCCGGCGTCCACGGGTTGAGCACCGCCTGGCATCTGGCTATGGAGTTGGGCGGCGGCGACGACATCGTGCTCGTCGACAAGCACCGACCGGGTGCCGGCGCAACCGGCATCGCCTGCGGCTGCGTGCGCAACTTCTACATGACCGAGCCGCTCCACGGCCTTATTCGGGAATCTGTCGATGTGTGGAACTACGACCCGGTTCTCCTTGGCTTCCAGCAGGTGGGCTACATCTCGTGTGGCGAGGAGAATCAGATCCCCGAATACGAGAAGATCCACAAGAGCCAGAATTCTGTGGGCTACACATCCGATCTCTACGTCGGCCAGGAGGCACGCGACTTCCTTACAAGCGTCTGGCCCGACTTCAAGCACCACACCATCGACGTCGTCATCCACGAGAAGCTGTCTGGTTATGCCGGGACCGCCCAGGCGGTCGAAGGACTGGCCGAGTTGTGCGAGCGGCACGGCGTCAACATCGTCTCCGGTGTTGAGGTGACCGGGTACGACGTCCGGGGCGGGGAGGTCAAGGGGGTGGAGACATCGTCGGGAAGCATCTCCGCCGATGTCGTCATCCTGTGCATGGGAGCGTGGATCCCCCATCACTGGGAGATGCTCGGCCAGCCGATGACCCTCGATGTCGGCTACCAGGATGGGTCCTTTGTGAAGGACAAGGACATGTGGACCTACTGGCGTCTCGAAGAGGGCGAGGTCTACTTCGATGGGCCTTACTACACGGCCGACAACCTCAACCCGCCGGTGTTGCACATCGAGCTGATGAACACCCCGGTCATCAATCCCGAAAACGGAGAGGAACTAGAAGACAACGTCTACGTCTACTGGAAGAACGGGACCGAACGCATGGAGCGCCCCGGCATCCAGGGCGGGGGATTGCCGAAGAAGATAGGCCCCCACGCCCAGGTGGAGCCCTACGGTCACGCCAGCGACCTCTATCAGGCCGACGAGCAGTTCGCCGACTACTTCACTGCCTGCATGGGCATGTTCATGGAGCGATTCGAGGGGATCCGCCCCAACTTCAAAGAGCGTCCCAACGGCGGGATAGGTGCGTTCACCCCAGACAACATTCCCATCATCGACTGGGTCCTCCCCAACGTCTACATGGTCGCCGACTCCAACCACGGCTTCAAGATGACCGGCATCGGCAAGCTGGTGGCTCGCGAGCTGGCGGGATCGCAACATGTCGATGGTCTCGCCCCGTTCCGTTTCGACCGCTTCGCCAAGGGCACCGCCTACGGCTCGGGCGTCACCCACTCCCCCTGGGTCTAGAGGCCGGGAGCGTGCTGTCCCGACACCCGGGTTACGAGGCGACCATCTCCCTCTCGGCCCGCCACTCCTCGTCGCCGGCGTAGTCGAAGTACTTGGTCCGGTGGATCTCGATCCGGGGACGATCGAAGAGGCCAGCGGTCAACCGACCGTTGTGGAGACGCACGTTGTAGTAGTGCTCGGGCGACAGGGTCTCGACGGCGCGGGCATGCATCTTCGAGGTGCGCCAAAACTGCACGTCGACGGGATCGTCGTGAAGCACCATGTTCGCCCACTTGCCACCCGGCATCTCGACGGAGGCGTAGGCGAGGATCCCGGGGTATTTGTGGAACTCGCCCACGATCTCCGTGTTGGCCTCCTCCAGTACCCAGCCATCCCTGTCCGGTCGCTTCTCACCGAAGAACCCGACAACACAGAGACCGGGATGCGTGCGAAGGCGCTCCTGGTCACAGATGAGGAGTCGATGGGTCAAACCGCCGGTTTTCCAGGTGAGCTTCTGGTACGGCTCGAGCTCGCGAACGCCCTTCCCGACCTCTTCGAGGACCGAGCGGACGTCGGCGAGGATTCCGTGGAGTATCCCGAGGTCGCGGGTCGTCATCTCAACGGCCGTGAAAGGACGCCCCGGGACGACGTCATCCGGACCCAGAGTGACCGCTCTCGACATGCTCCACCTCCACTGGGAGAGATCCTACAGGATCATGTCTTTGCCAGAGCCCCTGTCCTCACGTGACAGGCAGCCTGATGGGCCAAATTCTCACTTTCCGGAGCCGGCTCGAGTTTCGGAACATCCACATCACACACGCCCTCCACTGCCAACGGGCAACGAGGATGGAACGAGCATCCGGGAGGAGGATCGATCGCATTGGGGATTTCCCCGGCCGGCATGGGCTGGGTCCGGCGATGCCGGGGATCGGGAACGGGGACGGCTTCGAGAAGGGCTTCGGTGTAGGGGTGAAGCGGTGACCCATAGACGTCGGGTAGCGGCCCCACCTCGGCAACCTTGCCCAGGTACATGACCGCGATTCGATCGCACACATACTTGGCAGTTGCGAGGTCGTGAGTGATGAACAGGTACGTCAGATCGAACTGCTCCTTGAGATCGATCATCAGCTGTAGGAGCAGGGATCGCACCGACACGTCGGCCATCGCAATCGGCTCGTCGGCGACAATGAGCTCCGGCCTCGTGACTAGAGCCCGGGCAATGACCACACGTTGCCGCTGTCCACCGGAGATCTGATGCGGATACTTCGACGTGAATGTCTCCGGTGGTGCCATGCCTACCGCCTCGAGCATCTCGTTGACGTGACGTCTCCGTTCGGCTGGCGTGGAAGACGGCTGGTGTATCTCGAGAGGATGTCCGACGGCTTCTCCGATGGTCATCCGGGGATTCAGTGAAGCCAGCGGGTCCTGGAAAATGATCTGCATTCGGGAGCGAAGACGCCGCATCTCGTCTGTGCCGAGTGTGGACAAGTCGATCCCATCGAAGACAACCGAGCCAGCCGTCGGTTCCAACAAGTTCAAGACCAGGCGGCCCACTGTCGACTTGCCCGATCCTGACTCGCCGGCCAACCCGAAGACTTCTCCCCTTCCAATCTCGAAGTCGATCCCATCGACGGCCTTCACGGTCGGCACCTTCCCACGGTGCAGCAGAGACGCGACGAATCCGGTCTGAACCGGGAAGTGTTTCTCGAGGCCACGGACCTCGACCAAGGGATGTCGTGCTCCCTCAGCCAATGGAAACCTCCTGACTTCCGTGCTCCTGGTACAGCCAGCAGGCAACCCGATGGTCCGAATGGACCGGATCGAAACCGGGTTCCTCAACCGGGCACACATCCATCACAAATGGGCAGCGAGGATGGAACCGGCAGCCTGACGGCGGTGCCAGGAGATTGGGCGGCGCTCCTTCCATCTTGTAGAGGTCGCCACCGTCCAGCTCGATGTTTGGCACCGATCGGAGCAGCCCCTGGGTATACGGATGCTTGGGATCGGCAAACACGTCGCCGACTTCACCAAGCTCGGCCATCTTCCCGGCATACATGACGGCGACCCTGTCGGCCACCTCGGCCACGACCCCGATGTTGTGGGTTATGAGGAGGATGGTGAGGTTGAACTCCTTCTGGAGTGACTTCAGGAGGTCGAGGAATTTCGCTTCCACGATCACGTCCAGGGAGGTGGTCGGCTCGTCGGCGATGACGAGATCGCAGTTGAGCACGAGAGCGAGAGCGATCATGACACGTTGTCGCATTCCCCCGGACATCTGATGGGGATAGTCGTCGATCCGGTCTTTGCGAATCCCGAGAACCTCCACCAGCTCCTCCGCTCGTTGCCTCGCCTCCCGCTCGGTCATGTCGTCACGATGGGTCAAAACGGTCTCGGTCAGGTGGTCCACTATCCGCTTGACCGGATTCAACGAGGTCATCGGATCCTGGAAGACCATCCCCATCCGCGCCCCACGCAGTTCCCGCATTCTCTTCTCCGGCAGCTTCATGAGGTCCTGGCCGTCGAACCACAGCTCGCCGGAGCTGATCTCGGCCTTCCCGCGATGGAGACGCATGAGTGCCTTGCCGAGGGTGGACTTGCCACACCCCGACTCTCCGACCAGACCCAGAATCTCGCCCCGCCGGATGTCCAGGGAAACGTCGTCGACAGCACGGACGGTCCCGCCCCGACCGTGATAGTCGACGCTCAGGTTCCTGATCTCGAACAGGTTCGCCATCATCGGTCCCGCAGCTTCGGGTTGAAGATTTCGGTCAATCCCTCTCCCATCATGGTGAACGCAAGGACGACCAGCATGATGGCCAGTCCGGGAAAGGTCACCAGCCACCAGGAACTCTGGATGAACTCCTGGCCCCGGGCGATGTCGATGCCCCAATCGGCGATGTTGGGAGGTAACCCGAGTCCGAGAAACGAGAGTCCCGCCCCGGTCAAGATGGCATCGGCGATGTTGACCGAGAAGATGATCGAAACCGATGGAATGACATTGGGATATATGTAGCGGCGGAGAATGGAGAGCGACCGGGCGCCGATGGAACGTGCGGCCTCGACATAGATCTCTTCTTTGACCTGGAGTGTCTGGCCGCGAACGATCCGGTAATAGGTGGGCACATAAAGAACAGCGATGGCGACTATCACGTTGAAGACGGAGGGGCCGAGAACTGCGGTTATAGCAATGGCCAGGATGAGCCCGGGGAAGGCGTAGAGGCTGTCCATGACCACAGTCAGAGCGCGGTCAAGCTTGCCACCGGCATACCCGGCGATCAGGCCCAGCGGGACGCCGGCTACCAGGGCCACGCCGGCGGCAGAGAACCCGATGAGAAGGGCGATCCGGGTGCCCCAGATCAGCCGGCTGAAGAGGTCCTGACCGATCTGGTTGGTCCCCAGAAGGAAGGTTCCAGGGGTCACTTCTTCGCCGGTAATGTCGGCCACGCCCTGGAGAGCGGGATAGGCGTCTGCAATGTCGCTGAACTCAGACGACTGCACCACCGCCGCCTCGGCTTCCCCGGCCGCAACCGAGTCGAGGGTCTGGTCAAGAGTGTCGAAACGTTCAATGTCGGGACGCAGCCGGAGATCCCCCTCCTCCCTCAGCCGGTTGTCGATCTCTGTTGCCCGTTCACGGAGCGCGGAAGCGGTGGGCACGCCTCGCACAACGGCGATCGGCGGTCGCCTCACCTCGTCATCCGGACCCCGAGCGAGATCCTCGAGCACCTCTATTGGAGCGTCCACTGGTACTACGAGTAGTGGAACATCCGGTCGTTCCCCGGGAGCGAGGAATCGGGGTCCGACCTGCTCGGTTGGCCCATGAGGGGCGAACAGGCCGGGAGCGATGGCAAGAGCGATGAAACCCGCCACCATCAGCGCGGAGAGCGACACGAACCACCAGTCAGCGCCGTACCAGCGGCGAGACAAGAAGATTCGTCGAACAAATCCGACCCGTGCCAGGTCCTCCTCCCAGGGAGCGATCTCGTGTGGGTCTCGCGGCGGGCCCGGATCGCTAACAGTCACTTCAGTACCTCACCCGCGGGTCGATGAGCGAGTAGAGAATGTCAACGGCGAGGCTGATCAACGCAACCAGCATTGCGAAGAGCGTGATCACGCTCTGCACGGCGGTGTAGTCGCGCGACGAGATCCTTTGCACTAGGTACTGGCCCATACCGGGCCAGGAGAACACGGTCTCGGTCAACACCGCTCCGGCAAGGAGGATCGCCACCTGTAGTCCGAGAAGGGTCACCACCGGGATGACGGCATTCTTGAGAGCATGATCGGAGACAACGAGGCGCTCACGGATCCCTCTCGCTCTCGCCGCCCCGACATAATCCATCTGAAGTGTCTCGATGACATTGATACGGGTGAGTCGGAGGAAAACCCCCGAGAGGATCAATCCGAGTGTCAGCACCGGGAGCACAAGGTGGGACAGCGCCGAGCTGAATGCTTCCCAATTGCCCTGGAGAAGCGTGTCGATGAGAAGGATGTTGGTTGTTCGCTCCAGACCGGTGCCCAGGACTGCGTCGATTCGACCGGCGATAGGGAACCAGCCCAACCTGACGCCCATGACCAACTGGAGCATGAGACCCAGCCAGAAGATCGGAATCGAATAGATCACCACGGAGTAGATGCGCAACCCATAGTCGGACGTACGTTTTCGACGTGCAGCGGCAAAGGTGCCTCCAACGATCCCCAGCGTGAGAGCCAGACCGGCGGCAGGGACGACCAGTTCGAGCGTGGCAGGGAAACGCTCGCTCATCTCGTCAACTATCGGACGTCGCCCACCCGTGAGGGCCCTCCCGAAATCGAGAGTGACCATATCTCCGAGAAACGAGACATACTGGGTAGCCAACGGCTCGTTGAGGCCGAGCGACTCGCGCATGCGGTCCACTGTCTCGGCGCTCCCCCGGGGCCCAAGGGAGGATCGAACCGGGTCCCCCGGAATGACCCGCATCACCAGGAACACCAGACTCGCCAGGATCAACACCATCGGCACGGTGAGACCGATACGGGTGAGGATGTACCTGCGCAGGCCAGTCGACCCGGTAACCATGATGTAGACCAGCCCTATCAGCGCGGGCACGCCGATGATGAGGAATATCAGGGCGATCGGGGACACGGGTCAGGGACTAAGTAATCATGGAGTCGAGGAGGTGGCGGAGTCGACTCCGCCACCTCCTCGACTCAGTTGGCGTTAGCCCTCGGTGAGCATCGAGTAGTAGAACTCGAGATTCGGCCCGATGTTCAGCGTCTCCGATGACGGAGCGTCGGCACTACTCGTGACTCCGTCGGTGTAGACGACATGTTCGGACTCGAACAGGATCGGCAGCGTCACCACCAGGTCCGCATAGAGATCCTGGATCTCTTCGTACATGGCGGCTCGGGCATCCTCGTCCTCCTCGACGGAAGCCTCGTTGAGCAGCTCCACCAGCTCAGCGGCTTCGTCGTTCAAGGGCTCACCGTCGGGGCTCGTGATGTTGGTCCCGAGCCCGCCGTTGAATACGAACGACTCCAGGTAGTTCGACGGGTCGGGGTAGTCGAAGAACCAACCCAGCACACCGGCGGGATAAGCCTCTCCGCCTGTGATCGCACCGACATAGGTGCTCCACTCCTGCGCCTCCAGTGTGACATCGATGGCTCCGGTGGCCTCGAGCTGCTGCTCGATCACCTGCATCGAGTCAGCGGTGTTGACACCGTAGTGCTCGGGCGGATACCACATCTCCAGCTCGAGAGGGTTGTCCTCGTCGTAACCGGAGTCGGCCAGGAACTCGACCGCGGCGTCAGGGTCGGGACCCAGGTAGAGGTCGTCGAACGCCTCATTGGCCCCGAGGAACCCGGGAGGAACCATCGAGTAGAGCGGCTCCACCTGGCCTCCGTAGACCACGTCGACGATCTCGTCACGATCGAGAGCGGCTGCCACCGCCTTGCGGACGTTGATGTCGTCCATCGGCTCGACGCCGTAGTTGAGGATCAAGTACCGGATGGAACCTCCCTCAACCGTGCCGACGCTGAGCCCTTCCGTTCCCTCGAGTTCGGAGACGAGCTCCGCTCCGAGGATTCGCCAAGCCACATCAATCTCTCCGTCTTCGACCGCCAGCGCCATGGTCTGGGGGTCAGAGAAGTAGCGGATGATGATCTGATCGACCTGTGCGGGCAGCTCGCCGTCGTAGTTCGGATTCGGCTCGAGCACCGTCTGCTCGCCCTGGGTGTAATCCGATATGTACCAGGGACCCACGCCGTGCACTTCACCCTCAGGGAATGTCACGCACTCGTCCGACGGGAAGATGTCGGGATGGGCCGGCTGATACGCCGCGGTTGCCAACAACTCGGGGAAGTAGGCGACCGGTCGGGTGAGAGTGAACTCGAGCGTGCTCTCGTCCGGAGCCTCGATGGACTCCACGAACGGGGTAGCCAGGGAGTTGGCTACACCATTGGGGCAATCAGGTCCGATGGTCAGCAACCGGTTGAGCTGTTCGGCGTAGCTCGTGGCGTCGAGCTCGGTGCCGTCCGAGAACTGGATGCCGTCGCGCAATTCAACCGTGTAGGTCAGGCCATCGTCTGACACCTCGGGCATCGAGGCTGCGAGCCCCGTGGTCAGTTCCAGTTCTCCTGGTTGCCAGCGCAACAGCCCTTCGCCGTAGTTCTTCAGCAACTCCCAGTCGTGGATGGCATAGGCGTCGGCCGGGTCAAGAGAAGCGATGGTATCGGTCGTCCCGATGATGATCGTCCCATCACCCTCGCTCTCGGGCGCCTCTGTGGTCGTAGTTTCCGGCTCCGGCTCGTCGGCTTGTGTCGTAGTCGTCGGGTCGGGTTCGGTACCGGTATCCGCCGTTGTCGTGGTGTCAGCGGTCTCACCCGAACAGGCAGCTAACGCCATGGCCAATACGGCCACGATGGCAATCCATCGCCTCATGGCTCTCCTCCTAGATTCGATTCAATTCCTTTCGGTCAGTTCGCTCATTGCGAACTTCCCCAGACGCTACTTGCCGACGCGTGACTATGCAGAGCCAGGCTACGGGGATGGCCGGGCTGAGCGAACGGGAACAGCGTCCGGCACCCGGAAGAGGAGCCCTTCGATGGGCAATCTCTCGACAGGTTGCAGGTCGGGGTGAGCGAGGACGGCTTTGATCGCCGCCACCGCCTCCAGGCGTGCCAGATGGATCCCCAGACAGGCATGCGGCCCCCGGGCGAAGGTGACACTCTGGCCGAGATTGGAGCGATCCACGCTCAGTCGATCGGGCTCTTCAAACACCGCCGGGTCACGGTTGGCAGCCCCGAGCGACACGCGGACCAGATCGCCCTTCGCGATGTCCGCTCCGCCGAGCCGAACGTCCCGAGTTGCATAGCGATCCACAGCGGAGGCCGAAGGTTCCAGCCGGAAGGTTTCCTCGACGAAGGGTCCGATCGCGGCCGGTTCGTCGACCAGTCGGTCCCAGAGTCGTGGATTGTCGAGCAGGTAGCGGTAGGCGATGGCGGTGGCACTCTCCGAGGTGACTATCCCCCCGAAGAGCAGCACGGCGACGTTGGAGACGATCTCGTCGACGGACAGCGTCCCGGTCTCTTCGACCGGATGGAGCAGAGCGCTGTCCGACCGACCGCGGACCACCGCCTCCTTGAGCTCTTCGAACGCCTCCAGACCAGAATCCGGCACATCCTCTCCTGCAGTTACGGCGTGGACGGCAGCGACGATCTCTTCGTACCAGGTGAGGACGTCGGAAACGGATACGTCCCGCAGGTCCAAGATCTGTGCCATCACCGCTACGGCGAGGGGGCCCGCTACATCGGCGCGCAGATCGCCTGCCCCTCGCTGCGCGACCCCGTCGATGAGATTCCCCGCAGTCCGGTCGGTGAACTCGCTCAACTCCTTCACCTTCGCCGCCCGGAAGGGTCCGGCGAATGGATCACGATGGCGACGGTGCTCGGCGCCATCGAGAGACAGCATGCTCGGACCGATCACACGCTGGGTGGAAAAGCGCGGATTGTCGACAGTAAAAGTGGCCGGATCGAGCATCACGTCGACACAGAGATCATGACTCGTGACCAGCCAGGCCTCGAGGCTCTCTATCCAGGCCACCGGCTCGTTGGTACGCAGATGGTGGAAGATGGGATGGGGGTCGGCGGCTAGACCTGCGATCGATGTTCCGGCGGGCAGACTGCTCACCGGGTTTCGCCCCAATCAAGAGCTGCGACGATGACTCGATCTCCGTTCCCGGCTACGGCCGCTGACTTCTTCCAGCACGGTGCCGCCCAGCTTTCGGGCAGCCTCGACACGGTCGATGCCCGATCGGGCCTCATACGTGTCGACGACGGCGCGGATTTGTGAGATGTGCTCGGGAATCGATCCACAGCAGGCGCCCACGATACGGGCACCGGCATCTAGCGCCAGTTCGGCGTATGGGCTCATATCCTCCGAGGAGGTCGGGTACCACAGGGTGCCGTTGATCATCTGGGGGATCCCGCAATTGGACTTGGCTACGATGACCGCCTCGGGGTCGGCAGTGCGCAGATCGTCCACAGCTGCCACGACGTCGGCAGGGCCAATGCCGCAGTTGGCTCCGATGGCTGCGGGTTCCATGTCGCTCGTGGCCCACCAGCCGGCCAGTGTCGAGGGCGGCAGGCCCATCATCGTCTTGCCATGAGTGTCGAAGCTCATGGTCGAGACAATCGGGAGTCCGGTCGCCCGGGCAGCCTCTACAGCCGCGGCCAGTTCTTCGGTGGCAGAGAGGGTCTCGATCCAGATGACATCGGCACCAGCAGAGGCGAGAGCTTCCACCTGCTCCGAGAACAGCTCGACACCACGATCATGCGTCAAGGCACCGACCGGCTCGAAGAGCTGACCCGTGGGCCCAACCGAACCGGCTACGACGACCTCTCGATCGGCTTGGTCAGCGACCGAGTGGGCCACGCGGACGCCGGCCCGGTTGAGCTCGGACACCCGATCACCAAGGCCGTCAAGATCGAGTCGCGCCCTCGTGCCACCGAAGGTGTTGGTGAGGATTATGTCGGCACCCGCCTCGATGAATCCTGAATGAACCTTGGCTACGAGGTCAGGATGCTCGACGTTCCAGAGCTCCGGCGTGGAGCCCGCCTGCAACCCGAGTTCGAAGAGGGACGTTCCCATGCCCCCGTCGGCAACTAGCCGTCCCCTGGTCTCGAGCAGTTTGGCGAGTTTGTTTCCCATCTCGACCGACCTTCCGATCGACCCGGGGGGCGCAGAAACCGCCGGTGAGGCAAATGCCGCTTTAGCCGGATTTCTAGAGCGCCCGCAAGCTGGTCGATCAAATTGGCGCTTTACTTCCGATCAGGATATCAGAGCAAGCGGCCGATGGAACGCCCTTCGGGCTCAGATTCCCTTGGGCTTCAGGTAGCGCTCGGCGAGGGCGGCCATGAAGTCGATCAGCAGGGCGAGAGCCGCCACCATGCCACCGGCGATAAACACGGCCGTCGGTCGATTCAGCTGAAGGCCAGCAAAGATTCGCTCTCCGAGACCGCCGCCTCCGATCAGGAAAGCCAGAGTGGCCATACCGACGTTGATCACCAACGCCGTCCTAACGCCGGCCAGGATCACCGGCACCGCCAGGGGTAGCTCGATGTCAAACAATGCCTGTCGTTTCGAGAGACCCATGCCCCGACCGGCCTCGATCACCGACTGGTCGACCTGTTGCAAGCCCACCATGGTGTTGCGTAGCACCGGGAGCAGGGCGAACACGGTGAATGCGATGATGGCGGTCTGCTGTCCGCGCCCGAAGGCACCGGCGAAGATGACCAGGAGACCAAAGGCCGGGATCGCCTGCCCGCTGTTGGCGAATGTCAGGATGGGCCCGGCGAACTTCTTGAACTTGGGGCGGGTGATGAAGATCCCGAGTGGGATGGCGATCGCCACCACCAGGACCGTGGACCAGAACGTCATCACCAGGTGGTCGGTGATGTTGGGCCGCATGTTGTCCCACGAGAGGATGCGGCCGGTGGTGGAGTCGATGTCGGTATAGACCCACACGGCCGCAACCGAGGCGGCGAGGATGACGAAGAACGCGGGAGTGACGATCAAGTCGATCTTGTCACGCACCTGCGCGACGAACGTGGGGCGGTCGGTGGTCGTCGGCAGTGTGGGAGCGGTCACGCCATCGCCGCCTGACGGTCGCGCTCGGCAGTCTGGAGCTGATCGATCAAGGCGACCAACGTCTCGATCCGCACCACGCCTCGATAGCTGCCGTCGGGGTTGACCACACATGCTGTACCAACCGCGGATTGGAGCATCTTCTCCAGAGCGTCACGCAAAGTGTCCTCAGGCTCCACCGTGACCCGCACCGCCTTGCCGGCCTTGTCAAGTGAGCCGGCCCCGTCGACCGCCTTGCGGTCGAGCCAGCGTTGCGGCGCGCCCTTCTCGTCCAGGTAGAGGATCCACTGATCCCCGGAATCCTGGATCACCTTCATGACCGCTTCGCGCGACGTCGAAGCCTTAACGGTGGTGACATCATCCAACTCGACCTCGCCGGCCCGCATGAGGTTGAGCCCTTTCAGGGTGGCCCCGGAGCCCAGGAAATCCTCGACGAACTCCGACTTGGGATGGGCGAGGATCCGCTCGGGTGTGTCGTGCTGGGCGATGATCGACTGATCCTGGAGGATGGCGATCCGGTCGCCCATCTTGATCGCCTCGTCGATGTCGTGGGTGACGAAGACGATGGTCTTGTGTAGCTCGTCCTGGAGCCGGAGAAACTCGTTCTGGAGCCGGTCCCTGGTGATCGGATCGACAGCCCCGAACGGCTCGTCCATCAACAGGACATCGGGATCGGCACCCATCGCCCGGGCCACACCGACACGCTGGGCTTGCCCTCCGGAAAGCTCCTTCGGGTAGCGGTCGCGGTGAATCTTGGGGTCCAGGCCGACCGTCTCGATCAGCTCGTCCACGCGGGCGTCGATGTCGGCCTTGTCCCAGCCGAGGAGCTGAGGAACCGTGGCGATGTTCTCGGCGATGGTGCGATGGGGAAACAGCCCTATCTGCTGGATCACGTAGCCGATCCTGCGGCGTAGCTGGTCGGCGTTGACGTCGGTGACGTCCTCGCCCTCGAAGAAGATACGCCCTCCGGTGGGCTCGATCATGCGGTTGATCAGCCTCAGCGTGGTGCTCTTGCCACACCCGGAGGGACCTACGAGGACGAGAGTTTCTCCCTTGTAGACCTCGAGATCCAGTTCGGCAACGGCCGGCACATCGGTACCGGGGTATGTCTTGGAGACTTTCTCCAGTCTGATCAGTGCTTCTGGTTCGGTCATGAAGTGGGTTCCTCTCTTAACGAAGTCCTGGTGACGTGGTTACGCGTCGGATGAAGATGAACACGGCGTCGAGAACGAGGGCGAGGCCGATGATCAAGAGGGTCCCTGCCCACATCGCCTCGTAGGAGTTGGGGAGACCGAGACGACGCAGCCCGCTCAGGATGAAGGAGCCCAGCCCTCCGCCTCCAACGAGGACGGCGATGGAGGCGATTCCGGTGGTGAGCAGCATCGACACGCGAATGCCGGTGACGATCACCGGCCAGGCCAGGGGCAATTCGATCTTCCAGAGCCGTTGGACGCTGCTCAGACCCATGCCCCGCGCCGACTCGAGCACGGCGGGGCTCACCCCGTTCAGCCCGGTGACCGTGTTGCGAAGGATGGGGAGGATGGCGTACATGGTCAGGGCGATATACGCCGGCATGAATCCGAGCCCGGTCAAGGGGATGAAGATGACGAAGAGGGCCAGCGAGGGCAACGTGAGAAAGACACTGGCGATACCGAGAGTGATCTCTCTGGGAAAGGGTCGATGGCGAACCCAGATGCCCACGGAGACAGAGATGACCGTGGCAGTGACCAACGTGGCGACCACATACCAAAGGTGCTCTCTCGTGTCGCCCATGACCTCGTCAGGCCGATCGATGATGAACTCGATGAGGGCTACTACGCCATCCATGTCTCTCCGCGACGTTAGATGAGTCGGGGAGCACGTGGCTCCCCGACTCGCTTGCTAGTTCCTATCAGCCCGAGATCAGGCCTTCGCTGACCAGGTACTCGGTGGCGACCGCCTCGGGCGACTCTCCAAGTGAGGACACCTGGTAGTTGAGCTCGGTCATCCGCTCCTGGGTCAGACCCGACAGCATGGCCTCGGCCATGGCGTCGAAGGCGTCGGGTGCCTCCTGGTACGTGTCGTCCCGCATGTTGATGGAGACGTTGTACAGGATCATCGCGCCCGGGTCCTCGACCAACTCGATGTCCAACTCCTGGATACGGCCGTCGGTGGTGAACACCTCGCCGAAGTCACAGTCGTTGTTGTTGGTCTCGGTGTAGATGAGACCGGTGTCGAGGATGTCGATCTGGTCGTCCGGGACGGTGTAGCCCGTCTCCTCCTCGAACAGAATCAGGCCATCGTCACGGTTCGGGAACTCTGATTCGAGACACAGGGTCGCGTCCGGGTTTGCCTCGAGGTAGTCAGCCATCGACTGGAAGTCGAACGGGCCGCCGTTCTCCTCGGTGCGCTCCGGTGAGGAGACGAAACCGTAGGTGTTGTTGAACGGGGCTCGGCTCAGCCAGTGGATGTCATTCTCTTCCAGATCGCGCTCACGAACGACACTGGTCAGCTCGTCCGGATCGTTGGGGATCTCCTCCTCGATGGCGAGGTGGACCGCGTAACCGGTTCCGTTGTACTCGACGTAGGTGTCGATGTCCCCACTGACCAGAGCCTCACGAGCGAGGTTGGTGCCACCGAGGTTGATGTTGTCCTCCACCTCAGCACCGGCGTACTCGAAGGCGACCTTGAGCATGTTGCCCAGGACGAGCTGCTCATCGAAGTCCTTGGACCCGACTGAGATCTCGATCCCGGAGAGGTCGTGCTCGTCGAAGGCGGCTTCGCCGGCGGGAGCAGTCGTTCCGTCATCGCCGTTGCCGTTATCGGCATCGCCGTTGTCGTCGCCGCATGCGGCGACGACCATCGCGAGGATGGCAAAGATGGCAACGAGTCGCGACGTGTGTCGCTTCTTCGTTTCGTGCATTTTGATTATTCCTTGGGTAGCTTCTGATTGTCGGTTCCCGGGCTCCGGCGAACTGCGCCAGCCTCTCCGCCAGCCAAATCGCGTGAGAAAGTGGTCCCCAATCCAGGGGATCTCAGACAGTCTTATCTGCCTGCGTTCACTTCAAATTGACCAACGTAGGAAACCAGGAGCCTGGTAACTCCCATGCAGAACACTAGCCACGTCAGGGATTCCTATGCCATCCGAGTTCAGAAATTTGTTGCCAGCGAGGACCCACCCGGGCCCTCCTGGAACAGTTCATACGCTGGGAAAACAGGTGTCGATCCGGAAGACACATGACTCTCTCGAAACAACCCTGGATCTTGCGAATATCTCTTTTATCTCTTTGGGTTTATCCGATCGACGGGGCCCGCGGGACAGTTTCTCGCATCGATGCAACAACTCGCGGATTCGACCGGATTCCACTCTGTTTTGACTCTCGAGCCGGAGAGGCGATCGAGGGCTGTCTCCGAGCCCGGATTCGTCAACATGCCCGGGATCAGGCAGACACGCCGGTTTGGGCGCTGTGGAGCTCCTCCACCGGTATGTGACACCGCTTGAACCAACCCGGTTCCGCCTCCTCAAGTGCGGGCTCGACCGTCTCACATATCTCGCCGATCTTCCGGGGACAGCGTGTCTGAAAGACGCAGCCTGATGGTGGGTTCGACGGCTCGGGAATCTCCCCCTCGAGCCTGATCCTGCGATCTCCCGGCATCTCCGGAGACGCCGACAACAGCGCTTCGGTATACGGATGACTGGGCCCGGAAAACACCCTTTCGGCTGAACCGAGTTCCATCAGTCTTCCCAAATACATCACTGCCACGCGATCGGCGATATAACGCACGACATTGAGATCGTGGGAGATGAACAGGTAGGCCACGTTCTCCTCGACCTGCAGTTCGGAGAGAAGGTTGATGATGGCCGCCTGGACCGAGACGTCGAGCGCCGATGTCGGCTCGTCGCAGACCACCAGAGCCGGAAAACCAGCGAAGGCTCGGGCAATGGCCACCCTTTGCTTGAGACCGCCGGAGAGATGCCGGGGCTTGGCGTTGTAGTACTCCATGCCCATACGGACCTCGCCCAACAGGCTCTTGACACGCTTCTCGCGTTCTTCGCGGCGGCCACCCCGCAGCAGCTGGACCGCCCTCCCAATGATCCGATGGACGCTGTGCCTCCGATTGAGGGCACTGTCGGGGTTCTGGAACACCATCTGGACGGCGCCGACATCTTCCTGATCTCGTTTCTCGAGCTCGGAGGGCAATTCCTCGCCGCTGAGTGTGATCAAGGTGCCGTCGTCTGGTGCGTGTATGCCGAGCAGCACCTTGGCGAGCGTTGTCTTTCCCGAGCCCGACTCTCCAACGAGGCCGACGGTCTCCCCTACCTTGATCTCGAGATCGATGTTGGAGAGGGCATAGACGGGGTGACCTTCCTGCATGAAAGTCTTGGACGCGCTCTTGATATGGACCAGCGTCTTGTCGCTCACCCTGCGCTCAACGGGATCGGGGGCAACGGTCCGGGGTAGGTTGGGAGCTTCGTCGGGGAAGTGGCACCGGCTGACACGGTCGCCACCAAGGTCGTTCAGGTGGGGCTCATCCTCGATGCAGATGTCCTCTGACATGGCGCACCGATCGGCGTAGACGCATCCCTGGATCTGAGCTCCGAGAGGTGGGAGTGTTCCCGGAATGGTGTCGAGGCTGGTCTGAGCGCGGCTGCCCCTCTCCGCGTTGGGGAGACAACGAAGAAGCCCAACGGTGTAGGGATGGCGGGGCTCGGTAAAGATATCCTCGGTGGCGCCCTCGGCCATCATGCGGCCCCCATAGAGGACAGCAGTGCGGTCGCACATCTTGCGTATCACCGCCAGGCTGTGACTGATGAACAGGACCGAGGTCCCTATCTCGTCACGCAAGCCTGCGACAAGATCAAGCACCTCGGCCTCGACCGTGGCATCGAGACCTGTGGTGGGCTCGTCGAGTACGAGAAGCGACGGCTCGGAAGCGATGGCCATCGCGATGACCACCCGTTGCAGCATTCCCCCGGAGAGCTGATGCGGGTATCTCTCCACAACGCGGGCCGGGTCGGCGATCTGCACCTTCTCGAGGATGTCGAGGACCCGCTGCCGCCGCTCAGACCTGGGAACGCCCATGAGCTCGAAGACGTCCTCCACCTGGGTCCCGACCCGTATCGACGGGTTGAGGGCCGTTCCCGGATCCTGATAGACCATCGAGATGTCGTTGACCCGGGCGTCGCGCAGCTCTCTCCGGGAGAGCTCGGTGAATTCGCGACCCTTGAGCCGAATGGCCCCTTCGCTCACCCGCCCGTTGCGATCGAGATAGTGCATGATGGCCATGGCGATGGTGGTCTTGCCGCACCCCGACTCGCCGACCAGTCCGTAGGTCTCCCCCGGACTGATAACGAAGCTGACCTCGCGAACGGCATCGACCCACCTGGTGCCGATCTTGTACTGGATCGAAAGGTTGTCGACCTCGAGGACCGGATCAATGCTCGTCTGACGTTCCCCTGTCATTCGAACACCTGACTGATGGAATCGGCAAGGAGGTTCACCCCGACCACCAGTGAAGCGATAGCAAGGGAGGGAAAGAGAACCGGCCACCAGACGTCGCCGGTCAGATATCCGTAGTGATTACGGATCGAGAGACCCCAGTCAGGCACCCCCGGCTGAACGCCAAAGCCGAGAAACGCCAGAACGAGGACGGTGAAGATGGCATAGCCAAGCCTGACCGTGAACTCGACGATCACCACACTGAAGACGTTGGGGAGGATCTCTACGAACAGGATGTAGAGAGAGTTCTCTTGGCGTAGTTGTGCGGCGGTCACATAGTCGAGTTGACGCTCGCTGAGCACGGCAGCCCGGACCGTCTTGGCGATGAGGGGGGTGAACACCAAGCCGATGACGATGATCACGCCCAAGATGTTGGGCCCGAGAGCTGCCAGGGCAACAATGGCCGTGATCACGAGCGGCAGCGAGAGAAACGCGTCGAGAACACGGCTTACGACATCGTCGACGACTCCTCCGAAGTAGCCGATGACGAGACCGATCACTGTGCCCAGGATGGTGCCGATGAGCGTTGCCGCGAGGGCCACCGTCAATGCCCGTCTCGCGCCCGCCAGGACCCGGGAGAGCACGTCGCGACCCAGATCGTCGGTCCCGAACCAGTGCTCGGCCGAAGGCGGCTCCAGCCGGTTGAGGATATCCTGTGCGGTTCCGAGCGGATCGTAAGGCGTCACGAAGTCCCCGAAGATGGCGAACACGATCCACATGAGCACGATCGAACCACCGACCCAGAATGTCGCTGACCTGCGCAGGACCTTCCAACGCTGCGACTGAGTAGCGACGGCGGTCATTCCCTTCCTCCGAGCCTGATCCGGGGATTGAGCCACGAGTAGGCCAGGTCCGCCAGCAGCATCGAGACCTGGAAGGCAGCACCGACCACCAGCACTCCACCAGCCAGGAGCGGGAAGTCGGCGTTTCGTGCCGCGTCCAAGAGCAGCTTGCCGATGCCCTGGTAGGTGAACAGCTCCTCAACGACGACCAGGCCTCCGATCAGATATCCGATCTGGGAGGCGATAACGGCGATGGTCGGAAGGAGAGCGTTGCGGAGAACATCCCTTCGAATGACCGTCGAACGGGGGAGCCCCTTCAAAATCGCCGTGCGCGTGTAGTCCGCGTCAAGGGCCTCGATCACCCCGGCCCGGGTGATCCTCGCGATGTAGCCGAAGAGGACCAGGACCAGAGGTATGGCGGGTAGAAGCAGGTGTTTGAATTGGGTCAACAACCCCGACCCTGCTGGTGCAGATGCTGTACCGGGCAGCCATCCCAGGAACACGGCGAAAACCACGATGAGCACGATCCCCGAAACGAATTCGGGGATGACAGTCGCCGAGAGCCCTCCGACCGAGATGATCCGGTCGGTGAGGGTGTCGCGTCGCAAAGCGGCGATGATTCCACCCAAGAGCGAGAGCGGCACCAGGATCAGGAAAGCCAGAGCAGCGAGCTTCGCCGAGTTGACCAGGGCACCACCCAGCATCTCCGAGACCGGTCTGGAGAACGAGATCGAGAAACCGAGGTCACCGGTGACCGCGCTGGTGATCCAGTCCCAATACTGGACCAGCACCGGACGGTCGGTGCCGAGCCTCGCGTTCAGTGCGTCGACCGCCTCCTGGGTGGCAAAAGGCCCGAGTATCCGCCGCCCCACGTCTCCTGGCAGAAGCTGAGTGCCTATGAACACCAGGACGCTGAGCAGCACGAGCGTTATCAGCGCCAGGCCGATGCGACGAAGAACGAACCGCGACATCACCGCTGCGGCGAGCCTGTCGCGCTCACTTGTCTATCCAGTGAACGCTGCGTTAACGATGCTGTAGTGGCCCATGCCGGTAGTCTCCAGCCCCTCCAGGTCCGCCCTCGTCACTGATATGAAGTCGAGGAAGTAAGGCACCATGAATGGAACCTCCTCGTTGAGCAAGGTCTGGATCTGACCGGCTAGCTCGACGGAGGCAGACTCGTCTAATTCACCCACGAACTGTGCGAACAGCTCGTCGTAGTCGTTGTTGACCCAATGGGATGCATTCCAGGTCCCGTCGCTCAGCAGCGGCGCACCGAGATAGACGTTGGGGACCCCGCGATGGCCGTAGTTGACGATTCCCATCGAGCTCGACGCTTGCAGCCAGTAGTCGGCGTAATACGTCCCGGTGTCATAGGTGTTGACCTCGAGGTTGACACCGATTTCCGCAGCCGAACGCGACACCAGCTGGGCCAGGTCCTCGACCTCGTTGAACTCGACCACGTCGAGAGGTGCGTCGATACCATCGCCGTAGCCGGCATCGCTCAGCAATTGCTGGGCCATCTCCAGGTTTCTGGAACGCTGTTCGACGGCGTCGGCATTGTGCACCGGGTATCCCTGCCAGATCGGGTGATCGTTGCCCGGCACGCCAAACCCTCCCAGCAGCCCCTCGATCAGCGCCGGCCGGTCGAGCGTCAGCGCAACAGCCTGACGAACCCGCGGGTCGTCGAAGGGTGGGGCTGAGGTATCGAAGTAGATCTGGCGATGCTGAGACGTCGAAATGTTCTGCACGCTGGCATCTGGGTTGTCGACAACGGCGTCCGCGGCCGCGAAAGAGATGCTGTGGATGACATCCAGTCGACCCTCCTGGAAGGCAGTCACCGCGGCGGCGTCGTCGCCCACGAACGTCACCTCCATCCGATCGGGTTGGGCACTGTTGTCGCCCCAGTAGTCCTCGTTCTTGACGTAGACAGCCGACACCCCGGGCTCGTAGCTCTCGTTGATCCAGGGCCCCGTGCCGACGAAGCTCTGCTCGTAGCTCCCTTCGGAGTAGTCCTCCCAGAACGATGCAGGGAGAATCGCTGCGTTGTAGTTGTCCGAGCTCACAAAGAACGGAAAGGCGGCGTTGGGAGCGTCAAGAGTGAACTCGACCGTGTAGGGATCGACGACAGCAGCGTTTCCGGGTGAGAAGGCGAAAGTCCCATACGCCGAGGCTGCGTTGCCTTCAGCGATCGGTCCATTGAACGTAGCGGCCACGTCCTCTGCCGTCATCTCGGTCCCGTCATGAAACGTCACACCCTGGCGAAGGTTGAAGGTCCACACATCGGCGCTCTCGTTTGGCTCCCAGCTCTCCGCAAGGACGGGAACCGCGCTGAGGTCGGCATCAGAGAAGATCAGGTATTGACCTGTCTGTCCGAGCATCGCCAGCCCTGCTTCGTCGTTGATCAATACGGGCTCGATTCCAACGGCGGGTTGGCCAACTCCCACCCGCATCGTCACGGGACCTGCCGCAGTCGTGGTGGTGACGCCACCGGCCGCAGTCGTAGTCGTGGCGCCGCCGGCGGCCGTGGTGGTGGTTCCAGCGGTGTCCTCCCCGCAGGCGGCGAGGATGACGCCCATCACCGGGAAGGAGAGACCCAGAAGTGAGCCTTTCCTCAAGAAGTCCCGTCTGGTCAGCCTTCCGTGGGCCAGCTCATCGATGGCCTGGTTCTGACGGGGGTTGGAACGTCTCCGGATCGAGTCCATCCGCTCCGTCTGTGCACGTCGTCTTGCGCGTTCCTCGAACTTGTCCATGGGCCTTCCTCGCCTCGTTTGGATACCCGTCGGGTGTGGTTACAGCCGGCGGCTCGCAGGTAACCATAACCCTCCAGGGCCCTTGCATGTGAGGTACCCGTAGGATCGGCCCCGAGCCAATGGACGAGACCCGCCTCCAGACCGATTCGTACTCGTCCTGGTACGCGCAACGCGCCTGGTTGGGAGGCGGCGCTCTGGCTCGTGACGTGCTCATCGAGGCACGTAAGGGGCGCATCATCTCGATCTCCTCAGGATCCACCCGAGCGGACGCCACTCCTCTCCACGGTGTGGTCATTCCGGGACTCGTCAACGCTCACTCCCATGCCTTCCATCGGCTCCTCCGCGGCCATACGCATCGAGCCGGAGGTGACTTCTGGGTCTGGAGGGATCGGATGTACGAAGTCGCCGGTTCCCTCACGCCGGAGAGCTACGAGCGGTTAGCCACAGCCGTCTTCGTGGAGATGGCTATGGCGGGGGTCACAATCGTCGGAGAGTTTCACTACCTCCACCACCAGCCAAGGGGCATCCCCTACTTCGACTCCAACGAGATGGGACACGCCGTGATCCGCGCTGCGCGTACGGCGGGCATCAACATCGCACTGCTGGATGCCGGATACTTCAGAGCCGGATTCGACGACGGAGACCTAAACCCGGTGCAGACCCGCTTTCGCGACCGATCCCCGGAGACATGGCTGGATCGAGTCGAATCGCTGCGCGCTTACTACGGAGGCCACGATGACGTCATAGTCGGTGTCGCTCCCCACTCGGTCCGGGCCGTCCCCGAAGCTGCCCTTGCCCAGGTCACCCATCGCCACGGCGAGGGCACACCGATCCACATCCATGTCTCCGAACAGCCTGCCGAGAACGCTGAGTGTCAGGAAGCGACCGGGCGCACGCCGACTGGTCTTCTCGCCGACGTCGGGCTGCTGGGACCGGACACAACCCTTGTCCACGCAACTCACCTCACCGACGGAGACATCACGGCCATCGGATCCTCCGGCTCGAGGGTCTGTTATTGCGCCACCACCGAACGAGACCTCGCCGATGGCATCGGTCCTGCCGACGAGTTGTCCGCGGCCGGAGCCACTCTGTGCGCGGGCTCCGACTCCCACGCCGTTATCGACATGTTCGAAGAGGCACGGGGCATCGAGATGCACACCAGACTCGCCACCGGACGTCGAGGCAATTTCGCCCCTCGTGAGCTGATGTCGTCATTGACGGTCAACGGGTCCGCCTCGCTGGCATTTCCCTCCGGCGGATTGCAAGTGGGATCACCGGCTGACTTCGCGGTGATCGACACCGACTCTCCCCGCCTCAGCGGCATTCAGGATGCGACGGCGCTCGACTCCATCGTTTTCGCTGCCACCCCGGCCGACGTAGCCGAAGTCTTCGTCCGCGGAGAGAGAATCGTCTCCGACGGCGAGCACCTCGCGTGGCCCGAGGCGAGAACCACTCTCCAAGAGTTCGCACGGGGCCAGTAGACAGTCTTCCCCGGTACGCTCCGACCATGGGCAGCCGTTCGATCCTGACACTGGCGTTGCTCGTCGCGGCTGCCGCCTGCACTGAGAACGCGGAGGAAACGTCCTCCACAACCTCACCAGCGTCCTCGACTACGTCCACCACTGTGACGTCCCCGTCCGACCAGGGCCGTCTCGCCGTGATCGACCCCGAGGATGGTGTCGTAGTCATGGACCCCGACGGCGCCAACCGTCGGGTCATTACCGAGGGAGTGGGAGGCGAAAACCCGTCCACGTTGATGCAGCCGATCTGGTCGTCCGACGGCTCGGCTCTCGCCTGGGGCCAACGCACGGGAACCGGCTTCGGGGTGGGCATCAGCACCCCGGGATCCGGCGTCATCACCATCCTGAGCACTCCGGACCTACCGTTTTACACGTACTGGTCACCGGACAGTCGCCATCTGGGTGTGCTCCACAACGGCACGTCCGGAGTCCAGTTCCAGATCGCCGACGTATCCCAAGAATCCACCTCGCTTCTCGATGAGGATGCTCCCTTCTACTTCTCCTGGAACCCGGAGGGCGACATGGTGGTGACCCACGCCGGCGCCACCCGGGCAGAGACGTTGACCACGGACGGGGAGCGGATGGAGCTCGAGCCCACAACGGCCAACTATCTGGCGCCGCAATGGACGCCGAGGGGTGTCTTCCATGTCGTCGGGGATCGCTTGGTTCTCGAAGACGACCAGGGCGAGAGACGGCCGGTGGCAGAGGTGTCCGGACTGACCCTGTTCGTGGCCAACTCCGAGGGATCCAGAGTTGCGTTGCAGTCGACCGGTCAGGACGGGGACGGCCTCACCGCCGCCGCGGGGGACTTCCCCGAGGTGGCCACGAACGCAGTCGTCGTGGTCGATGTCGAGACCGGAGACACCGACCTGGTGCACGACTCCACTTCGTTTGGATTCTTCTGGAGCCGGGACGGGCGCTCTCTCCTCGCATTGACGCCAACCGATGGAAGTCTCACGCCCAAGGTGTGGTCCGTCGACGGCACCGAGACGGAGTACCCGCCCTTCCGTCCGACCCAGGGCTTGGTCCAGGACCTGCTCCCCTTCTTCCCCCAGTACGCCCAATCGGTCAGCTTCTGGTCTCCTGACTCGTCGGCCTTCGCTTTTGCCGGAGGTGTGGAGGGCGAGACCGGTGTGTGGGTGCAACCTCTCGACACCGATTCCCCGACCAGAATCTCGGCAGGATCATGGGTTTCATGGTCCCCGGCCGGCGGTGATGACAACCCCGATCTATAGGGTTTCGGGAAGCCGCTGGCGAAAGGAGATTTCGGCGTGACCCAGAGCCTAGAGGACCTGATCAAGTCGACCGACAGCATGGTGGACATGCTCCGCAACATGCAGACCGGGCCGAACGTCTATCCCGTCACCCCTGAGTTCACCAACTGGCAGGACGAACAGTGGGCATGGCAGAACGCCTGCATCCTCTTCGACCTCTCCTATCACATGGTCGACCTCCGGCTGGAAGGCCCCGACGCTCTCGAGCTTCTCAAACACGTCGGTTTCAATTCCTTCGACGGCTTCGAGGTGAACAGGGCCAAGCAACTCGCCCCATGCACCCCTGAGGGCTACGTCATCGGAGACGTGATCCTCTTCCATCTTGAGGAGGAGACGTTTGATCTCGTCGGGCGGATCCCGGCCATCAATTGGGTCGTCTACCACGCAGAGACGGGTGACTATGACGTCGAGTATGAAATCGATGAACGCACGGTCATGCGCGACGACCCTTCACGACGCAGGTTGTACCGGGTCCAGATCCAGGGGCCGAACGCCATGGCAACCATGGAGAAGGTCCTGGGGGAGACTCTGCCTGAGGTCCGTTTCTTCAACATGACGACCATGGAGATCGCCGGACGTCCGGTGCGAGCCTTGCGTCATGGCATGGCGGGCCAGCCCGGTTTCGAGTTGTTCGGCCCCTGGGACGACAAGGAACGGGTCGTCGACACGATCGTGAATGCCGGCGAGGAGTTCGGCATCAGAAGGGTCGGGGCACGCGCCTACTCGTCGAACACTCTCGAGTCGGGCTGGATCCCCTCTCCGCTCCCCGCCATATATACCCCCGACTCACTCAGGGCCTACCGCGAGTGGCTCCCGGCCGACTCCTACGAGGGCCGCACATCCATCGGGGGCAGCTTCGTCCCGGAGAGCATCGAGGGCTACTACTTCACTCCCTGGGACCTGGGCTACGGGCATTTCGTCAGATTCGACCACGACTACATCGGGCGCGATGCCCTCCAGGAGATGGCAACCGAGACACCGCCGCGGGAAAAAGTGACTCTGGCACTCGAGGATCAAGACGTTCTCGCAGTGATTGGATCACACCTGGACGAGCAGAACAGGGGCAAGTTCCTCGAGTTTCCCTCGGCGGTCTACGCGATGCATCCCTATGACGAAGTGACCGTAGACGGTCGCCACGTGGGGGTGTCGACATGGATCGGATACAGCTCCAATGAACGCAAGATGCTGACGCTCGCCGTGCTCGATAGCGAGTATGCCAGGCCGGGCACCGAGGTGACCCTGGTGTGGGGCGAGCCCGACGGCGGCACCGCGAAACCGACCGTCGAGCCTCACGTCCAGATGGAGATGCGAGCCATCGTCAGCCCGGTCCCCTACGCCAAGGTGGCGCGCGAGGAGTACCGGAAAGGCTGACCCTGGTCGGGCTGCATGAGACGATGCCGGTCTACACTCCGTCAACTCCTGGCAGCACGAGACAACTGACGTGCGTAGTGTGATTGAACCGTGCGCGGTGTTGCTCATCGCAGCGCACCACGGCGATACAAAGAAAATGGAGGATGAAATGAGAAAACGTTCCAGATCGGTGCTGCTACCCGTGTTGGTAGTCCTCGCGCTGGTACTGGCGGCGTGTGCCGACGATGGCACGGCCGACACGACCGCGCCTGCACCCGACACGACGGAGGGCGCGCCCGACACCACCGAGGCCGGGTCCGACACGACCGAACCGGCATCGGACACCACCGAAGCGCCGGCAGGTGAGCCGATCAGGATCGGCGCCCTGACCGACCTGACCGAGTTCACGCCGTGGGCGGTGAACGCCCGGGACGGGATGGAGCTGGCTGCTGAAGAGATAAATGCAGCTGGAGGAGTCGATGGCCGCATGATCGAAATCGTCATCCAGGACTCCGCCAACGACGCCGACGCCGGTATCGACGGCTTCAACCGTCTGCTCGAAGAAGATGTGGTGGCTGTCGGCGGCCCCATCTCGAGCACGGTGGCCGCTGCCGTTGCAGAACTGGCCGAAGAGGAGCAGATGCCCTTCTTGTTGACCAAGGCGGGAACTGAAGCCGCTCTGACGATGGACAGCAGGTACACCTTCCGGACCTGTCTGCCCGCGGCTCCCATGACTGCCGGCCCGGTGTTGCAGTACGCAGAAGAACAAGGTCTCAGCAACGTGGGAGTCATCGTGGCTGACTACGCCTGGGGACAGGCGTTCGCCGACGCCGTGGAGAGCACCTTCGAGGGCTCCGATGTCGACTATGGCGAGATCCAGGTGGCGCCGGTTCCGCCTGATACCGACTTCACCCCGTTCGTGCGCAACATCGCTGACGCGGAGATGGTCGTAGCAACCGGTCACCCGCCAGGGAACGCTGCGATCCTCGCCTTGGCTGCCGAACTGGTGGGAGACGTCCCGGTCACCGGAGCATGGATTCCACCCGACCTGGCGGTCGGTGCCCAGCCCGATGTCGCCATTGGGCGGTATGCCGACTTCTCCTGCGTCGACTACACCAGCGACGGGTATGAAGCCCTGGCCGAGCGATACCTCGAATACTCCGACAACGCAATGATGTCGGATGACGCGGTTTCCGGCTTCGGCATTGTGACCATGGTCGCCGAGGCTGTCGGCGAGGTTGGAGACGACCCGACGGCGATCTCCGAGTATCTCCACGCCAACACCTTCGACCTGGAGGGATACGCCCACCCTGTGAGCTGGACCGAGTGGGGTGAGCTGGCCGAGTCACAGCCGACCTTCTTCCAGATCGTCGAAGGTGGTTCGCCTGTAAACGAGGCCGGTGACTGGTGGATCGAGCTGCTGTCTCAATCCGACCCGCTGGAGCCGTACGAGCCCGGGTCGTAATTGAATCCACTTCTCGAGCTGAAGGACGTCCATAAGCAGTTCGGCGGCCTCCCGGCCGTGGACGGAGTGACCGTTGGGGTCGACGATGGCGAGATCCTCGCCATCGTCGGCCCCAACGGGGCTGGCAAGAGCACCCTGCTCAAACTGATCGCCAGCCTGGAAGTCCCCACAGCCGGAACCATTAGATTCAGTGGGGAGGAAATCACTCGCTATCCCACTCACCGGATCCGACAGAAGGGGATAGCCATGGTGCAGCAGACACCCCGGTCGTTCCCCAACATGACCGTGTTGGAGAACGCGACGCTGGGTGCGATGTTCGCCACGGAGAGCGGATTCAGGGACGAGTCGACTGCGACAGTCATCGGCGCTGAGATGCTCTCGTTCGTGGGGCTCGCCGACCGCAGATACGACTCCGTCGGGAGCCTCAACCTGCACCAGCAGAGGTTTCTCGAGCTTGCGCGCGCCATCTCGGGACAGCCCCGGGTGCTCCTCCTCGACGAAGTCATGGCCGGCCTCAACGACGCTGAGCTGGATGCTTCCGTCGACATCGTGAGAACTATTCGCGATCGCTTCGACATCACGGTCATCTGGGTCGAGCATGTGATGAAGGCGGTGTTGAGCCTGGCGGAGCGAGTCGTGGTGCTCAACTTCGGGAAGGTCCTGACTGAAGGTCAGCCCCAGGACGTGATGCGAGATTCGAGGGTGATCGAGGCCTATCTGGGCGAGGAACTCGACAGTGCTTGAGGTCCGTGAACTGACCGCCGGCTACGACGGCAACGACGTGGTCCACGACATCAGCTTCGACGTCAACGAGGGCGAGGCGGTGATGATCATCGGCTCCAACGGCGCCGGGAAGACCACTCTGTTCCGGGCCATGTGCGGACTGTCCCGGGCCACCTCGGGTGTCGTGCTCTTCGATGGGGAGGACGTGAGCGAAGAACCGGCCCAACGCCTGGTTCGAAAAGGCCTCGGCTTCGTCCCCGCAGAGCGCCATCTCTTCCCCCGGATGACCGTGCTCGACAACCTTTCCCTCGGCACCTACCCCAAGCGTCCCAAGCAGGAGACGTTGTCGGTGGTCTTCGAATTGTTCCCCCGTCTCGCGGAACGCCGACGGCAGCACGCAGGGACATTGAGCGGGGGTGAGCAGCAGATGCTGGCCGTGGGCCGCGCCCTCATGGCCAAACCCCGGCTCCTCGTGCTCGATGAGCCCACTACCGGTCTGGCACCCAAGCTGGCCCATGAGGCCTATGAGGCCCTGGCGGTCCTTCGGGAGCAGGGGCTCACTCTCCTCGTGGCCGAGCAGCAAGTCCCTCTCGCGATGGCATTCAGCGACCGGGGCTACGTCCTCGAGAACGGTGTCATCAGCCTCGAGGGCACCTCCGCAGAGCTCGCGGCCGACCCCCGGATCCGTAGCGCATACCTCGGGGTCACATGACCGCCATCATCCTCGACGGACTCGTGCTCGGGCTCCAGTTCGGACTGCTAGGCGTGGGACTCACCATGGTCTACGGGCTCGGAGGCGTCCTCAACCTCGCCTACGGGCAGATGGCCGTCATCTCTGCGATGGCGGCTTTGTTCGCAACCGAATCCGGAATGCCCGTGCTCCCAGCTGTCGGAGTCGGATTGGTTGCCGGCGGATTGCTAGGACTGATTTTCGATCTGACCATCCTCCGCCCGATCTACCGGCGACACGGCGAGGCTCGAGTACTGCTCAGCCTGCTGCTCACCCTTGGGGTGGCGTTCATCGTCGACGGTTACTTCAACTGGCGGTACCCGTTCGCAGGTTTCAGCATTCAGATTGGTGGCGGGCCAATCGATCTGCTCGGGATACCGATGCGCCGGGGCAACATCGTTGGATCGGTGATCATCCTGGTCGTCTTCGCTCTCCTCTTCGCCTTCCTGAAAGGCACCGCCCTGGGCAGAGGCGTGCGTTCGGTGATCGAAGACGAAGAAGGTGCCCGACTGGTCGGGATCGACCCATCCCGGATGCTACGGATCATTCTGGTCCTCAGTGGCGTCCTTGCGGCAATCGTGGCGATGACCCAGTCGATGGTCCGACCGGTCACAGTGACCGCCGGGTTCTCGATCACGGTCTTTGCCCTGATCGTCACGGTGGTCGGTGGTTTGGGGAGTGTCAGCGGGGCCCTCCTGGCCGGGCTCATCCTCGGAGTGATCAACAGCCTCGCCACGTCCTATATCGGAACATTCCTCTCTTTGATCATCCTGCTCACGGCGGCCGCTATCACCATCCTCATTCGACCCTCGGGACTACTGGGAGTGAAAGAGTGACAGAGAGATTCGCCGAGGCGACCGGGACGTCGGCCGTTGTGGGTGCGGGGCGGCACCCGTCAGGGTCCCTGCTGGCCCTCATGGTGCCGTCGCTTGTCGTCGGAGCCCTGTTGGCCCTGGTCCCCCTGTGGCTGGGCGATTCCAGGGTCCTGATGACGGTGTCCATTCTCGGCCTGGCATTCGCCGGTTACACGATTGGCTTCAACCTGATCTTTGGCAACACCGGGCAACTCTTCTTGTGTGTGGGCGCCCTCGCCGGCATCGGCGGGTATGGCGCGGCCATTCTCGCCGACACCATGGGCCTGCCCATCATCGTAAGCATTCTCCTGGCGACGGTGCTGGCCAGCCTCATCGGTGGACTGTTGAGCTGGGTCGCAGTGCGACGCAGCCTGGGCGTCATCTTCACGGGAATAATCACCCTCATCTTTGCCCTGGCCTTCGAAAACCTGCTGCTCGGGCTCGGCGATCTGACCGGAGGCGAAGATGGATTCTTGATCGAGGCGGGGCGCGACAGCTTCCTCACGAATCGAGTACCGGCCTACTACCTCATGCTGGCGCTGGTGCTCGTCTTTCTCCTTGTCCACGGCCTTATGCGCCGCTCCCACGTCGGTTGGGCGTTTCGCGCATTGCGCGACGACGAGGTGGCCGCCGAGCTGGCCGGTGTGCACGTGGCGCGGTACCGGGTCTACGCAGCCCTGGTAGGTGCCGCGATGCTGGGCATGACCGGTGCTCTCTACGGGCTGACCCAGGGGCGGGTGAGCCCGACCACTTTCGCCTTCGCCGAGGTCGATGTGGTCGTGGTCGTGATGCTCGCATTCGGAGGCATCGGGTCACTGTTCGGGCCGATACTGGGAGCGACCGTCTTCACCTTCATCAACGAGGCACTGGTCGACCTCGGGCACTTGCGGCTGGTGCCCTACGGTGCGCTGATCATTGCCCTGTTTCTCTGGGTTCCCCGGGGTGTGATACCTACCGTTGCCAGCTGGTGGAGACGACGATCTCGATCATCCTGAGCGTTCGATCACATAGGCCTCGTCGTTGAACCACACTCCCCCATGTCGCTCGAGGACCTCCCGGACCGCGGAGACATACACCCCGGACCTCATCGCCTCTGCCAATCGCTCCTCGTCGATCTGGGCGACGTAAGCGGCCGCATTCCATGCGGCGAGGATCAACCCGGTGCCGATGTGCTCGGTGTGCTCGGATGGCATTGCGTGGAGCTCGTAGCGAAAGATCGCCTCATCGTCGCTCAGCTGCGGATATTCCAAGCTCTCGTCCCCGGGTAGGGACAGCTGACGTCGAGCCTCCTCGACCAATTCGGCCCGACCCGTCTGGAAAGGGTCCTCGTCCGGCCACACGCCACGGATGATCTCGAGACCGGGATCGTCGCCATGGGCGTGGACCACTATGAGACGGCCACCCGGAGCCAGAGACCTTGCCAGCGGCACGACGACCAGGCGGACCTTGCGCTCGACACTGGTCCGCGCCCGATAGGGCTGGGAGGCGAGTATCAGGTCATACTCCCGTCCGGTGTCCCCGGGCCGCGGGATCACCCTCTTGAGGAGAAACTCACGATCCTTTCGGTAAAGCACGAGCACGGACGGTCGGACGTAGACCGGGTTCCCGGTCGTTGGACTGGTCGTCACCTGCCAGCCATGAGCGAGAGTGTCGAAGAGGTCGTGGATCTGACGGCTGAAGTCGTCTGCGGTCGACCCCTCGAGTGGAGCCTCGATCCAGTTGAGGTCGGCGGCCGAGCCGGAAGTGGACTCCAGTGCGGGAGCCTCTCGATAGCTCATGTTGGTGACGACCAGCACCGTCTCGGGATGCTCGAAGAGACGATCCGCCATGCGCATCAGCGCCAGCCGGAGGTCCTCGATGCTGATCTCTTTGCCGACCACCAGCCAGGGGATGTGGGTGAACACCTTGTGCATGCGCCGCATCAGCTGACTCAGCACGGAGCCGTCTCCCATGCCGGCGTCGAACACACGCAGCGCCGACTCCCCTGGGGCCACCAGGTCGAGCTCGGATCCCACCCGGTCGGCCACGACCGCCTTCTCATTGGTGGCGGTGGTGAACATGAGATAGGCGGCGCGGTTGTCGAAGAACCGTCCCGCCGTCATCCGGGCGGCATCCTGGGTGCGGCTAGTGGGTGACATCTTCGTTCAACGTAGCCTGTCCCTCCCCCGCTCTGGATGACTGGAGGCCGAGGATAGACAGGTACCGGAGACGGCAAGCCACACTGAACATGTTCAGTACGTATGATCAGAACCAGCCGGAAGACATAAGGAGTTAGAAATGGCCAACCGCAGTCTCGAGGACGTTCTCCAAGCCGCAGACAACACCGTGGACATGCTGCGCAACTCCCGAATCGGAGCATATGTGTATCCGGTGGTCCCTGCGGAGTTCAGCAACTGGCGCGACGAGCAGCGAGCGTGGCGGGAGACGGCCGTATTGTTCGACCAGTCCCACCACATGGCGGAACTCACCGTCGAAGGGCCGGATGCCGAGAGCCTGCTTTCCTCGCTCGCCATCAACAGCTTCGCCAGTTTCCCCACCACGAGGGCCAAACACTTCGTTCCCACGAGCTACGACGGGCACGTGATCGGAGACGTGATCCTGTTTCGCCCCGGGCAGGAGAAGTTCAACATGGTGGGTCGGGTACCGACGGTCAACTGGGTCCAGTTCCATGCCGAGACCGGCGACTGGAATGTCGGCATCGAGCGCGACGATCGGTCGCCATCGCGACCGATGGGTGAGCCGGTGAAGCGGCGGCACTACCGCTATCAGATTCAGGGGCCCAACGCCATGAAAGTCCTGGAGAAGCTGAACGGCGGCCCGATCCCGGATGTGAAGTTCTTCAACGTCGGCACCATGAAGGTCGCCGGACGCGAGGTGCCGGCGTTCCACCACGGCATGGCCGGGGAACCCGGGATGGAGATCTGGGGACCATACGAGGAAGGCGAGGAGATCCGGCAGGCCATCCTCGATGCCGGCGAGGAGTTCGGCCTGGTGCCGGTCGGCTCCCGCGCCTATGCAACCAACACCCTCGAGTCGGGATGGATCCCCTCACCTCTCCCCGCCGTCTACACGGGCGAGGAGATGAAGGCCTACCGGGAGTGGCTCCCGGCAGACAGCTACGAGGCGGCCGGGTCGATCGGAGGCAGCTTCGTCTCCGACAACATCGAGGACTACTACCTCACCCCCTACGAGCTCGGGTACGGCTTCTATGTGAAGTTCGACCACGACTTCATCGGCCGTGATGCCCTGGAGGCGATACACGACCGGCCGCACCGCAGGAAGGTGACGTTCGAGTGGAACCAGGACGATGTCGTCGAGGTGATGCGCTCGATGTTCAAGGGGCCGGGAGAGAACTACAAGTACATCGACCTGCCGCTCGCCAACTACACCTCAGCGACATACGACAAGGTGGTTGACGACGATGGGGAGCACGTCGGCTTCTCCATGTTCAGTGGATACACCTTCAACGACCGGGCCTTCATCTCGTTGGGTGTGGTCGACCCGGACATCGAGGAGGGTGACCAGCTCACCCTGATCTGGGGCGAGGAAGACGGCGGGACGGACAAGACCACCGTCGAGCGTCATCAGCAGACCGAGATCAGGGTGAGAGTGGCTCCCACGCCGTACTCACGCGACGCACGCGAGGGATACGCCCAGGGCTCCTGGCGGACCAAGTAGCCGGGCACGGCTCCGGAACCGCACCCGGTCTGGGTCGACAGGGTGACGCGAATGGAGGCGATCCACGGCGTGCTCGCGCTCTGATCGTCACCCCTGCCGGAACACGTCAGGGGGGATCGGGTCCTGTTCTCTTCGTCGGGCGGCCAGCCCCGACAGGTACTGTTTGGGAAAGTGGTGTCCGGTATATCCGAGGTCGATGGCAGCGTTGAGAGTCCAGTATGGGTCGACCAGATGCGGCCGTGCCATGACACAGAGATCGGCTCTGCCCGCCACGAGGATGTTGTGGATGTCGTCGATCGACGACACCGCGCCAACGGTCATGGTCGGGATGCCCACCTCGTTGCGGATCCGGTCGCTGTACGGCGTCTGATAGAGCCTCCCGTATTCGGGGTCGGCATAGATGGAGGTCTGGCCGGTGGAGACGTCGATGATGTCACAACCCCGCTCCTTCAGCTCCCTGGCGAACGCCACCGCATCGTCGCCGTCGAAGGCGCCGGCGACCCAGTCGGTCGCGGAGATGCGAACTGACATCGGCCGTTCCTCGGGCCACACCGCCCTGACCGCATCGAAGATCTCCAATGGATAGCGCATTCGGTTCTCCACCGATCCTCCGTAGCCGTCGGAGCGTTGGTTGGCCAGGGGCGTGAGGAAGCTGGAGATGAGATAGCCGTGGGCGAAGTGGAGCTCGAGCCAGTCGAACCCGGCTCGATCACCGCGTATCGCCGCCTCGACGTGCTGGTCACGGACGGCATCCATATCCTCCCGGGTCATCTCACGCGGTACCTGGCTGTCGGGCCGGTAGCGGATCGGGGAGGGAGCGATGATCTCCCAGTTCCCCTCATCGAGGGGGTCGGTGTCGCCCTCCCACATGAGCTTGGTGGATCCCTTCCTCCCGGAGTGGCCGATCTGGAGCCCGATGCGGGCCTCGCTGTGGGAGTGCACGAAGTCGGCGATCTTCGCCCAGTAGCCCGCCTGCTCGTCGTTCCAGATCCCGGTGTCTGCGGGGGAGATCCTGCCTTCCGGGGAGACACAGGTCATCTCGGTCATCACCAGCCCCGCTCCCCCGACCGCCCGGCTCCCGAGATGCACGAGATGCCATTCGTTGGGCATACTGTCTACCGAGGAGTACTGGTCCATGGGCGACACCACGACCCGGTTGGCCAAGACGACGTCGCGCAGCTGGTAGGGGTGGAACATGGGCGGTGTGGCCGGGTCGGTCTCTACCGGTGAGCCGTGCTCCGATGTGGCATACCAGCGGTCCACCGACGCCATGTAGTCGGGGTCGCGCAGCCGCAGGTTGTCGTAAGTCACCCGTTGACTTCTGGTGAGCATGCTGAACACGAACTGCTCCGGCTCCATGTCGCGGTAGCGGTCGGCGCCCTCGAACCACTCCAGGCTGGCCTTGGCGGCGCGCTGGAGGCTCTCAACCTCGGGACGGCGTTGTCTCTCATAGGCATCGAGAGCATCGGTAAGAGGCCGGTCGCCGACCAAAAGATCAGCGAGGGAGATGGCGTCCTCCATCGCCAGCTTGGTACCCGAGCCGACCGAGAAATGAGCGGTGTGAGCGGCGTCCCCGATGAGCACGACGTTGTCCACATGCCATCGGTCGCACTTGATCGTGGGGAACTGGAGCCACTTGGAGTTGTTCCCGACGAGGCCGAACCCGTCGAGGTGCTGGGCGAACAAGGCCTCACACTCGCGCAATGCATGCTCGTCGTTTACCCCGGGCGGGAACACCTCGTGCTCGGTGCGGTCGAAGCCAAGCCCCCGCCATGTATCCGGAGCCATTTCGACGATGAACGTGCTGCCCTCGTCGGAGTAGGGGTAGATGTGCGCCCAGACCAATCCTGCCGGGGTGTCGATGAAGACGAAATGAAACCGCTCGAACACCTTTCTCGTGCCGAACCAGATGTACTTGTTCTCCCGCACGTCCACCGATGGTCCCACCCGCCCGGCCAGAGCCGAACGCACCATCGAATTGGCTCCATCGGCTCCGACGACCAGGTCGAAATCGGCGAGATCGGAGAGGTCAGCGACCTCGGTGGAGAAATTCAGGTCGGCGCCAAGCTCGCCGGCGCGCCGGCTGAGAAGCCGAAGCAAATCCTTGCGTCCGGCCGCGGCGAAACCGTGGCCCCCGGACACGAACCGCTCCCCGGAGAAGTGGCGGACCTCGATGTCTCCCCACTCCCGGAAGGACTTGGTGAGCTCGAGATAAGAATCGGAGTCGGCGGTCTCGAAATGGTCCAGTGTCTCCTCCGAGAACACGACCCCGAACCCGTACGCATCGCCGGGATCGTTGCGCTCGAACACCGTTATGTCGAAATCGGGTCTGGCCTTCTTCACCAGAATGGCCAGATAGAGCCCCGCGGGGCCACCGCCGACACAAGCGATCTTCATGCTGGCAAGGTAGCGTCCCGAACGTTGGTGTCGCCCTCGACACGGATCTCTGTCGCCTTGATCGCCAGCCAGATATCGGAGCCCTCCGCGAGTCCGAGTGCGTTGGCGGCACCCGCCGTCACCTCTACGGTCAGCGGCAGCGGTGTGGATGTCAGCAGCCGGACTCGATCTCCCATCGTTTCGAGCCGGTCCACCCGTGTTGGCCAGACGTTTCTCTGGCTCCCTTCGGGACGCGCTTTGTGGACCGAGATAGCGGTCGGATGCACGGTCATCACCACCGGCCCGGTGATGTCGTGGTCGGCTATGTGCAGCCGGTGACCGTTGACGACGACCACCCCGTCGTCTGCGATGCCCTGGACGAGATTGGAACCGGCGAGGTCGGCCGCATATCTCGTCCGGGGGCGGATCCGTATGTCGTCGGCTGTGCCCACCTGGGTGATCCTGCCGTCCTCGATGACATGGATCTGATCGGCCAGCAGAAACGCCTCGGTCGGGTCGTGAGTGATCAGCAGCCGGGGACCTGCAAAGACGTCGAGATGATCGGCCAGCACCCTCCGCAAATCCACCCGGGTGGTCACGTCGAGAGCTGCCAGCGGCTCATCCAGGAGGAGAAGCCGGGGCTCGGTGGCCAGGGCGCGGCCCAGCGCCACTCTCTGCGCCTGGCCCCCGGAGAGATCGCCAGGTCGTCGGGAGGCCATGCCCGACAACCCGAGACTCTCCAGCCACGACCCGGCCCGGGCGAGAGCCCGGTCGCGCTTCTGTTTCTTCGTCCGCGGCCCGAATGCGATGTTCTCCAGGACGCTGAGATGGGGGAACAGCAGGTAGTCCTGAAAGACGACGCCGATCTCTCGCTCTTCCGGGGCCACGAAGACGCGGGCATCCGGGTCGTCGAGCACCCTTCCTTCGAGGGTGATCCTCCCCTCGTCCAGAGGCAGAAGGCCTGCCAGCGCCTGTACCGCAGTGGACTTTCCCGCACCGTTGGGGCCGAGCAATGCTGCCGTTTCGCCGGGGCCTATGGACAGCTCGAAGTCGAGACGGAACGACCCGGAACGGGCGACCACCATTCGAGCCTCCAGGCCGCTCACGAGAACCGCCACCAGCGCTCGCGCAGGGCGACCAGCACCAACAACGAGACCACGACCATCAACAAGCTGATCGCCACCGCAACATCACGGTTCGATTCGAGAGCCACGAAGACGGCCAGTGGGAGCGTCTGGGTCCGGCCCGGCAGGTTCCCGGCAAAGGTGATGGTCGCTCCAAACTCTCCGAAGGCGCGTGCCCAGGTCAGGGCCAGGCCCGCCATTATCGATGGGGCGATCATGGGGAGGGTGACCCGTCGCAGCACCGTCCAGGTCCCCGCCCCCAAGCTGGCGGCGGCGCCTTCATAACGCTCATCGAGGTTGCGGAGGGCACCTTCGACCGTGATCACCAGGAAGGGCATCGCCACGAAGGCGGCGGCAAGAACCGCCCCAGCCGTCGAGAACGGCAGCACCAGCCCGCTGGCCTCGTACAACGGCTCACCCAACAGCCCCCTGCGTCCCAGGGCGAAGAGGAGCGCCGCCCCTCCGACAACCGGGGGAAGGACGAGGGGCAGCAGCACCAGACCGCGAACAATCGACCGGCCCGGAAAGTCGACACGTGCCAACAGCCAGGCCAGCGGCACCCCGAAGACCAGAGACAGACCGGTGGCGGCGAGTGAGGTGATCAGCGACAGACGCAGCGCGTCGACGACGACGTCACTGGTCATCAGCTCCCCGAGGTCGGGCCAGGGAGTGCGCCACAGGAGACCCGCCAGGGGCAGGGCGACGAGGGCGATCGCGAACAGCGCGAGGACGACCATGAAGAGGGGCGGCTGGTTACGTAAGCGGCGACCGGTCATGGCGAGGAGAACCCGAACCCGGACATGATTTCCTGACCCTCGGCGGAGAGCAAGAAACCGACGAATTCGTCGGCTATCTCCGGGCGCGGGGCACCCGAGAGAACTGCTATGGGGTAGCTGGCATCGACGTTGACGTCGTCGGGGATGTCGATTCCCTCGACTTTGCCCTCCGAGGAGAAGACATCGGTCATATAGGTGATCCCGGCGTCGAGCTCGCCAGCCTCGATCTTCGTCAATAGCGATCTCACATCGGGCTCGCTGGTGTCGACGGCGGGGTCGACGCCGGCTGATGCCAGGGCCGCCCGTGCCAAATCGCCACAGGGAACACCGGTGGCGCAGAGCCCGAGGAACAGTGACTCGTCGGCAAAGTCAGCCAGTCCGGAAATCCCCGCCGGATTGCCGGGTGGAACCGCGATCTGTAGCTGGTTGCGGGCGAAGACCCTGGGCTCGCCTGCGACCAGTCCGGCCGTCAGCACTTGTTCCATGTTTTCCATGTTGGCCGACGCGAAGACATCGGCGGGTGCACCCCCCAAGATCTGCTCGCGGAGAGAAGAGCTCCCGGCGAGATTCAACACCACGTCTACATCGGGGCGGGCCGCTTCGAAGGCCTCCTCGACTGCCCCGAAGGCGTCGGTCAAGGAGGCGGCTGCGGAGACCAGGAGGACCTGGCGGTCATCGCTCCCGCTGCAACCCGAGATGAGCAGCCCCACAACAAGGACCAAGACTATTCTCATTGTGACTACACCCTATCGGGATCGGTGGTGACGTGCCCGAGTCAACCGAGCTCTCCGTGACCGAGTATGCGGTCCTGGGCATCCTTGCCGAGGGACCGAGCCACGGTTTTGCGGTGGCCAGAGAGCTCGGGGCCAACGCCGAAGTCGGACGAATCCTCACCGTGCGCCGCCCACTCGTCTATCGAGCCTTGGACCGATTGGTCGACCAGCGGCTCGCCGAGCCCGTGACCACCGAGAAGAGCGACTCGGGCCCGAACCGAACGATCCACCGGGTGACCGGACACGGACGCAAGCATCTCCGTCGCTGGCTCAGCAAACCGGTGGACCATGTGAGAGACATGCGCATCGAGTTCCTCCTCAAGCTCGCCATGCTCAGGCGATCCGGTACCTCACCGGCGGATCTGGTGAGGGCACAGAAGGACTCCCTCCAGCCCACTCTCGCCGCCCTCGATGACCCCCAGAGCGACGACCCCGTCGAGATCTGGCGACGTCACAACGCCCGGGCCGCAGGAGCCTTCCTCGACGAACTGGAACGGATGTACGGCTGATCGGTCGTGGAAACAAACCATGGAAGCTCGCCGTCTTTTATGCTCCTGGCGTCCCGCTACCTGAGGACGCAGATATGCGCGCCAAGAGAGCCAGAGCCCTATCGGCCTCGGCAGCGCTCGCAGTCTTGGTCTTGCTGATCGCCCCGGTAGCGACCGCCCAAGAAGACGACGGAGACCGCGATCCTCCCACCATCAGGATGGCCAGGGCAACCTGGGACACGGGATGGTTCCAGGCCGAGATCTACCGACAGCTCTTCCACCAGCTCGGCTATCGGGTGGAAGGACCGGTCACCATGGAGAACACCGAGTTCTACGACGCCGTCGCCGCCGGCGAGGTCGACCTCTGGGTGAATGGCTGGTTCCCTCTCCACGAGAACCTGATCGATGAAGACGATCCGGTGGAGCTGGTGGGTACCCAGGTCGACTCGGGAGCACTCCAGGGCTACTTCGTCGACATCGCCACGGCCGACCGGCTGGGAATAGCAGACCTCGGCGACCTTGCCGACCCCGAGATCGCCGCCGAGTTCGACGTTGACGGCAACGGCCGGGCCGACCTGATCGGCTGCAACGTCGAGTGGGCTTGCGCCGATACGATCGACCACCACCTCTCCGAATATGGCCTCGACGACACTGTCGAGCACATCCAGGGTGATTACTCCCCGCTCATGGGAGAGGCCATCGAGCGATTCGAAGCCGGCGAACCGACTCTCTATTACACCTTCACGCCCAACTGGACCGTGGGCGAACTGGTCCCCGGTGAAGACGTGTACTGGCTGGAGACACCGTATCCCTCACTCCCTGAGGGTCAGTCGGGCGAGGACCGGACCGAAGTCTCCGGATTGTCGGGATGCGCCAACGAGCCCTGCCAGACGGGTTGGCCGCCTAACGACATCAGGGCCGTGGCGAACAGCGCCTTCCTCGACGAAAACCCATCGGTGCGGACGCTTCTCGAACAGGTCGTCATCCCGCTGGCGGACATCCACGACCAGAACGCCCGGATGGTCGACGGCGAAGGCGACGCCGAGGACATCAGGGCCCATGCCGAGCAATGGATCGTCGCCAACGAAGGCACGGCAAGCGAATGGATCGACGCCGCCGATCCCGATGCCGTGGCCGTGGAGCCGGACGGAGTCGGTGGGCCGGCGACCGGGGAGGTCCTGAGGATCGCAGTGCGGGAGCTGCCTCCGTTCGTGATCTATGAGAACCGCACATACGGCGGTTTCGAGGTCGAGCTGGCCGAGCTGCTCGGGACACAGCTCGGCCGCGACGTCGAGTTTTATGCCGTGGACACCGTCGCCAAGCAAATCGACGATGTCGACAGGGATGCGGCCGACATCGCCATGGGTGGCGTTGCCATTACTCAGAACCGCGAAGAGCGCATCGACTTCTCACTGCCAATCCTCGACGCCGGTTTGACGATTCTCGTCCCGACCAACGCAGAGCAGGGAATCTGGGGCCAGATCACGAGCCTGCTCCGCACTGTCGCCAACTCCGACCTTCCCTGGTTGCTGGTCGTGTTCGGGGTGGCGGTGTTGATCGCGGCACATCTCGTCTGGTGGACCGAGCGACGCGACAACCCGGACTTTGCGGAAGGGTACGGCCGGGGCATCTGGGACTCCCTCTATTGGTCGATCGTGACCATGAGCACCGTCGGCTACGGAGACAAGGTGGCCCGCGGCAACGCCGGACGCGTGCTGGCGCTGATATGGATCGCAACCGGGACCCTGGTATTCGCCACGTTCACCGCGGCCATCGCCTCTGCCATGGCCGTTGAACAGATTCGAGGCGGAATCGGCGGACCCGGCGATCTTCCCGGCAACCGGGTGGCCACCGCGTCGGGATCTGCCGGACAGACCTATCTGGCGGGTAACGGCATCGGCCCGGTGTTGGTCGACGATATAGAAGAGGCTTACCTACTTCTGGACGGAGGTGAAGTCGACGCTGTGGTGTTCGACGCACCCGTGCTGCACTTCCATGCCACCCGCCAAGGCGAGGGCGCCGTCGCCACGGTGGGACCCGACTTCGAGGACGTCAAATACGGCGTGGTCGTCGCAGAGGACGACGACGAACTCCGGGAGCAAATCAACCTCGCTCTCCTCGAGGTCATCGAGAGCGGAGCTTACGACCAGCTTCGTGACAAGTGGTTCGGCTCGTCCGGATGAGATAGGTCCCGGCCCTTGGCGAGACCGGGACACTTCTCATGTCAACCTCTGGCCGTCTCCAGCCATCCGTCGACCGTTGCCCGGTTCTCCTCGATCCACGCCGCGGCGTCCTGTCTGATCTGCTCCTCGGAGTACTCGGCCTCCATCACCATCCGTGCGTTCTGGTCGGCGATGTCGTCCAGCGGGATCTCCACCACTTCGAGGAGACGCCGGATCGTCGGGTTCGCGTCGAGAAACTCGGTGTTGGCCACCGCCCGGATGTCGTTGATGGGCCATCCGAGATCACAGGGATCGTCTCCGGCGCATCCTTCCAGCCCGGAAACCGACGTGTTCTCGTCGCCCTCGAGTGCGGGGGATTCGAGCCAGACAACGTCCTCGCCCGGGACCAACACATCAATGGTCCAATTGGGCGTCCAGGTGTAGAAGAGCACCGGTTCGCCCGCCTCGACCTTCGGGATCACCACATCCTGGATGAGGCTCCCATACTGGCCGACCACCTGCTCGACGTTAGGGCCCCAGTCGAGCTCTTCGATGTGTTCGGAGATCACGAGGTTGCAGCCCCAACCATCGTTGCAGCCGTGGAGATCGGCGAGACCATCACCGTCCTCGTCGAAGACCTCGGCGACCGACGGGTCGGCGAGATCGCTCATCGAGGTGATCCCCATCTCGTCTGCGGTGGCCTTGTCGATCAGATAACCCTGAAGCGCTCCCGCCTCGACCTGGGTTCCAATCGGCTCGATCGGCTCGGAAATCGGCTGGCCGCTGAATAACGGGCGCTCCAGATAGATCTCATGGAGCGGGAACCAGCCGTTCACCCATAAGTCCGCCTGCTCCTGAGCCAGGGCCGGATAGAAGGTGTTGGCGTCACGGGTGAGCTCGGCGGGATCGGTCACCTCATAGCCCAACTCCTCAAGGAGCTGGGCATACACCGCGGCCTGGAACCACCCGGTGTCCCAGGTAGCCCGGGCCATGGTGACGGTCCCCGTCTCTTCCTCTTCCCCGCCTCCGGCGGGACCGCCTTCTCCATCGCCGTCCTCTGCGGCGGAACCGCAGGCGGCGACCATCAGGGCGAGAGACAGGACGAAAGCGAGCTTGCGTATACGGGGGCCTCTCATGAGGACTCTCCTTCCTCGGTGGAGTCGGATCGCGCCTCCGTCGATAAAGGCGCATCCACGTCGATGCCGTGGTGCTCGAGCAACGCTCCGTGTCGGGATCGGAACAACGCCGCGTCATAGTGGCTCTCCAACAGATCCAGCTCCTCGTGGAACGCCACATAGAGGCTTCCGCACATGATCAGCAGCACCAGAGCGAATGGCAGACCGGTCGTGATCGCTGCGGTCTGGAGCGCAGCCAGGCCACCTCCGATCAGCAGCACTGCGGCGATGAGGCCCTCCATGACGGCCCAGAAGACACGCTGTGGCTTGGGAGAGTCGAGCTTGCCTCCCGAGGTCAGGTGGTCGACCACGAGTGACCCGGAATCGGACGACGTCACGAAGAACGAGATCACGAGAACGATCCCGACCAGCGAGGTGACGGACGAGAGCGGGAAGGCCTCGAGCATGTCGAACAGCGCCGTCGCCACGTTCTCGTTCACTGCGGTGGCCACGTCCCTGATGCCTTCGAGCTGAAGGTTGATGGCCGTTCCGCCGAAGACCGACATCCACAGCGCGGACAGAACCGTCGGGAAGGCCATGACTCCGAGAATCAGCTCGCGCACCGAGCGTCCCTTGGAAATACGGGCGATGAACATTCCCACGAATGGGGACCACGAGATCCACCACCCCCAATAGAAGATGGTCCATCCCTGCTGCCAGTCGGTCCCGGTGAACGCCTCGGCCCAGAACGAGAGTTCCGGCAGCACCGCGACGTACTCGCCGAGACTCTGGGTGAAGACCGAGAAGATGAACAGCGTCGGCCCGACGATGATGAGGAACAGCATGAACACCAACGCCAGGCCGATGTTGAGCTGGCTGAGACGTTTCACCCCGGCGTCCAAACCTGCCACCACGGACATGGTCGCCATCCCGGTGATAATCGCGATGAGCAACACCTGGAACCCGGTGCCGACGGGTGTCCCGAACAGATGGTTGAGACCTGCCGCCGCCTGTCCCACTCCCAGGCCCAGTGAAGTCGCCAGGCCGAAGAGGGTGGCCAGCACCGTGAGGATGTCGATGACATTGCCCCATGTTCCGTAGATGCGCGGACCGAGGATCGGGTAGAAAACCGAGCGGAAGGTGAGCGGCAGCCCGCGGTTGTAGGCGAAGAACGCCAGGGCTAAGGCCACCAACGCGTAAATCCCCCAGGGGTGCAGACCCCAGTGGAAGAAGGTGGTGGCAAGGGCGGCCTGGCCCGCCTCCCCGGTCATGGGTTCGACACCAAAGAGTGGGGGCGGTCCAGCCAGGTGGAAGATCGGCTCGGCAACGGACCAGAACATCAGCCCGATGCCCATGCCGGCACTGATCAACATGGCATACCAGGCCGGTGTCGAGAACTCGGGCACTGCCTCGGGCCCGCCTATCCGGATCTTCCCGTAGCGACTGAAGGCAAAGAAGAAGCCGACGACCACGAAGATGTTGGCAGCCAGGATGTACAGCCATCCGAAGCTGTTCCCGATGAATCCGAGGACTTCACCAAACACCTCCGACGCGGTGTCCTGGAACAAGAGGGTCCACGCTATGAAGACGATGAGGATCCCGGCCGACCAGAAGGTGACCTGGGGGTGAATGTCGAACCCCCACTTGACGATGTTGGTATCGCCCGGCTCCCGGTGGGCTACCTCGGGGTAGAAGTCGATCTCGGGATCGACCTGGAGGCCCTCGAAAGGCTGCCGATTGCGGATCGCTTCCCGGCGTCTTCGTCTCTCCTCGGACTCCCACTCCTCGTACTCCTCAGCGACGTCCGTGAGGTCTTCTTCGGCCATCCGATTCGTCCTTCTCTCGCGTGCTCGGAGAGACAGCGGCGCCGCCTTGTGGCTATCCGAGACGACACCGGCTCTGTCTCGGCGGGTCGGAACCTAACAACACTCGTCGCCCCTTGTCGGTCAAATTGGATAACGATGTTTTACGGTCAAGGAGGAGTTGCCTCAGGCAACGGTGACATCCTCGATCTCCAGGACCTCTGGCGGCACCCCGCTCTCGAGCCACTCACCGAGGAACAGCAGGTCTTCCTCGCTGCGGGCGGCCACACCGAAACCGGATTTCATATATCCGGTGGCAGACGTCATTTGCAGCAAAAGAATGCGCGGAATTGGACCGAACCAATCGCCCTTCCGCCCCGCCGATGACCACTCCGGAGCCGCATCCTGGCTACCAGAGGAGTCCTCATCCGATACAAGTGGGCACCCGAGGTCATCGACCGCGATTAATGGGCGCGCTTCCATGGAGCTTCGGGTTTAGATCCGGGGAGTTTTGACCGATACTTGAGGTTGTGTGCCCGCCCAGAACGCCGAATCGCGCGAGTCGCGTCCGCTCCGATCCGGGGATCGGACAACTGAAGACTTCAACCCCTCCTGTTACATGGACCGGTTGACCGTTTCCGAGCCGAACCCGGGTGTGCCTGACACCTGGGACGAGCTCAGCAGTCGATACGAGGCAGCGATGCGCGACATCGACCGGCTCCGGGCAGAGCTCAACGATGCCCGGGTGGGGCTCTCCAGCTTCGAAAACCTCTTTCGAATCTCCCCTTTCCCATTGATGGAACAGGACTACACCCAGGTGGAGCGATGGATGGACGAGCTCCGGGCCGAAGGTGTCACCGACATCCGAGAGCGTCTCCCTGACATAGAAGCCATCAGGGACATCGTGCCACTGATCTGGACCTCTGCCGCCAACCCCGCAGCCGCCCGCGCCACCGGTCTATCTGTCGAGGACCTGATCGGGCCTATCGATCCCCGAATAGTGAACGACGAGGCCTACCCATCATGGATCTCCCAGTTCGAGGCAGTCTGGAACGGTACGCCTGAATCACATGCCTCGTTCACCGCCGGTCTGCCCACTGGCGAGACCTATGACGCCGAGGCAACCCTGGCCGCACCCGTCGTCGACGGCGAGCCCGACTTCTCCCGGGCGATGTTCACCGTCGTGGACGTCAGCGAGCACCGACGGGAAGAGCGTCGCATGGAGGATCTCATCGAGGCGAAGAACGGCTTTCTGGCATCGATCAGCCATGAGATCAGGACTCCCCTAACTGCGATCGTGGGGTTCAGCCAGGTTCTCGATGACGACGAAGAGATGACCGACGAGGATCGCGATCTGATAGTTGCCTCGATCGTGCAGCAGGCCCGTGAGATGTCCGACCTTGTCGAAGACCTCCTCGTGGCCGCCCGGGCAGAGTCGGGTCAGATCAATGTCGATCTCGCCCGCATCGACGCCATCGAACAGGTCTGCCTCACCCTCGAGGCCGGTGGCTCGTTCACCGAGGATGTCGGATTCCAGACCCCATCGACACAGATCGGGGCCATTGGCGACCCCGCAAGGGTGCGCCAGATCCTGCGCAACCTCCTCACCAACGCAGAGCGCTACGGCGGCCCGCAGGTGGAGGTGACGGTCTCCCGGGGTGACCGCGGCGTGGAGATCGCAGTAGTCGACGACGGAGAGGGACTGCCTCCAGAAGAGTGGGAAAGCGTTTTTCAGCTATATCACCGTGCCCATGACGGCGGACGACACGAATCACTGGGCATCGGCCTGGCCGTCTCCCGCCAACTCGCCGAACTGATGGGGGGCACCCTTGAGTACGCGAGAGAAGACGGGCTAAGCGTCTTCCGGCTTAAGCTGCCTGCGGCGGTGTGACCTGATCTGGCATAGCCGGGTAGGTTTGTCGTATCTGGCTTATCCCCGACACTCGGGGCTTATGGCGTTCGGGCAAACTGTCGATTAGAGAACATGGCCGTGTACCAATCTTTCGCACCAGGAGATCGTCATGGCCATCGGTGACGAGGCGTTCGACAGCGTCCTCATGGCCGCCAAGGCTGGAGCGGAGTGGGCATGGTCGACGATCTTCCGGGACCTGTGGGGTCCCGTGGCCGGATACCTGGCCAATCGTGGCGCAGTGGAGGCGGAGGACACAGCCAGCGAGGTGTTCATCAAGGTCGCCCGGAATATTCACAGTTTTGACGGTGACGAAGACTCGTTTCGCTCCTGGGTCTTCGTGATCGCCCACCGCACACTCATCGACGACCACCGCTACCACTCACGAAGACCCGACACGGCCCAGATGCCCGAACACTTCTCCCACCCCGGGGGCAACACCGAAGACGAGGCGGTAGGCCAGCTTGTGACGGCGGAATTGCTCGAAGCCTTTGAAAAACTGACCGTCGACCAACGTGACGTGCTCGCCCTGCGAATGATTTCCGGGCTCACCCTGGAGCAGACCGCGGAGGTGCTGGGCAAGCGGACGGGGGCTGTCAAGGCCCTGCAACACCGGGCGCTCGCCTCTCTACAGAGACAATTGGAGTCAGAAGGCGTATCCCCATGAGCCACCGTGACGTTTACGACAGCGAGATGACCAGACAGAAGTTCTCGGACAGCGATATCGAGCGGGTTCTCTCCGGGCAGGAGCCCGAGAACGAGACGCTCGCCCGACTAGCCCCTGCCCTGGTGGCGCTTCATGCCGGGCAACCCGAGACACCACCCGCGGAGACACTTTCCCGCATGGCGGTCGAAGCCGCAGAGATCGCTCGTTCCTCGGCACCGGATCACGTTGGCGCCTCACCCGCACCACGACGACCGGCCCACCGGAACTTCAGGGGATCGTTGCGACGCAGACTGGCCACCCTGGCGGCGGCGATGTTGACCTTCGCCGGCATGACCGGCATCGCCCTCGCCGCCGACTCTGCCGCACCCGGCGACACGCTTTATGGCGTCGATCGCGCCCTGGAACGGATTGGCATCAACGACGGATCAGCGGGCGAGCGCATCGAGGAGGCGAAGGTTCTGGTGGAGAGGGGACAGGTCCCCGACGCCTTCCGGCATCTCGCCGACTCGGTCGAGGCCGAAGACGAGGACTCGGTCGAGATACGCGAGGCCGCCGACGCCCTGCGGGCGGCTGCCAAAAACGTCCGCGATGGGAGCGGCGACACTGAGTCGCAATCAGTCCGGGACTCCGTGGCTGAGAAGCTCGAAGAGATGGCCGGGTCAGAGCTCGACGGCGCCGCCTTCGGCCAGCACGTCGCCGAAATGGCCAGGTTCATCGGTAGCGAGAACGGCGTCGGCAACGGCCCGCCGGAGGACGCCGGACCACCCGAAGACGCAGGACCGCCCGAGGACGCCGGCGCGTCCGGCGGCGGCCAAGGACCACCCGCCGACAGCGGTCCTCCCGAGGACGCGGGGCCATCGACCGGCACCGGGGGAAGGCCTTAGGGCCCGGGCCCGGATTTGCCTATTTCCATGGCCAGCCTGGCGCCGTCCCTCGCCAGGCTGGCAAGCCCCACTCCTCGGTAGCCCCATCCGGCAAGATGGAGACCCGGAAGGTCGTCAAGGTGACCTTCGAGGGCCGTCAAGCGACGACGGTGCCCGATGGTGTATTGGGGAATCCCCGGTCGCTGCCTGACCACCTCGACAAAGTCCGGGGTCGGGACCTTCCCGACGAGGCGCTCCAATTCCTCCGCTACTCTCCTGACGAGAATGTCGTCGTCCCAGTCGGTGATGTCGGGACGACGGGCGCCACCCGCGATCACCTTGACCAGCCACGACCCTTCTGGAGCGCGTGAGGGTGCATACGAGGACTCGAAGAGGACGCCGACACTGACCAGGCCCTCGTCGGGGCCGATGAGAGCACCGAAACCACCGGGGAGACGCATGGGGCCGGCACCACCCATGCCAACGACGGCCACGGGAGCAGACTCCAAACTGCGAAGAGCATCGCCGGCCTCTCCCCCGATCAGCCGAGCAGCCACGAGCGGATGAACGGTAAGGACGACAGCATCGGCGACCAGTCGCTCCGGCCCCTCTATCACCCACTCGTCTCCCCTGCGGGACACGGATTGGACTTTGAAGTCTCCGCGGAACCGTCCGCCGAGCGAGTTCGCCAGTGTCTTCGCCATCCCCGCCATGCCGTCCGCTGGCACGTGCACACGGGGTCGGGGCACGTCCTCGGGCCGGGCGCGCCGTCTTCGGATCGCTCCACGGAGCACCGAGCCTGCCTCCTCCTCGAGTTCTGTCAGAGTAGGAAAGGCGGCGTTTGCCGACAGCTCCGCGGGGTCACCGCCGAAGACGCCCGAAGCCATGAGGCTGGAGAGCAGCCGTCCCGCCTCAATGCCGAAGCGACGCTCGCAGAAACCGGCAAGAGACTCTTCGGTTGCCTCAGATCTCTGTCGAACCAGGGGTTCGGCGAGAGCCCTGAGCTTGGCCGGCAACGAGAGCACCGGGGCCAACAGCGCACCGGGTGACGGCCGCAGGACAACGAGGCGGTCATCGACGAATACATGGCGGATATCCGCCTGTTTAGCCGGGATGACCTCGACACCCGCCCGCTCCAGGATCGGGCTCAGGTGCGGATGAGGAAGCGTGAAGGAGCCTGCGGCGGGTTCGAGACTGAAGCCGTCCCTCGCAACGGTGCGGGCCACACCTCCCGGGCGCGACGCCTCTTCGACCACGATCACCTCGTCGACTCCGGTGGCGACCAGCTCCGAGGCGGTGAAGAGACCGGCCAGGCCACCGCCGACTACGACGACTCTCAAGACCTCACGGCCTCCACGAAGGCGGCAACGTTCTCGGGAGGAGTGCGACGGTCGATGCCGTGCCCGAGATTCACTATGTGACCTCTGCGGCCGTCCACCTCGGCGAGCAGCGAGCGCACCGCGCCACGGATGGTCCCGGGATCGGTATGGAGTACCGCCGGGTCCAGGTTCCCCTGGATCGCGTTTCCGGACAGGGTCTCGAACGCGTCTGAGATGGGGGTCCTCCAGTCGATGCCGTATCCGGTCGCCCCGACAGCATCCTGGAGGTCAAGGGTATGGCCGGCGCCGGGGGCGAAGTAGATGGTGGGCGCTCCCACGCCGGTAAGAGTCTTGCGTGCTGCAGTCACGACCCGTTCGGCGAACAGGCTCCTGTCACAGAGGCCGGCCCAGGTGTCGAACAGCTGGACGACATCGGCCCCGGAGCGCACCTGCATCTGGAGATAGGCGTTCATCGACCTGGCCAGCTTGTCGAGCGCGGCCCCGGCCGTGTCGGGATTTGCCCGCAACGCAGCCCGCATCGACATGAAGTCCCTGGAGCCTCCCCCCTCGAGGAGATAGGCCAGAAGGGTTACCGGTGCACCGGCGAACCCGATGACCGCAGTCTCCTCCGGAACCTCGGCCCTGACACGTCGGATCGTCTCCCCCACGTGTTCTACCTGCTCCGGGTTGAGGTCGGGGAGCTCCGCCACCTGCTCCAGCGTCAGCGGCTCTAGCTTCGGACCCGGATCGAAGGTCATCTCCACCCCCATGGCCTCGACCGGCGTCATGATGTCGGCGAAGATGACGGCGCCATCCATTCCGAATCGCTCGATGGGCTGGAGGGTTACTTCGGCGGCGAGCTCGGGGCTCCTCACCACCTCCTGGAAGGAGTGCCGCTCCCGGATGGCACGGTATTCCGGCAGGTACCGACCGGCCTGACGCATGATCCATACTGGAGGGCGGCTGACCTCCTCGAGGGCCAGGGCCGCCAGCAGCGGACGATCGCTCATCTCGCCTTGGCGATGGCGGCTACCAGCGCATCTGTTGCCTCCGTGACCACATCCAGATGAGCCCTCATGAGGAACATCGCCTCGAACGGGGAAGGGGGGAGGAGCACACCGTTGCCGTATGCGGCATGGAAAAACCGGGAGAATCGTTCCCGGTCGACCTTGACGGCGTCCTCCCAACTGGTCACGTCCGATGGACCGAGGAAAACCGTCATCATGCCGCCCGCCCGGTTTACACAGCCTTCGATCCCGTTCTCGGCCAGGGCCCCTTCGAGCTCTTCTTCCATGGCCCCTCCGAGTGCCTCCAACTCTGTGTAGATCCCGGGTCGCTCCGCCAGGTGGCGGAGGGTGGCTAGGCCGGCGGCGACCGCCAGAGGATTGCCGGCCAGGGTGCCCGCCTGGTAAACCGGACCGTCCGGCGCCACCTGGCGCATGAGATCCTCGCGGCCGCCGTACGCAGCCGAAGGCGTGCCACCGGAGATGATCTTGCCCAGGCAGGTGAGGTCGGGGATCACGCCGTAACGCTCCTGGGCCCCGCCGAGTGCGACCCGGAAGCCGGTCATCACCTCATCGAAGATGAGGAGGGCTCCGTGGTCGTCACAGAGCCGTCGCAGCCCTTCGAGAAATCCGGCCTCGGGAGGGATCACGCCCATGTTCCCCGCCACCGGCTCGACGATTACGGCTCCGATCGAGTTCGCCTCCAGGGCCGCTTCCACCGATTCCAGGTCGTTGAATCGGGCCACGTGGGTGTCGGCCACCGTCGCGGGGGGAACCCCCGGGCTGTCCGGCTCGCCGAGCGTGGCGGCGCCGCTGCCCGCCTTGACCAGGAACGGGTCGGCATGGCCGTGATAGCAACCCTCGAACTTCACGATCCCGGGCCGTCCGGTGGCGGCCCGCGCCAACCTGACGGCCGACGCGGTGGCCTCCGTCCCCGAGTTGACCATCCGCATGACCTCAATGGAGGGAACCATCGACCGGACCAGTTCGGCCAGTTCGACCTCCTTGGTGGTGGTCATGCCAAAGGACGTTCCCTTTCGGGCCGCCTCCTCGACCGCCTCCACGATGGTGGGTTCGGCATGCCCCAGGATGAGTGCGCCCCAGGACGAGATGAAATCGATCAGTTCTTCGCCGTCGATGGTCTTGAGCCGGGCCCCCAGAGCGCTGGCCACCAACGGCGGGCTGCCGTCGACTCCCTTGAAGGCCCGCACCGGCGAGTTGACACCCCCCGGCATGACCTGACGGGCACGATCGTTCCAGGCGGCGGATCCCTCCAGCATCGTCTCAGCTCCTCCCCAGTGCCCGGGCAGCTCTGGTGGCGAAGTATGTCAGCGTGATCCCGGCTCCGGCGCGGGCGATCGAGGTGAGCGACTCGAGCATCACCCGGTCTCTCTCGACCCACCCGTTGGCGGCCGCGGCCTCGATCATCGAATACTCCCCGGACACCTGATAGGCAACTACAGGTACATCGACTCTCGACCGTACCGCAGAGACGACGTCGAGATACGGGCCGGCGGGTTTCACCATCACCATGTCGGCTCCCTCGGCGAGATCGAGCGCCACTTCGGCAAGGGCCTCGCGGGAGTTCGGAGGGTCCATCTGATGGGTCCGACGATCTCCGAACGAGGGAGCCGACTCGGCCGCGTCGCGGAAGGGGCCGTAATACGAGCTGGCGTACTTGGCCGAATACGAACAGATCGCAAGCTCCTCGTGCCCGCCCTCGTCGAGTGCCGAGCGTATGGCGCTAACCCGTCCGTCCATCATGTCCGACGGGGCGATGACATCAGCGCCAGCGTCGGCGTACACCGATGATGCCCGGGCGAGGAGCGGCAGGGTCCGGTCGTTGTCGACCTCTTCTCCTTCGATCACACCGCAATGGCCGTGGCTGGTGTATTCGCACAGGCAGACGTCTGCCCATACCGTGATGTCGTCTACCTGCGCCTTGATCGCCCTGATCGCCTCCGGCACCGGGCCGGCCGGATCCCATGCCCCGGAGCCCGTCTCGTCCTTCGACTCCGGTATTCCGAAAAGAATCACCCCTCCGACCCCCACCGAGGCTGCCTCCTTGACCACCGGCAATAGCTCGTCGACCGAGAGCTGGGAGTGACCGGGCATCGACCGGATCGGGTTGGCCACCCCGGATCCCGGCACCACGAACAGCGGCAGGACGAAGGATGCCGGATGCAGACGGGTCTCTGCGACCTGCCTGCGCAACGCCTCCGACCTGCGGAGACGACGGCTCCGCTTCTCGGGAAAGTTGCTCATACCTTGCTCCAATCTCTGAGGTGCTCCGCCATGGCGACGATCAGTCCTTCGAACGAAGGGCGGGGAGGCTCGACATCGGCCGTCACCGCGAACTCTTCCAGGGCTCCGGCGGTGGTCTCCCCGATGGCTCCGACCACCAACCCTTCGAGGTCTCTCGACAGGAGCCAACCGTGCACCGCCGTGGGCGAGCCGAAAGCAACGGCGTCCACAGCATCGTCCGCGGGCGGAACGGAACGAATCTCGTACACGGCCCGAGCGTCGACCGATGCCCCGGCGACCTCCAACGCCTCGATCGTGTTGGTCCCGGCGCCGGCGGCATGGGGGAAGACCACCGAGACGCCACGGAGGCGTTCGGCGATGAGATCGATGAGCTCGTCGGCTCCCCCACCTCCGACGACGGCGGGCCGTCCACCGGCAGTCGTGACTGCCTGGGCGGTGGCGGGGCCGACGGCGGCGACGGGAACATCGGGCATCTCTCCGTTGGGCCATAGGACCGAAATCGCCCGCGACGATGTCACCACCAGCCAGTCCGCTTGTGCGACCTGGCGTCTTGCCTGCTCGAGGACTTCCTCGTCGGCCGGAACCAACTCGATGCACGGCAACCCGACGGGCTCGAGGCCATGCTCCTCGCACAGGGAAACGAGACGAGCGGCCCGATCCGGAGTAGTGGTCAGTGCGATGCGTGGCATCACAGCCCCAGGCTCTCTTGCAGCGAGCGCGCCGCGGCCGCCGGGGTTTCGCCTTCGGCCTTGCCAAATCGGGATCCGGTCTCGTCCTCCACGAACCCCGCCACCCGGATCGACGTTCGATCGGGGCGGGCCAGTGCACCCAGAGCGGAGCGACAGCCTGCCCGGGTGAAGCCCAACAACGCTCGCTCCGTCTCGATGGCCGCCCTCGTGTCGGGGTGGTCGATGGCTTCGTAGAGATGGAGCCTCGGGTCGTCGCGGCGCACCTCGACGGCCAGGGCAGCTTGCGCCGGCGCCGGCACCATTTCGTCGATGCCAAAGCGGTGGCCGATCTCGTCTTCGAGGCCGAGCCGGCGAAGTCCGGCCTCGGCGAGAACCACAGCGTCGTAGAGCCCGGTGTGCATCTTGTTCAACCTGGTGCCGACGTTGCCCCGGATGTCGGCCACTTCCACGTCGGGACGGAGCGCCAGTAGCTGGGCGGCGCGTCGCGGGCTGCCGGTGCCGACACGGGCGCGGGCGGGCAGGGAGGAGAGGTCGTGACCGCAGAGGACGTCCCAGGGGGCCTCCCGCTCCGGGTAGAAGGCGGCCAGCTCTTCGGGGCCGTCCACCGGGAGATCTTTGCAGGAGTGGACGGCGACATCGGCCTCGCCTTCGAGCACGGCTAGCTGCACCGCGCGTACGAAGGCCCCGACCTCGGTCAGCGTGGTTACCGGGGTCGCCCTGTCCTTGTCTCCCGTCGTCGACACCTCGACCAGCGTGGGCTTCAGGCCGGGGTGGGCACGGGCGAGACGCTCCGCCACCCAGCGCGCCTGGACCATGGCGAGGTTCGATGCCCTGGTGGCGATCCTCAGCTCACTCATCGTCGATGCCAAACGCGGCGGCGATGACATCGATCGCCTCGGGAGCCCTGTCTTCGGCTTTGAGATAGGAGACGGGTCCAGCGAGAAGGGTGCGGGCAACGGTGTGGGCCGCCTGACGCATAACACCTTCGTCGGACGGGTCGCCAAGACGTCCGGAGAACTTGGTCACCACTCCGTCGACCACGTCGTCGGCACTGCTCATCAGACCGCCGATGAGAGGACCCACCTCGTGGTGCTCGCGATACTGCCGGAAGGCCTCGATTGCAGCAGATTCGACGAGTGCGTCTGCCTCGTCTGACCGTGGTCTGCGATCGGCCATCTTCGCCAGGTCGTCGATCGCGATGTAGGTGATGTCGTCGTCGACAGCCGGTTTGAAGTCGGGAGGCATCGCCATGTCCACCAGCAACAGGGACGTCTTTCGGCGGGCGACGACTTCAGATAGGTCGTCTTCTCCGATGAGTCTCTTCTTGGCCGAGGTCGCTGATATGACCGCCGGGTATTCCTCTATGACCTTCCGGGCGTCATCGAACGGGCGCACCTCGACGCCCGGCCACTCGCCCACCTTCTCCGGGTTGCGGGCTACGACGGTGATCTGTGGCGGGGCAGGGAGCAGGAGCAGGCCATCGACGACGGCAGTGGCCATGATCCCGGATCCGAGAACAGCCACTTGGTCCACACCACCGACCACCTGGGCGGCGACGGCAGCCATCGAGTTGTGGGGAGATCCGGGCAGGGCTTCCCGGGCGTGTCTGCCTACGGACACCGCAGATTCGAGGAGCTTTGCGAACAGTCCCCCGACCTGGCCTCTCTCCTCCGCCTCGATGAGGGTCTGGCGGAACTGGGTCAGAATCTCCTGTTCACCCAGAATCGGAGATTCCAGTCCGGCCGCGATCCGGTAGAGATGGACAACGGCATCATCGCCCACACGGACCTCGGGTGCCTCATCGGGGCCCAACTCGCCGAAAAGGGAGTGGACTGCCTCTTGTAACGACGCCTCTGATTCCGGTACCACCACCTCGACTCGAAGACACGTCGAGAGGACGAAGCCCTCGTCGAGGTCGGCGCCCCGGAGCAGGGATCCGGCGATCCGGGCGCGGGCTGCGCCGTCGTGTTGTGGATAGGAGAAGCTTGCTGCGGATATCTCCAAGGTGCTGTTTCCAGTCGCTATGACCCATCGACCGTAACCCCATCGCAGACCGACACTGAGTCGGCAAAGAGCCGACAGTGAGTCGGCAAAGGGCCGGTTCAGCCCTCCGGGGCAGCCCAGTCCCGTGGTTCCGCTTGCAGGGTCTCGAGGAGAACCGATTCGGGAGTGTCCGGTTCCGGTACGTGGGCATAGACCCATCGCGCCCGGGGGGGCAGGGAGGCCAGGATCGATTCGGTGCGGCCCGATGTCTCCAGGCCGAAACGGGTCCCGCGATCCCAGACCAGGTTGAACTCGGCATAGCGCCCTCTCCTGATCTCCTGCCAGCTGCGCTCAGCCTCGCCGTAGGAAACAGCCACGCGCCGCTCCAATATGGGAAGAACGGAGCCGGCGAGACTCCGCCCCAGGTCAGACTGGAACTTCCACACCTCATCGAGCCGGTCTGTCAAATGATCGAAGAAAATGCCGCCAACTCCTCGCGCCTCCCCTCGATGGGGCAGGTAGAAGTATTCGTCGCACGCCTTCTTCCAGGCTTCGTAATCGGCAACCTCGTGACGGTCACATACGGCCTTCATCGTCCTATGGAAGTGACGTGCGTCCTCCTCGTAGAGATAGTGTGGTGTCAAATCCGCTCCACCTCCGAACCAGGCATCACCGCCATCAGTTTCGAAGTAGCGAATGTTGGCGTGGAAGGTGGGAGCGTGTGGATTGCGGGGATGGACGATGATGGACACACCGGTGGCGAAGAAGTGCGAGCTCTCCCCGGCCAGACGCTCGGACAGTCTCTCGGGGGTCTCCCCTTCCACCGCCGAGAAGTTCACCGCTGCCTTTTCGAGATGTCCATCACCGGCCAGGATGCGACTGACACCACCGCCGCCTCCGGGGCGATCCCAAAAGTCGGTACCGAACGTCGACTTCCCGTCGAGAGCCTCCAGGTCGGCGCAGAGACCCGCTTGGATGTCCCGATAGGTCGCTTCGATCTGTCGTCTGTCCACCAACTGCTACTCCCGGTACCGTCGTCCCATGTCTCGCACCACCGCCGACCTGACCGAACACGAGCTGAGCTTTCTCGCCGACCGGCACCTTGGCACCCTGACCACGTTGCGAGCCGACGGGTCGCCCCACGTCATTGCCATCGCCTTTGTCTACGACCCCGCCGATGGGCTCGTCCGGATCATCACATCGGACAATACGCAGAAAGTCAGAAACGTCGAACGGGATCCGAGAGTCGCGGTCAGTCAGGTGGAGGGTCCCCGTTGGCTGACTCTCGAAGGCGAAGGGGTCGTCACCCGCGATCCCGATCGCGTCTCGGCAGCCGTGGCGGCCTTCGAGTCCCGCTACCGCCCCGCGCGTGAGAACCCCAACCGGGTCGCCATCGAGTTCGAGGTCACCCGGGTGATGGGCCGGGCCTGAGGTGGAACCCGTTACCTCAGGTTCTGTGGCTCATATGTGGAACCCAGCGCCTCGAGAAATGTGGAACCGACGGCCTCGGGTCTTTCTCGAGGCCGTCGGTTCCATATGTGAGTCCCACTACCTGAGGTTGCAGGTTTCACTAACCGTCAAGTTCGCCGATGTCGTCGGGCGAGATGGAAAGGCTGTCCCAGGCAGGGGCGAGGGCTGCGCGCACCTCCTCACCGCCACCATGGGCCCCGGGTTCGCCGGATAGGTCGAAGATGGCGTTGACCGCATCGACATCGGCACCCGCATCGGCGGCTCGAGCTTCGATCACCTGCCAAAAGGCAAGACCTTCCGCCTGGTGGGTGGCGGCCGCCTCGTCGTCTCCGGCCTCGATGTCCTGTTGGGCAATCGTGGCGTACCGGATCGCAGCCTGTGAGTAGGTGATGAAAATGGCACGACGGATCGTGTCTGCCGCCGCCGAAGCACCGTCGGAGTCCTCGGCAACGAGAGCATCCCGACCATCGATCATCGCAGTGAGAATCTGCTCGTTCGCCTGTGCCGTCTCCCCGTCGGCGCCGACTGTGCCGAAGTTGCCGGCCCGGCTGTTGGCAGTCGCGTACGGTGCACAACCAGGGGCTGCGCCGTGGTAGAAGGCCCACGCCTCGTCCCAGTTGTGGACTGCGCCACCGACGGGATCGAAATCGCCCGAGGTTGCCTTGTCGAGGGCGGCGCTCAACTCGTGTTCGACCCAGGCGAGCATGATCTGGTTTTGGGTCCCCTTCTCGATGGCCTGGGATCGGACTCCGTCCGACTCCCCCGCAAACGAACCTTCGCCCGCGATAGCTGCGGAGACGAAGTCGTCGAGCGGCGTCGGGGTCCCGTAGTAGTCGTCGAGACCATGGAGGCGCTCTTCGGCGGTGGCGAAGCCGGCCAGAGTCCGCACTGAGCCGTCGGAGTTCACCGAGTTCCCGCCCTCGACATAAACAGCTTCGATGTCATCATAGACGATGGGATCCTGGTCGAGAAGATCCTTGATGTCGCACACATCCTCGACGACCAGACGATGAGCGGAGACGTCGGTGGCGTACTCATAACCACCATCTCCAGGGGTCGCCGACACCGAACCGGATCCCGTGCCGGAGGCGGAGCCTGACGCAGAACCCGAAGCGGATCCACTGGCCGACCCGGATGCAGACCCGGTCGCCGTTCCGGATGCCGACCCGGTCGCCGTTCCGGATGCCGACCCGGTTGCCGTTCCGGATGCCGACCCGGTCGCTGTCCCATCGGCTCCGAGGTCGCGCACCTCGCCTCCGTCGTCGCCTCCGCAGGCGGCGAGCGTCATGGCCAACACCGCGATCACGGCGAGCCATCTGCTGCGCTTGATCATGTCAATACCCTTTCCTTTTCTCTTGCTCGGTCCGATTCCGGTGTTCGGGGCTCACCCCGCCGGAAACCTCCACCACTCCTCCAGCCGAGCCACCCGAGAGCAACGACGAAGGCCACCCACGAGCCATGGAGCACCCAGGTTGCGGTCGTCGACGCCAGGTAGTCGGGCAGGAAAACTGCGAGGGTCTGATAAATGGGATTGGCCGTGGTGCCGAAGTCGACCACCCAGGTGAGCTGATTGGCGAGCCCCTCGATGACAAGAAAGCCGAAGGCCACCAGCCCGAGTGTCCCAACGACGGCGAGCACCGGGAGACGCCGCCGACTCTCGTGGACCCAGGCTGCGATGAGAAGCACCGCCATCGGGAGAATCACAATGAGCTGACGGCCCGGGAACCACCAGCCATGCATGGTCAGCGCCACGAAGGTCGCCACGATCCATCCCATCGCCACCAGCCAAGCGGCCAACGAAACAACAGAGCCCCGCACCCTGAGAGCCCATCCCGCCGCCAAGGGAAGGAAGAAGTAGGCAGGCTGCCAGGCGCCGATCCCGAAACCGCGATCGATCAGGAGGCCGATCAACCGGGTGCTTCGCCCCCAGAGGTTCGGGTCCGTCCCGACAACGGTGAGTTCACCGCCGACGAAGTGATCGCCTGTGGCATATGGAGTCAATCCGCCGTATATGGCGAGGTGACCCAGGACGTAGGTGAGCCCAGCTACCGAGAACACGCCAATTAGAGCCAACCGTGTTCCCCTCCCGGCCTTGATGAGACCGGCGATCGCCAGCACGGCAGCGATCGGTACGTACTTGACGGCGAGCCACGGCAGGGCGATGACTGCCAGAGCAAAAACGATCCGGCCTCGACGCTCGAAGGGTCCAGTCACCGCGGCGAAACCGGCGAGGACCGCCAGTGCCGCCGGAAGCTCTGGATACACCTGAGTCGAGTAGATGGCCAGTGGAGGCGCCAGAGCGAAAACCCCGGCGATCACATAGGCGATGGTCGTCGACACACCGAGACGGTGTCTCGCCGTCCAGGCCAACAGAGCAGCCAGCACACCACCGATACCGGCCAACACCAGCTTGGCCCCGAGCCAGCCGCCTAACCCCATGGGAGCGGCCAGGAGCAGGGGAAGGAGCGGGTCGTGTGGGCTGATCCGGACTCCATCCTCGAGCCGGAGGGTTTGCTGGGGAAGGTCGACCTCGTGGAAGTCGCGGTACCGCTCGTCGGCCAGCTCATCGGAGATGTCGAGATTCCCGTCCTCCCACAGGCTCAGCGCCGAGAGGAGGTATTGGGGCTCATCGGCGGTGGTCTGTGCTCCATAGGTCGCCCGCGCTCCGATACCCATGCCGACGATGGCGAAGACCGCGAGGCCGAACAGGACCAGACCGATCGCCTCTCGCCGCGAGCTCATACCGTCACCAGTGCATCGGTGCGCTCCGCGGCCTCCAACTGGCGGGCCAGCAGACCGGTCAGGTCGGTCGTGGGAACGAAACCCAGCAGCTCACGGCTAAGCCTGGTGTCGGCGAGGGTGGCATCGGCTTCATCAGGGAACACCGCATGCTGGACAATTTCTGCGTCCAGACCCGAAGCGTCGAGCAAGGCGCTCGCCATCTCGATGAGACTGTGGCCGACGCCGGTGCCCAGGTTGACGTTCTGGTTGATCCGCCGCTCCCCCGCCCTGATCAGACCTTCCACTGCATCGCGCACATCGGTTATGTCCCTGGATCTCGTCTTCGATCCGAAGATCTCGATGGGCAATCCGCTTCTGAGCGCTCTCATCCACATTGAGAACGCCATGTCGGGGCGCTGGCCCTCTCCCGCGACTGTGAACGGACGGATCACCGCGGTCAGCCCTCCGCCGGCACGGCGCTCCTCACAGATCCGCTCCATGGCGACCTTCGATCGCGCATACCCACCTCGTGGCCGGAGCGGGTCGTCCTCTCGGGACGGGACCCCACCGATGGTCCCCCCGTAGACCGAAGACGATGAGGTGACGACGAGTGGGGTTTCCTCGGGGACGAATGACAAGAGATTGCGGGTGGCCGCGACGTTGTCACGCCAGCGCATCTCGTCGATCGCCGGACCACGCTCGCGCACGCCGGGCCTGGCGGCGAGATGGAACACCATGTCGGCTCGCCCGACTATTGCGGCCACCTCCCCGCAGGCCGCTTCATCGGATAGATCCAGGGCGTGATGCTCATACCCCGGCTGGATGGGTCCGGGTTGACGGTCGATGCCGGTCACCCGATACCCTCGGGCAATCAATTCATCGACGAGGTGGCGGCCGATGAACCCCGCTGCGCCCGTGACGACGGCTTGCATGACGGGCAACCGTAATAACACTATGGCGGTAGTGTAAAATCACCCTGACACATGACGTACGGGTTACCTGACAAGGAAGGAGCGAGGCGGAGACGACTGCCTCGGTGGGCGGTGATCGCAGCTGCGCTGCTCACGATTCCCGTCATCTGGCTGATCGCGGCGACGGTGGATGTCGGTTCCCTCGAAGCTGTCTGGGAGACGGTGACGGAGCGACCGGCCGGACTGGCGCTCGCTCTCGCCGCGTTCGCAGTCGCCTTCGGTCTCCGCTCCCTCGCCTGGACGAGAGTTCTCCCCGACCTCGGGCTGCGCCACAGCTGGGCGGCGTTGCATGTCTCACTTGGGGGCAACCATGTGCTCCCGCTGCGTCTCGGTGAACCTTTGCGCGTGGTCAGTGTCGTCCGTCGCGCCGGGATCGATTGGCAGCGAGCGACAGCTTCGACGGTGACGTTGCGCGCCGCCGATCTCCTGGCCATCGGAGTGATCGGTGCCGTCGCCGGTCTCGGAGCCCTCACAGCATGGTGGGCAACCGCTGGCATCGTGCTGCTGGGAGCCGTCCTCGTAGCAGCTGGTGTGGTCTGGTTGACACGACTGCGTGAAGAGGGGAAGGTTTCACTTCCCGGGCCGGTGGCGATCACGGCGACCATCGCCGCCTGGGCGCTCGAGTCAGTCGTTGTGTATGAAGCGGCGAGGTGGGCCGGCGTCGAGCTCACCTTCGCGGGAGCGATCCTGGTCACGGCCGCGGCGGTGGTGTCCCAGGTCGCTGCCTTTGCTCCGGGAGGGCTGGGCACCTATGAGGCCGGAGGTGTCGCCGCAATCGTCTTCTTGGGAGTGGAGCCAGCCGTCGGCCTCGCCGTCGTGCTCACGGCGCACGCAGTGAAGACCGCCTACTCCCTGGCTCTGGGGCTGGTGGCGGTCTTCGTGCCCTCACCCGGAATATTCGGACGCCTCCGTCTTCAGCACGCCCACGCCTCCGGGGAAAAGCCACGAGTGGGAGAACGAGTGGGCCCGATAGTGCTGTTCATGCCCGCCTTCAACGAGGCTTCGACGGTGGGCAGAGTGGTGAGCCGGGTTCCCGATCGGGTGGGCGAACACCCGGTGGTGTGTCTCGTGGTGGACGACGGTTCCACTGACGACACTGCTCCCGTCGCGGAAGCTGCCGGAGCGACCGTCATCCGACAGGGAGAGAATCAAGGACTGGGAGCCGCGGTCCGCACCGGCATGGAGGAGTCACTTCGCTACGAGCCGGTGGCAGTGGCCTTCTGTGACGCCGATGGAGAATATGCACCGGAGGAGCTGGACGTGATGGTGCGCCCGATCATCGACGGCCGCGCCGACTACGTCGTTGGCTCCCGCTTCGCCGGCGACATCGAGCGAATGCTGCCCCACCGGCGTGTCGGGAACCTAATCCTCACCTGGCTGCTGTCATGGGTGGCCCGACACCGGATCAGCGACGGGCAGAGCGGATATCGCGCCTTCTCCCCTCGCGCCGCCGAGAGAGCGGAGATCATCCACGACTTCAACTACGCCCAGGTGCTGACGCTCGACCTGCTGGCCAAGGGGATGAAATACGCCGAGGTGCCCATCACCTACACGTTCCGCACCACCGGAGAGTCCTTCGTCAAACTCGGCCGCTATCTCCGAGCCGTCGTGCCCGCGGTCTACCGCGAGGTCAACGCGGAGACTTACTGAGCTGTCCCACGACATGCTCGGCGTCCGAGCCAACCCCCCCAAAAAAGACCGGAGGACGGCGAGTGCATCCCGTGGAGACCGACGAAGTAGAGGCCCGGTGAGCGGGTCACACCGCGCTCGGTGATGGGATAGCCATGGTCATCTACCTCGAGACCCTCGATCCACGAGTAATCGCGTTTGTATCCGGTGCACCAGATGATGGTGTTGATGTTCTCGTCGGCGAGGTCGACTCGTTCGGGCACATCTGACGGAACCCAGTCGACGGGCTCGCGATCGTCAGGGGGCAGATCCATCCCCGTGTTGGCGATGTACTGCTCCAGACCCTGGATCAGCTGATTGCAGGCCTCGTCGGCGGCATCGAGGCGCTCGATGAGGTCAGGAGCGAAACGCATCTCCGTCCCCGAAGCGTCGACGAACCGGCCGACTAGCTTGATGCCGTCACGCCCGCACTCCCGCAGGTTGATGTCCTTGCCACCGTCACGACCCGAAGCCTGGGGGTTGGCGGCGTACCGGGCATCCGGGCCCTCGCGATGGTCAGACATGGGGCCCTCGAGAAGACCGATGTCGAGCACCCAGGTGAACAGGTCGCGTCCGCGGTATCTGCGGGGAACGCGGGTGGCCCCTCCCATCGACAACCAGACGCGACGACCTGCCCGGTGCAGGTCGTCGGCGATCTGACAGCCCGACTGGCCGCTGCCCACCACCAGGACAGCTCCATCCGGTAGTTCCTGAGGGTTTCGATAGGTGTCAGAGGTGACCTGATGCACGTCGCCGGGAATCGAAGAGGCGACGTCGGGAACCGCAGGAGTTTGAAACGAGCCACCGGCCACGATCACCTGCCCGGCATCCCACTCTCCATCGCTGGTGGACAGACGCCATCCCTGCCCGAGGGGGCGGACGCTGCGGACATCCACGGGGTTCACCATCGGCGGATCGACGAAGGCTCGGTACCGCTCGACGTAGTCGACGATCTCGTCGCGGGGCATGAAACCGTCGGGATCCGAGCCGTCGTAAGGGAAGTCGGGAAGATTCAAGGTCCAATTGGGAGAGACGAGACAGAAGGAGTCCCATCTCTTGCGCCAGGAGTCCCCGCTCTGTACCCGCTCCAAGACGACGTGGTCGATCTCGCGCTGCTTGAGCCAGTAGCTGGTGGCCAGCCCGCCTGACCACCGCCGACGACTGCGACTGGGATGTCAGTAGGCATAGAGCTCACCGTAAGCAGACGCTACATCAGTCCTCAACCACGTGACGGGAGAACCTCTCCCGCGCTCTGTCCCAGGATGCGCGGTCGAACTCGAGCCCATCCGAGATACACCCAACAGCATCGCGCGCCATCGCCAGGGCATGGTGGGTGTTGTCGTGGGCGAAGAGACCTTGTCGACCAAAGCTGACCACACGCGAGCGCGTGTCGAGCCAGGAGGCCACCTCATCCAGAGCTTTCTCGGATCCGATCCGGTAGATGGGATAGGCGTGTCCTATGTGATTCAGCACGCCACGGGTCCCCGGGTCGGGTAGTCCCATCCTGACGATGTCGTCACGCACACCTGAGAGCAATGCCTCTTCATCCGCTTTCCAGGTTCGGTCGTCGCGGGCACAGGGAAGCTCGACACAAATCACCGTCCGATCAGTCGGGTCGGGGCCACTCCGGTAGTTCTTCGGCTCGGAGATCCTGGTGAAAGGCACCTCCGGCCCCGGGAAGTAGTGGGCGTCGTATGGGGTCCACCCCGGACCGGGGACTACGAGATAGACGAGAACCATCGCCCGATATTCAAGAACATCCAGGGCCGGTCGTAGCTCCGGAGGAGGCTTGAGAAAGCGCGCCAGGAGCGTCAGCGGGATCGTGGAAAGCACCAGCCGGGCTTCGACCCCATCCCTGGCGGTGGTCACGTGGAGACGTTCATTCGATTTGGAGATACCGGTCACAGGTGAACCAAGACGAATCTCGGCGCCGGCCTCCACCGCGGCGTCCGCCAGGGCCGTTGCGATCTGACCGAAACCTCGTCTGGGATAGAGGAATTGATTGCCGTGCTCTCCGCTGGAGAGGGCCTTCCTGGCGAGTTTCCACGGGGAGTCGGCCGAGATGCGCCGGCGCGCTTGCTCCCCCGACAGCTCTTCGGGCTCCACCCCCCAGATCTTGCGGGCATACGGGAAGTAGAAGAGATCTCCCATCGTTGTGCCGAGACCCGTGGACACGACATCGGCGAATGACCTGGAACGGCCCGGGGTGACCGCGGCCCGGGCGGCGCTCAGCCCGAGGCGAGCTACGACGCCAGGTCGAAGATGGGTCGCTAGCTCGGTCGGTGCGATCGGGAACGAGATCCACCGCCCATCCAGACGGATACGCCCATTGCGTTGTCTCCTCTGGAGATCGTCACCCAATAGCGAGCGCAGATCCTCGAGGATGTCCGGGTCGATCGATGGGTGGAGACGGTGACTGCCATAGTCGACCGCCATCCCGTCGATTTCCGTCCCGGCGGTGAGCCCACCCGGGACCGATTCCCGTTCCAGGACCGTCACGGGGATGTCCCGTCTAGCCAGGAGGAGCGCCGCGTACAGACCTGCCGGACCACCGCCGAGAACGACGACCCTGCTCAAACGTCGGTTTGGTCGGCCTCTGTGGTCGGGTAGGCGACGGCCTCCGGCCCGTGGTAGGACAGAGACACGCGATCGCCCCTGCCGAACGTCGGAGCAGCGATGGAGCGCACGATGATCTCCTTGCCGTCTACCTCCACCCGATAGGAGCAGTCGTGGCCGTAGAACTCCACGTTCTTGACCTTCCCGGCCGAGCCCGGTTCGAGATAGATCTGCTCGGGTCGCAGCAACACGGTGTGGGGCCCGAATGCCTGATGGGCCAGCGGGACAGAGCCGAGAACCGTGTTGGCGGTGTCTCCTTCGGCATCAGCCAAGAGAAGGTTGGCCTCTCCGACGAAGGCGGCAACCCAGGGATCGACTGGATGCGAATAGAGGGTGCCCGGAGGCGCCTGCTGACGGATCACGCCCTCCTTCATCACCGCTACCTCGTCACCGAGGACGAAGGCCTCGCCCTGGTCGTGGGTGACGAACAGGGTGGTCATCTCCAGCTCGCGGAGGAGAACCCTGGTGTCCGAGCGAACTACTGCCCTGAGTCCGGCATCGAGATTGGAGAAAGGCTCATCGAGAAGTAGTGCGTCGGGGCGGGGAGCAATGGCCCTGGCTATGGCAACACGCTGTTGCTCACCGCCCGAGAGCGTGTCGGGCATCCGTTTGCCGAAGCCGCTGAGACCGACCATATCCAGGGTCTCGGCCACCAGGCTGGGTCTGTTCTCAACGTCCCTTGGAAGGCCGTAAGCGACATTCGAGGCGACATCGAGATGAGGGAAGAGCGCCCAATCCTGGAACACCATGCCGATCCGCCTCCGCTCGGGGGCAACGAAGCGATCACCGTTGGTGAGCACCCGGTCACCGAGCGAGATGGTTCCGGCGTCGGGGCGATCGAGGCCGGCGATGGCGCGCAGCAGGGTGGTCTTGCCGCAGCCACTCGGTCCGAGCAGGGTGACCGATGAGCCTTTTTCGACGGTGAGATCGACTCCCCGCAGTACGGTCTCGCCTTCGAATCTCTTGGTGAGACCTCGCACAACGAGTTGTCGGGATGAAGAGGTTTTCACTATGCCCATAGTATCAATTGGCACACCAGACCCCAATCGTACGGGGACCCTGACAGAGGTTCTCCGTATTCATTGTTGCTCCTGGGCCGTGACCCGTGCCCCGATGGCGATGGCGGAGCCACGCCGTCGTCGTTCCCTGCCCAGATATATGGCGATCGGGACCATGGCGGTGACCACGATGAGCAACGCCGGAATCGCCGCCGCCGCCCATCTCGACTCGGAAGCCAGCTCCCAGACCCACACCGAGGCGGTGGTGAATCCGAAGGGCCGGACGAGGAGGACGATGGGGAGCTCTTTGAGCACGTCGATGGCAACCAGGACCGCACCGGCTGCGGCTCCGGCTCCTGCCATCGGAAAGTAGATCTGTTTCATCACCCGGGACGGACCGGCGCCCAGGGTGTGGGCGGCATCCACGGTCGAGGGGGTGATCTTCTCCATCGAGGCGTCGACCGACCCATAGCTGAGGGCCATGAAGCGGACGATGTAGGCGTAGACGAGCCCGGTGAGTGACAGCAGAACGACCCCCGCTGGATTCGACCCGGCGGTTCCGCTGACCCAGCCGATCATCACCAGGACGCCGATGGCGACCACGGGACCAGGCACGGCGTAGCCGATGGTCACGAGGTGCGCCGCTCGCCTAACCAGAGCTGAACCACTGAATCTCGCACCACCGGCGGCGAGCATTGCGAAGAAGACACAACCGATGGCCGCGGCCACGGCCATCCCGAGGCTGTTGGACATAAACTCGAGCGCCCGGGTCATATCGGTGACCACAGCAGGCGAGCTCCATAGCCAGTAGAGAAGTTGGAAGATGGGAACCACGATCGCCGCGGCGAGAACGGCGACGCACGCACCCACTGCCACCGCCGACTTCCAGCCGGTGAGCAGCACTCGCTCTATGTCGCGGGACGCCCCCCGCTGGTGGAAACGGGCCGGTCCGCGAAGAAGCCGCTCCAAGCCGATGATGAAGAGGGCGATGATCAGCACGAGGGCCGCCAGTTCGACGGCTGTCTCCCGGTCGAACATGCCTCTCCACACCTGGTAGATCCCGACCGAGACGGTCTGGACGTTGAAGTACTGCACGGTGGCGAAGTCGGTGAGGGTCTCCATCATCACCAGGACGACCCCGGCCGCCAGCGACGGTCTGGCCAACGGCAGCACGACGCGTCGCAGCGCTGACATCCGGTTGTCCCCGAGCATGCGGGCGGCCTCGTAGGTCGCCGGGGTCTGCTCGCGCAGCGCCGAGCGGGCCAGGATGTAGACATAGGGATAGAGCGAGAGGGACATCACGATGGCGACACCGCCGGTAGAGCTGACATCGGGGAACCAGACGTCTGCGCCAAACACCGAGCGAAGAGCGGTCTGCGCCGGTCCGGCGAAGTCGAGCACGGCGAGGAACACGAATCCGAGGATGTAGGCGGGCATCGCCAAAGGGAGCATCAGAGCCCAGGTGAAGACTCTCCGTCCGGGAAACTCGTTGGCGGTTGTCAACCAGGCGAGGCCGGTTCCCAAAACCAGGGTTCCGAGGCCTACCAGCACGAGAAGTACCCCCGTGGTCCCGAGCATCTCGGGCAGTGGGCCTCGCCAGAGCTGGGCCCATACATCCATCGAAGGAGAGAAGGCGCCGAGCCCGACGAGCACGATCGGTGCAACGATCACCAGGACGACTCCGAGGGTTATGGCCGTCCAGAGTGGCCGTCGGCCGCGGAGGGGAGCCGGCTCAGTCGTAGCCGGCCTCACTCATCAACCGAATCGCGTCGGAGTTGAGGGCCGCGAACTCCGCTGCGTTGAGAGCGTCCTCTTTGAACTCACCCCACTCGCGAACCAGGGGTGGCGCGTCGACTTCGGGGTTCACCGGATACTCGTGATTGCCATAAACGAACTCCTCCTGACCCTCGGTGGCCAGCCATTCGATGAGGTCGGCGGCGAGATCCGGGTCGTCGGCGTGAGCGGTGACGCCCGCACCGCTTACGTTGACATGCACTCCCCTTCCGTCCTGGTTGGCCCAGAAGGGAAGCACCGGGAATTCGGGATCGTCCTCCAGAAGCCTTGCCAGGTAGTAGTGATTGGTGATCCCGACATCACAACCGCCGGCGGCGATGGTCTCGAGAATGACGATGTCATTGGACATGATCTCGGTCTCATTCTCCACCCAGCCCCGGACGACTTCGAGAGCTCCGTCATACCCATGGTGGTAGATGAGGCTTGCCACGAGACTCTGGGTGTAGACATTGTTCGAATTCCTCATGCACAGCCTGTCCCGCCAGCGGGGGTCCGCCAGGTCCTCGTAGGTGGACAACTCGGATGGATCGACCCGATCGGGGTGGTACATGATCGTCCGCACCCGCTTCGAAAGACCCACCCAAAGCCGCTGGGGATGGATCAAGTTATCGGGAACGGCGGCATCCAAAACGGAACTGTCTATCGGCTGGAGAAGACCCTCGGAGGCAGCAAGCTCGAGATTGGCCGCATCCACCGTCATGAACACGTCGGCAAGGGTGTCCTCCCCCTCGGTGCGCAGCCTCTCCCGCAACTCGGCATCACCGCCGAAGAGAAAATCGACGTTTACCCCGGTCTCGTCAGCGTACCCCTGAAATGCCTCCTCGAGGTCGTAGTGACGACCTGAGTAGACGCGAACGGCATCCTCTCCTGAAAAAGCGTCGACGACACCACAAGAGGCGAGCAGAGTGGCGGCCAGAATGGTCGGGAGGAACCTGGTGACGAAGCGGGATCTCATTTCCACGAGTTTCTACTATGGCGATAGTGGTAATTAGGGCACCCTAACGGGGGCATGCGACTTGAACAATCCGGGTAACTCTCAACCGCCGAGAGGGTCCTCCTCGGTGGTCTGTTCAAACACCCTTTTCGCCTTGCCCGTCTGGGGCCGGGGGACGCTTCCCGGCATCCCCACCTCGACGCCCGCTCGCAACCTGACGGTCTGTCTGATCTGTTGCTGAAGCCGCCGGGCGATGTCTTCCCGCTCATCCGCCAGCCCGTCATTGGCGAGCTCCACTCTGGCACGCAGTTCGGTCTGGGCGGTGCGGCGGTCGACGATGATGGCGTAGTTGGGCCCCAACGACCGATCGCTCATCAGGATCTCTTCTATCGCCCGCGGATAGACGTTGATCCCCCTCACGATCAGCATGTCATCGGCGCGGCCCTCGAGCCTGGCGATGCGCCGCGTCGTCCGCCCGCAAGGACACGGGTCCGTTAGGAATCTGGTGATGTCACGGGTGCGGTATCGAAGCACCGGTTGAGCCTGTTTGGTCAGGGTCGTGATCACCAGTTCCCCGCTCTCGCCTTCATCCACGGGATCCCCGGTCTCCGGATCGACGATCTCGGGAAGGAAATGGTCTTCGAACACATGCATGCCACCCTTGCCCTCCGGACACTCCATGGCCACGCCCGGACCTATGACCTCCGACAGCCCGTAGATGTCGAGGGCCAGGTAGCCGCCTCCCCAGGCCTTCTCGATCTTCTCCCGGAGACCCTCGGACCAGGGCTCGGCTCCGTGCAGGCCAAAGCGGAGGCGGAGCTCACTCATCTTGCCCATCTCTTCAGCTTTCTCGGCGAGAGTCAAGGTGAAAGACGGCGTCGCCGCTAGGCCGGTGACCCCGGCGTCGGCCATCAGCCCGACCTGGAATCCGGGGTTGCCTCCGGAGGCCGGGACGGCTGTCGCCCCCATCTCCTCCACGCCGTAGTGGAGACCCAGGCCCCCGGTGAACAGGCCATACCCGTAGGCCACCTGGATGATGTCGTGACGGGTGGCCCCGGCGGTGGCCAGGCTCCTGGCGACGACCTCGGCGAAGATCCTGACGTCATCTTGTGTATAGGCGACGATGGTCGGTTTGCCCGAGGTGCCGGACGAGGCGTGGATCCGGGTCACCTCGCCCATCGGCACTGTCAACATGCCGTAGGGGTAGCTGTCTCTGAACTCGGTCTTCTCAGTGAAGGGAAGGGACCGGAGATCGTCCAGTGACCTGACCCCGGGATGGTTCCCAACCTTCTCCTTCCAATATGGGCTTTCGACCCCGCGCAGCCTCTCGACCTGCTGGCGCAGCCGGGCAACTTGCAGACCCTTTCGTTCCTCAGGATCGAGAGTCTCAAGTTCGTGGCGATACATGTCGTCGCTCATGGTCCCAACGATATGCCTGCTCCACGCGTGGTTGTCATCGCATGCAGACGCGACCGTTACTGTGTCGCCAACGAGCCCCGACGCCCGACACCATGGACTTCCGTCGAATCGACTCCCTGCCCCCATACGTATTCGCCACCATCGACCAACTCAAGCTCGAGGCAAGACGGGCGGGCGAAGACATCGTCGACCTTGGTTTCGGCAACCCCGACATCCCCTCGCCGCCCCAGGCGGTGGAGAAGTTGCGGGAGGCGGCTCTCAATCCCCGCAACCACCGTTACTCCTCGTCCCGGGGGATCCCCAACCTTCGCAAGGCGGTGGCCGACCGCTACCAACGCCGCTTCGGGGTGACGCTGGACCCCGAAACCCAGGTGATCACCACCATCGGGGCAAAGGAAGGCCTCGCCCACCTGATCTGGGTCCTGGTGCAGCCCGGTGATGTGGCACTGGTTCCCGAACCGTCGTATCCGATCCACATCTTCGCCGGATCAATCGCCGGTGCGGAGATCAATCGCATCCCGGTGACGGGAACACCCGACGAGTTCTTTGACGAACTCGACTCCACGGTGGCCAACACCTGGCCGCTGCCCCGGATCCTCATCGTCTCGTTTCCTCACAACCCGACGACGACATGTGTGGACCTGGAGTTCTTCGAGCATCTGGTCGCCTATGCACGGGAGAAGGGGATCTTTGTGATCCATGACTTCGCCTATGCGGACATCTCCTTCGACGGCTACACACCACCGTCCATCCTCGAAGTGCCGGGAGCCGACGAGGTCGCCGTCGAGCTGTACACCCTGACGAAGGGCCACTCCATGGCAGGCTGGCGGGTCGGCTTCGTCGTGGGCAACGCACCGGCGATCGCCGCCCTGGCCAAGCTCAAGTCGTATCTCGACTACGGCACCTTCCAGCCGATCCAGATCGCATCGATCATCGCCCTCAACGAAGGAGACGACTACATCCAGGAAGTCAGCTCCACCTACGAGCGGCGGCGTGACACGCTGATCTCCGGGCTCAACAACGTCGGTTGGAAGATCGAGGCCCCGAAGGGGACCATGTTTGTCTGGGCTGAGATCCCCGAGCCCTACCGGGAGATGGGCTCACTCGACTTTGCAATCCACCTGCTCAAGGAAGCGAAGGTGGCGGTGAGCCCCGGCATCGGCTTCGGGCCGTCGGGTGAGGGTTATGTGCGTTTCGCACTGGTGGAGAACACCCATCGCATCCGCCAGGCGGTGCGTGGCATCAAGCAACTGATGAGCTGAAGCGGACGCCGGAGCCGGTGCATGGCGGGGCCTTGTCTGCGCTGCAAACCGTTACGAAACGCGACCCCGTGCAGCACGGCCCAGATCCCTCAGCCCCCTTCTCGACTGCGCTGCAAACCGTCGCGTAAAACGCCACTACTTACAGCACAGACGAGGCTCCACCGAGCTATTGACCATACAGGGGGCGACAACCCTGATCGTTTCCCTTGGGATCCTGCGAACACCTGGCCAGCTGGCAGTGCTGATGCTGGCAGTCGTGGCACTGGCGGTCCAGGGGTTCATCATCAACCGGCCGGCCGGATCGACTACCCGGTATGGGCACCGCAGGACAGCCCGCTGAAACACCGGGACTCCGACGCATGGCTCTGCCTTCGTCCCGGCCAAAACGGTCTAATGGCCCTGGTCGAGATGCCGCTCAAGTCGGATGATGGATCTATCAGGCCCCGGTTGGAGAGACATCCACCGGATTGAGAGATCGAAGGAGGTGACCTATGGATCTCAAGACCTGGACACCCTTCCCGTATCTCGACACGGAATGGCGGATCGACCTGCCGCGGATCATTCGCGAGCCCTATGCGTTCCGTCCCTCCATCGATGTCGCGAAGACCGACGGGGAACTGGTTGTGACAGCCGAACTTCCCGGCATGACCGCCGAAGACGTCGATGTCTCACTGGATGGTGAGATCCTCACCATTGCAGGAGAGAAGACCGACGAAGCGAAGACGGAAGAAGACGACCGGTACGTACACGAGCGAGTGTACGGTGCGTTCCGCCGTCAGGTATCTGTACCGGCTGGCGTGACCCCCGAAGCGGTAAACGCCACGTTCGAGAACGGTGTCCTCACGGTTCGAGTGGAGCTACCAACGGAGGAGACACACGAGCCTCAGCAGATTCCGGTCGGTGCCAAGAAGTCCTGACCGCAATCTGACGCAAGAGGAGGGCGGGCCCGGAACCCGGGTCCGCCCTCCTCTTTCACGTGCGTCGCGATGCAGTCTCACCGGGGCTCGTCGATGGCTGCCTGCGCCGCAGCCAGCCGTGCCACCGGAATCCGTGGCGGCGAGCAGCTCACATAGTCGAGTCCGAGCCGTCGACAGAGGGCTATCGACTCCGGATCCCCACCGTGCTCCCCGCAGACCCCGGAGTTGAGGTTTTCGCGACGGGACCGACCCTTCTCAATAGCCACCCGCATCAGTTCTCCTACCCCATCGGGGTCGATAGTGGCAAAGGGATTGCGCTCGAGAATGCCTTCCTCCAGATACTGGACAAGGAAGGCCTTCTCAGCGTCGTCGCGGCTGATGCCGAAGGCCATCTGGGTCAGGTCGTTGGTCCCGAAGGAGATGAACTCGGCGTACTCGGCGATCTGATCTGCGGTCAGAGCAGCTCGCGGGATCTCGATCATGGTGCCGAACTCGTAGTCGATCTCGGCGTGCTGCTCTTCCATGACCGTCCTGGCCTCCGCTTCGAGCACCTCCCGCTGGCGGGCCAACTCGTTCACATGGGAGGTGAGCGGGATCATGATCTTGGGATGAACGTCGATCCCCTCCTCCACCACTCGACAGGCGGCCTCGAAGATCGCCCTGACCTGCATCCTGGTGAGGTCTGGCATCACGATCCCCAGACGGACGCCCCGCAGCCCGAGCATCGGGTTCGACTCCCGCAGACTCTCGACCCTCTTCAGGATCTCCTCTTCTTGCTGGATCCTCTCCAGCAGCTCGTCGATCTCCTCGAGGGACGCCGCCGACCTGGTCCGAATCTTCAGATCGGTGAGATCGGTCATCAACTCCTCGAATCCCGGGAGGAACTCGTGGAGAGGTGGGTCGATGAGACGGATGGTCACCGGAAGACCGTCCATGGCCCGAAACAGGCCAGCGAAGTCGTCGCGCTGGAAGGGCAGGAGCTGGTCTAGAGCGTCCTTCCGCTCTGCCTCGATCCCCGTCATGATCATCTTCTGGACGATCGGGAGTCGATCCGGGGCGAAGAACATGTGCTCTGTCCGGGTCAGCCCGATTCCCTCGGCTCCGTAGTCACGGGCGAGCAGGGCGTCCTTGGGAGTGTCCGCATTGGCCCACACCCCGACGTCCCGTATCCCGTCCGCCCAGTCGAGAAGCTTCCGCAGCCACTCGTTCGACAGGTCCGGTGTCCGGGTCTCCACCTCTCCCAGGATCACGTCGCCGTTGGTGCCATCGATCGAGATGACCTCGCCTTCTCTCACGACACGATCGCCGACCCTCAGGGTCCGCTCGCTCAAGTCGATGACCAGCTCCTCGGCACCGACCACGGCCGGCTTGCCGAACTGCCTCGCCACGAGGGCAGCGTGACTGGTCCGTCCGCCGCGACTGGTCAGGATGCCGTTGGCAGCGAGCATGCCGTGGACGTCGTCGGGCTTGGTCTCAGGCCTTGCCATGATGACCTCCCGGCCTTCGTCTTTCGCCCACTTTTCCGCCAGGTCGGCGTCGAAGGCAACCATCCCCACGGCAGCGCCCGGAGACACGTTGAGTCCGCTGGCTAGATAACGGCCTTCGTCCATAGCGGCCTGTTTCGAATCCACGTCGAAGGACGGGTGAAGGAAGAAGTCGACCTGTCCCGGCTTGATGCGGGAGATGGCCTCCTCGACGGTGATGAGCCCCTCATCGACCATGTCGACGGCGATGCGAACCGCCGCCTGGGCGGTTCGCTTCCCGTCCCGGGTCTGCAGCAGCCAGAGCGTCCCCCGCTCGATGGTGAACTCCATGTCCTGCATCTCGCGGTAGTGCTCCTCGAGACGCCGAGCGATGTCCGAGAACGCCTGATAACTCTCCGGAAACTCCCGCTCCATCTCGTCCATGCGCTTGGTGGCGCGAATGCCGGCCACAACGTCCTCGCCCTGGGCGTTGGTGAGATAGTCGCCTTCGATCTTCGGCTCTCCGGTGGTGGCGTTCCTCGACATGGCTACCCCGGTGGCAGAGTTCTCTCCCATGTTGCCGAACACCATGGTCTGAATATTGACCGCGGTACCGAGGTCGTGGGCAATGCCTGCTGCGTTCCGATAGTCGATCGCCCTCTTGCCGTTCCATGAGCGGAACACGGCCTCGATGGCCAGACGCAGTTGCTCTCGTGGATCCTCTGGAAAGCTTCTGCCCGAATATCTCTCGACAATGGCCTTGAATTCATCGGTGATGGAACGGAAGTCATCGGCAGTGAGCTCCGAGTCGCTGGTGACGCCCCTTCTGGTCCGGTAGCCCTCCAGAACGTGCTCGAATGGCTCGTCGCGGACGCCGAGCACCACTACTCCGAACATCTGGACCAGTCTCCGGTAAGAGTCGTAGACGAAGTGCTCGTCGTCGGTCAGTTTCACCATGCCCTCGGCGACATCGTGGTTCATCCCGATGTTGAGAACTGTGTCCATCATCCCCGGCATCGAGAACTTCGCTCCCGACCGGCACGAGACCAGCAGAGGCTCGGATGCGTCTCCAAAGGTCTTTCCGGTAGAGGCCTCAATTTGGTGGAGAGCATCGGCCACCTCATCGAGGACACCGTCAGGAAAGCTCTCTCCGCTTTCCAGGTACGCATTACAGGCCTCAGTCGTGATCGTAAACCCGGGAGGCACCGGGACGCCGATGCGCGTCATGTCCCCGAGGTTGGCCCCCTTGCCGCCGAGAAGGGCGCGGACATCGTCCCAATCCCCTCCGACGGCCTCCTGAGCCTGATCGACCTCATCAAACGCGTAGACCCATTTGTTGGCCATGGCGACACCTCTGTTTTCTGTTGGCTTTTCTGATGAGTCTGGGCGTTAGCAGTTCGATTCGTTAGGGCCGATTTGCGCTGTCACATGGGACCTTTGGCGTGATCCCGAATGTGTCCACTCTCCGGTAGTCGGCTTCAGTTTCGGGGGTAGTCATGCTGATAGATGGCATGTGGATTTGACCGCATTGAGGGGGCGTTTGCGCGACATCGTCGCGCCCTCGAACCCAATCCCGGAGGAGGTCGACGAACGTGACGACGCTGTCGCGATCGTTCAGGACTCCAACACCTCACGCCGGCTCACGCCCTGCCTCCGATTCGACGAAATCGACCCGGCTCATTTCGAAACATCCCGATCCCCATC
>JBKHKD010000021.1:0-45461 GCA_046537785.1 Actinomycetota bacterium
GTGTTCACCGTGACTGGGAACGGGTTCTTGACTGTCTTGAGACGGACCTATTCGGGGCGGCTCCTTCTACCCAGAGCTGATGCGACGTTTTAGGAGCAGGGCACCGTGGTCTTCGTATCCCAGTGCGGTGTAGAGAGCCAAAGCCGGCTCATTGGCGCGGAGCATGTCCAACATGAGGCTGGTAGCTCCGTGGTCACAAGCCCATTCTTCCGCTCGCTGCATCAATGCTCTCCCTATCCCCTGTCGACGGTTGCCAGAGTCGACGACGATGTCAGCGGACGCAATCCGTCTAGGACGAAGCATGCTGTGGGAAGACGGCTGGTCAGAAATGCGGACCTCCACCATTCCGAGCATGACCTCATCTGACTCGGCTACGAAGCAGTTGAACGGCTCAGTCTTGATTCGCTTCGCCATGTCTTGGTAGTGGGCGACGACATCTTCCAGAGCAGGGACTCTGTAGAAGTCCGGATCGAGTTCTGCGTGGTGCTCCGCACTCTGGATGTAGAGCCGGGCCGCACTCTCGGCATCTTGAGACGTGAACTCTCTGATCTCCACAGACCGCACCGTATCGATGATCCCGAGCGGTTTCGCTCATATCTGAGACCGCGCTCGATCAGCACTTCATGCTCGTGTCGGGCAACGGAACTAGAAAGGTCGCAATACCGTCTTAGTCACATGAGGCCCTGCCGACTCATACGTTCACTTGCCTGGCTCGGCGCACTGACGCTCGTTGTCGTGGCGTGTTCGAATGAGAACGCATCTGGATCAGAACCCGGACCGGCACCGCCAGTCACCGTTTCTTCCACCGGTCAACTGCTCCAGTGGACAGAACCCGACGAGTACGCGTACGTCTTGGAGTCTCGCTGCGGGGAGAGGGCCCTGATAGGCACGTTCCAAATAGTCGTCGAAGAGGGAGAGGTACAGGACGTGTCAGCTCTCGACGAGGATGCTGAAGCGATGCTGGAACACATCGGCGCTGACCCGACACCAACTATTGGAGATCTAGTCGCTGATGTGCAAGCGGCGACTCGGAACGGCGCCGATCGCGTCAGTCTCGAAGTGAATTCCGACGACGGGTTTCCCACGTCGATCGAGATTGATTACGACACGAACGCCATTGACGACGAGGTGTGCTACACGATCACGGACGTTGTCGTCGGCTAGTAGGTCTGCTCTACGACGGTTCCGTATCGCTGCTGTGCAGCTTGCGCCGACGTTCCGAGAACCTCACCGATCTTGCTCCAAGAGATGCCGGCTGACCGTGCTGCCGCGACGGCGTCGACTACTTCGCGTTCACTGCGTGCTCGTGTCAAGGCTGCACGTCGCAGTAGGTACTCCTCGACCGGAACCTGATCACCTTCGCCTGGCTCGTAGTCCTCGAACTTCTTGGCGAGTTCGTCGGCGTGGTCGAGTATGTCTTGGATCGAACGGGGCATTGATGTCACCTCAGGAACTTCTCGCGGGCGGACATGGCATGGACGATGAACTCGATGCCTTCTGCGGCGGCGACGCCGATTTCGAGCATCCGTCCGGATTCGTCTCCTCCGATGAGCATTACTAGATCGTCTATCTAGAACACTCGGATCGGGTTTCTGTATGCGTGAAGAATGTCGCTGTCAGAGATCCCGTGTTTGCGGGCACTCGCCACAATCACCGGATCCATACGCGTCAAGTTAGCTTGATGTCGCGGGTGAGGCAAGAGAACGCACTAGATCAACGTTCTGGAGCCGATAACAACGCCCCGCCCGCCAACCCGAGCAGAACGGCTATCACCTATCGCTCTGGCATCATGGCCGTTGAGTGTGCTATGCCCAGGGGTGTCTCCGGCCACATCACCAACAGGGCCACCTTCCAGAACACGACGCACCGCCAGCCGACCCTGCTCCTCGACACTCGACACACCAACCTCCACAGCTCACGAGAGCCAGGGGATCGAGAACGGAACGAACCGGTGACGGATCACAGGCCAATACCCGGAGCGATGCGCTGACGCTGTCACGGAGCGATGCGATCAACAATTATCGAGCGATTTCACCCCTGAGCGATGTCTGCCGGATTCGTTCGAGGAACTACTGGACAGCGAGCGACGTCAAAGCCGTAGGACTCTCGATCCGGAAGATCTCGTGAACCGTCTATCGACTCTGCTGGTCATGCTCTTGGTGGCGCTTGTCGGCTGTACCGGGGACAGCACCGTCCCGAGTTCGGAGCTCAAATCGACATCGACATCCTCCTCTCCTCCGACGTCGACTGGTTCCGAACCAGTCGACGAGCAGTGTGTGGACGAGACCGTCGACCAGCCGTCCGATGAAGCCGTCGGAGAGGCCGACCTTGCCGCGTGGCTCACTGAGGTCAGTTGCCACCTCCACTGCGTGTAGCGGGTCTTCACAGTGATGAGACGACGATCCTTTTAGATGGAGAAGCGGTTGGCGAAGTGTCAACCGAGGAGGTCGATGACGGCATCTTCATCGTCACCGGCTACTCGTTCTGCGTCCCCGCCGAAGTCGAGCTCGCCAGCATCGACGTGGCTGGAACCCTCGGCGGGGACTGGCGCTTGATCGACAGCACGCCGGAGTTGGGAATTCGGGTGGACGCGGAGGTCCGCCTGACCATTACTGACGAGAGGGCCGGTGGCTGGGCAGTGTGCAACGAGTACTGGGGATTGGTCGCGGCCGGGCCGGAGGGGGCGTGGCGCATCAGCGAGCTGGGGTCCACCGAAATAGCATGTGCTGAGGCCGAGTCTGCCTACTTCGACAGGTTAGGCGCCACGACCTCATGGTCGATCGACGGGTTAGATCTGGTATTGGAAGGTCCGGACGGAACGCTGAGGTACGTATCCGAGTAGACCGCCCGCGCGCACCCGGGAGCGTAGCTCCGGCTCAACATCAGTCGGGTGCTCATATCAGCTGATCCCGGGCGATAAATGCCCCACTCGGATTACCCCCATATCCTCAGCTCCTGCTCGGGTCCGCCACACGAGCGAAAGCTCGTGGAGGCAAGGCTGCACGTAGGGACTTCTTGCGACCTCGCCAACGCTTCTAGGGGTGCGACTCTTGGGCCTCGGCATCTACGGCCTCAGGCGCGGAGCGACGACGCCGAACATAGGCTGCGACGGTCCCGGCCACCAGAACGCCGGCGATCAGAGGACCGGCCTCGCTGGCCGTTTGTAGGAAGTACGACCTCACCCATTCTGGGTACCAGTCGGGTGTCCCCAGGACTCCAACCAGCACCGGTCCGAACACGACGAGGAACCACGCAGCCGGCACAGCAGAAATCAGCGGGTGAAACTGAGCGGCGAGCACGATCGCCACCAAGATTGCGCCAAAGGCGAGTAACAGCCAGAACGCACCCGCAAGGGCTCCTGCGCTCTCTGTTGCGTCGAGGGATCTGAGTGCGGATCTCAGTGCCTGCGCGCTCTCACGTAAGAGCCAAGTGAGGACAGCGGCGGCGAGAATCCCGATAGCGGCTCCGCTCCAAGGGGAAATACGCCTATGACTGTTCATCTTGTGACCTCCGTCTAGAGGTACTTCGACTCTACAGCTCCTTCACTGTCCCGGTAGGAGCACCGGAGACAAACCAGGAACCACACATATCACAAGATATGCACGTGATCCTCGGCGGGGTTGGCGGACCCGTCGATGATCCCGGTTCTCGGCTATCCGGAGGTTTTCTGTGGGTTGGCGGATTCCCCCGTCTGGTCAGACTTCCCAATACGGGGGACGTTGCTGAGGTCGTCAATCACGTGGCAAACGGGGGTGGTGTCTGATGTTTTCATCCGAGTAGGGCTTAACACCGGACTTAACCAATTCAGAGGCGGCGTTCTGCTCCCGTCTAACACCACCAACCTCGGTACCCCGCACATGACGGCACCGATGCGTGCCAACTGTGAACCTTGCGAAACGTGAATTACCCTCGACCTGTGGACGTACTGCTGGCCACGCCGGACGACGTTGAGGCGATCCGGAGATTCGGCGCAGAGCACATCCCGTCACACTACGGGCCACTTTTGGGACCAGACGCTGCGCGGGCACAGGTTGACAACTGGTGGACCATCGAACGCATGGCGAAGGCTGTAAGCGAGGGAAGGGTCGTCGTCGCGAAGGACGACGGCAATGTCGTCGGTGTTGGCGAGTGGAGTATCTACCAAGGGATCCCCGTCATCTGGAAGCTGTATGTCCATCCTTCCCTTCGGGGCAGAGGAACCGGCCCGAGGCTGATAGACGCCATCATCGCTGGCCTGCCCGACGGGGTGGATCGCCTACAGGTCGAGCATTTTGCTGGAAATCGAAGAGCCGGCGCATTCTACGAACGCGAAGGTTTCAGAGAGATTCGAAAGGGTCAGCACCCGTCGAACTCCGTTTTCGATGTTGTCTGGCGAGAGCGGTCATTGCGCTGAGGGAGCCCGTTCGGCAGCTTTCGCCGGACGACGCGATCGATCAGCTTTGCCGGGTGGCTGCGCTGTCGAGGATCCGGGCCAGCTCAGCGGGTTGGGTGACCATAGGCCAGTGTCCTGAGTCGATGTCCTCGAACTCGACACGGTTGGCCCGGCTGAGCTCGGGGACATCGCCTGCGTCGATCCAGGCCCTGGCGTCCTCGGGGCTGTATTCGGGGCAGACGAGAAGAACGAGGACGTCGAAGCGTCTGTCGTCAGCCAGCCACACAACACCCTTGGATACACCCTCGGGGACGGGAACGGCCGCTGAGGCAATGCGTTCCCGGTCCGCCTCGTCGAGATCGGCCGAATCGGGGCCCTCGAAGGGATTCCAACCCGGGAAGGCCATGACACCGTCGACAGCGGGGAAGAAGTCGGCGTAGACGTCACCGTCCGCGGACGGGAAACCGCCGATCAGCACCACGCTATCGATCGCCTCGGGACGTTGGTCGGCGATCATCCAAGCAAGCGTGCAGGCGGCGGAGTGGCCGACGACCATGGGCCGATGGGCTGTGTCAACCGTTGTCAGGATGGCAGCGACCTGGTCGGCCAACGTTGCGTTGGCAGAGGCATCGTCGACGCCGGGCAGGGACACCGGTAGGGGCCGATGCCCCAACCGCTCGAGTTCGGTACCGACATCCGCCCAGATCGACTCGGGTAGCCACAGACCAGCGATGAGAACGACGTCCACACCCGGCACTCTAGAGCGCGTCTGAGACGACCTACCTTGCCGATCGCTACTCTCAGCCGGAAGCGCAGGAGAAGGTGATCATTTATCGGCCTACGCCCGGGAAAGAACGAGGTCCGCTCGGCTGACGGCACAGACATAGGCGTCTTCACCGTGGGGACCGGGTCACCGGTAGTGCTCGTGCCTGGCGCATGGAACTGGGCCGAACACTGGTTGGGTGTCGCCGAGGCGCTGGCCGACTCCCACACCTGCTCGGTCATGGATCGCCGGGGGCGAGGGACCAGCGGCGACGGTGATGTCTACGCCTTCGACCGGGAGATCGAGGACATCGCTGCAGTGCTCGAGGCGGCAGGTTCTGACGCCAGCCTCCTGGGCCATTCGTCTGGGGCCATCTACGCGTTGGAGACCGCCCGAAGGGTCCCGGTCGAGCGGCTGATCGTCTACGAGCCACCGCTGCGCTGGGCTGAGAGAGGCGACCCCGCTGGGATGGTCGACCGGGTGCGCGCCCTCGTCGAGGATGGACGTTTCGAAGACGCTGCGGAGTTGTTCTTCCGGGAGGAAGGTCGGCAGAACGACAAGGGGATTGCCTTCTTGAAGACGCTGCCTTTATGGGATCGCATGGTGGAGTTGGCGCCGATCTGTGTACGCGAATGGGACGAGATCATCCGCGCTCAGCTCAGTGTCGATGGGTACCGGAAAATGTCGGCTCCAACATTGCTGTTGGCTGGCAGCGAGAATCTCGATCATCCCTCGATGGCGACGGAGGCTCTCTCGATGACGCTCCCCAATGTTCACACCGAGGTCTTCGACGGCCATGCCCACACGGCCCACGCCGCCGATCCGGCCCTGGTGGCCGACACAGTGCGCACCTTTCTCGCAGCCTCTCCCGCTTAAGACCGTTTGCCAACCGTCTCGCCGGGTAAGAGGTCTGCATGACTTCCAGGTTTGATGGAGACGAGGCAAAGATCGAAGACTTCCGTCTTCCGGCGAGCACCGGTCACACGCTGAGCTTCGAATCGTTCCGGGGTAAGGTCCCCTTGGTGATCGTGTTTGTTCCCGACGCGGACACGTCCCAGAGCACCAGCCTCCTCGAAGAGCTCGATCGACGTCATGCCGACTTCGGGTCAGAGCGTGCCCAGGTTCTGGCCGTAACCAAGGACACCGCTCGCGGTGTCCGTGAGCTGGCTGACCAGCGGGGCTTCTCCATACCCATCCTGGCTGATGCGAGTGGGGCTATGGCCCGCCAGTTCGCGGTTGCCGACACAGGCGTCTCCGCCCTGGTGGCCGACAAGGAAGGGCGGATAGAGCGTCGCTGGGACCCCCTATTGGACAACGCAACCGACCCTGCGCCGATGGTCGACTCCCTGCTCGATACGTTGAGGGCCATGGATCGAAGCTCCGCACCGGCCACAGACGACGACGCCGATTCTTGATGAGTTCTCTTCGGCTGCCGTCGAGGTCGACCACACCTGGCGGCGTGGCCGAGGAGCCAGGAGATGACCTGTCATGGACGAAGTGGTCTTACCCGACTCCCCTGACGCGGAAACGACACGGACGTTTGTGTCCGCGGATCTGGGGTAGTACAGAGAGACTCGGTCAGACGACACGCATCAACCAAGGCGTCACAAGGTGAGCAATTCGGACGGCCGTCTTGAACAGTATCGAAACAAGCGGGACCTGGCTTCGACGCCCGAACCTGCCGACGAAGGCGCGGAGGGCACTGGTAATCGCTTCGTCGTCCAAAAACATGACGCCTCCAGCCTCCACTACGACTTCAGACTCGAGGTCGACGGTGTGCTCAAGTCATGGGCCGTGCCCAAAGGCCCGTCGACGGACCCTTCCGAGAAACAACTTGCCCTGCCGACCGAGGATCACCCCGTCGATTACATCGACTTCGAAGGCGTGATCCCGGAAGGGGAGTACGGGGCCGGCCGGGTGATCGTCTGGGACACCGGCCGATACGAGAACCAGACCACCGAGGATGGCGAACCGGTCGAGATGGCCGACGCCATCGAGAACGGACATGTCTCCGTTCGCCTCGAAGGGCAGAAGATCGCCGGCGGGTACGCTCTGACCAGGACCGGTTCGGGAGACGATCGCTGGCTGTTGGTCAAAAAGGACGACGAGAACGCAGACGCACGTCGCAACCCGACCAGCACCCAACCTGAATCGGTGCTCTCGGGCCGGACCATCGAAGAGATTGAATCGGACGAGGCGTGAACCCGATCCTCCCGTGGGACATCCTCAGCGACGAAGAAGCTGATTTGGTTGAAGAGGAGACTTTTCCAGATTGTCTGGATCCAATGCTGGCCACTCTCGTGGATGAGCCCTTCTCCGACCCGGATTGGATCTATGAGAGAAAGCTCGATGGGGAGAGGTGCCTCGCCTACGTGGGTGACAATGCTCCCAGGCTGATGTCCCGGAACCGCAAGGACATCACCCCCACCTATCCGGAGCTAGCGGAAGCGCTTTCCGCCTCGTTGAGCTCTCGCTGTGTGCTCGACGGTGAAGTGGTCGCCTTCGAAGGCAGACGCACCAGCTTCCAGAGACTCCAAGGTCGCATGCAGATCAAGGACCCGGACCGGGCGCGGAAGTCGGGCATCCCGGTCTACTTCTATCTCTTCGACGTGCTCCACATCGAGGGTTCTAACATTCGCAAGCTGCCGCTGCGGCGTCGCAAGGAGATCCTGCGACGGTCGATGTCGTTTCGGGACCCTCTCCGGTTCACAGCCCACCGCAACGAGAGGGGTGAGGACTATTACGCAGAGGCGTGCGCTTCCGGGTGGGAAGGGCTTATCGCCAAGGACGCCACGGCCGAATATCTGGAGACCAGATCTCGCAATTGGCTCAAGTTCAAGTGTGCCGGACAACAGGAGTTCGTGGTCGGCGGATTCACCGATCCGGAGGGCAGCAGAACCGACTTCGGAGCCCTGTTGATCGGCTATCACGACCGGGGGCATCTGGTGTATGCGGGAAAGGTGGGCACGGGCTACGACGAGGAGACGCTTGATCGCCTGGGATCCGAACTGAGAGATCTGGAGACTTCCGACAAACCTTTCGATCGGGGTGACCCGCCGGATGGCGCACATTGGGTGCGGCCGGAGCTGGTCGTTGAGGTCGGCTTCACCGAGTGGACCGAGGGAGGGCGGCTGCGCCACCCGCGGTATCTCGGCGTGCGGCGGGACAAACCCGCCGGGGACGTGGTCAGGGAGGTGCCCTCGTGACGACCACGTTCGAAGCAAGTGGCCGCGAAATCGAGGTGTCGAACACTGACAAGGTCTTCTTTCCGGATGACGGCATCACCAAGGGAGAGGTCGTCGAGTACTACCACCGAATCGGGGAGACGATGCTCCCTCACGCAGTCGATCGGCCGCTGACCCTCCACCGTTTCCCCGATGGCATCGACTCGGAGGGGTTCTTCCAGAAGAACACGCCGGACCACTTCCCCGACTGGATAGCTCGAGAGACGCTCGAGAAGGAAGGTGGGACTGTCGTCTACCCGGTGTGTACGGACCTGGCCACCCTCGTCTACATCGCCGACCAGGGGTGTATCACGCCTCACGTCTGGCTAAGCCGGATCGACCGGCCCCATGAGCCGGATCGAATGATCTTCGATCTCGACCCCCCTGAGGGTTCCCAAGACATCGGCCTGCTCCACGAGGCGGTGCGAGCAGTGAAAGGATTGCTCGACGACCTCAGCATTCCTTCGTTCCTCATGACCACCGGATCGGCCGGATACCACGTGCTGGTACCGCTGGATGGATCGGATGACTTTGACGTGGTCCACGACATCTCACGCCGGCTCGCACGGATCGTCGTGGAGCGATTCCCCGGCTCGACCACCGTGGAGCAGCGGAAAGACCAGCGTGAAGGCCGGGTGTTCGTCGACTACCTGCGGAACTCCTATGGGCAGACCACGGTCGTTCCCTATTCGCTTCGGGCCCTTCCTGGTGCGCCGGTGGCTACTCCAATCGAATGGGACGAGTTGGGTGACAGCGAGCCCCGCCGCTGGCGAATTGGAAACATTTTTCGACGACTCGGCCAGGTCAACGACCCATGGCAGCGGCTCGCCGACACAGACGGGATTTCAGCCGCCGGGATCACTGAGCGAATCGAGGAATAGGAACTCTCGACTCGCGAGGCTCTCCGGACCCTTTCAGGGTCGTGTTGGCTAAAGAGGCTCCCGGAGAACCTCGTCGGACCGAGGGGCAGGCTCGCGTCCCACCAAGAAGAAGGTGCGCATCTCGCCCTTGCCCTTGACGTCGATCAGTCCTCGCTCCTCGAATTGATGCGAATCCTGTAGCCGGTCGTGCACCATCTCGGTTACCTGGATCTTGCCGGGGACGCCATGTGACTCCATGCGGCTTGCCGTGTTGACCGGGTCGCCCCAGACGTCGTAGGTGAACTTCTTGAGACCGATCACCCCGGCGATCACCGGGCCACAGTCGAGCCCGATCCTCACCTCCAGGTGTTTTCCGGAAGCTTCGGTGTGGTTATGAGCTATCTCGAGCATGTCGAGGGCGAGGTTGGCGGCCCTGGCCACGTGATCGCCGCTCGGCTCAGGCGCCCCGGCCACCGCCATATAGCCGTCGCCCGCAGTACGGATCTTCTCCAATTGATGCGCATCGACCAGCCGATCGAACTTGGCGACAAGACCATCGAGCAGGTCCACTATCTCCTCGGCCGTACGGCCTCCGGTCATCGTTGTGAATCCGACGATGTCGGCGAACAGGATGGTGACCTCGTCGTGGCGGTCGGCGATGGTCTCCTCGCCGCTCTTCAGTCTCTCCGCGATCGACCCGGGCAAGACGTTGAGCAAGAGGGCGTCCGATCGGGCCTTCTCCGCCTCGAGCTCACCACGCGCTGCCTGGAGGCGACGGAGGAAGTCGCGGACGATGAGCACAACGGCCGCCCCGACTCCGGTCAGGTTGAGGGCGAAGAAGGCGCGTATCACGCCGGGTGTCAGGCCCTCCGCCGCTACCAACTGTGGCTCCGCCACCCATGCGATTAGGAGAACCGCGATGAAGCCGCCTGCCCAGAGCACCGATTCCCGCGGGGCCACGAAGAGAGATCCGATGGGGGCGGCCAGACTCCACAGCACGACTGCGCTGCCCGAGTCGAAGCCGCCCAACGTGACCTGGAGGATCAGGGGCAAGAAGAGCCATGCCAGCAGGATGGCTGTCCGCGAGGCCTCGAACCACCCCGTCAGCCGGTAGAACATCAGTACGACGACGGCGAAACCGACATAGGAGTACGGGATCATCGCCGGAATGGTCAGCCCGAGTGCCAGGTAGATGGATCCCCAGATCAACCCGAGGAGGCCGTAAAGAGCGGCACCCACGACGAGGGAACGCCTCGCCATGACATGGTCGTCTTTCCCATCGCCATCGTCGGGGACCTGCCCGCGCCATCTCTTGATGATCATGTCGCGGAGAGTATCGACGGTTTCATCGAGAGACTTCCGGATAGGTTTGGCTCAACACCCGGGAGGTGACCGTGTTGGAGATTCGGCGTGACGAGGAGATATACGAGGCAGACGGCGGGTGGTTTCAAGCGCGCTGGCACTTCTCGTTCGACCATTACCGCGATCCGGAGCAGATGGGAGTCGGGCCATTGCGGGTGTTCAACGACGACCGCATCGTTGCCGGAGCGGAATGGCCGATGCATCCACACAAGGACATCGAGTCGCTCACCTACGTGGTCGAAGGCGACTTCGAGCACGCAGACTCCCTCGGCAATGGAGGGCGACTTAAGGCCGGCGCCGCTCAAGTGATGCGTTTCTCTCACGAGGGTGCCCTCCATTCCGAGCGCAACGGGTCGGACCGGCAGGGGATGAGATTCATCCAGTTCTGGATCCTCCCCAGCGAAGAAGGTCTGGAGTCGTCGGTGCAGCAACGCCAGTACACCACGGAGGACCGCACCGACCGGTGGCTCCAGATCATGGGACCCGCGGGCGAAGACGGCCTCGACCTCTCCCAGGACGCCGGGGTCTTCGTGACGCGGCTGCATCCGGGTACCGAGCTCTCCCATGAGTTCCCGGACGGGCGTGGCGGATACGTCTACGTAATGGAAGGACGGGCCACGTTCGATGGAGAGGAGGTAGCGGCCGGCGACGCCGCCAAGGTTTTCGGCCCCCATGGGTTCAGCGTGGCCGCTGTCGAGCCGACCGAGCTGATCCTCGTCGACGTGGCTCTCGAGTTCACCCCTGTCGGTGTGTGGGCCGGAAAGCCCTGAGGGCGACCATTGAACAGCCACCGGTAGATGCCAATACTGGTGGCGATGAACACTTCCGGCTCCCGCGAGGAGATAACAGACGGCTCGCCGAAATCGACAAATCCGGAGGCGGAGGTGCCCACCCCGGCTCATTCGAGGGTCCCGCCGACGGGGTGAGGCTGAACACCGGGATCCTTGCTGCAACCGGTCCCAGGAGCTCTCGCAACGGATCTCGAAGCTGGAGACGATCCTCCAACAGTGGGGTGCTCTTTAGACGGGCCAACAGACCGCAGCCAAATACCCTGGCGTGGTGTCGTCCATCCGCTTTGGCATCTCCCACCTACCTCCCGACGACGGGGACGACGCCGCCTTTCTCGACGACCTGGTCGAACAGGGTCATCGCGCTCTGGAGTTGCCGTTCACCGGGGGTTTCCCCTGGAAGGAGAAACGCTGCGAGTCGTTCGGGGCGCTCGCCGTCGAGCGTGACATTCGGCTCTCGGTCCACGCGCCCTACTTCGTCGGCTTGACCATCCCCGAGGAGGACAAGGGCAAACAGTCGGTACATGCACTCGAGCACACGATGAAGCTGGGCAAATGGCTGGACGCGCCGGTGATCGTCGCCCACTTCGGCTCCACCTATGACGAGGACCCCGAGGTTCTCATGGACCGGGTCCGCTCCCGCATCGACTTCATCGCCCCAAAGGTCGAGTCGATGGGGGTGGGTCTCGGCCTCGAGACCGCCGGCAAGCGGAGCCAGTTCGGCAGCCTCGGTGACATCGCCCAACTGGCCTCGGAATACGGCTTCGTGAGACCGGTGGTCGATTGGGCCCACATCCACGCCATGACCAACGGCGGTCTCACCTCTAAGGATGCATTCATGTCGGTCCTCTCCTTCGTGAGAGACAGCTTTCCCGGCTGGATGATCTCACCGCTCCAGGTCCAGTTCTCCGACAACCAGTTCGGTGCGGCCGGGGAGATCAGACACGTCGCCTACGGAGACGGCACGCTGCGCGTCGGCCCCCTGGTGGAAGCGGTTGAGGAGATGGGTATGTCGATGGTGCTCATCTCCGAATCCCGGGACATGGCGAGTCACGGGCTCATCTGGGAGGAGGTCCGGAAGATCACCTCCCGTCAGACGATGAGGTCGGGCCGTCCACTCGCCTCGGTCGACGTCGGCTTCCCCTCGCCGGTTCGGGTCGCCAAAGACGGAGACCGATACGTGCCCGAGTCGGTCGATCGTCCCATCACCCTCTCCAACATCGACAAGGTCTTCTTCCCCGACGCCGGGTACACCAAAGGTGATCTGATCCAGTACTACGTCTCGGTGGCGCCGCTTCTCCTGCCTCATCTCGAAGGTCGTCCCATCTCGATGTCTCGCTATCCCGACGGGATCGGCGGCGGGTCGTTCTACGAGAAACGGGCTCCCGGCCACCAGCCCGACTGGATGCGCATCACACCGGTCGACTCCGACTCCCAGGGCGGGATCATCGACTTTCTCCTCGCCGAGTCGCCCGAGGCGCTGATGTGGTTCGCCAACATGGGTTGCATTGAGTTCCACCCCTTTCACTCCACCGTCGCCACGTTGGACAATCCGAGCTACGCAATATTCGACTTCGATCCGGCGGAAGGCTCGTCCTGGGATCAGGTCACGGCCGCAGCCCGGCTCCTCGAGGTGGCGCTTGGCCAGCTAGGTCTCGTCGGGTATCCCAAGCTGTCGGGGTCGCGGGGTCTCCACGTCTATGTGCCTCTAGACGCGGTGCACAGCCACTCCAGAGTGAGACGGTTCGTGGGCGAGGTGGGGGAGTACCTGGCCGCCGCCAATCCCGACGACATCACGATGGAATGGGACAAGCCGAAGCGAAAGGGGAAGGTGTTCATCGACCACAACCGGAACGCATTCGGCCAGACTGTCGCCTCTGTGTATTCGGTGAGACCCCGGCCGGGAGCGCCGGTGGCGGTCCCCCTGAAATGGGAGGAGGTGGGCACCATTGCCAACGGCGATGTGACCATCGTCGATGTCTGGGACCGATTCCAGCGGTATGGCGACCTGTTCGCACCGGTCGTGGCGGGTGGTCAGACCCTCGACGAGGCCGAGGAGAAGCTGGAGATCTCGGAGGGCTGAGGTCGCCGTCTGTTGTGCCCTCCGTCGCCGGCGGCGACACCTCCCCAACCAACGCTCGCTTTGCGCGCTGGGGAGGAAACGGGCGGGTCGGCGCCCGTCTGGACGGGGTGCTCCGACAGACAAGTAAGGTACGGACATGGATCTCTACGCCCGCGTGAACATTCTCGGTGGGCTGTCGGTCCGGCTTCCCCGTGGTGGACTGGATGACGCCATCCCGCTCGACAACGATCCCATCGGTCGTGCCAAGAACTGGGTGCAGCAGGGCGTCGACTATCTCCACATCGTCGATCTCGACGCCGCCGCATACGGCGACTACCGCAATAGGGACCTCATCAGACGTCTGATCGACCAGATCGAGATTCCTGTCCAGGTGGCAGGTGGCATCCGATCTGAGGGTGAAGGAGAGAAGCTCCTCGAGAGCGGCGCCTGGCGCATCGTGATGGGAACAGCCGCAATCGAGAACCAGATCATGGTCTGGGAGATGTGCCGCGACCACCCCGACAAGATCGTCGTCTCCCTCGACGTCCGCCCCGACGAAGAGGTAGCCACCCGGGGCTGGACCCAGAACAGCGGGCGTTTCCTCGAAGAGGTCCTGATCGAGATGTCCTCTGCAGGCGCGGTCGCCTTCCTCGTCGCCGAGGCAGGTCGTGACGCTCTCACCGATCCGCCCAATCTCCAGATCCTCTCCGAGGCCCTGGCGACGGTCGAGGAGCCGGTGATCGCATCGGGCGGTGTGCGCGATTTGGAAGACCTCCGCAAGCTCATGCTGCTCGAGACGTCGGGCCGGACGCTTGGCGGGGTCATCGTCGGCCGCGAGGTCACCGCCGGCCGGTTCACCGTGGAAGAGGCCAAACAGGCCATGGCGGGTGGGGGCCCGGTGAGGGCCCCTGGCGGGATAACCACGACGAGGACCCCTGTCGGTGTGGCTTCGCTGGAGAACTCGCTCGCCTTCTACCGGGACGTCCTTGGTTTCAACCAGGTGCGATCCCCGTCTCAAGGTGTGATAACGGCGGTGGTGGAAGCCGGACCAGGCCAGCACATCGAGTTGGTCGAAGGCGGTGCTAGCCGTCCCGACTCCCTGGTGTTCTACGTCGAGGATCGGGAGCGATGGAAGGACCACCTCGCCAATGCCGGTGTCGCTGCCGAGGCCGATGGCACCAGGCTCGTCGTTGTCGATCCCGATGGACTGAAAATCGTCCTCGAGTAGCGCACACCAACGAGAAATGGCCAAATAGGTCGCCCGACCGATTGGGATTCAAGTCGGCGACGCCGATAGGTCACCAATGGCAAGCCGAGCCCTTCAATCACTTCTGGCTTCGCGCCACGAATGGACCCGTCCCCACCGGATAATCGTACGAATAGGGGCGGTCGCCGCATGGTCCACAGCTGCCCTCTATCTGGCGGCCGGAGCTTTCACCGGAGACGAGAGACTCTTCATCGAGGCCCTGGGACCGATCTTCGCCGCGAGCCTGATGACCACTCAGATAATTCTGCGAAAAGAAGACGGAGGGTTGGCTCTGTTCGGGTCGGGTCTCATCGTCGCCGTCTGGTTCACGATGCTCGGGAACGACAACACCATCGTCCCGGCGGCCGTCTCGCTCGTGTTGATAGCAGCACTCGGGATGATGTTCGTGGCTTCGCACCGTCTCGTCGTTGCTGCCACGCTCGCGGGCACACTGTTCGCTCTTCCCCATCTCTGGGAGATTCCGACGGACGAGCAGGTGGTCCTCGGAGTGATCATGGCCCTCAGCTTTCTGATCACCTACCTGATCCTCGGATCGATCAAGGCCGGGATGGTCGCCCTCAAAGAGCGATATCAGATGCTCTTCGAAGAGTCCCCGTCTGCCCTTCTCGATGAGGACTGGTCGGAGGCTCTCGCTTATGTGCGCGCCGAATACTCCGGCAAGCCTTCGAGAATCCGCCAATTTCTTCTTGCCTACCCGACGGTGGTACGCCGTGCGGTCGGCAAGGCAAGGATCGTTCGCGCAAATGAGGCTGCTCTCAACATGCTCGACATCGCGGATCCCGAGAGGTTTCTCGGATACCGGGACCCTGAGGTGGTCACCGAGGAGAACATCGACACATTCGTCAGCGCTCTGGTCTGTCTCTACGAAGGCGGCAGGATCTGGGAGCGTGAGGTTTCGGTACGAACCAGGGACGGCGAGCGCAAATGGCTTCTCTATCGGGCGGTCGACACCTCGACCGGCGTCCCGGGAAGCTCGGTGGTGGCCGGGCTGGCCGACATCACCCACATGAAAGCCAGGAATGAGGCGATGGCAGAGGTGGTGCGGGCCAAGGACGAGTTCATCGCCAACGTGAGCCACGAGCTGAGGACGCCCCTGACCGCGGTCATCGGCCTCACTTCCGAGCTCGCGGAGTTCAAAAGCCTCGACGGCGAGATGCGCGAGGAGATGCTCCAGCTCGTGGCCGAGCAGGCGTCGGAGATGTCCAACATCGTCGAAGACCTCCTCGTCGCCGCCCGGGCAGAGGTCGGGACCGTTGACACCGAAATCCAGGAAGTGGCCCTCGTGGACGAATTGCGGGCCACTCTCGACGGGCTGGGCATGTCCGCGGCCCACCCCAAAGACGTTCCAACTGTCATGGCCGACCCGAGACGTGTCCGCCAGATTCTGCGAAATCTCCTCACCAATGCCCAGCGATATGGCGGTCCCAAGCTGCGGGTGGTCTCGGGCTCGTCGCATCGGATGGCCTGGCTAGAGGTGCGTGACAACGGGGAGGGAATCCCCGACGAGGAGGCCGAGCGCATCTTTGAGCCGTATGTGACCTCCGGCGGTAAGGGCTCGGTGGGGCTTGGACTGGCGGTGGCACGCCAGCTTGCCGAGCTGATGGGCGGGAGCCTGCAATACGAGAGAAGCGCAGGAGAGAGCGTCTTCCGCCTGCAACTTCCCGTCGGCGACCTGCGGGGCACCGTTCTGGCTTCACACTCGGACGCCGTCTAACTAGCTTGTCCGGCAAATGCCGGTCGCATTCCTCTATTGGCCACTTCTGTTGCTGGGAGCGTACGTTCTCGGCTCAGTCCCGTTCGCCCAGGTCCTCGCCCGCATCCGTGGATTCGACCTGCGCAGCGACGGCTCAGGAAACGTAGGGGCGGGGAACCTCGCCAAGACCGTGGGGGTTTGGTGGGGTGTCGCGGCCGGAGTGCTCGACGGGCTCAAGGGCCTCATCCCTGTATTTCTGAGTATGAGAGCGGGTCTCGGTCCGGGAGCGGCCGGTCTTGTCGGTGTGGCCGCCGTGGTCGGACACAACTGGTCGCTCTTCATTCGGGGCCGCTCCGGCCGTGGTCTGGCCACCGCTTTTGGTCTGATTCTGGCGCTGCACCCTCCCCTCGCCATTTGGTCGACGGGTTGGGCGGTGGCCGGTTGGAAGATCGGTGGGGGTCTCGCCGGGTTTCTCGGGTGGGGCCTGCTGCCCATCGTCACTATCGCCCTCGGCTCTCCCGCCACTGAGAGTCTGGTGGTCCTCTTGCTCGTGGCGATCCTGATAGGGCGTCGCATGCAGGGGAATCCCGGCGACGAAATGGACCGCTATGCCATGATAAAACGCGCCATTTACGACAGGGACCTGGTGAGCGACGGAGCAGGAGAGACGGCAGACGGCCCGCTGACCCAGTGAGCCCAAAACGGGTCCTTTGGATCGCGGGCATCGCTGCGGTCCTCTACACCGCCTTCGCCTACTGGGTCCTCACCAATTTCGAGGTCCCCCCGTTGCGGGGAATCGCACTCCTGCTCGTGGTCCTTGCCGCAGTCTCCCAGATCGGGGCGATGTGGTTCTTCGGGTTGCTGTTCCGTGAGTCCATCCAGGAGACGGGCTCGGACGTCGCACCGTGGCATGCTTTCAAGGCTGCACTGGTAGGGGCAGGCGTCGCCCGCCTCATCCCCGCCGGAGGTGCCATCACCCCGGTGGCGCTGTCCTGGACCGTGCGCGACGACGTGAAGGACAGCACAGCCGGCCCGGGTATTCGCACCGTGCTCCTCAACTACGCCGGACTGCTCATCGCAGCCGGTCTGGGTGTCATCATCCAGAGGCCGCGTCAGACCATCGAGGTGCTCTCGACATCCCTGCTGGTCATCGCCCCCGTGGTACTCGGCGTCGGGGCGCTCCTCATGTTCGGCTCAGGGCGCCTCGGCAGCGTGTCCAAGTACCTGCCCCGGTTCGTCCGGGACAAGATCGACACCTCGATGGTCAACCACGCCCCGAAGTGGGAATCCCAGATCTACATCTGGGCGCGCATCGTTCTCGAGACAGGCGCACTATGGCTGGTGATGACCGCGTTCAACATCAACCTGAACGGGGTGGAGGCGCTTGCGGTCTACGCGGTATCCCAGCTCATCGGTGGTCTCCCGGGCACTCCTGGCGGGCTCGGTGTAGCCGAGTTCGGGATCGGGCTCGTGCTGGCCGCCTACGGCTTCCCCGCTTCCAGCACCGTCGCTCCCATCCTCGTCTATCGGATCGTGTCCTACTGGCTCCCCGCCGGTCTGAGTCTCCTCGCCGGCGGGTCGACCTTCCTCAGGTCGGAGGAGGCGAGGGCGGCGTCGGACACGGGCTAACCTCGGGGCCATGGGTCAGAAAGTCGAGTTCAATCTGCTCAACCAGGACGGCGAGCCGGTCTCCAGCTCCGACCTCGCCGGCAGGAAGTACGTCCTGTTTTTCTACCCGAAGGCGATGACCCCCGGATGTACCGCGGAGTCTTGTGACTTCCGGGACAGCTACACCGAGTTCGCCGACGCCGGCTACGAGATCCTCGGAGTCAGCCCCGATCCGCCCGAACTCAACAAGAAGTTCAAGGAGAAGGAGGGCCTCAACTTCGACCTTCTCTCCGACGAGGACCACGAGCTGACCAAGGCGCTCGGTGCCTGGGGCGAGAAGACGGTCTTCGGAAAGAAGATGGTGGGTCTGCTCCGTTCCACCTTCGTCGTCGACGAGAACGGCGAGCTGGAACAGGAATACCGCAACGTCTCCGCCAAGGGCCACGTCGACCAGGTCAAGGCCGACCTCCTGGGCGTCTAGAAGGGGATTTCAGGCCCCGAGCTCCTTGCCGGTGAGGTTCTCGAGGGCTTTGACAAGGGCGTGGTTGCCTTCGCCGCCCAGGCCCCGCTCCTGGAGCGAGCGGTAGAGCTGATAGACGAGGGCAACGCCGGGCACCGCGGCTCCGAACTCGTCGGCCGCCTCCAGCACCAGACGCAGGTCCTTCTGTTGGAGATCGATGGTGAAACCGGGCCGCCAGTCGCGTTCGATCATCTGGGGTCCGCGGTTGGACAGCATCCACGACCCGGCGGCCCCGCCCTCTACGGCGGCGAGGGTCTTTTCCAGGTCGAGCCCGGCGGCGTCGGCGAGCATCATCGCCTCGGATGCCGCCAGTTGGTTGATCACCACCAGAACCTGATTGACCGCCTTGACCATCTGGCCCGATCCGGGCTCCTCGCCTACATGGACGATGGAAGACGAGTAGGCATCCATAAAGGGCGTCACCCGCTCCATGGCCCGGGTCGACCCTCCCGCCATGACGGCGAGGGTTCCCTTCTCGGCTCCCTCCGAGCCTCCCGACACCGGGGCGTCGACCCAGTCGATCCCAAGCTCGTCGGCCCGGGAGGCGAACTCTTTGGTAGTAACCGGAGAGATGGTGGAGTGGTCGACGAGGACGGCACCCTCACTCATCCCGTGGATGACCCCGACGTCGCCGAAGACGACTTCCGCGACGTCGGGGGTGTCGGAGACGCAGACGAAGACGATGTCCGACCCCGACCCGACATCCGCGGGACTGTCAGCCACCGTGACGTTGAGCCCGTCCGCCTTTCCAGGGGTCCGGTTCCACACCGTCACCCCGTGACCGGCGGCGACGAGGTTGGCTGTCATGCCCCTGCCCATTATTCCGAGACCGATGAATCCGAGACGTGTCATGTTGCCGCACCCTATCGACCTGCTAGACCGGGGAACATGCCCAGCGATCGACTAGACCAGACACTTGCAGAAGAGCTCGCCGAGCTTCGGGAGACAGGGACGGACAAGGGGGAAGAGGCTGTCGTGACGGCCGTCGTCCCGGCGTCGTCCGGGTTCGGTCCTCGCTACCGGCTTCAGGGGAGCGACCGGGATTTCCTCCGGATGAACTCGAACAGCTACCTCGGCCTTTCCCGCCATCCCGCCGTGCTCGACGCCGAGGAGACGGCTACACGGACCTTCGGAGCCGGTCCCGGTGCGGTTCGCTTCATCTCCGGCACCTACAAGGCACACATCGACCTGGAGAATCGACTGGCCCGGTTCCATGGGCGTGAGGGGGCGATCATCTACTCCTCCGCCTACGCCGCGGTCGTGTCCACTCTGGGCTCTCTGATCACCCCCGACACGGTCGTCCTCTCAGACGAGCTGAATCACAATTGCATCATCAACGCGATCCGGATGAGCCGGCCGGCGGCACGCGCCGTCTACCCGCATCTCGACATGGACTCTCTCGACGATGAGTTGAGCGATGCCGCCGAGGCGGGGAATCGGGCCTTGATCGTCACCGATGGCGTCTTCTCGATGCGCGGCGACTACGCCGATCTCGCCGCGATCAACGAGGTTGCGGCTCGATATGACGGGGCCTTCCCCGAGAATGTGGTGGTAGTCGTCGACGACTCTCACGGAGTCGGTGCTTACGGCGAGACCGGACGCGGCACCGAGGAGGTCACCGGGGGAGAGGTCGACGTACTCATAGGGACCCTGGGCAAGGCGTTCGGGGTCAACGGCGGGTATGTAGCGGCGTCGGGGACCGTCACCACTTACCTGCGGGAGAAAGGTCCCATGTACATCTATTCCAACCCGATAACGGTGGGCGAGGCAGCGGCCGCGGAGATGTCGGTGTCCATCCTCGAGTCACCGGAAGGTCAGGAGCTCCTGCATCACCTGGCGGCGATGACGGAGAAGTTCGAGTCGGGTCTCGTCGCCGCCGGATTCGAGACCATCTCGGGACCGCATCCGGTGGTGCCGCTGATGGTCCGCGACACCGAGAAGACGGCCGCTCTCGTCCAGCATCTGTTTGACAACGGGATCCTGGCTACCGGTCTCAACTACCCGGTCGTCCCCAAGGGCGACGAGGAGATCCGCTTCCAGATCAACGCCGACCACACCGAAGCCGACATCGACTACGCCCTGGACGTCCTCGGGGACTTCTAAACGCTTATGTGTCGATTTACCCGTCTCAGCGACGGATAAATCGACACAGAACGGCGTTTACTCCTCCTCGACCACCACGAGGACGGTGTCGGCTTCCACCTGGTCGCCGGCTTCGCAGAGGACCTGGGAGACCGTGCCGTCGTGTGGGGCGCGGAGGGTGTGCTCCATCTTCATCGCCTCCATGACGACGAGGACATCGCCCTCCGACACCGACTCGCCTTCCACTGCGTCGAGACGGATCACCTTGCCGGGCATCGGGGCATGCAGCGATCCGGGTGCCTCGTCGGCGTAGCGGGAGGGGAAACGTGGCAGGGCGGTGAGATGGGCGGGTCCTGTCGCTGAATCGACATACCGCAGGTCCCCGTAGCGGGCTACGTCGAGGTCGTGGCCCTCGTCGCCGACGGTGACAATGACACGCTCCGGATTGGCTTCCTCTACAGAGATGGTGCCGACCCCTTCGAGGGTGAACGGCTCCAGGCTCGAGTAGGCGATCTCATGGGTGCCGTGCTCTCCTGAGTAGTCCCGCCGCTGCCACTGGCTCGGCGAGTTGCGCCAACCCGAAGGGATCGTGCGCAGGACGGTGGCGGACTCCCGCTCCAGAGCCTGGTCGGCGAGAGCTGCGGCGAGGGCGGCGATCCTCTCCTGGGTCGGGTCGAGCAGCGGCCGGCCGAGCTGGTTCACGTCGTGGCGCTGGAGGAAGTGGGTGTCGGTCTCACCGGAGATGAATTCGGGATGCTCGAGAATCCGCACCAGGAGTGCCCGGTTGGTGGTCGACCCGTGTATGTGGGCGCGGCGGAGCGCCGAGGAGAGACTCGCCGCGGCGACCTCCCGGGTGGGAGCGTGGGCGATGACCTTGGCCACCATCGGGTCGTAGTGGACCGAGACCCGCGACCCGTCCTCGATGCCCGCATCGACACGCAGACCCTGCGATTCGGGGAAACGGAACCGGTGAAACTCCCCGGTAACGGGCAGGTAGTCGTTCAGGGGATCCTCGGCGTAGAGCCGTGCCTCGATGGCGTGGCCGTCGATTCGAGGACCTCTGGCGGGCAGCGTCTCGCCGTTGGCGATCTCGATCTGGAGACGGACGAGGTCGAGCCCGGTCACCATCTCGGTGACGGGGTGTTCCACCTGGAGCCTGGTGTTCATCTCGAGGAAGTAGAAGCGGCCGTCCTGGAAGATGAACTCGACGGTTCCGGCTCCCACGTAACCCACGGCTCTTGCGGCGTTCACCGCAGCCTCTCCCATCGCCGCCCTGGTGGCGTCGTCGATCGCCGGTGATGGCGCCTCCTCGATGATCTTCTGGTGACGCCGCTGGATGGAGCACTCTCTCTCGTGAAGGGAGAGGGCGTTCCCCGAATGGTCCCCGAAGACCTGGATCTCGATGTGGCGGGGCGCGGTCAAGTATTTCTCGAGGAAGACGGTGTCGTCGCCGAAGGCGCTCGCAGCTTCCCGTTTGGCCGATTCGATCGCCTCGATCAGATCGTTGGGATCGTCGACGATACGCATGCCCTTGCCACCACCACCGGCCGAAGCCTTCACCAGAACCGGATAGCCGAGAGACAGGGCCGAACTGTTGACGAGGTCGTTTTCACTCAACTCGATGGAGTCGAGGATCGGGACATCCGCCTCCTCCATCAGCCGCTTCGCCTCGAGCTTCGACCCCATCACTTCTATGGCCTCAGGCGACGGGCCGACCCAGATGAGACCCGCCGAGATCACAGCCCTGGCGAATGCGGCACTTTCTGCCAGGAAGCCGTAGCCGGGATGCACGGCGTTGGCACCCGTCTCCTTAGCCGCCGAGACCACCTTGTCGATGTCGAGGTAGGTCTCTCCGGCTGTGCTGCCCTCGAGTAGGACGGCCTCGTCCGCCTCCCGCATGTGCGGCTCGCCCTTGTCGGCCTCCGAGTAGACGGCGACGGTAGAGATGCCCATGTCACGGCAGGTGCGGAAGATGCGCCGGGCGATCTCTCCCCGGTTAGCGACGAGAACCTTCGAGATCATCGGCTCGGCAGGCTAATCAGTGGACCCGAGTTAGGGGCCGGGGGCCAGGTAAACTAGGTGCATGGACAACGAGACCGGCTCTCGGTTTCCGTCTGTCCTCGTAGCCGTCCTGATAGCTGTCATCGGGTTGGGTTTGCTCACGTTCTGGGGGGTCCGAACGGTCATCTCGGCCATTCCGACCGCCGACGACGTGGCCGATGTCTTCGCTCCGGAGCCCTACGAGGAGATCGGGCCCGTGACCATCACCGCAATCCGAGACCTCGCCCGGCTGACCACGGTCGAGACGGTCCAGTACACCGTCGTCGAGAAAGGCACCGACGAGGGATGGCTGGCTTGGGCGCGTGGCGACTCCCTGCGGATGTTCGCCGTGGCCCGCATCGGCGCTGGTGTCGACCTCGGCGAGCTGACGGTGCGCGACGTGACGGTCGACGAGGACGGAGTGGTCGAACTCCAGGTGCCGGCCGCGACCATCCAATACGTCGATCCCGACGAGGATGCCACCCAGGTCCTCAAGCGCGACGTGGGCATCTTCACCAGCGGCGACCCGGGTCTCGAGTCCGACGTCCGCCGCATCGCCGACGAGGTGCTGGTCGACAACGCCATCGAACAGGGGATTCTCGAGGAAGCCGAGGCGAACGCCCGCTTGGTGCTCACCGACTTCCTGTTGAGTACCGGCTATCGGGATGTCATCGTCGAGTTCGACGATCCGGTGCCTACATCCTGAACACGCCGAACCGGTCGGTTCCCTCGACCGGCCCGGAGTGGATCGCGGACAGTGCGATACCGAGCACGGTCCTCGTGTCCCTCGGGTCGATGAGCCCGTCGTCCCGCACTCGCGAAGTCGAGAAGAAGGCCTTCTCGGTCTCCTCCATCTCCTCTGTCAGTGCGGCGGCACGTGCTGCATCGGCCTCCTCGTCGAACTCCTCCCCGCGCGACTCGGCCGACTGCCTGGCCACGATCGACATCACCCCGGCGAGCTGCTTGGCGCCCATCACGGCGACTTTGTGGTTGGGGTACCCGAAGACGAATCGAGGCTCATAGGCCCGGCCTGACATCCCGTAATTGCCGGCTCCGTAGGAGACGCCCGCCATCAGGGAGATATGGGGGACCTCCGAGTTGGCCACGGCGTTGATCATCTTGGCTCCGTCTTTGATGATCCCCTGCTGCTCGTACTCCCGACCCACCATGTAGCCCGTCGTGTTGTGGATGAAGAGGATCGGCGTGTCGTAGCGGTTGCAGAGCTGGATGAACTCGCTGGCCTTCTTCGCCTCGTCGCCGAAGATGACCCCCTGCTGGTTGGCGATGACCCCGATCGGGTAGCCGTGGACCGATCCCCAGCCGTTGAGTATCGAGGTCCCGTACACCGCCTTGTACTCCTCGAACCTCGAACCGTCGAGGACCCTGGCGAGTATTTCCCTCATGTCGAAGGGGACCCGCAGGTCTGGGGGGATGACGCCGAGAATGTCGTCGATGTCGTGCACCGGGTCATCGGCGGGTTTCGTCGGTCCGTAGCCGAGCTTTCGCCAGTTGAAGTGGCCCACGATGTCCCGACCCATGCGGATGGCCTCGCGCTCGTCGTCGGCGAAGTAGTCGCTGAGACCGGAGATCTTGGAGTGCATCTCGGCCCCGCCGAGCTCCTCGTCGGTCGACTCTTCCCCGGTGGCCATCTTCACCAGAGGAGGTCCGCCCAGGAACACCTTGGCCTGTTCGCGCACCATCACGGCGTAGTCGCACATCGCCGGGAAGTAGGCCCCACCGGCGGTCGAGCTCCCGAAGACGATGGCGATGGTGGGGATGCCCATCTTCGAGAGCCAGGTCAGGTTTCGGAACCACTTGCCACCGACAACGAACACGTCGGCCTGGCCGGTGAGGTCGGCCCCACCCGACTCCACGAGATTTATCAGGGGCAGGCGGTTCTGCATTGCGATGTCCATGATCCGGAGCGACTTCGCCAGGGTGAACCGGTTGAAGACACCGGCCTGGCTCGTGGGGTCGTTGGCGAGGATGGCGCATTCGACGCCGTTGACGACCCCGATCCCGGTCACGACGTTGGCGCCCAGGGGTTTCTCGGTTCCCCAGGCAGCCAGGGTGGAGAGCTCGAGGAACGGGGAGTCCTGGTCGACTAGCAGCTCGATGCGCTCACGCGCCAGCAGCTTGCCCCGGTCCCGGTGGCGCTGGATGTACTTCTCGCCACCACCCTGGCGAGCCTCTTCCTGGAGACGCTCGAACTCGGCGAGCTTCTCCTCCATAGCGGCCCGGTTGGTCTGATACTCCTCCGAACGCGCGTCGAGGCGGGTTTGTAACACCTGCATCGGCGTGGAGGCTAGTTAGAGGCGGGGGTGTCTCAGGTGTTGAGGACTTCTGATTCCTGGTAAGGCTCGAGCATGATGCACTCGCCCGGGCACTCTTCGGCGGATTCGATCACGTCGTCGATGAGCTCGTCCGGTACGCGTGCCATGCCCCGGGCGCCGTCGGGAGCGTCCTCACCGTCGAAGACGACTGTCTTGTCGAAGTGCTTGGACTCTTCCTTGACTACCCAAAGGCCATCGTCGCGACCGACGAATACGTCGGGGGTGATCTCCTCGCAGATACCGTCACCGGTGCAGAGGTCTTGATCGATCCAAACCATTAGCTTGGTTGCGTCGGCCATACCCACAAGGTACATGACCCCGGTCGGCTACCCAACTCATAATCTGTTTCCTAACGCTTGGGAGCCGGTATACCGGCTCCCAGAGAAACAGAAAGGGCCAGGAATGGAAGAAGTACTGGAAAGGCTCCAGGCTCAGGTAGGCCAGGAGATCGGTGTCAGCAACTGGTGGGAGATCACCCAGGAGCGCATCGACGCCTTCGCCGAGGCAACCGACGACCATCAGTTCATCCACGTGAACCCCGAGCTGGCGGCTCAGACCCCCTTCGGCGGGACAATCGCCCACGGCTTTCTCACGCTGTCCTTGACGGTGCCCATGGGTGCCGAGGTCGAGTTCGACGTGGGGAATCCCCAGATGGCGATTAACTACGGCCTCGACAAGGTGCGCTTCCCCGCACCGGTCCCGGTCGACTCGAGGATCCGGGTGCGGGTGACCCTCGATGAGGTCGCTGAGGTTCCCGGCGGCATCCAGATGAAACAGACCATGACCACCGAAATAGAAGGCGAGGAGAAGCCGGCGATGGTGGCGGAGCGTTTGAGCCGCCTGTACTACTGAGGCCGACGTCTTCTCGATGCACCAGAGCCGTTATACCGGCTCCCAAGCATGAAGAAGCGTTCAGCTCAGCGACCGGCCTCCGCCAACCACCACGACGTGGCCGGTGACGTAGGACGACAGTGGGGTGAGGAGGAACCAAACCACGTCGGCGATCTCCTCGGGCTTGCCCATCCGGTCCAACGGGATGGCTGAGATCATCTTGTCGAGGACGTCGTCGGGGATCGTCATCGCCATCTCGGTCCCGATGAGGCCGGGAGCGATGGCGTTCACCCTCACATGTGGTGCCAGTGACAGGGCCATGGCCCTCGTCAGGCCGACGACACCGCCCTTCGACATCGAGTAGTTGAACTGGCCGAAATTGCCCAGGTAGGCGCGGGAGGCGATGTTCACGATCGCACCGTTCTCGGTGATGAGATCGGCGAGAGCACTGGACAACCGGTACGTCGCCCCGAGGTTCACGTCGAGAACCGCGGCGAAGTCCTCGTCGGTCATGTTGATGAGACGGGCGTCCCTCGTGATCCCCGCGTTGTTGACCAGCCCCAGCAGGGGTACACCCGCCTCCTCGACCGTCTTGACCACGGCGGCTATCCCGTCGTCTGTCGTCAGGTCGACCTGTACCGGGGTGACGGCGTCGTCGGCCAGCCCGAGCTCGGGTGCCATGTCGACGCCGATGACGTTGAACGACTCGTTGGCGGCCAGTCGCTCGGCGATGGCGCGTCCGATCCCCCGGGCCGCTCCCGTTACCACGATGGAGCCGTTCACGGCAGTGCCTTGCCGATATGGGAGGATCCCACCCGGACCAGCTCACCGGTGACCCCTTCGGAGTCTTGGGCCAACCTCTCCGCCCACGCCCGCACCGACTCCTCGTCGGCGTCGTCGTCGAAGGCGATCACGTTGGCGGTCCACCCTTTACGGGACCCTTCGATGGCGGCGGTGCGAGCGGCAGATAGCAGACCGGTTGCCACCATGGCGTTGCCTGCTCCTCGCCGTCCCAGGAGGTCGTCGTTGTGGACGACATAGACGAAGCTCTCCTCAGCCTGGGCGGCGGTCCGGCTCATGTGGAAGGCGCGTTCCAACTCCGCCCGGATCTCGTCCCAGTTGTCCCCGACGCGAGCAGCATGGTGGATGTTCACGAGGTGACCGCCCTTCCTTCCTCGATCATGGTTTCGATGGTGTCGGCGTCGACACCCATCTCCGCGAGGATGCCACGCGTGTGCTGGCCGAGCGTAGGGGGTAGCGAGGATGCTCTCGCCTGCTCGGCTCCGAAGCGGAGCGGCGAGCCGGTCGTGCGCACGTGTCCCGCCACCGGGTGCTCGAACTCGACCAGCATCCCGTGGTGCCGGGCCTGGGGGTCGTCGAAGGCCTCCGGGATCGTCAGGACCCGCCCCACTGGCAACCCCGCCTGCTCCAGGAGCTCGATCCAGTACTCGACCCCCTCTGACTTGAAGACCCGGCTCAGCTTGCGGACAAGCGAATCCCGATCGTCCATCCGGTCTTCGTTGGTCGGGTACTGCTCCACCAGGTCGGCTCTTTCGATGGCGTCGCAGAGCAGCTCGAAGTGCCGATCGGAGACGATGGCGAGGGTGAAGTGGCCGTCGGACGCCTCGAACACCTGGTTGGGGGCGAGGAAGGGGCTCGCCGTCCCGGTGCGTTCCGGCTGACGGTGTGTCGCGAATGCAATCGCGTTCCAGCCGGACTGCACGGCGAGGAGCCCGTCGCGTAGGGAGACGTCGATGCGGCGGCCCTTCCTCGGGTGCTCCGCCAACGCCGCCGAGATCGAAAGCGCCATGTTGGTTCCGGCCACGTAGTCGCCAATAGTGGTGGCGGTCTTCCGCGGTCCGTCCCGGGGGTCACCGGTGATCGAGATCATCCCCGACTCGCCCTGAAAGATGACGTCGATGCCGGGTCTCCTGGCGTACGGGCCGTCGGGGCCGAAGGCCGAGACCACCGCATAGATCAGTTTCGGGTTGAGTTCGCGGCAACGTTCTTCGTCGAGGCCGAGACGCTCTATGGCGCCGTGGCGAAGATTGTGCAGCACCACGTCGGCCTTCCGGGCGAGGTTGTCGAGAACCCGCTTGGCCACCCAATCCTTGGTGTCGATCGCCAGCGACTCCTTGCCGCGGTTCACGGCCATGAAGAACGCCGACTCGCCTTTCTGATAGGGACCGAACTGGCGGCCCAGATCGCCCGATCGGGGCTCCACCTTGATGACTCTTGCTCCCAGGTCGGCCAGGAGCATGCCCGCATAAGGCGCTGCGATGAGGTTTCCGAACTCGACGACGGTAACGCCGTGTAGTGGCCCTTCGTCAGACACGCTCGATAACCGTGCTGATGCCCTGGCCCACACCGATGCACATCGTCGCCAACCCGTAACGGCCCTCTCTGCGCACGAGCTCGTGGACGAGTGTGGTGAGGATGCGGGCACCCGAGGCGCCCAGGGGATGACCGATGGCGATGGCCCCGCCGTTCACGTTCACCTTCTCCGGGTCGAGGTCGAGCAGTCTCATGCTTGCCAGGGACTGGGCGGCGAACGCCTCGTTCAGTTCCACCAGGTCGAGATCGTCGACGGCGATTCCGGCGCGGTCCAGGGCCTTCTCGGAGGCGGGGACCGGCCCGATGCCCATCACGTCGGGGTGCACGCCTGCTGCGGCAGAGGACACGATCCGGGCCATGGGGGTGAGCCCGTGTCTGTCGAGACCGTCCTCGGTGGCGAGGAGCAATGCGGCGGCACCGTCGTTCATCGGGGACGAGTTGCCTGCCGTCACCGATCCACCCTCCTTGAACACGGGTCTCAGCTTGGCGAGGGCCTCGAGCGACGTGTCGGCCCGGGGGCCCTCGTCGTCTTCGATGGTCCGCGTGGAACGACGGCGGGGGTCGGCGGGAGCCTCGATAGGCATGATCTCGTCGCTGAATCTTCCAGCATCGATGGCGGCGAGGGCCTTCTGATGGCTAGCCAGGGCGAAGGCGTCCTGGTCTTCCCGGCTCACGTCGTACTTCTCCGCCACGACCTCGGCGGTCGTCCCGAGTGTGATAGGCGGGTACAGCCGCTCCATCTCCGGGTTCACCAGCCGCCAACCGAGGACCGTGTCGGCAGCATCCGGGAACCCGGCGGCGAAGCCCTTCTCCGGCTTGCTGATCACATAGGGGGCGCGGCTCATCGACTCCGAGCCGCCGGCGATCATCACGTCGCCCCATCCGCCGTGGAGGGCGTGCGTCGCCGAGACCACTGCCTGCATCCCCGAGCCGCAGAGGCGGTTGACGGTGGCGCCGGGTATCTCGATGGGGAGACCGGCCAGCAGGCCGGCCATGCGCGCCACGTTGCGGTTGTCCTCTCCTGCCTGGTTGGCCGCTCCCCACTGGATGTCCTCGACGGCCATCGGGTCGAGGCCGGAGTTGCGTTCGAGCAGCCTCTTCACGGAATGGGCGGCCAGGTCGTCGGGCCTCACCAGCGCGAGCTGGCCACCCAGCTTGCCCATCGGCGTGCGGCAAGCATCGACGATGTATACATCTGTCATCTCAGCCCCAATCTTGGTCGATCGGGCGCGCTCGCGTGCAGACTCGGCCGGCTTGGTACGGTTCGCTGCCCATGGACAAGCCCGATCAACTCCCTTTCACCGAAGACGAACAGGCCAACCGGTTGCTCGCCACCGACGGGCTCGCCCTGCTGGTGGGGATGCTCCTCGACCAACAGTTCCCCATGGAGCGAGCCTTCTACGGCCCCCAGTTGCTCAAGGAGCGGCTCGGCGAGGACCTCGACGAGGAACGCATCGCCAATTGGGATCCCGACGAGCTGGCGGCGGCCTTCCAGGGACCACCGGCCATCCACCGCTACTGGTCGGCAATGTCGAAGCGCACCCAGGAGCTGTGCCAGGCGATCGTGGAGGAATACGACGGCAAGGCGGAGAACATATGGGAGACCGCCGATTCGGGTGCCGACTTACTAAAGCGGCTCAAGGGTCTTCCGGGGTTCGGGGACCGCAAGGCGCGCATCTTCGTCGGTCTTCTCGGCAAGCGTCTCGGTGTCCGCCCGGAAGGCTGGGAGGAGAAAGCGGCCGACTGGCCGTCCATCGCCGACGTAGCCGCATTTGACGACGTGGCGGTGCTACGCGAGCAGAAGCGAGCCATGAAAGAGGCAAAAAAGGACTGAAGTCGCCAAGCCAACTTGACGATCTTTATATCCCGAGGTTCGCAGAGAGGGACGTTTTGCAGGGTCAGAATCTTTCCGGCCAGCTGTCCGATTGGAGCATCAATGATCTGCTCCAGATCATGCAGGTCACCAAGAAGACCGGTTCGCTGGACATAGAAGGTGAGCGGCGCGGGCGCGTTCATTTCGTTGATGGCGCTGTCACCGGCGCCGAGCTCTCCGGGGAGAAGGGCACCTACGAGGGAACCGATCGGGCATCGATCGCCGACATCCTCTACGTCCTCTCGACACTCGACTCCGGCTCCTTCGGGGTCGGCCCGGCAGACGGTCCCGATGGCGGTGGGCTCGCCGTTGAGGACGTCATGGGCGAGGTATCCGCACTCCGATCACTGGAAGGCGAGGTCATCGACGCGGGCCTATTCGAGGCCGCAGGGGTGAGGCTCGTCAGCGAAATCGATGAGTCGATCACAATGGAGCCTCATGACTGGCAGATGCTCGTCTCATTGGTCCAACCCTTCACCTTTGACTACCTCGAGTCCCGTGTTGGTCGGGGAGGCGCAGTGCGCATCTTCCACACCCTCCACCGACTCGGCGTAGCCGAAGCAGTCAGCGGCGACGATGAGTCGGAATGGCTCGATCAGCTGGCCGGCGGGCTATCCCGGCGAACCTCCGATGCGATGTGGCTCGAACAGGCTCCGCAGGAGACCAGCGAAGACGCTTCCTGGGAGACCAGTGAAGAGGAGCGGTCCATTGCGAAGCACGTGGACCCCGACGAGGACATCCCCGTGGTGGCGGCCAGTGACGACTCGATGCCGGAAGCCGAGCCTGACGAGGTCATCTCGGGAACCGACGACGATCTCGAGGACGACGCCGACATCCCGGATGAGGAAGTGGGCGTGGCTCCCGAGCGTATCGTCGCCGAGACCACCCACGTGGAGGTTCGTGGCGTATCCGCACATGCCTCGACCACACTCACCGACGGTGTCTACGACGAGATCCGTCGGCTTCGTAGCAAGGTCTCAGACGGCAAGTAGCCGGATCTGACTACTCGATGAGCCAGAGATCTTCCTGGCGGCCGTCGAGAAAAGTGACGCCGTTTCGGCCCAGAAAGGCATCTTCCTCGAGCTTGATCTTGCCCGGTTGACCGTCCCATTCGTCGACGACGATGTCGACCGCCAGTTCGATCGACCAGCCGGTGTTGTCCCCGATCGGGTATTCCCCGGCGCCTTCGACGATGTCCTGGTTATCCCACAAGCCGATGGTCGATCCGGCAGCGTGTCCGTGAAGCCCAATTGGGTGGGTGTAGATGATGGGGCGAATTCCCTCGGCGCGTGCCGCGAAGATCGTGGACGACAGGACCTCGTTTCCGGATCGACCGGGGACCATCTCGCTCATGAGGATCTCCTGGACCCGGTTGCCCTGTTTCAGCCCGGTGACGAACGACTCCGGTGCGGCGTGCTCGCCTTCCCCCAGAACGTACCCGTGCTGTTGCTGGTCGGTGTGGTAGCCGTTGCGGACTATGCCGAAGTCGATGTGAACGAGGTCGCCTCGCTCGATGATGCGGTCAGTGGTTTCGTCCGCGGGCGTTGAGGCATCATCGCCGCGTCGCTGCACCGTCACGTCGGGGTGGAACCAGATGGAATGACCGGAGTCCCGTGCCGTTTGGGCTAGCCACCAGGCGACGTCTTCTGTCGTAGTCCGACCCGGTGCGATGACCTCGCCCGAGAGGGCGCGGCGGAGAAATCCATGTGCGATGTGGCACGCCTCGGCCATCAGAGGCACCTCCTCTTCCAGACGCGTCTCCAGCCATCCGATCGCCAGGTTCTCGGCAGACTCGACATGGTGGTCTCCCAGGGCGAGAGCGATGGCCCTGTGCTCGGTGGAGGTCAGCCCGTCTGCCAGGCCGAACGTCCCCGAGTAGTTGAGGCCAATGGTCCCCTCCACTTCTTCCAGATAACTGGCGAGGGCAACCCACTGGTCCGGCTGCGCTTCCGGGTCCCATACAGATGGGAAGGCCCCCACCGGGTAACGCGAGATTGCTCCACGCTCCTGGCCGTGGTCGCGGAACACCAGGATCGTTCGGCGCCGGGCCGTTCCGAGCCAGGTCGACGGCAGCATCGTCCTCGCCACCGGGTCCTCGTTGTATTCACGGGCGTCGATCACCCATGCCTCGATGTCGTGGTCTCCCATCAGCTCGGGGACGATCCGGTCGAGTCGTCGTGTCAGGAGTCGGTCGCGTTTGGCGGCGGCAGTCCTCAGATCCATTGGGGCGAAGGTAACACCTGTCTCTAAAGTCTCATTCGTGCCGGATCGGAACACAGTCGCTGTCATCGGGGTAGGGGCCATGGGTGAGGCCCTGGTCTCCGGTCTCCTCGCCGCGGGGTGGGAGCCGCACGATGTGACCCTATGCGTGCGCAGGATGGAGAGAGGGGACGAGCTCGCCCACAGGACGGGCTGCCCGGTAGTGCTCGAACCGTTGGAGGCGATCAAAGGTCGCGACGTCATTGTGATCGGCGTCAAGCCGATAGACGTCCCCGACTTGCTCAAGGTGCTGGCCGGTGAGGTTAAGGAGGACCAGATGGTGATTTCCCTGGCAGCCGGCGTGACGACGCAGACCTACGAGGCTCAGTTGGGCACGGTGCCGGTGGTTCGGGCGATGCCCAACACACCCGCCCTCGTCAAGGATGGTGCTACAGGGTTGGCGCCGGGGAGTCGGGCTGGTGCGGCCCATCTCGACAAGGCCAAGAAGGTCCTTGGCGCGGTCGGCCTCGTCAGGGTGATGGACGAGGAGTTGCTCGACGCCCTCACCGCGGTCTCGGGGACGGGTCCGGCCTACGTGTTTCTGCTCGCCGAGGCTCTGACCGAGGCGGCAATGCGGGAAGGGCTGCCACGTGATGTGGCGGAGAATTTCGTCCATCAGACCATCAGGGGGGCGGGTCATCTCCTCACAAGCACCGAGAAGAGCCCGGCACGACTCCGCTATGAGGTCACCTCTCCGGGCGGCACTACCGCCGCGGCCATGCACGTTCTCGAAGAGAAAGGCTTCAGGGCCCTCGTGGAAGACGCGGTGCGTGCGGCCGCTGAGAGGTCTCGCGAGCTGGGAGGCGGCGCCTGAGTCTGTTCTCCAGGGTGACCCTCGCGGTTACCGGCGCCTCACCTGTAGAGGAGCTGATAACGGAGACCCGCCTGGGACGTGCCGTTGCAGAGCGGTTCGTCGCCGGTGACACTCTGGACGATGCGGTCGAAGTGGCCGTGGAACTGAATGATCAGGGCTTCAGCGTGTCGCTGGATCTGCTGGGCGAGGAGGTGCACGACCGCGACACCGCACTCCAGGCGACCGCGGAGTATCTCGATTGCCTGGATCGGATTGCCGAGGTGGGTCTCGACGCCAACATCTCGATCAAGCCGACTCAGCTCGGGCTGGCCATCGACGAGGGTCTTGCCCGGGAGGCCATCCAGCGGCTCGGGCGGGCGGCTGCTGCGGCGGGCACCACTGTGACCATCGACATGGAGGACTCCAGATACACCGAGGCAACGATCCGTCTCTTCGAGGTTGGCCAGGCTGCTCAGGGGAATCTCGGTGTTGCCGTTCAGTCGTACCTGCGGCGGACCCCTGAGGACCTGAAGCGCATCATCCCTCTCGGCGGCCATGTCCGTCTGTGCAAGGGCGCATACGTCGAGTCTTCCGATGTGGCGTTTACATCCAAGGACGACGTCGACTCGGCATTCTCCTCGCAGCTGGTGACCCTGATGGGGGCGGAGAGCACTATGCCCGCGATCGCCACCCACGATCAGGTCTTGATCGACGAGGCTCGCCGGCTTGCCAGGGCGAGGAAGGGGCCGTTCGAGTTTCAGATGCTCTACGGCGTCCGACCCGAGCTTCAGCGCCAACTGGTGGCCGAAGACTTCCCCCTACGTGTCTACCTGCCTTTTGGGTCCCGGTGGTACCCATACCTGACCAGACGTCTCGCCGAGCGACCGGCCAATGCCCTGTTCTTCGCCCGTGCCCTATTTGGTTCCTGAGATCCCCGGAGCGGGTGCATTCCCGCCATAGCATCGCGTCGTGTCCGATCAGCACTCCGACTTCGAGAGACTCCTGGGGCCCGATCGTCGCTCTCTCAAGCGTCCGCGCGGTCTGGCGGCCTGGATGTCGGGGATAGCGGTACTGGTCCTGATCGGTCTCCTCGCCCTCTGGCCCACTGACCCACCGGATCTCGACCTGGCCGAGTTCGGCTTCGCCGAAGACGCCGTACGGGCCGAGGTGACTATCGCCACGGTTGGGGCCTGTCCCTACGACGAGACCCTCGAATGTCGGCTCTTTCAGTTCTCACTGCTCGAGGAGCCGGTCGGCGACAGTGTCATCCTTGAGTTTCCCGATGAGCCTGGCCAGCCCCGTCTGACGGAAGGCGATTCGGTGTTCCTGTCGGCCACCACCGCAGAGGACGGGTCGGTGACCTATCAGTACGCGGATCGGGATCGGCGTCTGTTGCTGGCGGTGCTTGCGCTCGTGTTCAGCGCGGCGGTGGTTGGTTTGGGGCGCATGCGCGGGATCGCCGCCCTCGCCGGGCTGGCCCTGAGCATCGTGATCCTCCTCTGGTTCATCCTGCCCGCGATCGTTCAAGGAGAGGACGCCGTCCTGGTTGCCCTGGTCGGAGGTGGGGCCATCGCCCTGATCTCGCTCTACCTGGCACACGGCTACAACCCGCTCACACACGTGGCTGCACTCGGCGCCTTCTCCGCCCTCGTCTTGACCACGGCGCTCTCGTGGGTAGCGGTTGCCGTGGCCGGTTTCTTGGGCCTGGCGACTGAGGAGGCGTTCTTTTTGCTTTCGCTTCCAGATGTCGATCTGAGCGGTCTGCTACTCGCCGGGATCGTCCTCGGGGCTATCGGCGCCCTCGACGACGTCACGGTGACGCAGGCCTCGGCCGTGTGGGAAGTCCACGGTGCCAACCCCTCACTCGACTCGTCGGAGTTGTATCAGGCGGGCATCAGGGTGGGCCGGGACCACATAGTGTCGACCGTAAACACCCTGCTCCTGGCCTACGCCGGTGCCTCGCTGCCTTTGTTGATCCTCTTCACCCTCTCCGGCCAGCCGTTGGGGTTCGTGGCCAGCTCCGAGACCGTGGCTGCCGAGATCGTGCGCACCCTCGTAGGTTCGATCGGGCTCGTGGCGGCAGTGCCTATGACGACCTGGTTGAGCTCACGGGTGGTCAAGCGGGTGGGATCGTCGCGCAAGTAGTGTCCCTCCCGGATCTCTCACTCGGGGAAGAAGAGATCCGGGAGCGGCTCTCCGGTGCAGCTGTTCAGTCTGTTCCTCGCTCCCCGCCCCAGCGCTTTTGCGAGACAGGGCCTAGTTCGGAGGTAGAGCACTAAGCGGCCTTGTTCAGATCCGGGACGTGGTCGACCTTGACGAGCCTCTCACCGAGATGGATCAGGCTCTGGCCGAGGGCACGTCTCAGATCGTGACGGGTTCGCTCCAGCGGCTCCGGAAGCCGAATGTGGCGTCGCATGTAGTCGTCGTGGTAGTGCTTCGACGAAATGGCAAGTTCTCTAAGCATGTTCTTTCTGCTCCTCAGTGGTTTTCAGATAGGAATCGAGGTATCCGGCGGCGTCGGTGAGGGACTGTTCTCGTAACGAGAACTTCTTCGAGGACGTCTTTTTCTCCGAGATGTGGACCCTGATCAGGCCGGCACCTCGCAACAGTGCGATGTGATGGTGGACGGTCGACTTGGAGAGCCCGAGCATCTCAGTTAGCTCGTCAAGGGATGCCGGGCCCTCGCTGAGACGTCTCAGGATGCGGAGACGTCGCTCATCGCTGAGCGCCTTGTAGGTGCGCACGAGCCAGGACGGGGGCGCTTCGGGGTCGCTGCTGACGAACTCGTCGGCGATCCCGTAGTAGACGATCAGGGTTCCCCGATAGCCGTCGATCAGCGACAGGGGGCGGGTCAGCACCGAGGGGACCAACACGACGCGGGTGGTTCCGAGGGGTATCTCGAAATCGATGCCGCTGGTGACCTCTTCGACAACTTCCTTGGCAGTCCCTCTTGAGGGAGCGGCCTTCCTGGCGGCGGCGGCCCGCGCGATGGCCCCGGCGAACTCGTCCTCGAACTCGGAGAAGACCTGGCTTCGGAAGTTCTGGAGTGCGGTGGCAAAGCGCTCGGGAAGCCCGTCTGTCTCGAGGATCCACTGAAGGAATTCGATGAGCTCCGGCCTTTTCTCGGCATCCTCGCCAACGAGTTCAATGACCGTCTCGAGGTCACCCTCCGCCGCCTGCTCGATGAGGGCCTGGTCGTCGGTATGGCTGCTGTAGCCAAGAATCCAACGTCTCAGACGCGGCTCGCTGACCGTCGCCAGCCAGGCGAACACCCGATCGGGGTCGTGGGGATGCGGCGCCGACAGCAGCAAACTGGAGATCGCCAGCCACGCATGGCTGTACGGCCCGCCCAGAGTGCGCAACTCCTCTGCCAGCTCAGCCGGACACGCCTCGCGAACATGGGCGTGCCAGCCTTCACCCAACTCGGAGGCGGTGTTGGTCTCCTTGGGGTTGAATGTCGACCAGATCACCAGCGGTATCTCGTAGGTAACCGTCCCCTCGATCTCGATGGGGATCCGGCGCGCCGAGGCGAGCTCGCGAACTCTGTCGCTCGGAATAATTCGTTCGGTCATCGTCCTTCTTGACTTGAATATTCGGAATATTTCGAACACAACATTACCAATCGATCTTCGTATGTCAAGGTTGTATTCGAGAAGCTTCGAATCTCGTGGGCTGCTATCGATGAGATTCGCCCGCGAGTTGGTTTGGTGTCTCGCTTCTCCGACGGGGGGTCGTGCGGCCTGAGTTCTTGAATCCCTACACTCGCCGTCCATGGTCAGTGTTCGACGGCCCACGGCGGCACAAGCTCTGGAGGCTCTGGGGGTTCTGAGTGCGCTCGGGACCGTTGCTCTCGGTTATATCGGGACGATCCCCGAGCATCCCCACTTCGAGGTCGGCCGGGAGGTCTTCGGCAATGTTCCCGACGCCCTGGTCTTTCTTTTCTATGTCGGTGTGGCTGCGTTCCTCTGGCTCACCTTCCACCTATTCGCACTTCGGGCCAAGAGCTGGCAGCAGGGCGGGCCGGAGAGCCGCACCGGCCATTGGAGGGAGCGGCTCCACCGTCTCTACGAAGGTCTCTCGATGAAGACGCTGATGCGCGACCCCAAAGCGGGGATCATGCATTCGGCGATCTACTTCAGCTTCATCGTGCTGTTCCTCGGCACGGTCACGCTCGAGATCGACCACCTGATGCCAGCCAACCTGAAGTTCCTTCACGGCAACTTCTATCTGGGCTACTCAGCGGTGCTCGATCTCGCCGGTGTCGTCTTCCTGGGAGGTCTGGCATTGGCCGTCGTTGGCCGCTACGTGGTGCCGTCGTGGCGGATCAGGTCGAAGACCAAGCCCCAGGACGCGCTGATCATCGGCATCCTCGCCCTCATCGGGATCACCGGGCTGTTGGTGGAGGCTGCCCGGATCTCTCTGGTGGGACGGCCCGGCTTCGAGGTCTGGTCGTTCGTCGGCTACCCGCTGTCGTTCCTCTTCGGCGCAGCCGAGGCCGCCGACTGGCATCGCTTCCTCTGGGTGAGTCACGCCGCGCTCTTCGGCATGTTCCTGGTGGTGTTGCCGCTGACCAAGCTCCGTCACATGTTCACCTCGCCGGCGAACATGTACCTCTCGGCGCGGGACCGGCCCAAGGGGGCGATGCGGGAGATGCCCAATCTCATGGAGGTCGACGACATAGACACCATCGGTGCGAGCGTCGCCACCGACCTCACCTGGAAGCAGATCTTCGACACCGACGCCTGCACCATATGCGGGCGGTGCACCTCGGTCTGTCCAGCCAACATCACCGGCAAGCCCCTCGACCCGAGAGAGATCGTCTTGAAGTCCGGAGAGGTCGCTTCCTCCCTCGCCGGTGTGGCGGCGCCGGTATCGACCAACGCAGTTCTCGAAGGGGCGGGGTCGCTCTTCGATCGAATCCGTCCCGAGGAAGTGTTCGCCTGCACCACGTGCAAGGCGTGCGACGAGATCTGCCCGGTCGACATCGAGATCCTCGACAAGATCCTCGATATGCGCCGGTACCTGACCCTGATGGAATCGGAGTTCCCCACCGAGCTGGGCAAGGCGTTCGTGGCCATGGAGAACCAGTCGAATCCGTGGGGTCTCAGTCAGCAGGCCCGGGCCGATTGGACCGACGAGCTCGATTTCGAGGTCCCGGTCTTCGGGCAGGATGGCAAGGACTCCGCCGAGTATCTCTGGTTCGTCGGTTGCGCGGGGTCCTTCGATGACAGGAACACGGCAACGTCGGTGGCTTTGGCCCGGCTTCTCAACGAAGCAGGTATCGATTACGCCATTTTGGGCCAGCGGGAGCTCTGCAACGGGGACCCGGCGCGTCGTTCGGGAAACGAGTTCGTGTTCCAGCAGCTCGCCCTCCATAACATCGAGACTTTCGAGGAGCTCGGGGTGAAGAAGATCATCACCCAATGTGCGCATTGCTTCAACGCACTGGGCAACGAGTATCCCCAGTTCGGAGGCGAGTACGAGGTGGTCCATCACAGCCAGCTGCTGGCCGAGTTGCTCACCCAGGGCCGGTTGCGCGAACCGAAGAAGGCAAACGGTGATCCGAAGAGGATCGCCTACCACGACGCCTGCTACATGGGCCGGCACAACGACGTCTACCTGGCACCCCGTCAGGTGGTGGGAGGCTCGGGCAACGACGTGGTTGAGATGCCCCGGCATGGCACCAGGGGTCTGTGCTGTGGGGCCGGCGGAGCCAGGTTCTGGATGGAGGAGCACACCGGCAAGAAGGTCAATAACGAGCGGGCCGAAGAGGCTCTCGCCACCGATGCCGACGAGATAGCCGTGTCCTGCCCCTTCTGCTTCGTCATGCTCGACGACGGGGTCAAGGAGCTGGGCCGCGACGACGTCCCGGTGCGAGACATCGCCATGATCCTCGCAGACGGCATCGAGTGAGTTGGGACAGGCTGACAGGACCGGTGTCGTAACACTGACGGTTCTGGGACTCGCCCTCACCGGGTGCCTGGCCGGGCCCGGAGGTCCCTCTCCCACCGATCCCCATGGCTTTCAGCTCACCACCACCCTGCCCCCGGCCGCCACTACCACCACCCTCTCCGTCGACGAGGGTGTGGACGCCTACCGAGCCTGTCTCTCCGAAGAGGGTGTGACCCTCGGCCCGGTCAGGTTCGACGCCATGGGGCGTCCGCGGATGGTCGAGGCGGTGGCAGTTCTCGACCTCGGGGACAGAAGTGTCGTCGACGCTCTGGAGACCTGTGGGCACATCATCGCCTCGGGACCGCTCGACCTGGCATCCGATCCTGAGTTGGCGGCCCGGGTAAGGGAGCAGCTGGCCGATTTCGCCGAATGTATCCGTCTCGAGGGTGTTGTCGACTACCCGGATCCGGTGTCTGACTTCGATGGCGTCGGATCTCCGTTCCCGATCAACCGGATTCCGTGGTCGGATCCCGACCTCGCCTCCGCCGTCGAGATCTGTCGCGACGTCCTGGGAGTGTGAGGCTCAGCCCTAAGGTGGAGGGTCCTGCCCGATGGGTTCGTTGAATCTCGATATGTCCACTCAAACCACTCCCGTCATCGTCCCCGACACCGACGAGAGCGTCGACACCGACAGGCCGTGGCAGGTCGTTGTTTGGAACGACCCGGTCAACACCATGTCCTACGTGGTCTACGTCTTCCGCAAGCTCTTCGGATACGACGAGGCCAAAGCCACCAGGCTGATGCTCCAGGTGCACAACGAGGGCAGGGCCATCGTCTCGGATGGGCCTAGAGAGAAGGCGGAGCTCGACTGCTTTCGGCTGCACAACCACGGGCTGTGGGCGACTATCGAACAATGAGCCACTTTCAAGCCACCGCCGACGGCATCGAGGTCGAGCTCACCTCTGAGGAACGCATGTTCCTCGGCGACGTCTTGCCGCTCCTGGCCGGGATAGGCGCACGGGGAGATGATCCCGCAGCGGACCGACTCAATGTGCCTGTGTATCTCGACGACGCCGATGCCAACGAGGAATGGTGGCGTCTCATGGGACAGGACCTGGAGGCAGGGCGAAAGTCCGACCGCGCCGTCTTCAGGAAGATCGTCGAAAGCGAGGGGCCTGTGGTAGTGGACGACGAGGAAGCCGACGCGATGCTGCGGGTTCTGAACGAGGCCCGGCTGGTGCTCGGGGCGCGTTTCGGAGTCGAGGTCGAGGCCGACCACGACGAGCTCCCTGAGGACAGTCGGCAGGTTATGGATTATCTCGGATGGATCCAGGAGCAACTCACCGTTGAGTTGATGCGCTCTCTCTGACGCCCCCGGCTACGACGTGTAGGTTCGGACTCAACCAGGCAGACAACCCCGGGCGTGACGCCCGACACGGAGGCTCACTTGGAAGGCGATCGGATAGCCGATCTCAGAAGCGGCGGTGGCTCCCTCATCTCGCTCTATGCCGGCCGCCCGAGCCCGGGCGGGTTTGCTGCCCTCCTTTCCGACCTGACCAAGCCCCTGCGAGACCGGGCGGCCGGCTTGGACCGGAGAATTCAAAAGAGCGTGCGCGCTGACTCGGAGCGAATCCACGCTCTGGCGAGCCAACTCGAGCTCGACTCGGCGCCCGGGTACGCCGTTTTTGCTTCCGATATCGACGAGATATTCGTTTTGGAGGCATTGAGCCATTCCGTTCCCGACACCGCGACTCTGGGACCGCGCCCCTACATGCGCCCGCTCCGGGCAACTCCGCGCTCGCTGCGTTGCGGCATCATCGTGGCGGACCATGCCAACGCCAGGACCTTCACTGCGGTCGAGGGAGTGATCGAGGAGATCGAGACCTTCGAGACCGACATCGGCAATCGAAGCTGGGGAGGGTTCGCTGGCTATGAGGAGCACACCGTGCGAGCACGCGCCGAGGAGGCCACCGTCAAGATGTGGCGACAGGCGGGTGAGAGTCTCCTCGAGGAGCACGTAGACAAACCCTTCGACTATGTCGCCATCGGGAGCCACGACGAGACGAGCGATGAGATCGCCAAGACTCTTCACCCCTACCTGGAACGACTCGAGCGAGCATCCTTCACGGTCAACCCTCAGGCTCTGGGGTTACCAGGGCTCCGCACCGAGGTGGCGGCCATGGACGAGGAGATGCGGGAGAGGTGGCAGTCTGCCCTGGCCGACCGCGTCTGTGACACCGCCTGGAGCGGGGGCAACGCCCTGCTTGGCCTGCGCGAGGTGCTCGAGGCAGCGAACACACAGGCGATCGACACTCTGGTTGTCGCCGGGCCGTTCTCCCGTCCCGGTGTCCTCTGCGATTCGTGCGGCTATCTCGCCCGGGAAGGCGACACCTGTCCGGTCTGCGAGACGCCTCTTTTTCCCGTCGACGACGTCGTTGGAGCGCTGATGGAGGCGGCGGTGGCCGCGGCAGGAGTTGTCTCCCAGATCTCGGTCGCCTCGCCACTCGACCGACACGGCGTCGGTGCTCTCACCCGCTTCCCGGTGCCGGTGAGTGTCTGACGGCACACCGCGGTCGAGTGCCCTTCGGCCCGTCTCCGGGTTAGTGTCGGCGTATGTCCACTGCTGCTGTCGTCCTGGCTGCCGGAGGGTCGAGACGCCTCGGTCGGACCAAGCAATTAGAGCCCTGGGGGCGGTCGAATCTCCTCGGTCACGTTGTATCCCGCGCCTTCGAATTTCCGGTTGACGAAGTGTGGGTGGTGCTCGGTCACGAAGCGGATCAGATTCTCAAAGACACCGACCTGGGTGAGGCCTACGTAGTGGAGAATCTCGAGTGGGAGGAGGGAATCGCATCCTCACTGCGTGTCGCTCTGGATGCCCTGACCCGACTCTCCCGGTGTGACCAGGCTCTCATAGTCATCGGGGACCAACCCGATGTCCCGGTGGATATCGTTACAGAACTGTTGGAATCTCATGCCCGATCGGGCCGGCCGGTGTCGATACCCAAGTACCGCTACTCGTGGGGGAATCCCGTGGTGGTCAACCGCTCGCTATGGGCACGGTTGATGTCACTGGAGGGCGACGAGGGGGCCAAGCGTCTCTGGCAGGCTCATCCGGAGTGGGTCAACGAAGTGTGGTTCTCCGAGTCGGCGCCGAGAGACGTCGACACCGAAGCCGACGTCGACGAGCTGAAACCCCGGCATCCAGCTTGAAGGGGATCGATTCGTCTTGTCTATATTCGGGTATCGGATCTGTTTCGTGAACTAGAAGGGCGAGATGGCTCGGATCGATCAAGTCGCTGGTATTGGTCACAAGGAAGCAACAAAGCTTCGCAAGGCGGGTGTGCGGACGAGTAAGTCGCTGACGGAGTGCGCCTCCACCCGACGTGGTCGAACCGAACTTTCCAAAAAGACCGGCCTGACCCCCAAGGATCTCCAGCTCTGGGTTCATCACGCCGACCTGTTGCGGATCCGTGGGGTAGGGGCGGAGTACGCACTGTTGTTGGTGGAGGCCGGAGTAGGCACACTCCGGGATCTCAGGAGACGCAACCCGACGGCGCTGCTGGCGAAGATCATCGGGTTGAATGGCTCACAGAAGGTGGTCGAACGATTGCCCACCGAGGCCATGGTGGAAGGCTGGATCGAGGCTGCCGGCAAGCTGGAACCGTCGATAGATAGGTAGAAGGTATGAAGTATGAAGTATGAAGTATGAAGTATGAAGTATGGCCCAATCCCTGATACTTCAGGGAGCGAAGTGCCCGATACTTGATACTTCAGGGACCGATACTTCATACAGAGAAGGGCCCCGATTCGGGGCCCTTCTCCCGTTGAGGAGGAGTGAGCTCAGGAAGCCTTGGTCTTCGAGCCTTCGCTCTTGGACGTCGACTTCGCTGGGCTCTTCTTCGCAGCCGTGGACGACTTGGTCGTCTTGGCGGCAGAAGCCTTTGACTTGGCAGCCGGCTTGCTGGTCGTGCTCTTGGCAGCGGGCTTCTTGGCAGCCGGCTTCTTGGCAGCCGGCTTCTTGGCTGTCGCCGACTTGGCAGCCGATGCCTTGGCTGTGGTCTCAGCAGCGGTCTTGTCGGCGGGAGCCTTCTCGCTGTGGTCCTCCGGACGGAACGACTGACGCCAGGTGGCGAGCATGTCTTCGAGCTGGTCACGAAGCTTGCTCACCTGTTCCTTGGCCTGGTCGAGGTCCACCTTATGGGAGATCTCCTCGACGACCTTGCCGTCACGTATCTCGGTGACGACTTTCTCTCCTTCAATGGCCCAGTCGTCGATGGCCTTGTTGGCGGCTTCTGTGTAGCTGGTGGTCTCCTGGGACACCCGATTCTTGAGGTCGTTTACCCGGTCGGTGACCTTGCGGGCGGCAACCACGGGGGCTCCTACCGCTGCGTACAGGACGTTCTTGGTCTGCATCTGCTTACTCCTGTTCTCCGTCCGACTTCATTTCACTTGGCCGGGCCAGTACCCGGTACATGTCGAGCAACACCTTTTTGTGCTCACCGCTCAGCTTGTCGTCGCTCTCTATCGCTTCGAACACCGACAGCGGTGGTGCCTCGTCGTCTATCAATCCCGCCCTGCTGTACAGGGTGTTGGACGAGATCTCGAGGGCACGGGCCAGATTCTTGAGAATCTCGGCCGAGGGCTTGCGAATTCCCCTCTCGATCTGGCTGAGATACGGGTTCGATATGCCCGCACTGTCGGCCAGTCGGCGAAGGGAGAGGTTCGCACGCTCTCGCTGGGTTCGGATGAACTCACCCAGGTCGCCATGCTTGCTCTCGTTCATCTAATGCAAGTATACAGCAAACTGCTAACTATTGCAAGCAGCTTTGATGGCAGGCCGACTTCGGCAGCGTGTCTCCTGGACAGATCGGTCTACGCGACTTTGGGGGCTTGTCCCTTGTCTAATCGGGCTTGACGGGATGGTCTTCTGCCGAACAGACGCCGGTCGGCCTGCTGCTTCCGCGCCCATCCCCCGGGGGTCTTGGTTCTGCCGAACAGACGCCGGTCGGCCTGCTGCTTCCACCGCGTGGTGATGCTTGCGGTTGTTAGCGGTGTGACGAACCCGGGGTTGTAGACACCGTTTCGCGACGTCTGTGGCCCGGAGAACGAGCAGGCTCGGACCACTTCAGTCGGCTAACGATCCCGGGTGGCCCGATCCGGATCCCACGTGGCCCGGGTAACCTGGGCGGGTTCCGATGATCATCGTCATGCACCCCGACGCGACCGAATGGGAGGTCGATGTCGTCGTGGACCGACTCCGGTCACTCGGCGCGGATGTCCGGGTCGGAAGCGAGGATGGCCGCATCGTCATCGAGGGCAGCGTCGAGACACTTCTCCGTGAGGACAGCCCGTGGGGTGACTTTCCGGGTGTGGAGCGTGTCGTCCCGCAGGTACGTGGCGGGAGAAGGGTGGGGCGTGATTTCAGATCGGATGCGACCGTCGTAAAGGTCGGCGATGTCGAGATTGGGTCCGGTTCCCTCGTGGTGATTGCCGGCCCCTGCGCCGTCGAAAGCCGGGAGCAGCTGATCGCGACGGCCAAGGCGGTCCTCGAATCGGGTGCGGCCATCCTGCGTGGAGATGCCTACAAGCCACGGACTTCTCCCTACAGCTTCCAGGGTCTGGGCAAGGCCGGTCTCGAGATCCTGGCCGAGGCACGAGAGGTCACGGGTCTTCCCTTCGTCGCCGAGGTACTCGATCCCCGCGACGTCGAACTGGTTGCCTCCTACGCCGACATGGTCCGCATAGGCACCCGCAACATGTCTAACTATGCCCTTCTCCAAGAGGTAGGGCGTCAGGAGAAGCCCGTCCTTCTCAAGCGAGGGCGGGCCGCCACCGTCGAGGAATGGATCGACGCCGCTGAGTACGTCTCCAACGAGGGCAACCCCGACATCGTCCTGGTCGAACGAGGTGTGCGCGGATTCGACAGCACGGCCCGCAACACCCTCGATCTCACCGCCGTTCCAGTCGCAAAGGCCATGACCCATCTTCCGGTGATGGTCGACCCATCGCACGCCGCCGGCCGCAAGGATCTCGTGGCGCCGCTGGCGCGGGCGGCGGTGGCGGTTGGGGCCGATGGGGTGTTGATCGATGTCCACCCATCACCGGAAGACGCGCTGGTCGACGGGCTCCAGGCCCTGCTGCCGGAGGAGTTTGCCGTCTTGATGGCCGAACTCCGCGCCGTGGCGGATGCCCTCCACGGCCCTTGAGTCGACTGGACGTCACGCGACATGTGCTGCTGGGTTCCTGGAACCCACTCGACCTGACCCCGGGAGAGCTAGTGCTCTGGCCAGTAACGTTGGGGAGGGTCAGAGCGAGTCAGCGTCGTCATCCAGCGAGGACGCACGACGAAGGCGCACTGGCCCGTTCGTCGAGGAGGAGGACGAAGTTGGGGGCGACGATGGCCGCTGTGAACCCGCCAAACGTTGCTGGTCGGGGCACTAGGGCGTGGCGCGCAGACCCAGGAGGGCAGAGACTCCGGCGTGGATGCCGAAGACGATGGCGTCCT